>NZ_CABHMZ010000011.1 GCF_902167705.1 Streptococcus constellatus | reverse complement strand
GCCGAACACAGAAGTTAAGCCCTAGAACGCCGGAAGTAGTTGGGGGTTGCCCCCTGTGAGATAGGGTAGTCGCTTAGCGCCTTGAGTCTAGTTCAAACTAGACTTCTTTGGGAGTTTAGCTTAGTTGAAATGGAGAGGGAATCGACATTTCAATCGGTGGATAAGGAAAGCGGTAGCTTTCCACCTCTGGCTGAGCTAAACTTTCACTTTTGGGAGTTTAGCTCAGCTGGGAGAGCATCTGCCTTACAAGCAGAGGGTCAGCGGTTCGATCCCGTTAACTCCCATAAAAGATGATACTAAGGAGGGAAGCTTCCTAGTACCAAAAGGTCCCGTAGTGTAGCGGTTATCACGTCGCCCTGTCACGGCGAAGATCGCGGGTTCGATTCCCGTCGGGACCGTTTTAGTGTATAGAGATACATTAGAAAGACTCGTTAGCTCAGTTGGTAGAGCATTTGACTTTTAATCAAAGGGTCACTGGTTCGAGCCCAGTACGGGTCATAGTCACAGGCGGGTGTGGCGGAATTGGCAGACGCACCAGATTTAGGATCTGGCGCTTAACGGCGTGGGGGTTCAAGTCCCTTCACCCGCATAGAAGATAAGCCGGCTTAGCTCAGTTGGTAGAGCATCTGATTTGTAATCAGAGGGTCGCGTGTTCAAGTCATGTAGCCGGCATAGTAGAAGAGAATGCGAACGTAGTTCAGTGGTAGAACATCACCTTGCCAAGGTGGGGGTCGCGGGTTCGAACCCCGTCGTTCGCTTGAGGGAGCCGGGGTGGCGGAACTGGCAGACGCACAGGACTTAAAATCCTGCGATTGGAAACAATCGTACCGGTTCGATTCCGGTCCTCGGCATAGGAAAGAGCACCCTTAGCTCAACTGGATAGAGTACCTGACTACGAATCAGGCGGTTAGAGGTTCGACTCCTCTAGGGTGCATAAAAAAGGTTTGACTTTTTTTATATTTTTGATATAATGAATACATATTTAATAGAAAGAGCACCCTTAGCTCAACTGGATAGAGTACCTGACTACGAATCAGGCGGTTAGAGGTTCGACTCCTCTAGGGTGCATAAAAAAGGTTTGACTTTTTTTATATTTTTGATATAATGAATACATATTTAATAGAAAGAGCACCCTTAGCTCAACTGGATAGAGTACCTGACTACGAATCAGGCGGTTAGAGGTTCGACTCCTCTAGGGTGCATAGGGAAGAAGTCTGAGGGCTTCGGTTTTTCTACCTATACGGGAAGTAGCTCAGCTTGGTAGAGTACTTGGTTTGGGACCAAGGTGTCGCAGGTTCGAATCCTGTCTTCCCGATACTATGGCGGTGTAGCTCAGCTGGCTAGAGCGTCCGGTTCATACCCGGGAGGTCGGGGGTTCGATCCCCTTCGCCGCTATAATTGATCTTGTTGGACCTTTAGCTCAGCTGGTTAGAGCTCTCGGCTCATAACCGAGTGGTCGTAGGTTCAAGTCCTACAAGGTCCATTTTGTTATATGTGGAGGATTACCCAAGTCCGGCTGAAGGGAACGGTCTTGAAAACCGTCAGGCGTGTAAAAGCGTGCGTGGGTTCGAATCCCACATCCTCCTTAGTAGGAATAACGCGGGATGGAGCAGCTAGGTAGCTCGTCGGGCTCATAACCCGAAGGTCGTAGGTTCAAATCCTGCTCCCGCAATAAGTAGGCTCGGTAGCTCAGTTGGTAGAGCAATGGATTGAAGCTCCATGTGTCGGCGGTTCGATTCCGTCTCGCGCCATTATTTGATTGATTAAGCGGGTGTAGTTTAGTGGTAAAACTACAGCCTTCCAAGCTGTTGTCGCGAGTTCGATTCTCGTCACCCGCTTTGAACAGAGATGTTCATACCAAGTTTTTGGACTTGGGCGCGTAGCTCAGGTGGTTAGAGCGCACGCCTGATAAGCGTGAGGTCGGTGGTTCGAGTCCACTCGTGCCCATAATATTTTTGGAGAATTACTCAAGAGGCTGAAGAGGACGGTTTGCTAAATCGTTAGGTCGGGTAACTGGCGCGGGGGTTCGAATCCCCCATTCTCCGTATTTAAGGAGTGTAGCGATAGCTATCTCCTTTTCTGTTATCTGTGAATCTTGAGTGAGAGATATTGTATCTATTTTTAAGTAGAGTGAGTGAATCATATGAAAAAATCCAAATTTCTTATAATGACGGCTATTTTGATAATAATAACTTCTGTACTTTTAGTTACTACTCGTTCTTTAGGTGTGGTGAATGAAACTTCTAATGTTGTATCTATTTTGGATAATATTGTTTCAAAACCATTTAATTTTTTGGCGGATGTTAAATCAGATTTGACTGATTTATCACGCACATATAAGGAAAATAAGCAATTAAAAAAAGCTTTATTTAAAGCAGAAGAACAATCGGCTGATTTAGATTCATTAAAAGATGAAAATGCTCAATTAAGGCAACTATTAGAAATGAAAAATCTCTATGAATCAAAAAAGACGGTTTCATCTGATGTTATTACGCGTATACCAGTTTCTTGGTTATCTGAATTAACTGTCAATGCTGGTCGTCAAAATGGAGTTCAAAATACAATGCTAGCGGTGGCAAATGGTGGCTTGATTGGTAGTGTGAAAGATGTTGCTTCTCAATCTAGTCGAGTAAATCTTTTAACAAACAATAAAAATGTTGATAATATTTCAATAAGAATTCAAACGGAAACAAATACGATTTATGGGGTGATTGTTGGTTATAGTAAAGAAAAATCTGCTTTCATTATCAGTCAGTTAAATAGTTCGGATACCATTAAAAAAGGTGAGAAAGTTGTGACAAGCGGTTTAGGAACGTACAACATTTCCAATATTCCAGTTGGAACAGTCCTTTCTGTTACTGAAAAATCTGATCATTTAACAAAAGAAGTATTTGTAAAACCGAGTGCGGATTTGTCAGATATTCGTGTGGTGACATTAGTAGGAAATTGATATGAAATTTTTTAAAAACTACATTTTACCTTTTTTGGTTTTATTTGTTGTGATGTTAGTAGATGGTCATCTTTCAAATCTTTTGGCTAATCTTTTTTCAAATGATATTCATTTACTCAGTCATCTTTTACTTATTTTTATTTTGTACGTTTCTATAGATCTTTCGGAAAATATCAATTTTGTCATTTTATTGTTGATTGGTCTATTGTACGACGCTTATTATTTTCATATTATTGGCATTTCGACACTATTATTGCCTTTAATTGGGGCTGTTGTTAGTAAATATAATTCTGTTTTGATGTCTAATCGAGTCAGTCGCTTTTTATCAGTCGCTATTTTGGTGTTTTTCTTTGAAATGGCTACGTTCGCTTTGGCAAATGTTACTCAGCTGACTCGAATGTCTTTTTCAGATTTTGTTGTTTATACAATCGCTCCGACGATGGTGTTAAATTTACTATTCTTTTTGTTGATTCAACCAATTTTGGAAAAGATATATTTATGATAAAAATTTATGATAAATTGGAAATAGAATTGTAATAAAGGCGTAACATACTCAGCGACTTTTTTTGTTATACTTATAAATGTCTTATCGAATAGGAGTATAATTGTTTATGAAGAAAAAATTACTTACGTCAATCTTATTAAGTACAATGGTTCTTGCACAGGGAGTATCTCTTGTAAATGTACATGCAGATTCTACTGATGACAAAATCGCTGCACAAGATAGCAAAATTAATAGTTTGACTGATCAACAAAAATCAGCTCAAGCTCAAGTAGATCAAATTCAAAGTCAAGTTTCATCTATTCAAGCTCAACAAGAAAAATTGAAAGCTGAAAACGATAAACTTCAAGCTGAGTCAAAGAAATTATCAGCTGAAATTGAAACTTTGTCTAAAAATATTGTAGCACGCAACGAATCATTGGCTAACCAAGCACGTAGTGCTCAAACGAGTGGTACAGCTACAAGCTACATCAATACAATTGTGAATTCAAAATCTATCACAGAAGCTATTTCACGTGTTTCTGCGATGAGTGAAATTGTTTCAGCAAACAACAAAATGTTGGAACAACAAAAACAAGATAAAAAAGCTATTTCTGAAAAACAAGTAGCAAACAATGAAGCGATAAATACCGTTATCGCAAATCAACAAACGCTTGAAAATGATGCCAAAACGTTGTCTACTAAGCAAGCTGAATTAAAAGCAGCTCAGTTGAATCTTGCAGCAGAAAAAGCAACTGCTGAGGGTGAAAAGAATTCATTGTTGGCACAAAAAGCAGCAGCACAAAAGGCTGCGGAAGAAGCAGCGGCACAAGAAGCAGCTTATAAAGCACAACAGGCAGCACAAGCACAAGCAGTCGCTTCTTCAGCAAATACAAACTTTGAGGCACAGGTGCAAGCGGTGAACAATAGCACTTCAGCAGCTACACCTACGCCAACTCAAACAAATGTGACGCAGCAAACAGCAGCTACTAATAGGACTGTGAGTCGTCCTACATATAGTTCATCTGCTTCAACTTATCCAGTTGGTCAATGTACTTGGGGAGCGAAAACATTAGCTCCATGGGCTGGTGATTATTGGGGTAATGGTGCTCAATGGGCAGCAAGTGCAGCCGCAGCTGGTTTCCGTACAGGTTCAACACCTCAAGTAGGTGCAATCATTTCATGGAACGATGGTGGTTATGGACACGTTGCTGTTGTAACAGCTGTTCAATCAGCTACAAGTATCCAAGTATCTGAAGCAAACTATGCAGGTAATCAAGCTATTGGAAATTACCGTGGTTGGTTCAATCCAGCTGCTGCAGGACAAGGTTCATTTACTTACATCTATCCAAACTAATGAATAAAGAGATAAAAAGCGCATCTTGCGTTTTTTATTTTTGATTGAAAAATTAACTAAAAAGGGTTACAATGTTAATTGGAGAATATTTGTAACAGGTTTACAAAGAAACGAATACATACTGGAGGAAATCATGTCGTTTTCTGATTTAAAGCTCTTTGCTCTTTCGTCCAACCAAGAATTGGCTAAACGTGTTGCTCAAGAGATTGGCATGGAGCTTGGAAAGTCAACTGTGCGTCAATTTTCTGATGGAGAAATTCAAGTCAATATTGAAGAATCTATCCGCGGAAAACATGTTTTTATCTTGCAGTCAACAAGCTCACCCGTGAATGATAATTTGATGGAAATCTTAATCATGGTGGATGCTTTAAAGCGTGCAAGTGCTGAATCAATCAATGTTGTAATGCCTTATTATGGCTACGCTCGTCAAGACCGAAAGGCACGTGCTCGTGAACCGATCACTTCAAAATTAGTTGCAAATATGTTGCAGGTGGCAGGTGTGGATCGTTTGTTGACAATTGATTTGCATGCGGCTCAAATTCAAGGATTTTTTGATATTCCAGTAGATCATCTTATGGGTGCTCCTCTTATTGCGGATTATTTTGAGCGTCGTGGGATGACAGGTGGCGGTTATGTAGTTGTTAGCCCTGACCATGGCGGTGTACCACGCGCTCGTAAGTTAGCTGAATTTTTGAAAACACCGATTGCTATTATTGACAAGCGTCGTAGTGTGGATAAGATGAACACGAGTGAGGTGATGAATATCATCGGTAAAGTGGAAGGCAAGACTTGTATTTTAATTGATGATATGATTGATACAGCTGGGACAATTTGCCATGCTGCTGATGCGCTTGCTGAGGCAGGTGCGGTAGAGGTTTATGCAAGCTGTACTCACCCAGTACTTTCGGGTCCTGCTATGGATAATATTCAAAAATCAGCGATTAAAAAATTGGTCGTGTTAGATACAATTTATTTGCCAAAAGAGCGTTTAATTGATAAAATTGAACAAATTTCGATTGCTCATCTTTTGGCAGAGGCTATTGTACGTATTCATGAAAAACGTCCTCTTTCGCCATTATTTGAAACTTTAACGGCTCTTTAATGTAAGAACATTTAGATAGGAATCACTCTAATAGCTGGAGTGATTCTTTTGCTTCAATCAGATGACAAGTGATGAATTTTCTCAATATTATGATATTTTTGCTATGACTTAGGTTTTATAGTATAATAGTTCTATCAGATTTTGGAGGTAAAATATGGATTTGACGAAACGTTTTAACAAAAATTTAGATAAAATTGAAGTTTCTTTGATTCGGCAATTTGATCAATCTATTTCGAGCATTCCTGGAGTTCTTCGTTTGACATTGGGAGAGCCTGATTTTACAACTCCAGATCATGTAAAAGAAGCTGCGAAAGCGGCAATTGATGCAAACGAGAGTCATTATACGGGCATGAGTGGGTTGTTAGAATTGCGTCAGGCAGCCAGTCAATTTGTAAACGAAAAATACAATCTTTCTTATGATCCTGAAACAGAAATTTTAGTGACAATTGGGGCAACCGAAGCTTTATCTGCTACGTTGACAGCTATCTTAGAAGAAGGAAACAAGGTACTTTTGCCTGCACCTGCTTATCCAGGATATGAACCGATTGTCAATCTTGTGGGAGCAGAAATTGTCGAGATTGATACGACAGAAAATGACTTTGTTTTAACGCCTGAAATGCTGGAAAAAGCTATCTTGAAGCAAGGTAACCAGCTTAAAGCAGTGATTTTGAATTATCCAGCTAATCCGACAGGAGTGACTTATTCACGAGAACAAATGGCTGCGTTAGCCGATGTATTGAAAAAGTATGACGTCTTTGTTGTTTGTGACGAAGTATATTCTGAGTTGACTTATACTGATCAGCCGCATGTGTCTATTGCAGAATTTTTACCGGAGCAAACGATTGTTATCAATGGTTTGTCTAAATCGCATGCGATGACAGGCTGGCGTCTAGGTTTCACCTTTGCCCCAGCTGCTTTTACGGCTCAATTGATTAAAAGTCACCAATATTTGGTGACAGCCGCAAACACGATGGCTCAATTTGCAGGAGTGGAGGCATTGACAGCGGGTAAAGATGATGCAGAGCCGATGAAAAAGGAATATATTGAGCGTCGCGATTACATTATCGAAAAAATGACAGAGTTAGGTTTTAAGATTATCAAACCAGACGGTGCATTTTATATTTTTGCCAAAATTCCAGCTGGCTACAATCAAGATTCTTTTGCTTTTTTGAAGGATTTTGCACGTAAAAAAGCAGTTGCTTTCATTCCTGGTGCTGCTTTTGGTCGGTATGGGGAAGGTTATGTACGTCTTTCTTATGCGGCCAGCATGGATACGATAAAGGAAGCGATGAAACGGCTTAAGGAATATATGGAGGAGTATGCTGAAATCCATCACAAGTAAAGGTTTGGTTCTCTATAATCGTAATTTCCGAGAAAATGATAAACTGGTCAAAATTTTCACAGAGCAGGCTGGTAAGCGAATGTTTTTCGTGAAACATGCTAGAAATTCTAAGTTGAATCCAGTTATCCAACCACTGGTAGTGGCAGATTTTTTGATGAAAATAAATGATGACGGTTTGAGTTATATTGATGATTATCAAGGGGTCACGACTTTCCAGCATATCAATCATGATTTGTTTGCAATGGCTTATGCAACTTATGTGGTAGCTCTGGCGGACGCCAGTATTCAGGATAATGAAATAGATTCGGCTCTCTTTGCTTTTTTGCAAAAAACGTTAGAATTGATGGAGCAGGGCTTGGATTACGAGGTGCTGACCAATATTTTTGAAATTCAAATTTTGTCACGTTTTGGTGTTTCTTTGAATTTCCATGAATGCTGCTTTTGCCACCGAGTAGGGCTACCGTTTGATTTTTCCTTTACTTATAACGGCGTTTTATGTCCGGAACATTATGGCAAAGATGAGCGACGGAGTCATTTGGATCCTAACATTCCTTACTTATTAGATCAATTTCAAGCGGTTCAATTTAGTGAATTGGAGACCATTTCTTTGAAGCCGGAGCTAAAACGACAATTGCGAAAAGTGATTGATCAAATTTATGAAGAGTATATTGGGATTCATCTAAAGCCCAAAAAATTTATTGATTCTCTGGGAGACTGGGGAGAAATTTTAAAGAACAAGGAGTCGAAATGAAAAAAATAGCAATTGATGCCATGGGTGGCGATTATGCCCCACAATCTATCGTAGAAGGGGTCAATCAAGCACTAAACGATTTTTCGGATGTTGAAGTCATTCTTTATGGAGATGAAGCAAAAATCAAGCAGTATTTAAAGGCAACTGAGCGAGTTCGCATTGTTCATACGGATGAAAAAATCAACTCGGACGATGAGCCAACCAAAGCAATTCGCAAGAAGAAAAATGCCAGCATGGTTTTGGCGGCAAAAGCAGTAAAGGACGGAGAAGCTGATGCTGTTCTTTCTGCCGGAAATACGGGAGCGCTCTTGGCTGCAGGATTCTTCATCGTCGGTCGTATCAAGAATATTGATCGTCCGGGATTGATGTCCACATTACCAACGACAGATGGCAAAGGCTTTGATATGTTGGATTTGGGAGCCAATGCAGAAAATACAGCTCATCATTTGCATCAGTATGCTATTTTAGGGTCATTTTATGCTGAAAATGTACGTGGAATCAAACAACCACGTGTAGGGCTTTTAAACAATGGGACAGAAGCGAGCAAGGGTGATCCGCTTCGTAAGGAAGTGTATGATTTGTTAGCGGCGGATGCTTCGTTGAATTTTATTGGAAATGTGGAAGCGCGTGATTTAATGGATCATGTAGCAGATGTTGTGGTAGCAGACGGATTTACAGGTAATGCTGTGTTGAAAGCCATGGAGGGAACAGCCATGGGGATTATGAGCCAGCTCAAAAAATCCATTTTGGACGGTGGCTGGAAAGCAAAACTAGGTGCAGTGTTGCTGAAAGACAGTCTAAAATCTTTGAAGAGTAGTTTAAATTATTCTGATGTAGGCGGTGCTGTTTTATTTGGAGTAAAAGCACCTGTTGTTAAAACACATGGAGCGAGCGATGCAAAAGCAGTTTATAGCACGATTCGCCAAATTCGTACAATGTTGGAAACAAATGTTGTCGGAAAAGCAGTAAAAGAATTTTCAGGAGAGGCAAAATGACAGAACAAGAGATATACGAAAGAATTGTAGAAATTATTCAAGAAAGTCGCGGCAAGGAATTTCAAGTTTCTCAAACACTCAGTTTGAAAGATGACTTGCAAGCGGATTCTGTTGATTTGATGGAATTTATTCTAACTGTGGAGGATGAATTTGGCATTGAAATTTCAGACGAAGATATAGATAATTTGAAGAATGTGAGCGATATTGTCGCTTGCGTGCAGAAAAACTTGAACAAAGCATAAAAGCGAATAATTCATCTCTATGAGAAATCAATTGTAAGAAAACAGCTGAAAAACCAGTTGTTTTTTTGTTGTTCGTCATTATTGTACGACGTTTTCTTGAAAAACTTTTTTTAATATGATAGACTTAAGTCAGAAACAGATGAAAGGCGAATATTAAAATGACAGATGATTTGTTATATTCGGGAAAAGCTAAAGATTTATTTTTGACAGATGATGAAAATATCATCGTTGCACGTTACAAAGACCAAGCGACTATGCTTAATGGTGCTCGTAAAGAGACGATTAAAGGGAAAGGTGTTCTTAACAATCAAATCTCATCTTTCATTTTTACGAAATTAAATGAAGCAGGTGTGGCAACTCATTTTGTCAAACAATTGTCAGAAACCGAACAATTGAACAAAAAAGTGGATATTATTCCGCTTGAAGTTGTTCTGCGTAATGTCACTGCAGGATCATTCTCAAAACGGTTTGGTGTTGAGGAAGGAATTAAATTAGATACTCCAATCGTTGAATTTTACTACAAAAATGATGATTTAGATGATCCATTTATCAATGATGAACATGTAAAATTCCTTGATATTGCAAGTGACGAAGAGATTGCTTACATCAAGGCAGAAACACGTCGTATCAACGAACTTTTGAAAGATTGGTTTAGCCAAATTGGTCTGAATTTGATTGATTTCAAATTGGAATTTGGGAAGGATAAAGATGGCAAAATCATTCTTGCGGATGAATTTTCACCTGATAACTGTCGTCTTTGGGATGCTGAAGGTCACCACATGGACAAGGATGTCTTCCGTCGTGATTTGGGTAGTTTGACAGATGTTTATGAAGTTGTCCTTGAAAAATTAAAAGGACTTAACTAAAAACTGTGATTTCTAATTAGTAAAAGACTCTAAAAAGGATAAAAAATGAATAAACGAATTTTCGTTGAGAAAAAATCAAATTTTAACATTAAAGCTCAAGCGCTTGTGAAAGAGCTGAAACAGAATCTTCAGTTAGCGAGTTTGACTGATTTGCGTATTATTCAGGTGTATGATGTGTTTGGCTTGGCTGAATCGCTTTTTGAACGTGCTGAGAAACATATCTTCTCTGAGCAGGTAACGGATACTATTTTGGATGAAACTGCTGTGGTTGCTGAACTTGCCAACTATGCTTTCTTTGCCATTGAATCACTTCCAGGTCAATTTGACCAACGTGCTGCCAGCTCTCAAGAGGCCCTGCTTCTTCTTGGCAGCAGTAACGATGTAACGGTTAATACAGCGCAACTGTATCTTGTTAATAAAGATATTGATGCAGCTGAACTTGATGCGGTTAAGAATTATCTTCTTAATCCAGTAGATTCTCGTTTTAAAGATATTACGACAGGAATTGCGCCACAAGTATTTTCAGAATCAGACAAAACGATTCCAAATCTTGATTTCTTCAAGACTTATACAGCTGCTGATTTTGCGGCTTATAAAGCGGAGCAAGGTTTGGCGATGGAAGTTGATGACCTTGTCTTTATCCAAGAGTACTTCAAATCAATTGGGCGCGTGCCAACGGAAACAGAATTGAAAGTGTTGGATACTTACTGGTCAGACCACTGTCGCCACACGACTTTTGAGACAGAGTTGAAAAATATTGACTTTTCAGCTTCTAAGTTTGAAAAGCAGTTACAAGCGACCTATGACAAATACATTGCCATGCGGGATGAGTTGGGACGTTCTGAAAAGCCACAAACATTGATGGACATGGCGACAATCTTTGGTCGTTATGAGCGTGCGAATGGTCGTTTGGATGATATGGAAGTGTCAGACGAAATTAACGCCTGTTCTGTTGAAATTGAAGTGGATGTGAATGGTGTTAAAGAACCATGGCTTCTGATGTTCAAGAACGAAACACACAATCACCCAACGGAAATTGAACCCTTTGGTGGTGCTGCGACCTGTATCGGTGGTGCCATTCGCGACCCATTGTCAGGACGTTCTTATGTTTATCAAGCTATGCGTATTTCAGGTGCTGGTGATATTACAACACCAATTTCGGAAACGCGTCTTGGTAAATTACCACAGCAAGTGATTTCTAAAACAGCTGCGCATGGTTATTCTTCTTATGGTAACCAAATCGGTCTTGCCACAACTTATGTTAAAGAATACTTCCACCCAGGATTTGTCGCTAAACGTATGGAACTTGGTGCCGTTGTCGGTGCGGCTCCTAAAGGTAATGTTGTCCGTGAGAAACCAGAAGCTGGTGATGTGGTTATCCTTCTTGGTGGTAAAACAGGCCGTGATGGTGTTGGTGGTGCAACTGGTTCATCTAAAGTTCAAACGGTTGAATCTGTTGAAACAGCTGGCGCAGAAGTTCAAAAAGGGAATGCCATTGAAGAACGGAAGATTCAACGACTTTTCCGTAATGGTAATGTGACTCGCCTCATTAAAAAGTCAAACGACTTTGGTGCTGGTGGCGTCTGTGTGGCAATCGGTGAATTGGCTGACGGTCTTGAAATCGACCTTAACAAAGTGCCTTTGAAATATCAAGGGCTTAATGGTACTGAAATTGCTATTTCTGAATCACAAGAACGGATGGCAGTTGTGGTTCGTCCGAAAGATGTTGAGGCTTTCGTGGCAGAATGTCATAAAGAAAACATTGATGCGGTTGTGGTTGCAACAGTTACTGAAAAACCAAACCTTGTTATGACTTGGAATGGTCAAACAATCGTTGATATTGAGCGCCGTTTCCTTGATACAAACGGTGTGCGCGTGGTGGTCGATGCCAATGTCGTTGACAGTCAAGTTGACCTGCCAGAACAACGCACAACTTCAGCAGCAACACTTGAAGCTGATGCAGTAAATGTTCTTTCTGACCTTAACCATGCGAGTCAAAAAGGTTTACAAACCATCTTTGATAGCTCTGTTGGTCGTTCAACGGTTAATCATCCGATTGGCGGTCGTTATCAAATCACGCCAACAGAAAGCTCAGTTCAAAAATTGCCTGTTCAAAATGGTGTGACAACAACAGCTTCCGTTATGGCACAAGGGTTCAACCCTTACATCGCGGAATGGTCACCATACCACGGTGCTGCTTATGCGGTTGTCGAAGCGACAGCGCGTTTGGTGGCAACAGGTGCAAATTGGTCTAAAGCACGTTTCTCTTATCAAGAGTATTTTCAACGTATGGACAAACAAGCTGAACGCTTTGGACAGCCTGTATCTGCCCTTCTTGGAACTATCGAAGCACAAATCCAGCTAGGTTTGCCATCTATCGGCGGTAAAGACTCCATGTCTGGTACGTTTGAAGAATTGACTGTACCACCAACATTGGTTGCTTTTGGTGTAACAACGGCTGACAGTCGTAAAATTCTTTCACCAGAATTTAAAACAGCTGGTGAATACATTTACTACATTCCAGGGCAAGCTATTTCACAAGATATTGATTTTGATTTGATTAAAGCTAACTTTGCTAAATTTGAAGCGATTCAAAAAGCATATCCTATCACATCAGCTTCAGCTGTTAAATACGGTGGTGTGATGGAAAGTTTGGCGCTTGCTGCTTTTGGTAACCATATCGGTGCTAAAGTAAAATTGGCAGAGCTTGCGACTAGCTTGACAGCACAACTTGGTGGCTTTATCTTTACATCTACTGAAGAAATTGCTGAAGCTAGCAAAATCGGTGAGACAAGATCTGACTTTACACTTGCTGTCAACGGTGTCAACGTTTCAGGAGATAAACTTTTATCAGCCTTTGAAGGTAAACTCGAAGACGTTTACCCAACCGAATTTGAACAAAGTACAAAACTTGAAGATGTTCCAGCAGTTGCTTCCGATGCAGTGATTAAAGCAAGTAAGAAAGTAGCAGAGCCACTTGTTTACATCCCAGTCTTCCCTGGTACAAATTCAGAATATGATTCAGCAAAAGCCTTTGAACAGGCAGGCGCAAAAGTGAATTTAGTTCCATTTGTAACACTTAATGAAGCAGCGATTGAGGCTTCGGTTGACACAATGGTTGACAACATCAGTAAAGCAAATATCATCTTCTTTGCAGGTGGTTTCTCAGCTGCTGATGAACCAGATGGTTCTGCTAAATTCATTGTCAACATCTTGTTGAACCAAAAAGTCCGCGCAGCTATTGACAGCTTTATCGAAAAAGGCGGGCTGATTATCGGGATCTGTAATGGATTCCAAGCGCTTGTGAAATCAGGCCTGCTTCCATACGGTAACTTTGAAGAAGCGACTGAAACAAGCCCAACTCTTTTCTACAATGATGCCAACCAACACGTGGCGAAAATGGTTGAAACACGTATTGTCAATACGAACTCACCTTGGCTTCTTGGTGTCAAAGTTGGTGATATTCATGCCATTCCAGTATCACATGGTGAAGGGAAATTTGTCGTAACAGATGAAGAATTTGTAGAACTTCGTGACAATGGACAAATCTTTAGCCAATATGTTGACTTTGACGGTAAGCCAAGTATGGATTCTAAATACAATCCAAACGGCTCTGTTAATGCGATTGAAGGGATTACCAGCAAGAACGGTCAAATCATTGGTAAAATGGGACATTCAGAACGTTACGAAGATGGTCTTTTCCAAAATATTCCAGGAAATAAAGACCAACATCTCTTTGCAAGTGCTGTGCGTTACTTTACAGGGGAATAATACTCGTCAATATCAAAAGAAACTATGATTTCGGCTTCTTTTGATAATGATTGAGCATAAAAATGACAGAAAAATAAGAGGAAATGTCAGTGACATACGAAGAAAAATCTCTCAATGAAGAGTGTGGAATTTTTGGAATTTGGGGCCACCCCCAAGCAGCTCAGGTGACTTATTTTGGTCTCCACAGTCTTCAGCACCGCGGTCAGGAAGGTGCTGGTATCGTGACTAATGATAAGGGCAAACTCCTTCAGCATCGCAATACAGGTCTGCTTTCAGAAGTATTTAAAAATCCTGCTGATTTGGAAAAATTGACAGGGAAGGCTGCTATAGGTCATGTCCGCTATGCAACAGCAGGATCGGCTTCTATTAATAATATTCAGCCATTCCTTTACAATTTCACCAACGAGCAATTTGGTCTCTGCCATAATGGCAATCTAACGAATGCTTTGTCATTGAAAAAGGAATTGGAAGATCAGGGAGCGATTTTTAACGCTTCCTCAGATACTGAAATTTTGATGCATTTGATCCGCCGCAGCCACAATCCTGAATTTATCGGGAAAGTCAAGGAAGCTCTGAATACTGTTAAAGGTGGCTTTGCTTATCTTTTGATGACAGAAGATAAGTTAATTGCTGCGCTTGATCCAAATGGCTTTCGTCCTTTGTCAATCGGTCAGATGAAAAATGGAGCTTGGGTGGTTGCAAGTGAAACCTGTGCATTTGAAGTGGTCGGCGCCAAATGGGTTCGTGATGTGAAGCCGGGTGAAATTGTCATTATTGATGACAGCGGCATTCAATGCGATACCTACACGACGGATACCCAGCTTGCTATTTGTTCCATGGAATATGTGTATTTTGCGCGACCTGACAGTGATATTTATGGAGTGAATGTTCACACTGCTCGTAAAAATATGGGAAAGCGTCTGGCACAAGAATTTCAGCACGAAGCGGATATTGTCGTTGGGGTGCCAAATTCATCGCTATCAGCAGCTATGGGCTTTGCTGAAGAATCAGGTCTCCCTAATGAAATGGGCTTGGTGAAAAATCAATACACCCAACGGACCTTTATCCAGCCGACACAGGAATTGCGAGAGCAAGGTGTTCGCATGAAACTATCAGCAGTTTCAAGTGTTGTTAAGGGTAAGCGCGTGGTTATGATTGATGATTCTATCGTTCGCGGGACAACATCGCGTCGCATCGTTCGTTTGCTTCGTGAAGCAGGTGCGACAGAAGTTCATGTGGCAATCAGCAGTCCTGAATTGAAATATCCTTGTTTCTATGGGATTGATATTCAAAATCGACGTGAGTTGATTTCCGCAAATCATACAAAAGATGAGGTTTGTGAGATTATTGGGGCTGATAGCTTGACTTACTTGTCAATTGACGGTTTGATTGAATCCATTGGATTGGATACGGATGCGCCAAATGGTGGTCTTTGTGTAGCCTATTTTGACGGCAAGTATCCAACGCCGCTTTATGACTATGAGGAACGTTATCTTAAAAGCCTGAAAGAAAAAACGAGTTTTTATTGAAAAGATAAAAACAACAGCGACTGAAAGTTTGGTCTTCGGTTTGAAGCTTAGAGAAGTACTGGGATAAATTTTTACCCTTCGAGAAAATTTATTCTTACTCTTAAATGAATGAGGAAAAAATAATGACAGAAAAAAATGCTTATGCTCAATCTGGTGTTGATGTTGAAGCGGGTTATGAAGTTGTTGCACGTATCAAAAAACATGTAGCACGTACCGAACGTCTTGGCGTCATGGGAGCTCTTGGTGGCTTTGGTGGAATGTTTGACTTGTCTCAGCTGGACGTGAAAGAGCCTGTTTTGATTTCAGGTACTGACGGTGTGGGAACAAAACTCATGCTTGCTATCAAGTATGATAAACACGATACGATTGGTCAAGACTGTGTTGCCATGTGTGTCAATGACATCATTGCAGCTGGTGCTGAGCCGCTTTACTTCCTAGATTATATTGCTACTGGTAAAAATGAACCTGCGAAACTGGAACAGGTCGTTGCTGGTGTTGCCGAAGGTTGTGTTCAATCTGGCGCAGCTCTTATCGGTGGCGAAACGGCTGAGATGCCTGGTATGTATGGTGAAGACGACTATGATTTAGCTGGTTTTGCGGTTGGTGTCGCTGAAAAAAGCCAAATCATCGATGGCTCGAAAGTTTCTGAAGGAGATGTTCTTCTTGGGCTTGCTTCCAGTGGGATTCACTCAAACGGTTACTCACTTGTGCGTCGCGTCTTTGCTGATTATACAGGTGAAGAAGTACTTCCAGAACTTGAAGGCAAAAAATTGAAAGAAGTGCTGCTTGAACCAACACGTATCTATGTCAAAGCGGTGCTTCCGCTTATCAAAGAAGAATTGGTTAACGGTATTGCTCATATCACTGGCGGTGGCTTCGTTGAAAATGTTCCACGGATGTTTGCGGATGATTTAGCTGCTGAAATTGAAGAGGATAAAGTTCCGGTTCTTCCAATTTTCAAAGCTCTTGAAAAATATGGCAGCATTAAACACGAAGAAATGTTTGAAATCTTCAACATGGGTATTGGTCTCATGTTGGCAGTTAGCCCTGATAAGGTTGAGCGCGTGAAAGAATTGCTTGATGAGCCCGTTTACGAACTTGGTCGTATCGTCAAAAAAGCTGATGCAAGTGTGGTGATGAAATAATGAGCAAAAAAATTGCCGTTTTTGCGAGTGGTAACGGATCCAATTTTCAAGTCATTGCGGAGCAATTTCCAGTTGAGTTTGTCTTTTCAGATCATCGAGATGCCTACGTTTTAGAGCGTGCTGAAAAACTTGGTGTGACAGCTCATGCTTTTGAACTCAAAGAGTTCGATAATAAAGCAGCTTACGAAGAGGCTATTGTTACTTTGCTTGAAAAATATGACATTGACTTGGTTTGCTTGGCTGGTTATATGAAGATTGTTGGTCCGACTTTGCTAGCAGCTTATGAAGGTCGTATCATCAACATTCACCCAGCTTATCTGCCAGAATTTCCCGGTGCTCATGGGATTGAAGATGCCTGGAATGCTGGAGTCAGCCAATCTGGCGTGACGGTTCACTGGGTGGACAATGGCGTTGACACGGGAAAAGTGATTAAACAAGTCCGTGTACCTCGTCTGGCTGATGATACTATTGACAGTTTTGAAGCTCGCATTCATGAAGCAGAGTATAAACTCTATCCAGAAGTTTTGGAGAGCTTAGGAGTTGAGAGAAAGTAGTCAGTGTATTTGATAGCGTAGTTAGCTATTAGTATGCTGCCTTATAAGGAGATTATGATGATAAAAAAGATTTTGGTGTTTGTATTAACTTTTATTGTCGTTGCCTTTATAGTAAATGTACTATTGGGTAATCTTGAAAATCCGTTACGCCTTTGCTTGGCTTATTCTATCGGGCTTATTGCTAGTATTGCTATTGAGTGGTTTATATTTTACAAAAAGAAGTAGAAAGTAGGACTGAAATGACAAAACGTGCACTAATCAGTGTTTCAGACAAAGCGGGCATTGTTGAATTTGCTCAAGAATTAAAAAAACTTGGTTGGGATATTATCTCAACTGGCGGAACAAAAGTTGCGCTTGATAAAGCAGGCGTTGATACTATCGCGATTGATGATGTGACGGGTTTCCCAGAAATGATGGACGGCCGTGTGAAGACCCTTCATCCAAATATTCACGGCGGTCTTTTGGCTCGTCGCGATCTTGACAGCCACCTTCAAGCGGCCAAAGATAACCACATTGAATTGATTGACCTTGTTGTGGTTAATCTGTACCCGTTTAAAGAAACTATTCTGAAACAAGATGTGACTTACGCTGATGCGGTTGAAAATATTGATATCGGTGGTCCTTCCATGCTTCGCTCTGCAGCTAAAAACCATGCCAGTGTTACAGTTGTCGTTGACCCAGCTGATTATGCTGTTGTTTTAGACGAATTGACAGCTAATGGTGAAACAAACTTTGAAACGCGTCAACGCTTGGCAGCCAAAGTTTTCCGTCACACAGCAGCTTACGATGCTTTAATTGCAGAATATTTCACAAAACAAGTTGGTGAAACAAAACCTGAAAAACTCACCATCACTTATGATTTGAAACAACCCATGCGTTATGGTGAAAACCCTCAACAAGACGCGGATTTCTACCAAAAGGCATTACCAACAGATTACTCAATTGCTTCTGCTAAACAATTAAACGGGAAAGAATTGTCCTTTAACAATATCCGCGACGCTGATGCTGCCATCCGCATTATCCGAGACTTCAAGGACCGTCCAACCGTTGTTGCTCTTAAACATATGAACCCATGTGGTATCGGACAAGCAGATGATATTGAAACAGCTTGGGATTACGCTTATGAATCAGACCCAGTTTCAATCTTTGGTGGAATTGTCGTGCTGAATCGCCAAGTTGATGCAGCAACTGCTAAGAAAATGCATGCTATTTTTCTTGAAATCATCATTGCACCAAGTTACTCAGACGAAGCGCTTGAAATCTTGACAACGAAGAAGAAAAATCTGCGGATTCTTCAATTGCCATTTGAAGCTCAAGAAGCTAGCCAAGCTGAAAAAGAATACACAGGTGTTGTCGGTGGGCTTTTGGTTCAAAACCAAGATGTTATCGAAGAAAATCCAGCTGATTGGAAAGTTGTTACCAAACGTCAACCAAACGACCAAGAAAAAACAGCACTTGAATTTGCTTGGAAAGCGATCAAATACGTGAAATCGAACGGTATCATCGTGACAAATGACCACATGACACTGGGTGTCGGTCCGGGCCAAACAAACCGTGTGGCTTCTGTTCGTATCGCTCTTGACCAAGCGAAAGACCGTCTTGACGGTGCTGTTCTTGCTTCTGATGCTTTCTTCCCATTTGCGGACAACGTGGAAGAAATCGCAACTGCAGGTGTGAAAGCAATCATCCAGCCAGGTGGCTCCGTCCGTGACCAAGAATCTATTGACATGGCTGATAAATACGGCATTGCCATGGTGTTTACAGGCGTACGGCATTTTAGACATTGAGAATAGAATAAAAACCTTGGATTCAGTTTCCAAGGTTTTTAAAGTTGTTCAGAGAGAATTATTTTGGATAAATGTAGCTAACTGCTCCTTGCCCAGCTGCATGGGGATTGAACCAGCCGCGGAAGTTGCCAATATATTGTTTCCCAGCGTAGTTGGCTTCTTGAATCTGAATACGTGTGTTTGAGGCAACGTGAGTAACAACTCCAACGTGACCATAACCGCCGTCTGTCCAACAAATAATAGCCCCTACTTGCGGAGTTGTGCCGGTTTTAAAACCAGCTCGTCTGGCGCTAGCGGCCCAGTCGCCACCGTTGCCCCAATAGTTGCCAGCCCAAGGCGCAAGAGCTTTGGCGCCCCAAGTGCATTGTCCTTTTGGATAAGTCGTTGCTGCAGCATAATTTGGTTGGAAAGAGACAGCAGGCTTCTCTACCTGATAGCTCGTACCTGTTAGTCCAATCATTTGACCGTTGAGATTGCGGTAGACATGTGTATGAAAAAGCCCGCTACCAGTGTGTTTTTGTGTATCAACTGTGAATTTGTAAATTCCATTTCCAGCTTTAGTAGCGGTGTACCACTGAATATCATCTTGACCGTTGACTTCAGACCAAGTCGGTAGGATAATCTTGCCATCGCCGTAAGCATCTATCACAGTCACTTCATAATGATAAGTTGAGCGTTTATTGACAGATACTTTGGTTTTAATCTGTTCTGCGGACATAGTAACCGAGTCTGTCGCATAACTGTGTTCGCTCCCATCTTTATATTTTACATAAATATGGTTGGTGTATGTTCCGGACAAAACTTGATGATTGCGAATATCAAAGGTTGCTGTAAAAGTTCCGTCACCGTGATTAGTGGCTGTATACCACTTGATATTGCTTTGATTGCTCGTACTCCAAATAGGAACTCGAACGGATTGAATCGGCTTGGACTTTGAAGTTTCACTAACTTTGACGGTATAAGTCCCTTGTTCTTGATTGATATTTTCAACAGAGAAGAATGGTTTTTGCTCTTCTTCAGAAGGCAATTTATCAGCATCAACTTGTGCTGTGATTCCTGCTAGACCAGTGAATTCAGGCTTGACATAGCTTTCCCCATATAAATGAATATGATAAGCACCAGTATCATAATTGTGTTTTTTGAGTTCAACTCTCACGCTATAACTGCCATCAGGATTTTTAGTAGCGGTGTACCACTGAATATCGTCTTGCCTGTCGCGGTCAGACGAAGTCGGAACGGTTAGTTTGTAGATTGTTTCAGGAACATTTTTGATCTGAATATCCATGATACCAGGCTCAGGAAAGCTCGTCTGAATAGTAGGATTTGGTTTTTCAAGGTTAAAACTTGTTCCCGATTGATAAACCATTTTACCATTTTTATTTTCATAAGTATCTACAAAATATTTTCCATAACCCCTGTGTTTAGAAAAATCAAACTCCGTTATTTCTTGTCCAGCATTGTACCAGTTGAGATAATTGCTGCCATTCTCCTCAGACCAAACAGCATGGTAAATGGTGTAAGGAACTTGCGTTTGTGAACGTGTATAGTGAATAGAAGCAGTGTCTCCTGAAACATTGACAGTAATGTTGCTGGCGAGAGTTGCTGGATTTAAGCTTTTTTGAGCATTATTTGTTTCCGCGGCTTGAGCTGTTAGTTGAACTGAAAAAACGCTCAAAATGGCGCTGGATAGTAAAAACAGTTGACTGTATTTTTTCATAAATCTCCTTTGAATAAATAATTTGGATAGTTCCATTTAGATTATTCGGGGAAAAATGAAAAAATCGAAAACTGAATTGAAAAATTAGAAATGATACTGGGATTTCGTTATTATCAAAATATTTTACGATAAATAAAAGTATAAACGAACATTTGTGGTATAATTGATATAAATAATTCGTAAAGAGGACAATCATGAAACTTTTAGTTGTTGGTTCGGGTGGTCGCGAGCATGCGATTGCTAAGAAATTGTTGGAGTCGCCGCAGGTGGAGCAGGTCTTTGTGGCTCCCGGAAATGACGGGATGACCTTCGACGATCTTAAGTTGGTTCCGATTGGGATTTCTGAGCATGCAGCGCTGATTGACTTTGCTAAAGCAAATGATGTTGCTTGGACTTTCATTGGTCCTGATGATGCGCTAGCGGCTGGAATTGTTGATGATTTTAATCAGGCTGGACTCAAGACTTTTGGTCCGACTTGGCTAGCTGCTGAGCTGGAATGGTCCAAGGATTTTGCCAAATCAATCATGAAAAAATACGGTGTGCCGACAGCACGCTACGAAACTTTCTCAGACTTTGAAAAAGCTAAATCCTATATCGAAAAAGAGGGCGCTCCAATCGTGGTGAAGGCGGACGGCTTGGCTTTGGGTAAAGGCGTGGTAGTCGCTGAAACGGTGGAAGAAGCGGTCGAAGCAGCCCATGAAATGCTTTTGGACAATAAATTCGGCGATTCTGGTGCGCGTGTGGTGATTGAGGAATTTCTGACTGGAGAGGAATTCTCTCTCTTTGCCTTTGTTAATGGTGACAAGTTCTATATCATGCCAACGGCTCAGGACCACAAGCGGGCTTATGACGGTGACAAGGGTCCAAACACAGGTGGTATGGGTGCTTATGCGCCCGTGCCACATCTGCCAGCAAGCGTGGTTGAAACTGCGGTTGATACCATTATCAAGCCAGTGCTGGAGGGCATGATAGCAGAAGGACGACCTTATATCGGTGTTCTTTATGCTGGGTTGATTCTGACTACGGACGGTCCCAAGGTCATTGAGTTCAATGCTCGCTTTGGTGATCCAGAGACGCAGGTTATTCTGCCACGCCTGACTTCTGACTTGGCGCAGAACATCACGGATATTTTGGAAGGCAAGGAGCCTGATATGACTTGGACGGATAGCGGTGTGACATTGGGTGTCGTGGTGGCTTCTGAAGGTTACCCACTTGCCTACGAAAAAGGTGTAATCCTGCCAGAAAAGACTCAAGGCGACATGATGACTTACTATGCAGGGGCTAAGTTTGATGAAAATGGCAAAGATCTGCTGTCCAATGGCGGACGGGTCTATATGCTGGTCACCACAGCCGACAGCGTCCAGGCTGCGCAAGAAAAAATTTACGCTCAACTCGACAAACAAGACACGACTGGACTGTTTTACAGAACCGATATTGGGAGCAAGGCTCTTGAAAAATAAAAAGTGTATACTGGTTAGTGCCTGTTTGCTTGGAGAAAATTGCAAGTACAATGGAGGCAACAATTATAATCAAGCTGTTATTGACTTTGTTGCGGATAAAGATGTCTTAGCAGTGTGCCCAGAAGTTGCGGGAGGCTTACCAGTTCCGAGAGAGCCAGTAGAGATTTTAAAAGGGAGACCATGTGATGTCAATGGGAATTTCTATGATAAAGAATTTCAAGTAGGAATCGATCGCACATTGTCTAGCTTAGCTGAAAAAAAGATTGACTTTGCTATTCTTCAGTCCCGAAGTCCATCTTGTGGTGTCAATCAGATTTACGATGGTCATTTTACTGGTCGAAAAATAGAGGGCAGTGGTCTTTTTGCGCAAGCATTAAAGAAACGAGGCTACAGAGTTATTGATGCTGAAGATATAATTAAATAAAGTATAACGTTAGCTCAAGCGACCAAAGGTCGTTATGAAACTATGTCTGCTATCGCTGTGGTATTTTAGGAAAGTTTGTAGCTCAAAGGTCTACAAACCTAGTCAAGAAGATTTTTTAGATGGGATGTTAGCTTTTCCTTGTCTTTTAAGAAAAGATGAGAAGAAAAGTGTAATATCACACGCAAGAAAGCTTACGACAATCTTACGGTCTAAGGCAGGCTTGAAAAAAAGGAGAAATTATGCAACCAATTATTTCTATTATCATGGGTTCTAAATCCGACTGGGAAACGATGAAAAAAGCAGCCCAAGTTCTGGAGGACTTCGGTGTTGCTTATGAAAAGAAGGTGGTCTCAGCTCACCGAACACCAGACCTTATGTTCCGATATGCTGAGGAAGCACGCGCACGTGGTATCAAGGTTATCATTGCGGGAGCGGGCGGTGCAGCTCACCTGCCGGGTATGGTAGCGGCTAAAACAACGTTGCCGGTTATCGGTGTGCCTGTCAAATCTCGTGCTTTAAGCGGAGTGGACTCGCTCTACTCTATCGTGCAAATGCCTGGCGGTGTGCCTGTGGCAACGATGGCTATCGGTGAAGCAGGCGCAACCAATGCAGCGCTCTTTGCTTTGCGCTTGCTGTCTGTTGAAGATGCCAAAATTGCCCAAGCACTGGCTGATTTTGCAGAAAAACAAGGAAAGATTGCTGAGGAGTCTAGCAATGAACTCAACTAAAACGATTGGAATTATCGGTGGTGGTCAATTAGGGCAAATGATGGCGATTGCTGCAATTTATCGAGGGCACAAGGTCATTACGCTAGATCTAGCTGCTAATTGTCCAGCTGCTCGTGTCAGTGAGGTTATCGTTGCTCCTTATGATGATGTGGCGGCTCTTCGTCAATTGGCTGAGCGCTGTGATGTCCTGACTTATGAATTTGAAAATGTGGATGCAGACAGCTTAGATGCGGTTGCTGATTTGGCAGATTTGCCACAAGGAACGAGGCTGCTACGTATCTCTCAAAACCGAGTACACGAGAAAGAGTTTCTCTCAAGCACTGGCGTGGATTTGGCTCCTTATCGCGTTATTTGCTCGTCTACAGACTTGGGAAATTATGATTTCTCTGTCAAGCGTGTCCTGAAAACAGCAACGGGCGGCTATGACGGTCACGGTCAAGTCGTCATTAGAGATGAGGAGAGTTTAGCGACTGCGCGTGATTTGGCAGACAAGACTCTTTGCGTGTTGGAGGATTTCGTCCCCTTCACTATGGAAATATCGGTCATTGTGTCTGGAAATGGCACGGATTTAACCCTTTTCCCTGTTCAGGAAAATATCCACCGCAATAACATCCTTTCTAAAACGATTGCCCCCGCGCGGATTTCCCAAGATTTAGCGGATAAGGCTCTGCAAATAGCAAGAAAAATTGCCACAGAAGTCCAACTTTCTGGTACACTATGTATAGAGATGTTTGTGGCTGGTAGCCAGATTTTGGTCAATGAAATCGCACCGCGCCCGCATAATTCAGGGCATTATTCTATCGAAGCCTGTGATTTCTCACAGTTTGATACTCATATCTTGGGTATTTTGGGTCAGCCTCTGCCAGAAGTGACCCTTCATGCCCCAGCCGTCATGCTCAATGTCCTTGGCCAGCACATGGAACAAGCTGCACAGTACGTTGCAGAACACCCTAGCGCCCATCTTCACCTCTATGGCAAAGAAGAAGCCAAACACAATCGTAAGATGGGACATGTGACGGTGTTTAGTGATGAGCCAGATGAAGTTCTTGAGTTTTAGAGGAGATGTAATGAATTGGAACGAAATAAATGAATTATATAAAACAGATGATGATGAGATGTATCATAATGCCATTCTTATTTTTGATACATCATCGCTGTTAGAATTATATTTTTACAGTACAGACTCAGCGATTGAAATTCTTGAAAAGTGCAATTATCATTTTAATGGTAAAATATTTTTACCCAATCATGTTAAGTTTGAATATGATAAAAACCGTGAAGTCATAATAAAAAAGCAAAAAATAGGCTATCAAAATGTTTTTAATGGGAAAGAAAGTATTGGATTCTTTGCAAAGATAATTTATCAGCAAGAAAAATTAAAAAAGATGAGAATTGAAACTGAAAATGCAATTAAGAACTTTGAACAACAGTTTGGAAACAGACAGACCCATCCGTATTTTTCATCTACGTTTATTGAAGAATTCAAAAAAGAGGTCAATAATTTTACTTTGAATCTTACTGGTTTGGAGAATTCTAAAATTTTTAGTGATTTTGAAAATAGACTTAAGACTGAAAAAGATGAACGTATTGCTGAAATAACCGAACAAATTGAACAAGATGACCTTAAAAATTTTATTGAGACTCATTTTGAAATAGGCGATAGTTATTCATTTTCTGAAATGCTAGAAATAATGAGAGAGGGAGAATTAAGATATTCAGCCTCTGTTCCACCAGGTTATATGGATGAAGAAGAAAAACAAAGTTTTCAAATATATGGAGATTTAATAATTTGGAAACAAATATTAGAATATGCTAAATCTAAGTCTAGTCCAGTTATTTTTGTTTCAGATGATACTAAAGAGGATTGGAATGAAATATTAGTAGATCAAGAATCAAATAAGAAAAAGAAGAAGACAGATCCCAAGAGACCTAGATATGAGATTTTGTTAGAATTTAATGATATAGTAGGGAAGAAGATAAAAAAACTAAAATTATCTGATTTCTTATATGAATTTAATGAACAGCTAAAGACTAAGTTTGGTAGCTCAACTCTTTCTGAAATTAAATATAAATCTTTGAAAGAAACTATTGAAGATGAAGCATTAGATTTTATTAGATTTTTAGAGAGAGAGATTGAAGTGATTCAGAGTAATGGATTAAAACCAGACCATGCGTATGAATTTGACGAAATTGATAACGCCGTTAATTTGCTTTCTATTGATGAAATCAGATTGAATACAATAGACGAGTATTCATATCATATTGAATACCTAGCTACATTTGACTGCAATCTTGAATATGAATACTTTGAATATTGGGGACGAGATGATGACACTAGGGAGGCAATAACATCTCCAGCAAGTAATATCAGTGCTTCAGGTGAACTGTTAGTAAAAATTGAACGAGAAATAGAAGTTGAATTTGGTGAAGACTTTTATCCTTCTATTAAGGATGAAGGAGAACCGCAAATTGAAATTATTGAAGATAATCGAGATATCAATGAAAGCTCATGGGAGGATAGCTTTTTCGATGAAGATGACTATGATTACTATTAGTAACGAATAATTACAAATATTTTTTGCGGAAAGGAAACAGGCATCTAGTTGGCTGATTTGAACTCGGGCGGAAAGCTCGGGAACATCTAGACCCATTCCTACAAATTTGATACCATAATTTTAAGAAATAGAAAGGAGAAGAGGGCAAGTTCAAGCATTTGAACTCGGGCTAAAAGCATCGGAAAAAAGATAGACTTCCTAGTGTGCAAGCACACAGCATCAGTCTCCTATTTTTCTCTTGTTTTTTAGACGCCCTCTGTATCATAACATGATCGAACGTTATTCACGCCCTGAGATGGCGAACATTTGGAGTGAGGAAAACAAGTACCGTGCTTGGCTTGAGGTGGAAATTTTAGCTGATGAGGCTTGGGCTGAGCTGGGTGAGATTCCTAAGGAAGATGTGGCTAAAATCCGTGCTAATGCAGACTTTGATATTGACCGCATTTTGGAGATTGAGCAGGAGACTCGCCACGATGTGGTGGCCTTTACCCGTGCAGTGTCTGAAACGCTTGGCGAAGAGCGCAAGTGGGTTCACTATGGCTTGACGTCTACTGATGTGGTGGACACAGCCTATGGTTATCTCTACAAGCAAGCAAACGACATTATTCGCAAAGATTTGGATTATTTCCTTAACATCGTAGCCGATAAGGCGCGTGAGCACAAGTTTACCATCATGATGGGGCGCACCCATGGAGTTCATGCTGAACCAACGACTTTCGGTCTGAAGCTCGCGACTTGGTACAGTGAAATGAAGCGGAATATCGAGCGTTTTGAACATGCTGCCGCTGGTGTGGAAGCAGGGAAAATTTCAGGTGCAGTTGGAAACTTTGCCAACATTCCACCATTTGTGGAGAAATATGTTTGTGATAAGTTAGGCATCCGTGCGCAAGAAATTTCAACGCAAGTCCTGCCACGTGACCTGCACGCTGAGTATTTTGCGGTACTTGCTAGCATTGCTACGTCAATTGAACGCATGGCGACCGAAATCCGCGGTCTGCAAAAATCCGAACAGCGTGAAGTGGAAGAGTTCTTTGCCAAGGGACAAAAAGGCAGCTCTGCTATGCCTCACAAACGCAACCCGATTGGTTCTGAAAATATGACCGGTCTGGCGCGTGTCATTCGCGGTCACATGGTGACAGCTTATGAAAACGTGTCACTCTGGCATGAACGTGATATCTCGCATTCTTCAGCGGAGCGTATCATCACACCTGATACGACTATTCTGATTGACTACATGCTCAATCGCTTTGGCAATATCGTTAAGAATCTGACTGTTTTCCCTGAAAATATGCGCCGTAATATGAACTCAACCTTTGGTCTTATTTATAGTCAACGCGTTATGCTGAGTCTGATTGAAAAAGGCATGACACGTGAAGAGGCTTATGACTTGGTACAGCCAAAGACGGCTTATTCTTGGGACAATCAAACAGATTTTCGTCCGCTACTAGAAGCTGATGAAGCTGTGACCTCTCGTTTAACACCAGAGGAAATTGACGACATTTTTGACCCAGTTTACTACACCAAACGGGTGGATGATATTTTCCACCGTATAGGTTTGGATTAAAACAAAACTAAAAAATCCAGTAAAATCAAGTTTGATTTTACTGGATTTTTGCTCTCTCACCAAGCAAAAGCATTGGTTGGGGTTTCTAAGGCTTTTAGCCAGTAACTGTCGGAAACACGGCAGAGGGTAACAGAAAGTCCTGCCATATCTAGGCTTGTGATGAGGTGACCTGTTTTGACAAAGGGCAGTTTCAAGCCTTCTATATCCAACAGTTGAAGAATGTCATCTGTGAAAACAAGTTCTTCCAATTTTGAAGTGCCACCTAAGTTATTGATGAGGAGAATAAATTCTTGCCCTTCTTGCCACTTGAATTTCATTTTGATTTTGTTGACGAGCTCCACAGCGAGTAGCTCGGAAGATTCAAACGGAACCATCCGATAACCAGGTTCTCCGTGGATTCCAATTCCGTAGGAAATTTGACCTTGGGGCAAATCAAAGATAGGTAACTGCTTGCTTGGCAAGGTGGCAGATTTTGTTGCGACTCCTAGTGTCGCAATGGAGGTGGACAGAGAAAGAGCGAGCTTTTCCAACTCATCCAGACTGGCTCCTTCTTTGGCAGCTTGCCCGAGAATTTTATGTAAAAGAATTGTTCCTGCAACTCCACGGTGACGGATTTGGAAGTTACTTTTTTCGACTGAAATATCATCATGAGAAATGATGTATTTGACTGGAATTCCTTCTTTGCGTGCTTGATAAATAGCTTGGGAAAATTCTTTAATATCGGCATCGAAGTTTTTAATAATGACAAAAACGCCTTTTCCTTGATGCAGAAAACGAATGGTTTCTAAAATATGCTCCGCACAGGGCGGCACAAAAATGGGGCCACTAATAGCAGCGGTTAACATACCATCGCCCACATAGCCAAAATGAGCGGGTTCATGGCCGCTGCCACCACCTGAAATAATGGGTACGATAGAAGAATCGTGCTGATTATGATAAAGGACGGGCAGTTGTTTCAGCTGTGAAAGGTGAGGATACATGCGAGTAATTGCATTGATATTTTGCTGAATGCTTGAATGAATTGAATTGATAATGTGAACCATATACTTGCCTTAATTTTCTATAGCTGTTTTGATTAGTCGTGTCAAGAGTTGCGCCTGTTGCTGGTAATCTTGCTCAGATAAATCCAGCAGATGTTTGATGGCATTTGCAAGCGCTTGACTGTGATAATGAATGAAAAAATGATACTCCATTTCAGAATGGAAAGGGCGGGAATGATATTCTCTGACGAGTTTGGCTACAAGCTGTTGACAGTAGGTTTGAAAATAAGAAGAAAAGTCATTTTGATCAACAATATCAAATAATTGTGCATAAAAACTCTTATTGACGCTAAAATAGTGCAGCAATTCTTGCAGCAGCTGATAGCCAGAGATATATTCCAGATTATCTGTGACTTGCTCTCGCAACTCCGTCTGAAAAATCCATTCTAATAATTCGTACTTATCCAGAAAATGATTGTAAAACGTTTGCCTGCGAATACCGGCGTCTTCCATAATTTGCCGAACAGAGATTTTTTCAAAAGCTTGTTCGGTCAGTAATTTTTTAAAGGATTTGGCAATCCTTTTTTTCGTGATTAAGGATGTTGCCATCTTCCCTCCTCAGTCTTTTTAGTTCTATTCTTAGTTTATCATGAATGCTGCAATAGGAAAACTAAAAAGAGGGACAGATTTTTGATTTTGTCCGTTCCAAAATGGAGCAAAGAATTCTACAATAAAAATAAGAAAAATAAAGCAAAGGAGAAACTCATGAAAAAAATTATCAATCAACCAACAGCTGTTGTGGACGAAATGCTAGACGGTCTGGCTTATATCCACAGTGATTTGGTGCATCGTGTAGAAGGATTTGACATCATTGCTCGAAATAGCGAAAAATCTGGCAAGGTAGCGATTATTTCAGGTGGCGGTAGCGGTCATGAGCCCGCTCATGCTGGCTATGTGGGCGACGGTATGTTGTCAGCTGCGATTTGCGGAGCGGTCTTTACTTCCCCAACTCCTGACCAAGTCTTGCAGGCAATCAAAGAAGCAGACGAGGGCGCAGGTGTGTTCATGGTTATCAAGAATTATTCTGGCGACATCATGAACTTTGAAATGGCGCAGGATATGGCAGAAATGGAAGGAATTGAGGTGGCAAGTGTTGTTGTCGATGACGATATTGCCGTTGAAGACAGCCTTTACACGCAAGGTCGTCGTGGAGTTGCTGGTACCATTTTGGTTCATAAGATTTTGGGAAATGCTGCGCGTGCTGGAAAATCACTGAGTGAAATCAAGGCGTTAGCTGACGAGTTGGTTCCTCAGATTCATACGGTTGGGCTGGCTCTCAGTGGGGCAACCGTTCCTGAAGTAGGAAAACCCGGCTTTGTGCTTGCTGATGATGAAATTGAATTTGGAATCGGCATTCATGGAGAGCCCGGCTATCGCAAAGAACAAATGCAGCCGTCTAAAGACTTGGCACAAGAATTAGCGGCAAAATTGAAAGACTCTTTTGAACTCAAGGCAGGAGATAAAATCGGAATCCTTATCAATGGTATGGGGGCAACACCGCTCATGGAGCAGTACGTCTTTGCCAACGATGTGGCTGGAATCCTTGCAGCAGCAGGTTTGGAAGTTGTTTACAAGAAATTAGGAAACTACATGACATCTATTGACATGGCAGGCATTTCTCTGACCTTTATCAAATTGGAACGTGAAGACTGGCTAGAAGCTTTGAACAGTCCTGTTGCAACGATTGCTTGGTAGGAGGTACAATATGGATGTAGCATTAACAAAGAAATGGATGCTTCTCTTTAATAAAAAAATTCAAGCCAACAAAGACTACCTGTCAGAGTTAGACACACCCATTGGTGACGGGGACCACGGAGGAAATATGGCGCGTGGCATGGCAGCTGTTGTTGAAAATCTGGAAGGAAAAGATTTTGCCAATTCAGCAGAAGTCTTTCAAGTTGTCTCGATGCAATTGCTCAGCAAGGTCGGTGGGGCTTCTGGACCTCTTTACGGCTCAGCTTTCATGGGAATAATGAAGGCTGAAAAAGAAGCTGCTAGCTTGGCAGATGCTGTTCAAGCAGGACTTGACATGATTCAAAAGCGTGGTAAGGCTGTTTCGGGCGAAAAAACCATGGTAGATGTCTGGTCTGGTGTGGTAGAAGCACTTCAAAAAGGAGAATTAACCAAAGAAAACATTCATACTTTAGTTGAAGCAACCAAAGATATGAAAGCAACGAAAGGTCGGGCTTCTTATGTCGGAGAGCGTTCTATCGGACATATTGACCCAGGTTCGTATTCGTCAGGCTTGCTTTTTGAAGCCTTGCTAGAAGCGGAGGGACTGGCATGACAGAGGTTGGGATTGTCATCGTTTCTCATTCAAAATGGATCGCTCAAGGCGTTGTGGATTTGATTTCAGAAGTCGCCAAAGATGTCTTGCTGACCTATGTAGGTGGGACAGAAGACGGTGGTATTGGTACGAGTTTTGAACAAGTCCAAACGATTGTGGAAGCCAACAAAGCGGAGAAGATTTTAGCGTTCTTTGATCTTGGATCGGCTCGCATGAATCTGGAGCTAGTAGCAGATTTTTCAGATAAGGACATCATCATCAACAATGTTCCCATTGTTGAAGGGGCTTATACTGCAGCTGCTCTCTTGCAAGCTGGTGCAGATTTGGCAAGCATCCAAGAACAATTGAAAGAATTGGAAATTAAGAAATAAAGGAGGTTGATTATGATTCAGTATCTCGGTGAATTTTTAGGAACCTTTATCCTAGTATTGCTTGGTGACGGAGTTGTTGCTGGGAATGTTTTGAGCAAGACGAAGGAGGAAGGAACCGGCTGGGTTTCTATCGTTTTAGGCTGGGGGATTGCTTGTACAGTAGCGGTTTATGTGTCCGGATTTTTCAGTCCAGCTCACTTGAATCCAGCGGTCACATTCGCAATGGCTTCTATTGGAGCGATTAGTTGGGGACAAGTCTTTCCTTTCATTATTGCACAAATGCTGGGTGCAATGGCTGCAGCTTTTGTTCTATGGCTTCATTACTACCCACATTGGGCTGAAACGAAAGATTCAGGCTTGATTTTAGCTAGCTTTTCAACTGAACCAGCCATTCGTCATACAGCTTCCAACTTTTTAGGTGAAGTATTGGGAACAGCTGTTCTCGTCATCACGATTATGGCAATTGGACTGAATAAAGTTGCTGCTGGTTTGGGTCCAATCATCGTAGGAACGGTTATTTTTGCAGTCGGTTTCTCGCTTGGACCAACGACAGGCTATGCGATCAATCCTGCACGGGATTTGGGACCGCGTATCATGCATGCTATTTTACCAATCGCAAATAAAGGAGATTCTGACTGGTCCTATGCTTGGATCCCAGTTCTAGGACCAATCGTTGGTGGTGTTGTAGGGGCTTTGCTATACAATATGATTTTGGGTATCATTTAAAAGCAGTCAAAAAGTAGGTTTCGGCCTACTTTTGCTGTCTCTTCTTGTGCTTCTTGTCTGAATTTTTTATAATAGCTATATAGAATAGTGAGGATAGAAATGACAAAGAAGCATTGGCTGAAATTACTTGGAGTGTTTTTGATCTTTGGAATAGTTGTTTGTCATTCAGTTTTGCTAGATCCAGCTGAGCGAATAGATGAACAAAAAGAGTATCAAACTATTGTAGCGAAATTTCATCAGATAACTGTGCCTGAACTCAAAGAAAAGCAGGCTCAGAGTGAAAATTTTTATCTCTACATTGGGCGAGGAACTTGTCCACACTGTAGGCGATTTGTGAAACAACTGCAACGAGCCAAAACAAAATCTTTTTATTATTTAGATAGTGAGAAAAAGACACCAGAGTTAGTTGCTTTTCGTGAGGCATATAAGATCAAATTTGTTCCTTATTTTGGGAAATTTACTGGTTTTACAGAAGAAAAAGTACTGCAAATCAAGGCAAATATGACTACTAAAGAAATTGAGGATTTTAATAAATAAGAGAAAAACAAGATGACAGCACATCTTATTTTTTTCATAACAATGATAAAAAAGTTGACAAATAAAAAACAAAGCAAAATTCTTTTCAAATTGGTCTAGATAGGTTATAATGATGTCAAGATATAAAAAAAGAACAACTGACATTCAGATGTTCTTTTCGTAAAAATAATTAGTGATTTCCACTGCGTGACACAAACTTGATTTTAAAGAAATCGCCGCGTTTGTAGGCTTCGCTATACTCTAAAATTTGCCCCGTGCTTTCTAACTGTGTTGTTTTTACTTGGAAGACCGTTGGGAAGTTTGTGTCAATGTCCAGTAATGTTGCAACAGCTTCTGGTGTCGGGAAGTTTATTTCATTGTTTTCTTCAAAGTGCTCATCATTCATGTGGATATGATAGTCTTGTTTGAAGCGGTTGTAGATAGAGCTGTAATATTCAAGATTTGGATAATTGGCATTGATATATTGCTCTGGAATATAAGATTGATGATAGATATAAGGAGTATCTTTCGCTTTACGGAGTCTTTCGATTTTATAGTAAAATTGATGTCCTTTTAAATCTAACTTGTCAAGAAATTTTAAATCATTTCCGCGTTCGATCGATAAAACGGTCACGTGATCATTTTGAGTAGGAAATATCTCAACATCAGAAAATTCAACGAGTTTGTGTTTGCGGGCGCGTGACACAAATGTTCCTTTTCCTTGTTGGCGGATAATGTACCCATCTTTTGCTAGCTCGTTTAGAGCTCTGACAACGGTAATAGAACTGACATCGTACATTGTGATTAGTTCAGCTTCTGTATAAAATTTATCTCCATTTTCAAATTGACCTGAGATAATTTTGCTTTTGAGTTCATCTTTTATATATTGGTACTTAGGGATTGCCATGTTGTTCACCTCTCTTTCACTTCCCTCTCATAAAGAATTTTACCATAAATTTTAAGAAAATGGTTAAATTTTAAAAAAACTATTGACATTTCATGCAAAATATATTATATTAACCCATGTAACCGATTATAAAAAATTATTATGTGAAAGAAGGAAATGGTTTGGCAAGATTTGAGATTAAAGAAGAATTTTATCTGAATCAACAGCCTTTTAAAATATTGTCTGGTGCCATTCATTATTTTCGGATTCAGCCAGATGATTGGTATCATTCGCTTTATAATTTGAAAACTCTGGGTTTTAATACGGTGGAAACCTACATTCCCTGGAACGTCCATGAACCTCAGAAAGGGCAGTTTTGCTTTGGGGGGATCTTGGATTTGGAGAAATTTCTTCAAATTGCACAGGATTTGGGCTTATATGTTATTCTTCGTCCGTCGCCTTATATCTGTGCAGAATGGGAATTTGGTGGTTTGCCGGCTTGGCTTTTAGAAGAAGATATGAGAATTCGTTCTTCTGACCCAGTTTATCTTGCCGCAGTTGCTAGCTATTTTGATGAATTGCTTCCGCGCGTAGTCCCACATCTTTTGGAAAATGGCGGCAATATCCTCATGATGCAAGTAGAAAATGAATATGGCTCGTATGGCGAAGATAAGGAATACTTGAGAGCTGTTCGAGATATGATGCTAGAGCGAGGTGTGACGTGTCCACTCTTTACATCAGACGGACCCTGGCGAGGCACCTTACGGGCAGGAACGCTTATTGAGGATAATGTATTTGTAACGGGGAACTTTGGCTCCAAAGCAAAAGAAAATTTCGCGCAGATGCAGGAATTCTTTGATGAGCATGGCAAGAAGTGGCCACTCATGTGTATGGAGTTTTGGGACGGTTGGTTCAATCGTTGGAAGGAGCCAATTGTCACGCGAGATCCAGAAGAGTTGGCGGAAGCGGTTCACGAAGTTTTGCAACAAGGCAGTATCAATCTTTATATGTTTCACGGGGGAACCAATTTTGGTTTCATGAATGGCTGTTCAGCGCGAGGAAACATTGACCTGCCACAAGTGACATCTTATGATTATGAAGCTCTCCTCGATGAACAAGGAAACCCAACACCTAAATACTTTGCTATTCAGCGAATGTTAAAAAAATATTATCCAGAGTATCCACAAATGGAACCTTTGGTAAAAGAATCGTTTGAGTTAAAGGATATTCCGCTCAGCGAGAAAGTTAGTTTATTTGAAACCTTAGAAGATGTAGCGCAGCCAATTGAGAGTCTGTACCCTATGAACATGGAGGAGCTGGGACGAAATGTTGGCTATCTGCTCTATCGTACAGAAGCGGAATGGGATGCGGACGAGGAACGGATTCGTGTCATCGATGGGCGTGATCGGATGCAACTTTTTGTAGATGGAAACCGTATCACAACTCAATACCAGACAGAAATTGGTGAAGACATCTTTGTTTCGCAGAAGAAACAGTCAACACATCGGCTGGATATTTTAATGGAGAATATGGGGCGTGTCAACTACGGACATAAACTTTTGGCAGAAAGCCAGCATAAAGGTATCCGAACAGGAGTCTGCAAAGATCTTCATTTTATGCTCCATTGGAAACAGTATCCATTAGAGTTGAAAAATCCAGAAAAAATTGATTTTACGAAAGAATGGCATGGCAATCAGCCAGCTTTCTATGCGTTTGATATTGAATTGAAAGCGCTTAAAGATACTTATCTGGATTTGACCCACTTTGGCAAAGGAATCGTCTTTGTCAATGGTGTCAACATCGGTCGCTTCTGGGATGTCGGACCGACCTTATCGCTGTATATTCCACATAGTCTCTTAACTATCGGAAAAAATCGTATTATTATTTTTGAAACTGAAGGGAAATACAGCGAATTCATTCATTTAGTTCACAAACCTACATTTAAAACAATAAAGGGGGCAAAATTATGACAATTGTAGGGAATCGGATTGATGGACGTTTGATCCATGGGCAAGTAGCCAATCTTTGGACTACAAAATTAAATATCTCACGTATCATGGTCGTAGATGATGAAGTAGCAGAAAATGCTATTGAAAAAAGCGGCTTGAAATTGGCGACACCAGCTGGTGTGAAATTGAGTGTTTTACCAGTTGTAAAAGCGGCAGAAAATATTCTAGCCGGCAAATATGATAGCCAACGCCTGCTCATTGTTGCGAGAAAGCCAGACCGCTTTTTGAAATTAGTGGAAGCAGGCGTGCCAATTGAAACGCTCAATGTGGGTAATATGTCGCAGACACCTGAAACGCGTTCTATCACACGCTCAATTAACGTGGTAGATGAAGACGTGGCAGTATTTAACAAGTTGCATGAAAAAGGTGTGACTCTAACGGCTCAAATGGTTCCAAACGACCCAGTTGAAGACTTTATGAAATTATTGAAATAAATTTAGGAGGTCATTGTTATGATACAATGGTGGCAAATTCTCTTACTGACGCTGTATTCAGCGTATCAAATTTTGGATGAGTTGACGATTAACACATCAGCAGGTTCACCTGTTTTTGCAGGTTTTATCACTGGTCTGGTCATGGGAGACTTAAAGACTGGTCTATTTATTGGTGGTAGTCTCCAGCTCGTTGTACTTGGGGTTGGTACATTTGGTGGTGCCTCTCGGATTGATGCAACGTCTGGTGCGGTTCTTGCAACAGCATTCTCTGTGGCAACAGGTATGAAATCAGAACTCGCTATTTCAGCTATTGCCGTTCCAGTAGCAGCTTTGCTGGTTTATACAGACGTTCTTGGACGTTTCTCTACGACTTACTTTGCACATCGTATTGATGCAGCGGTTGAAAAATTTGATTACAAAGGCATTGAACGTAATTACTTACTAGGTGCCATTCCATGGGGACTTTCACGTGCCCTTCCAGTATTTCTGGCTTTGTGGCTCGGTGGAGACGCTGTAAAAGCTTTCTCAGACTGGCTTGCAAATAATGCACAATGGATCGCAGACGGATTGATTCTTGCAGGTAAAATGCTTCCTGGTGTCGGTTTTGCAATTTTGCTTCGTTACCTTCCAGTCAAGAAAAATCTCCATTACCTTGGTTTAGGTTTTGCCATTACAGCTATGTTGAAAGTTGTTTTTGACTATATTTCAACATTGGCAGCTGCTTCAGGAGCTGTCAAACAAATCGCTACAGCTCTTGGTGGTGCAAAATTTGAAGGCCTACCAATGATTGGGATTGCGATTATTGGCTTTGCCTTGGCAACAGTCAACTATAAAAATGCAACTAACAAACAAGTGGTGACTGTTGCTGCAGAACAATCAGAAAGTGGGGAAATTGACGATGACGAACTCTAATTACAAATTAACAAAAGAAGATTTTAACCAAATCAACCGTCGTAGTCTCTTTACTTTCCAATGGGGTTGGAACTACGAGCGTATGCAAGCCTCAGGCTATCTTTATATGATTTTGCCGCAATTGCGCAAGATATATGGAGACGGTACGCCAGAATTAAAAGAAATGATGCGGACACATACGCAATTCTTCAACACATCTAACTTCTTCCACACTTTAGTAACAGGGATTGACCTAGCACTTGAAGAAAATGAAGGAGTTGAATCTAAAGATACCGTTACAGGGATTAAAACTGGTTTAATGGGTCCATTTGCGGCGATTGGTGATGCGATTTTTGGTTCTACCATTCCTGCTATTATGGGTGGTCTAGCTGCTGGACTCGCTGTTGAAGGCAATCCTCTTGGAATTTTCCTTTGGATAGCTGTGACAATCGCTATCAACGTCTTCCGTTGGAAACAGTTAGAATTTGCCCATAAAGAAGGGGTTAAGCTCGTGACAACCATGCAGGATAAATTGTCTGCCATCACAGATGCTGCAACAGTTCTTGGTGTTTTCATGGTGGCTGCCTTGATTGCTACGATGATTAACTTTAAATTTACGTATGCACAAAGCTTTGGTGGTGTAACCTTCAATCTTCAAGAAACATTGGATAAAATCTTCCCACGTTTGGTTCCAGCATTGTTTACAGGTTTTGTTTATTGGCTGCTTGGTAAGAAAGGTATGAATTCAACAAAAGCAATCTTTATCGTGATTATTATTGCAATTGGTGTTTCTGCACTTTCACACTTTACTCATACACCAATCTTAGGTGTCTAAAAGGAGCTTCTCTATAAATGACAAAACAACTTGTATTGGTCAGTCACGGTCACTTTTGTGAAGAATTGAAGAAAAGCACCGAAATGATTATGGGGCCACTGGACTTCATTCATACAGTTTCCCTGCTTCCAGAAGAAGGAATAGACGACTTTACTGCTAAATTTTTAGCGACTGTAAAAGATTTAGATGATTACATCGTTTTTGCCGACCTGCTTGGTGGAACACCCTGCAATGTCGTTAGTCGTCTGATTTTGGAAGGACTCCAAATTGAACTTTATGCAGGGATGAATATGCCAATGGTGATTGAATTTATCAATTCTGCCCTGACTGGCGTTGAAGCAAAATATATCGAAAAAGCGAACAAATACATTGTGAAAGTCAATGATATTTTAGCAGAAATGAACGATGACGAAGATGAATAAAGGAGTGTCCAGCTAATAGTAGCTGAAAAAACACGTCCTTGCTTGAATTGCTCCAATGAGCAATCTGCATAACTAAGGGGGCTGGGGCAAGAGAATGGATTTCTTTGAAATCATCATTTTCCCACTCCCTTTCTTTTAGTTAGCATTGCAAAGCAGAAAGGAGAACCATGCTAGATTATACAAAGGAAGACTTGATTGAATTAGGTGCGGAAATCACCACACGGGAAATCTATCAACAGCCACAAGTTTGGCAGACAGCTTTTGAAAATTATAAAGCACAGGCTGATGAGATTGCAGCTTTTCTAAATGGGATTGGTGAAAAGCATGATTATATTAAGATTATTTTGACAGGCGCTGGAACTTCAGCCTATGTCGGGGAGACACTTCTCCCTTATTTCAGAAAGATTTACGATGAACGCAAGTGGAACTTTAATGCCATTGCGACGACAGATATTGTTGCTAATCCGCTTGCTTATCTGCACAAGAAAGTACCGACTATTTTGGTTTCCTTTGCCCGTAGCGGCAATTCACCAGAGAGTGTTGCGGCAGTTGACTTGGCAAAAGACTTGGTTGAGGAACTTTACCAAATCACAATCACATGTGCAGCAGAAGGGAAATTAGCCCAGCAAGCACACGGTGATGAACGCAATTTGCTCTTGCTCCAACCTGCACCGTCAAATGATGCTGGCTTTGCTATGACTTCGAGTTTTACATCCATGATGTTGACGGCCTTGCTCGTCTTTGACAAAGCAGATTTAGCTGCAAAAGAAGAGAAAATTTCTGCTTTGATAGCCTTGAGCCAAGAGATGTTAGACTCAGCGGAAGCCATTCAAAAGATGGTTTCCTTGGATTACAACCGTGTCATTTATCTGGGAGCAGGTCCTTTCTTCGGCTTGGCACATGAAGCCCAGCTGAAAATTTTGGAATTGACCGCAGGACAAGTGGCGACCATGTATGAAAGCCCTGTCGGTTTTCGCCACGGTCCAAAATCGTTAGTAAATGAAGAAACGGTCGTTGTGGTGTTTGGTTCGACAGATACCTATACCAAATTATACGACCTTGACTTAGTACGAGAAGTTGCTGGAGATGAGATTGCTCGTAAGGTGATTCTGTTGACAGAACGAAAAGAAGATTTGGAAAATGTTGAACAAGTCATTCTTTCTAGTCAACAGCTAGCAGATGATGTTTATCGCGTATTCCCTTATATTGTTTATGGTCAATTATTTGCCTTGTTGACAGCCCTCAAGGTGAACAATCGTCCAGATACACCGTCTCCGACAGGCACTGTCAACCGTGTCGTACAAGGCGTCATCATTCACTCATTTGACAAAGAATAGGAAGGAACCCATGGAAAAATTAAGGATTAGTCACGAAAAATTAGCACACTTAAAGAATCTTTCAGATGAAAATGGCATTATTGGAGCTTTGGCGATTGACCAGCGAGGTTCACTGAAAAAAATGCTGGCAAGTGGCGCACATGTTGTGTCAGGAGATGAAGCGCTCATTGAATTTAAACAATTGATTTCCAGTCAGTTGACTCCGTATGCAACTTCTATCCTTTTGGATCCAGAATTCGGTGTACCTGCTACCAAATTACGTGCACCAGAGTGCGGTCTTATTGTTGCTTATGAAAAAACAGGCTATGATGCAACGACAGAAGGACGCCTGCCAGACTTGCTACCAAATTGGTCAGCTAAACGCATTAAAGAGTTAGGCGCTGACGCAGTCAAAGTTTTGATTTACTATGATATAGATGACAAACCTGAAATCAACGACATCAAACAAGCATGGGTTGAACGTGTAGGAAGTGAATGTGTGGCAGAAGACATTCCTTACTTCCTTGAAATCTTGACTTATGATAGGAAGCGTGCTAGTGTAGTAGATGCAGATTATGCGAAAGTAAAACCACACAAAGTCAATGAAGCCATGAAGCTCTTTTCAGATTCACGCTACAATGTAGACGTTTTGAAAGTAGAAGTTCCTGTCAATATGAATTTTGTAGAAGGCTTTGCCAAAGAAGGAGTAGAGCCAGTTTATAGTCTTGCAGAAGCGAAGGTTTTCTTTAAAGAGCAGTCTGATGCGACTCATTTGCCCTTTATTTTCCTGAGTGCTGGAGTTAGCGCAGAACTTTTCCAAGAAACGCTGAAAGTGGCGCGTGAGGCAGGCTCTCAATTTAACGGTGTCCTTTGCGGTCGTGCTACTTGGAAAGATGCAGTTACGGTCTTTGCAGATCAAGGAGCGGATGCAGCTAAAGCTTGGTTGGATGAAATGGGGCGTCAAAATATTGAAGACTTGAATCGTGTTTTACGTGAAACAGCCGTCTCGTGGCTAGATAAGTTAGACATTTAAATGTGGTACATGTAAATCCAAAATAAAAGACAAAAAAGGAAAGTTGTATGAAATCTTATCAAGAAGCTATTTTTGGCACATTTCAAGGACAAGATATTGTTTCTTACACATTTGAAAATGACTTGGGTTATCGATTGAAAGTCATGACCTATGGTGCTACGGTGTTGGAGTATGTCACGCCGGACAAACAGGGACAATTTGCAAATATTGTGGTTGGCTTTGATAACTTTACTGCTTATGTAGGCAATAGTCCCAAATATGGTGCGAGCGTCGGACCGGTGGCTGGACGGATTGCAAAAGCTGAGTTTGATTTGAACGGGGAAAACTATCAGTTAGAAGTCAACAATGCAGAAAATTGCAATCATAGTGGCTCTACGGGCTGGGACAGTGCTATTTTTCAAGTTGAGGAAGTCACAAACGAAGGCGTCACTTTCTATACCGAACGTGCAGACGGAACGGGTGGTTTCCCAGGAAATCTAAAAGTCTGGGTTTCTTATACTTTAACAGAACTAGGTGAGTTAGGGATTTCTTATCAAGTTCAGACGGACAAGGATACCTTGGTCAATCCAACCAATCACAGCTATTTCAACCTATCAGGCGATTTCAGTCAACCGATTGATAACTGTAACTTGCAGTTGAATATCTTAGGAGTATTTCCAATCGCACCGGACGGCGTGCCTGCTAAAGTCGCTGATTCAAACCGCAATTTTGTCAAAGACTTAACAAAAGGTGTGACTTTGAAAGATATTTTTGCCAATCAAGATGAGCAGATTCAGATTGTGTCCGGTTTGGATCATCCATTTGCTTTAAATAAGCAAGAGGATAGGGCTGGTTCTTTGTACGAACCAAAATCAGGTCGCTTTTTGACATTTAAAACAAGTGCACCTTGCTTAGTGACTTACTCAGCGAACTTTGTAGATGATACGGTCATTTTAAATGGGCAACCCATGATTCAACACAATGGCTTAGCTCTGGAGACTCAGGCGCTTCCTGATGCGATTCATAGTGACTTGAAGACAGATGTTATCTTGAAAGCGGGCGAGATTTTTACCAGCACAACCATTTATCATGCAACAAGCAAATGAAAATGAATATTGAAAACGGCAGTACATTTTTCTGTCGATTTTGCTTTAAGATATTTAGTATCATCATAATCTCACTCCCTTTGATTTCTATTTGTAAAATCTAAGGTTAAACCAGCTTACCAACCTGATTTTTTGCTATAATAGTATTTATGAGTAGAATTTTGGATAATGAATTGATGGGAGACGAGGAGCTCGTAGAGCGCACATTGCGTCCCCAGTATTTACAAGAATATATTGGGCAAGACAAGGTCAAAAATCAATTAAAGATTTTCATTGAAGCAGCCAAGCTGCGAGATGAAGCACTAGATCACACGCTGCTTTTTGGACCTCCGGGATTGGGAAAGACCACTATGGCCTTTGTCATCGCCAATGAACTGGGAGTCAATCTCAAGCAAACTTCTGGTCCGGTCATCGAAAAAGCAGGCGATTTGGTAGCAATTTTAAATGATCTGGAGCCTGGGGATGTCCTCTTTATTGATGAAATTCATCGCTTACCGATGGCTGTGGAAGAAGTGCTTTACAGCGCTATGGAGGACTTTTACATTGATATTATGATTGGCTCTGGCGAAACCAGTCGCAGTGTCCACTTGGATTTGCCACCGTTTACTTTAATTGGCGCCACGACCCGAGCTGGTATGCTGTCCAATCCTTTACGGGCTCGTTTTGGCATTACTGGTCACATGGAATATTATGCAGAAGCAGATTTGACCGAGATTGTGGAGCGAACGGCAGAAATCTTTGAAATGGACATCACTCATGAAGCAGCTGAAGAATTGGCGCTACGCAGCCGGGGCACGCCTCGAATTGCCAATCGACTTCTTAAACGCGTACGAGATTTTGCTCAGATTATGGGTGACGGGCTAATTGATGACCAAATTACTGATCAAGCCCTGACGATGCTGGATGTGGATCAGGAAGGTCTGGATTATGTGGATCAAAAGATTCTCAAGACCATGATTGAGGTTTATGGCGGCGGGCCAGTTGGTCTGGGAACTTTGTCCGTCAATATCGCAGAAGAGCAGGAAACGGTAGAAGACATGTATGAGCCTTATCTGATTCAAAAAGGATTTGTCATGCGGACACGGACAGGGCGCGTGGCGACGCGTAAGGCTTACGAGCATTTGGGTTATGAGTATTTGGAGAAATAACATGCTGTCCGAAAGAGAGATTTTACATGCGTTCTCATCAGACCAAGACATGATGACGCTGCTGACGATTATCCGTGATTTGCAGTTAAAAGATAGTTGGCTTTGTGCTGGCAGTGTGCGTAATTTTATTTGGAATCGTTTATCAAATCAACCAGGATTTGATAAAGATACGGATGTGGATGTGATTTTCTTTGATCCAGATGTTTCTTATGAGGAAACGCTCAACATTGAAAACTGGCTCAAGCGAGAATTTCCACATTACCATTGGGAAGTAAAAAATCAAATTTATATGCATGTTCACAGTCCAAATACTCCACCATACACTAGTTCGCGAGATGCCATGAGTAAGTACCCAGAATGTTGTACGGCTGTGGGCTTGCGTTTGTTGGATAATAGTCGGCTGGAATTGTTTGCTCCCTATGGTTTAGACGATATTCTCCATTTCCGTGTTCAGCCCACTCCGCATTTCCTAGAAGATGCAGACAGGAGACAGCTCTATAATATGAGAATACAGAAAAAAGATTGGCAGAAGAAGTGGAACAATCTTCAAATTGAATTTCTTTAAAATTTTTTAGAAAACAGTAAAATCTTTAAGAAAAATTTAAGTCAATATCGTTATACTATAATCACAAGTTGAGAGAAGCTTAACTTGAACTCCTAAAAACTTTTCTTTTTCATAATAATCTCCCTATAAGAGTCGCCCAATCGGCGGCTTTTTTGTGTTTTTTAAAGAATTCAAAAAATCTCAAGGGTTAAAATCCCTATTTTTATAGATTTTGTTATAATAGTAAAGAGGTCTATGCTATGAAGAAAATTGTGTTTGTTTGCTTGGGAAATATCTGCCGCAGTCCAATGGCAGAATTTGTGATGAAAGATTTGACAGATGAAGTTTATGTTGAAAGTCGTGCGACTTCGGATTGGGAGTATGGCAATCCAATTCATGCGGGAACGCAGGCGATTTTTAGAAAGTATGCCATTCCTTATGATAAAAGCAAGACTTCGCAGCAAATAGCAATACAAGATTTTGAAAGTTTTGATTATATTATCGGAATGGACCAATCCAATCTTCAGGATTTAAAGAAAATGGCACCAGAGAAATACGCTGATAAAATTTTCCAATTTGAAGAAAAAAGCGTGCCAGATCCGTGGTACACTGGGGATTTTGATGAAACTTATCAGCTTGTTTTGGCAGGTTGTCAAAAGTGGCTAGAGCAGATGAAGAACGAAGATTAAGTAAAGAATGGATACATTAAAAGCATTTTACGAAAAATATAAAATCTATCTTACGAGACATAATTTAGAGTTACTGGCAGTAACGGTCATTATCATATCAGCAATTGTGGCCTTTACATCAGGAATTCCAGGTCAAGGAGCTTTGACATTGGATAAGGGAGCAATTAAGTACAATGGCAGTCTCGTTCGTGGGAAAATGAATGGTCAAGGAACATTGACTTTTAAGAACGGAGATGTTTATAAAGGCTATTTTAAAAATGGAACCTTCAATGGGAAAGGAACTTTTACAGCCAAAGCCGGTTGGAAATACGAAGGCAATTTTGTAAATGGTCAAGCAGATGGACAAGGGATGCTGACGACCGAGGACAATGTTGTCTACAAGGGAAAGTTTAAGCAGGGGATTTATCAAAATGCGCATTAAATGGTTTTCATTAGTGAGGATTACAGGGCTACTCTTAGTTCTGCTATATCATTTCTTCCAGAAAGCTTTTCCTGGTGGCTTTATTGGTGTGGACATCTTCTTCACTTTTTCAGGCTTTTTGATTACGTCTCTCTTGATTGATGAATTTGCCAGAAACAAGGAAATTGACATCAAAGGATTTTTGAGACGGCGTTTTTATCGGATTGTGCCGCCGCTTGTGCTGATGATTTTGATTGTCATGCCCTTTACCCTTTTGATTCGGAGAGATTTTCTAGCGGGGATTGGGACGCAAATCGCTGCTGCGCTTGGCTTTGTGACCAATTTTTATGAAATTTTGTCTGGTGGAAATTACGAAAGTCAATTTATTCAGCACCTTTTTGTGCATACTTGGAGCTTGGCTTTGGAAATGCACTACTATATTTTATGGGGCTTGGCAACATGGTATTTAGCGAAGAAAAGTAAAACCGTTGGGCAATTTCGTGGCATCATCTTTCTCGTTTCGTCCGCTGTGTTCTTCATTAGTTTTCTTTCCATGTTTGTTAGAGGATTTTTCACTTCAAACTTTTCTGTGATTTACTTTTCAAGTTTCACTCATATCTTTCCATTTTTTGCAGGAAGTGTTCTAGCGACGGTTTCAGGTGTGAGCGACTTAGGAGCACCTTTCCGTAAAATAGAGCAGGCGCTTGATTTGAAAAAAACCTTCTATCTATTTGGCGGAAGTTTTGCGGCTTTGCTGCTATTGACCTTCCTTCTGAAATTTGACAATTTATTGACCTATCTGTTTGGTTTCCTTCTTGCAACGGTATTTTCAGTAGTGATGATTTTGGCAACACGTGTGCTCCATGAGAAGACGCCACATGTTGATGAGCCACCGATTATCACTTTTATTGCAGATACGAGCTACGGTGTATATTTGTTCCATTGGCCATTCTATATCATTTTCTCTCAATTGATGAGCAATGGCTTAGCCGTGCTTTTGACAACCATTCTTTCCTTTGCTTTCGCTGCCGGTTCTTTCTACCTTTTGGAGCCAACATTAGCAGGTAAAGAGCCCAAAGTATTTGGCTTGAAGATGAACATCAAGCAAATTACAACACCTGTATTTTATAGTTTGATTCCTCTTACCTTGATAACATTGATTATGATTATGACGGCTCCCAAAATCGGTGCCTTTGAAGAAAATTTATTGGTCAATGGACTCAATCAAGCGGACAATAAAATGCAAATCACTCGCACACAAGTTGATAATGCGACTGCTAGCCAATACAATGTTGCTAAAGGAACCACTATCATCGGAGATTCTGTTACTTTGCGGGCAAGTGAATGGCTTAAACAAGCAATGCCAGAGGCTCAAGTAGATGCAGCCGTTAGTCGTAATTTAGCATCAGGTTTGGAAGTTTATCAAACGGATATTTCTAATAAAGTGCTTCTGGAAAATGTTGTACTGGCATTAGGCGCCAATACTGTTGATAACTATGAGACTTTGCTCAATCAATTTATTGAAAAATTACCGAAAGGTCATCGTTTGATTCTGGTCACACCTTATGATGGACGCACGGCGCATGACGGGACTAGTATCGCTGTAAAAACACGTCAGTATGAATTGGAATTGGCGAAAAAGTACGATTATGTCTTTGTAGCAGACTGGTATCAAGTAGCTATTGAACATCCTGAAATTTGGTACGGTACAGACTACGTGCACTTTGGCTCAGAAACAACAACGATTACCAAAGGCGGAGAACTCTATGCTCAAACAGTCAAACAAACGATTGATGAAGCAACGAAAAAAGGAACCGTTAAGAAATAATAAAGAAAGTAGAAGTCATGGATTGCATTGCGATTCATGACTTTTTTATACCATCAAAAGACAGCGCGGAGCAAATACGCAGCAAAAAGAGCTTTTTTACACAATTTTTTCGCCCATAAAACCTTGGATCAAGTATGTGAAATATATTTTTTATGTTTTAAATTTCACAAACAACGCTTCAAAACATAGTAGGAAGCATATGTTTCACAACAAATTCACAATATAAAAGAAAAAGTTTGTGAAGTTCACTTGAAAGTGTTTACAAGAGAAGGAAAATAAGGTATAATAATATTGTGAAAAAATTAACAAAGGGTTTGTAAAATCCTAAGAACCATTGGAGGAACACATGGCTGATAAAAAAACATTAACTCCCGAAGAAAAAAAGTTAGCTGCTGAAAAGCATGTTGACGAACTCGTTCAAAAAGGGCTAGTCGCTCTAGAAGAAATGAGAAAATTAAATCAAGAACAAGTAGACTACATTGTTGCAAAAGCTTCAGTTGCTGCTCTTGATGCGCACGGAATCCTTGCGAAACATGCAGTTGAAGAAACAGGTCGCGGTGTCTTTGAAGATAAGGCAACGAAGAACCTCTTTGCCTGTGAGCACGTTGTTAATAATATGCGGGGTGTCAAAACTGTTGGGGTTATTGAAGATGATCCAATTACAGGTTTGACTAAAATTGCAGAGCCTGTCGGAGTTATCTGCGGAATCACTCCAACAACTAACCCAGCTGCAACAGCAATTTTTAAAGCTTTGATCTCTTTGAAGACTCGCAATCCTATCGTCTTTGCTTTCCACCCATCTGCACAGGAATCTTCAGCTCATGCAGCACAAATCGTACGCGATGCAGCGATTGCAGCAGGAGCGCCTGAAAACTGTGTGCAATGGATTACTCAACCATCTATGGAAGCAACCAGTGCTCTCATGAATCACGATGGCATTGCGACGATCCTTGCTACTGGTGGGAACGCCATGGTAAAAGCTGCTTATTCATGTGGAAAACCAGCTCTTGGGGTAGGTGCTGGAAATGTACCAGCTTATGTAGAAAAATCTGCTGATCTTCGTCAAGCAGCACATGACATCGTTATGTCTAAATCATTTGATAACGGGATGGTCTGTGCGTCTGAACAAGCTGTTATTATTGACAAGGAAGTCTATGACGAATTTGTAGAAGAATTCAAGTCCTATCATACTTATTTTGTAAACAAAAAAGAAAAAGCACTTCTGGAAGAATTCTGCTTTGGTGCGAAAGCAAACAGTAAAAACTGTGCTGGTGCTAAGTTAAATCCAAATATCGTTGGTAAATCAGCTGTTTGGATTGCAGAACAAGCTGGATTCACTGTTCCAGAAGATACCAACATTCTTGCAGCAGAATGTAAAGAAGTTGGCGAAAAAGAACCTTTGACTCGTGAAAAATTATCACCAGTTATTGCAGTCTTGAAAGCTGAAGACACTGAAGACGGGCTTAAAAAATCTCGTCAAATGGTTGAATTCAACGGTCTTGGTCACTCAGCTGCTATCCATACAAAAGACGAAGCTCTTGCAAAACGTTTCGGTACGGAAATAAAAGCAATGCGTATCATCTGGAACTCTCCATCTACTTTCGGTGGTATCGGTGATGTATATAATGCCTTCATTCCGTCATTAACACTTGGATGTGGTTCATACGGACGTAACTCAGTTGGTGATAACGTATCCGCTATCAACCTTCTCAACATCAAGAAAGTAGGGAAACGTAGAAATAATATGCAATGGTTTAAAGTTCCTTCAAAAATCTACTTCGAACGTAACTCAATCCAATACCTTCAAACTTGCGAAGGCATTGAACGTGTTATGATTGTTACCGATAAAGCTATCGAAAAACTTGGCTTTGTACAACGTGTGATTGATCAATTGAATCTCCGTGCAAATAAAGTGACGATTCAAGTCTTCTCAGATGTTGAACCAGATCCAGACATCACAACAGTACGTCGCGGTACTGAAGCAATGCGTGAATTTGAACCAGATACCATCATTGCACTTGGTGGTGGTTCCCCAATGGATGCTGCTAAAGGAATGTGGATGTTCTACGAACAACCAGAAGTTGACTTCAGCGATCTTGTTCAAAAATTCATGGATATCCGTAAACGTGCCTTCAAATTCCCATCACTTGGTAAGAAAGCGAAGTACATTGGTATCCCAACAACATCTGGTACAGGTTCAGAAGTAACACCATTTGCTGTTATCTCTGATAAGGCAAATAACCGTAAATACCCACTTGCTGACTATGCTTTGACACCAACTATTGCGATTGTTGACCCAGCTTTGGTAGAGTCTGTTCCAGCATTTATCGCAGCAGATACAGGTATGGACGTTCTGACTCACGCTACAGAAGCGTATACTTCTAACTTTGCCAACGACTATACGGACGGTATTGCCCTTCAAACTATCAAGCTGGTCTTCAAATACTTGGAAAAATCTGTAAAAACAGCTGACCCAGAAGCTCGTGAAAAGATGCACAATGCTTCTACAATGGCTGGTATGGCATTTGCCAATGCCTTCCTTGGAATGAGCCACTCAATGGCCCACAAGATTGGTGGTGTTCACCATACAATTCACGGACGTACCAATGCTATCTTGCTTCCATATGTTATCCGTTATAACGGAACTCGTCCATCTAAGACGACAACATGGCCTAAGTACAACTACTGGAAAGCGGATGAAAAATTCCAAGACATTGCTCGTATGCTTGGTTTGCCATGCTCAACTCCAGAAGAAGCTGTTGAAGCTTATGCAAAAGCTGTTTATGACCTTGGTGTAGCAGTCGGTATCAAGATGAACTTCAAAGATCAAGGAATTGATGAAAAAGTTTGGAAAGATAGCCTGCATGAAATTGCTCTTCTGGCTTATGAAGATCAATGTTCACCAGCTAATCCACGCTTGCCAATGGTAGCTGACATGGAAGAAATCATGGCTGACGCCTACTATGGCTATGCAGAACGTCCAGGACGTCGTAAATAGACAGTAAAATTTGTTCTGATTTGAATCGTTTGTCATTGTACAGATAATGTATTCAAATTTTGAAACATAAATCAGTTTATCAGTCACAATCTCCCTGCTTTTGTAGGGAGATTTTTCTATTTGCAGGAGGCTCTTCTTTTGCTTGCTATTGTATGCGTTTTCCTGTAAACTAGTTGTGAAAAAAGGAGGGCGGTCATGCTTCAATTGTTAGTGTTTGATATGGACGGTGTCATTGTGGATACGGAATATCTGGATTTTCAATTACAACAAGAATTTGTGCGTTTGCTTAGTTTACGTCCAAATGAGTTGTCTCAGCAAGAGCTTTCGGTTTTAGTTGGAAAATCTTATACTTCGCTTTATCGTTCTATTAAGCAGCTCAGCCAGACAAGTTTATCTTTGGAAACAATCGGTCACCAGCTAGAAAAGTTTGCAGCAGAAAAATACCAAGAAATAAATTATCAAGAACTTTTTCGGAAAGACATCGTGCAGATTCTCTTATATGCTAGGAAAAACCATATAAAAGTAGCACTTGCGTCGTCTTCTAGATATCAGCATATTATAGAAGTTCTGGCTTCTTGTGGAATTGATGACTATTTTGATGTGATTATCAGTGGTGAAGACTTCGTAGAAAGTAAGCCGAATCCAGCGATTTATCAGGCTGTTTTAGAAAATTTGGACATAGATGCAGAAAATGCAGTGGCTATTGAGGATTCTTTCTATGGTATCGCTGCTGCTAAGAGTGCAGGGTTAAAGGTTATTGCTTATGAAGAAAAGCGGCTGCCTGTTGATCAAAGTCGAGCTGACATGGTAGCAAAAGATATGGTTGAGATTTTCTCAATACTGCAAACTTTGAAAGAGAGTGAATGATTGCGATGTCTTAGGCATCGTTTTCTTGAAACTAGTTTCAAAAGAAAGGTAGAATTCTATAAAAAATGAAACTAGATTCTTAATATATTAAATGATTGAAAACGGCTGGAGGCTGTGATATGATTCTTTTGAAAAGGTTTTCTAAAATACGGTAAGGAGGATAAAAAGATGAGAAATCCGAGTTTGTTAGAGGAAGCCAAAACTTATCAAGGGAGAGATAAAGCTCCAGATGATTTTGATGCTTTTTGGGATAAAAACATAGCAGAGCTTCCACTTTCCAAGGAGTATCAGCTGCTTGAAAAAAACTTCAATATTCCTAAGGTCACTTGTTATGAGATTCTCTTTAAAGGGACAAACAAAGGTCAAGTTTATGCAAAATTTGTAGTCCCTCAAACGGAAGAAAAAGTGCCAGTGATTTTTCATTTTCATGGCTATATGGGTCGTAGTTGGGACTGGGCAGATATGTTGGCTTATACGACCGCTGGCTATGGTGTTGTCTCTATGGATGTGCGTGGTCAATCCGGTTATTCCGTTGACGGTGGAGATGCTGTACGAGGGAATACGGTAAAAGGGCAGATTATCCGCGGAGCTGTTGACGGGCCAGAGCGTCTCTTTTATAAAGATGTCTATCTGGATGTATATAGCTTGATTGAAATAGTGGCAGGAATGGATCTTGTGGATGAGAATCAATTATCTAGTTTTGGAGCCTCTCAAGGAGGAGCCTTAGCCTTAGTAGCAGCAGCTCTCAATCCGCGCATTCAGCAGGTAGTAGCTATTTATCCGTTTTTATCTGACTTTAGACGAGTATTGGAAATAGGCAATACCAGTGAGGCTTATGATGAGCTTTTTCGATATTTTAAATTTCACGATCCTTTCCATGAAACAGAAGAGCAGATTATTCGTACCTTATCTTATATTGATGTGAAAAATCTAGCCCATAGAATTCACTGTCCTGTACAAATGATTATTGGGCTGGCAGATGATGTCTGCTATCCAATTACCCAGTTTGCTATTTTTAATCATTTAGCAGGTGAGAAAGAATATCATCTCATGCCAGAATATGAACATGAAGCCATGAATGTTTATGTCAATGACCGTGTCTTTAACTGGCTCTGTGGTACAAATATTGAAAATGATTCCTTGGTAGGTATGATGAAAGAATAGTAGAACTTGATGTTGCAAAAGGCTTTATGAATGTTATAATATAATTGTGTAAACGGTTTCTAAAACAGATAATCTTTATAAAAAATAAGGAGGAAGTACAATGTCAGTATTTTATGTTCCATCAGTTAATCTTATTGGTTGTGGTGTGATTAATGAAATAGGTGGTCATATCAAAGAGTTGGGGTACAAGAAAGCTCTCTTAGTGACGGACCATTATATTGCAAGTAGTGACATCTTACCTAAAGTAACTGAACCGCTTGATAGGGAAGGCATTGATTATGTCGTTTTTAGTGATGTTGAGCCAAATCCAACTGTTAAAAATGTTGAAGACGGTTTAGCTGTTTTGTAAGATAATAATTGTGATTTTATTATTTCACTTGGTGGTGGTTCGCCGCAAGATGCTGCTAGTAGTATTTCAATTCTTGCAACGAATGGCGGGCGTCCGCAAGATTACGAAGGCGTTCACAAATCAAAGGAAAAAGGCTTGCCAGTTGTAGCAATCAATACGACAGCAGGAACATCAGCTGAAATCACGATTAACTATGTTATTACTGACGAAGAGCGTAAAGTGAAAATGGTTATGGTTGATAAGAATAGCCTTGCACTCCTGTCAGTAAATGATCCGGAATTGATGATTTCTAAACCAAAAGCTTTGACGGCTGCAACGGGTATGGATGCCCTTACACATGCGGTTGAAGCTTTGGTAACCCAGGTGCGTATAATGTGACGAAAAAATTGTCTATTGGTGCAATTGAGTTAATTAAAGAATTTTTACCACGTGCTGTTGAAAATGGTCATGACATTGAAGCGCGCGAAGCGATGGTTAATGCGATTTTCCTAGGTGGGATGGCTTTTAATAATGCTGGGCTAGGTTATGTACACTCTATGGCTCATCAACTTGGAGCAGTTTACAATCTTCCTCACGGTGTTTGTTACGCCATGCTTTTACCAGTCGTAGAGCGTGAAAATGCGAAACGTGTGCCAGAAGCATTCCGAAATGTTGCGAAAGCTCTTGGTTTGCATACGGAAGGTAAAAGTGATAAAGAATGCGCTGATTATGCCATTTCTGAAATTGAAAAATTATCAGCAACTGTGGGCATTCCGAAAAAATTGACAGAACTGGACATTAAAGAAGAGGAATTTGACTTCGAATACCTTTCTAAAAATGCACTCATTGATGCTTGTGCACCAGGAAATCCATTTATGCCGACCCTAGAAGAAACGATTGCTCTTTACAAAGAATTGTTTTAAGCACTGATTTGTCATAAAAATAAGCTACCGATGAAATTTTCGGTAGCTTATTTATGTTCATTTTTGGGAATGCCTAAAGTAGGTGCGATATTTGTTATAAAAGTAAGTTTTGTTTAAAAATTCAATGCTTTGTGCCACTTCGTAAATTGGCATACGTGTAGATAGGAGAAAATGTTTAGACGGACGCCAGGACAATATTGAAAAGAACACCAGCACTGAGAAAATTTTAAACTTTTATTCAAAAGCGACTCTGGCTGATACTCCTGAAAAAGCATTCCCCCTTGCGAATTCTATTATAGGGTCTCCATTCTGGAAAATTCTTGGGGGAAAGCTTGTGACGATATGGTAGATAGCACTCGCAGAGATGCAGTCTTTTGCATGCCTCAGAGGCAATGTGCGATAAATTATAGTATCATGTTAAAATGATTATCTCTCTGAAACTACTTTCAAGATTTAAGAGAAAAGTGAGTGTTATCAGAAATTAGAACCAAAATCTCAGATATTGTTGAAAGCGCTTTAAAAAATGGTTATAATAACATCGTGAGATTGAAAGCGCTTTAAAAATCGATCTACAATAGCAAAGGAGAAGGCTGTTTATGGCACAAATGACAAAAGACGAGCTGATTGCCAAAATAAAAGATGGCATCATTGTTTCCTGTCAAGCCTTGCCACACGAACCGCTATATACTGAAGCAGGTGGGGTTATTCCCCTTTTGGTAAAAGCGGCTGAACAAGGAGGAGCTGTTGGCATTCGAGCTAATAGTGTTCGGGATATTAAGGAAATTAAAGAGGTTACTTCGCTGCCGATCATCGGCATTATCAAGCGAGATTATCCACCTCAAGAGCCATTTATTACCGCAACGATGCTAGAAATTGATGAACTAGCAGCTCTGGATATTGAAGTAATTGCTTTTGATTGTACAAAGCGGGAACGTTTTGACGGTTTAAAGATTGCGGATTTCATTAAGCAAGTGAAGGAAAAATATCCTCATCAATTGCTCATGGCAGATGTGAGCACCTTTGAAGAGGGAGTGGCTGCAGCAGAAGCAGGTGTGGATTTTGTAGGTACAACATTGTCAGGATATACCTCTTATAGTTTGCAATGTGAGGGACCGGATTTTGACTTAGTAAAAAATTTATGTGATGCAGGCTTGGATGTCATCGCGGAAGGAAAAATCCATTATCCAAGTGAAGCCAAAACCATTCATGACCTAGGTGTTAGAGGAATTGTAGTGGGTGGTGCCATTACGCGTCCCAAAGAAATCACAGAGCGCTTTGTTGCAGCAGTAAGTAAAAATTAGGAACAACCCTATCCGTATAGAAGGATAAAACAAAAGGAGAAAAAATATGAGAATGAAGAAAATACTTTGTTCGTTGTTTGCAGGGGCTGCTATTTTATCTTTGGCAGCATGTGGAAATTCAGGTGGTTCAAACAAATCAGCTGATTCAGGAAATTCCTCTGGCAAGACAGAGATTACTTGGTGGGCTTTCCCAGTCTTCACACAAGAAAAAGCAAACGATGGTGTTGGCACTTATGAAAAAGAAATTATCAAAGCATTTGAAAAAGCCAATCCAGATATTAAAGTGAAATTAGAAACCATTGACTTCAAATCTGGTCCAGAAAAAATTACAACAGCTATTGAAGCAGGAACAGCGCCAGATGTGCTGTTTGACGCACCAGGACGGATTATTCAATATGGTAAAAATGGTAAATTGGCAGAATTGAATGATCTCTTTACTGATGACTTCGTCAAAGATGTCAACAATGATCAAATCATTCAAGCAAGCAAAGCTGGTGATAAAGCTTACATGTATCCAATCAGTTCTGCTCCGTTTTATATGGCGTTTAATAAAAAAATGCTGAAAGAAGCTGGAGTAGAAGACCTTGTGAAAGAAGGCTGGACAACTTCTGATTTTGAAAAAGTGTTGAAAGCCTTAAAAGAAAAAGGTTACACACCAGGTTCTCTGTTCAGTAATGGTCAAGGTGGCGACCAAGGAACACGTGCCTTCATCGCTAATCTATATAATGGCTCTGTCACAGATGATAAAGTGACAAAATATACAACGGACAGTCCAAACTTTGTCAAAGGTCTAAATAAAGCAGTTAGCTGGATTAAAGATGGTTTGATGACAAACGGCTCTCAATTCGATGGTGGGGCAGATATTCAAAACTTTGCTAATGGTCAAACGTCTTATACCGTTCTATGGGCGCCTTCACAAAATGGTATCCAGGCAAAATTGTTGAAGGCAAGTGGCGTCGAAGTTGTTGAAGTGCCATTCCCGTCAGATAATGGTAAACCAGCTTTGGAATACCTTGTAAATGGCTTTGGTATCTTTAACAATAAAGATGAAAAGAAAGTAGAAGCTGCTAAGAAATTTGTCAAATTTATCGCTGATGATAAAAAATGGGGACCAAAAAATGTAGTTCGTACAGGTGCCTTCCCAGTTCGTACGTCATTTGGTAAATTGTACGATGATAAACGAATGGAAACAATCAGCACTTGGACAAAATACTATTCACCATACTACAACACTATTGACGGATTTGCTGAAATGAGAACGCTCTGGTTCCCAATGTTGCAATCTGTTTCAAATGGTGACGAAAAAGTTGAATCTGCTTTGAAGACCTTTACAGAAAAAGCAAATGAAACTATTAAAAAAGCTCAAAAATAAGTAATTGAATTTTCCCCTTTTTCTGTTGTCAGTTAGGTATAAATAGGAAAAGGGGAATTTCTATAAAAAGATAAAAGCGGGAAAGAACTCAAAAAGCTTTAAAGGAGTTAGCCTTCCCTCTAATCTGAATGAGGTGTTTGATGTGAAAGTAAATAAAATAAGAATGAGAGAAACCTTGGTATCCTATGCTTTTTTGGCACCAGTTCTATTATTCTTTATTGTCTTTGTATTAGCGCCGATGGTGATGGGATTTGTAACGAGTTTCTTTAACTATTCTATGACTTCTTTTACATTCATTGGTTTGGATAACTACACGCGAATGTTTAAAGATCCAGTCTTTATCAAATCTCTCATCAATACGGTGATTATTGTTATTGGTTCGGTGCCAATTGTTGTGCTTTTCTCTTTGTTTGTAGCGTCACAGACCTATAGTCAAAATGCGATTGCGCGCTCTTTCTACCGTTTTGTCTTCTTCCTGCCGGTTGTTACAGGGAGTGTAGCGGTAACCGTTGTATGGAAATGGATTTATGACCCACTGTCAGGGATTTTGAACTTTGTACTGAAGTCGGGTCATGTCATCAATCAAAATATTTCCTGGCTAGGAGATAAGCATTGGGCTTTGATGGCGATTATTGTGATTTTGCTGACAACTTCTGTCGGACAGCCCATTATTCTCTATATTGCTGCTATGGGAAATATTGACAATTCATTGGTGGAAGCTGCGCGTGTTGATGGAGCGACAGAACTGCAAGTTTTCTGGAAGATTAAATGGCCGAGCTTACTTCCGACAACGCTCTATATTGCGATTATTACTACGATTAACTCTTTCCAATGTTTTGCCTTGATTCAGCTATTGACATCTGGAGGTCCAAATTATTCAACCAGTACTTTGATGTATTACCTTTATGAAAAAGCCTTCAAGTTATCTGAATATGGTTATGCCAATACCATGGGGGTATTTTTAGCTGTCATGATTGCTTTGATTAGCTTTGCCCAATTCAAGATTCTTGGAAATGACGTCGAATATTAAAGAAAGGAGAGACAAGATGAAACAGAAAAAAATAAGTGCCTTTACGGTGATTTCAACGATTATTCTCTTGGTGTTGACTATTCTCTTTGTTTTCCCTTTCTATTGGATTTTGACAGGGGCCTTTAAGTCTCAACCAGACACGATTGTCATTCCGCCTCAATGGTGGCCAAAAATGCCAACGCTGGAAAATTTTGAGCAGTTAATGGTGCAAAACCCAGCTCTACAATGGATGTGGAATAGTGTCTTTATCTCGCTAGCAACCATGTTTTTGGTCTGCATTACCTCTTCTTTAGCAGGTTATGTTCTAGCCAAGAAGCGTTTTTATGGTCAACGTATTCTTTTTGCGACCTTTATCGCTGCCATGGCTTTGCCTAAGCAAGTTGTGCTGGTTCCTTTGGTTCGTATTGTCAACTTTATGGGGATTCATGATACACTGGCTGCGGTTATTTTGCCACTTGTCGGCTGGCCTTTTGGGGTCTTTCTCATGAAGCAATTTAGTGAAAATATCCCAACGGAATTGTTGGAATCTGCTAAGATTGACGGTTGTGGTGAGATTCGTACTTTTTGGAATGTTGCTTTTCCAATTGTGAAACCAGGTTTTGCCGCTCTTGCTATTTTTACCTTTATCAACACATGGAATGACTACTTTATGCAATTGGTTATGCTGACATCGCGTCAGAATCTGACTATTTCACTTGGGGTGGCAACAATGCAAGCTGAAATGGCGACCAACTACGGTTTGATTATGGCCGGTGCTGCTATGGCAGCCGTTCCGATTGTAGCTGTCTTCTTGATATTCCAAAAATCCTTCACGCAAGGTATTACCATGGGAGCTGTGAAAGGATAAGGAGGCTGATCAAATGATTTTCGATGAATTGGAAAATCTCGCCCACTACAAAGGGATCCATGAGAATTTGGATTGTGCCATTGATTATCTCCTGACGCACGATTTAAACGATTGTGAGTTGGGACGGTATGAGATTGACGGAGAAAAAGCCTTTCTGTTTGTGCAGGAAAATGAATTGAGTTCCGAAGTGACTGATGAATGTGAATTTCATCAAGCTTATCTGGACTTGCATTTTCTTTTGGCAGGCCATGAAATCATTCAATATGGTACAAGGGTAAAAGAAGTAAGAAAATCGTATGATAAAAAGAAGGATATTGGGTTTGTGACTTGTGAGCAGCTCTATCCACTTTATTTGGACAAGCAGAATTTTGCTGCATTTTTGCCCAATGAACCACATCAGCCAAATAGGTTTGCTGCTAAAGGTGATAAGGTCAAAAAATGTGTCGTAAAAGTTTTGCTCAACGATTAAACTAATTGATTAGGAGGTAGAACCATGGAAAAGAGAGGTTCTCAGTTAATACGAAGTATATTTGATACAGATAATTTCTTTATGAGAATATGTGAGAAAATATTAGATTTGGTGACTGTGAACCTCATCTTTCTTTTGTCTTGTCTGCCGATTGTCACGATTGGCATTGCAAAAGTTAGCTTGTATCAGACCTTGTTTGCAATCAAGGGTGCACGTCGTGTAAAAGTTACAGCAACGTATGTGCAGGCATTTAGGAAAAATTGGAAAGTCGGTTTAAAACTTGGTTTGCTAGAGCTGCTGATTGTAGGAATCAGTCTATTTGACCTCCTGCTTTTTTGGAGGCAGGAAACCATGCCGTTTCAAATGTTAAAAGCAACCTGTATCGGCGTCATCATTTTTGCTAGTTTGCTGTTTTTATGTGTCTATCCTTTGGTAGCTAAATTTGAAATGACGGTAAAAGATATGTTGCAAACGGGTCTTATCATGGTGAGTTTGCATTTTCCATGGTTCTTTTTGATGATAGCCATATTAGTTGCAATCATCTTTTTCCTCTCTAGTTCAGGATTTGTGTTGCTGCTAGGCTTTACTCTTTTTGTATTAGTCGGTTTTGCAGCCTTAGGATTTTTGCAATTGCCTATCATGGAAACTATTTTTAACAAGTACAAACGATAAAACCAATCAAATTGGAGAATAAAATATGAGAGATTTAAAAAAATACGAAGGGGTCATTCCGGCCTTTTATGCCTGCTATGATGACCAAGGTGAGATTAGTCCGGAACGCGTGCGGGATTTGGTAGAATATTTCCTCAAAAAAGGAGTTCAAGGCTTGTATGTCAATGGCTCGTCGGGGGAGTGTATCTATCAAAGCGTTGCCGATAGGAAATTGATTTTGGAAGAAGTCATGGCGGTGGCAAAAGGGAAATTAACAATTATTGCCCACGTCGCTTGCAACAACACTAAGGATAGTGTGGAATTGGCACGCCATGCAGAAAGCTTGGGAGTAGATGCTATTGCGGCTATTCCGCCGATTTACTTCCGCTTGCCAGAATACTCGGTTGCCCAATATTGGAACGACATTAGCGCAGCTGCACCACAAACAGACTTTGTGATTTACAATATTCCGCAGTTGGCAGGTGTAGCTCTGACGCCGAGTCTCTATGCAGAAATGCTCAAAAATGAGCGTGTGATTGGTGTGAAGAACTCTTCCATGCCAGTTCAAGACATTCAAACCTTTGCAGCACTTGGTGGGGAAGACCATCTCGTCTTTAATGGTCCAGATGAGCAATTCTTAGGTGGTCGCTTGATGGGAGCGAGAGCAGGTATCGGCGGAACGTATGGCGCAATGCCAGAACTTTTCTTGAAGCTCAATCAATTGATTGCAGATAAGGATTTGGAAAAGGCAAAAGAATTGCAATTTACCATTAACGCTATTATCGGCAAATTAACAGCTGCTCATGGGAATATGTATTCTGTCATCAAGGAAGTCTTGAAAATCAATGAAAACCTGAATATCGGCTCTGTCCGTTCTCCATTAACACCAGTGACAGACGCGGATCGTCCGATTGTAGAAGAAGCGGCGCGCTTGATTCGTGCAGCTAAGGAAGCATTCCTATAATAGAAAAAGAGGTGGATTATGGGAAAATACATTGCCATTGATATTGGTGGAACAAATATCAAATATGGTCTGATTGATGATACGGACATCTTGCTGGAAGCGCATGAAATACCAACAGAGGCCCATAAGGGCGGTCCAGAAATTTTGCGCAAGGTGAAGGGGATTGTAGCAAGTTATTTAGAGCAGACTTCGATTGCTGGGATTTGTATTTCCTCAGCTGGAATGGTCGATCCAGACAAAGGAGAAATTTTTTATTCTGGACCTCAGATTCCGAACTATGCAGGTACTCAGTTCAAGAAAGTATTAGAAGAAGCATTTTCCATTCCTTGTGAGATTGAAAATGATGTCAATTGTGCTGGCTTGGCGGAAGTTATGTCAGGAAGTGGCAAGGGAGCGAACATTGCGATTTGTTTGACGATTGGAACGGGTATCGGTGGCTGCTTGCTGGTGGACGGCCAGGTTTTCCACGGTTTTAGTAATTCAGCCTGTGAAGTCGGCTATGTGTATCTGCCAGACGGTGCTTTCCAAGATGTGGCTTCAACGACTGCCTTGGTCAATTATGTAGCAGAGCTTCACGGAGAAGATCCGGCTATGTGGAATGGACGCCGCATTTTCAAAGAAGTAACAGAAGGAAATGCACGTTGTATCCAAGGAATCGACCGTATGGTCAATTATTTAGGGCAAGGGATTGCGAATATTTGCTATGTGGTCAATCCAGAAGTGGTGATTTTAGGTGGCGGCATTATGGGTCAAGAAGCTATTCTCCGTCCTCGAATTGAAGCTGCTATGAAAGCTTGTCTGGTGCCAAGTATTGCTGAAAAAACCAAGCTCGCTTTCGCTCATCATCAAAATGCTGCGGGGATGTTTGGAGCTTATTATCACTTTAAAAATAAACATCATTAACGAAAAGCCTTCTATAATGAAAACGAGCAAATCCTTTAGTGAGGAGATGCTCGTTTTGTTTAGTACCTTATTTGTGTCGTCTGTAATAGCCATTTAATTTTTGATTTTCCCAAAAACTGTTGAAGATTTTTTCTTTTCTTTCTCGGTCAATTTCTAGGAAAAAGGCATAAAGGAGGTCAATCATAAGTAGCATAGGAAACTGTGCTGAGATGCGTAAAATATACTCTGGTTTGCTTTGAATGGCAACAGTGATGATTTCAGTAAAGGTTTCTTTGACCATGTTGGGATGACCTGTTACTAAAACCGTTTTAGCCCCCATTGCTTGAGCGTCGATGAGGCTGTTGATGATAGATTGCGTTCCTCCAGACAAAGAAAATCCGATAACCAAGCAATTTTCATCTAGGATACTCGTTGTCCAAGCAAAGCCGTCTTGATCTGTCAAAGCCTCGCATATAACACCAAGCCGCATGAAGCGCAATTTCATATCGCGTGCGACAAGACCAGAGCTTCCCGTTCCAAAGAAATAGACGCGTTCAGCCGCTTCGATGAGATTGGCAACGCGCAGCAGTTTGTCTTCATCAATCAATTCCTCAGTTTGTTGCCGAATTTGAGTATAATTTCGAAACACTCTGCGAGACAAGTCATTTTGCAAATGTTCGGCTTGCTCTGCCTTGCCTTGCAACTGGTGAATATATTGAAAATTGAACTCTCTATAGCCTTTAAATCCACATTTTTTTGCAAAGCGTGTCAAGGCTGCTTGAGAAATGTAGAGAGTTTGCGCAACTTTTTGTGAAGAAAGGTCGTCGTAGATACTAGAAGGGCTCAAAAAGTAGTTGGCAATCCGCTTTTCTAAGTCGGTCATGCTATCAAAATGGCTTTCAATCGTCGTTAAGATATGCTGCGTATTTTCCATAAGAGGTCACTTTCTTTGCTTGTAATGATATAGAACAAATGTTTTGAAAAACCTATTTGTATTATAACATAGTTTTACAAAATAAGACGTTAGGCAGCTTGAGAAATAGCATAGGGTGAGATGATTTTAATTAAGCGAAGAAAACCAATAAAACTCTGTGACGAATGGTTTGAAAATGTGTTATAATTTACATAAGTAAACGTTACAGCCATTGTATGATACAAAGGAGGTGCAAGACATGACGAACGCTACTCTTGAGCAAATGCAGGAAATTGAGCAAGCGGCAGATGAAGTGTTGGCGGGCTACAAAAGTCAAATTCAAGAATTGCGAGAGCAAGCTGCCAGCAATCTGAAACAGTTAGAGCGAGCCTACGATGAAGAAAAGCAACAATTGCTTGTTGAGTTAAAGGAACAATCTGAAAAAGAGATTGCCAGCTTGACACAAGACTTAGAAAAAACGAGACAAGAGAACGAAGAAAAAGCCCAAGCAGCTTTATCAAATAAAAAAGAGGCACTGTTGCAAATGATTGTGGATAGGGTGGTAGAAAAATATGGCCATTAGTCACATGCAGGAGTTGTCGTTGCTATTGCCAAACGATTTGTTGGATGATGTCCTCTCCTATTTGCAAAATCTCCAATCGGTTGAAATTCAGGATTTGCAAGCAAAAGAGACTTGGCAGGGAGCTTTTGAGCAAGAGTTGGTATGGCAACCTGATGACGCTTCTTCGGATTATCTTCAAGCGTTGTCTCGGCGGCAGGAAAAACTTGCCAATATGATTGAACGCTTGCAGGCGTTTGTGCCCAAGAAAAAATTACTGGAGTCGTTGAAGGAAGCTCCTTTGGAAACAACCTTTGTAGACTTAGAGCAAGCGGGGCAGGCGTGTGATGAAGAAGTGCTTCTTGCCAATATTCAGCAACACTTTCAAGTCTTGGCAAGAGCGCAGGAAGTAAAAGAGATGGCTCAGTTGGAGATGGCAGAGCTAGAAAAATGGGCGAGTTTAGTCGTTACGCCGTCAGCACTTAAGCATTTTAAATATCTTCGTGCGTTTGTGGGAAGCATTCCAAGCAATGAGAATAATCAGCTCAATGCTCGATTACGGGACTATCCTAATCTAGAAGTCGAAGAGATTTTTACCAGTACCACAGAAAATGGAATTCTTGTGCTGTGTAAAGCAGAAGCAGCTAAGGAAATTCAAGCATTCTTGACAGAGCTTGGTTTCAAGCCTTTTGAATATGCTTTTGAAGAATTACCAAAAGAGCGCTTGATAACCTTGCAAGAAACGATAAAAGAGCAAGAAGTGCTCATCACGTCAACGCAAGCACAACTAGCAGCATCTAATGAGGAGCTGCAACAGCTCAAACTTCAGTTGGATTATCTTTTGAATCTCACCTCTCGCCAAGAGAGCAAGGAAGCCCTTGCCAGCACGCAGAATTTGGTTGCTTTAGAGGGCTGGATGGAGCAGGGGCAGATAGAAGATTTGAAAACGGGTCTTGCGCAACAATTTGGTGGTGCTGTCTTGCTTCAAATCCATGAACTGACGGAAGCCGATCGACAGCGAGTGCCGACAAAACTTAAAAACAATGCACTGGTTGAGCCATTTGAGTTGGTGACAGAAATGTACTCGTTGCCGAGGTACGAGGATAAAGATCCGACGCCCGTTGTGTCGGTCTTCTACTTTATCTTTTTTGGCATGATGGCGGCTGATATTGGCTACGGTCTGTTGCTTTTTGGCGGAACGACCTGGGCTTTGAAGACTTTACATGTCAAGCCAAGTCTGGCAAAGAATTTACGCTTTTTTAGAATTTTAGGAATCGGCGTTGCGCTCTGGGGAGTGATTTATGGTTCTTTCTTTGGCTTCAAATTGCCTTTTGCACTCGTTGATACCAGCACAGATGTAATAACTATTTTGATTATGTCGGTTGTGATTGGCTTTATGACAGTCATGACGGGACTTTTTCTCAGTGGCAAAAAGAACATTCGCCTGAAGGATTATGCGGCGGCCTATAATTCAGGTTTTGCCTGGATGTTGATTCTCATTGGGCTGTTTTTGCTAGCAGCGGGGCAACTGTTCCCAGCTCTTGCTATGGTCGGCTTTCTCGGGCAATGGCTCGCTATTGTAAATGCTGTGGGCATTGTGTTGGTTTCTATTATCAGTGCAAAGAGTTTGAAAGGCTTGGGACCTGCACTGTTTAATCTATACAATATCAGTAGCTATGTAGGAGACTTGGTGAGCTTTACGCGGCTTATGGCTTTGGGGCTTGCTGGTGCGAGTATTGGTTCAGCCTTTAACTTAATTGTTAGTCTCTTTCCACCTTTTGCGCGTTTTAGTATTGGGATTGTGCTGTTTGTCATCCTTCACGCTATCAATATGTTTCTCTCCTTTTTGTCGGGCTATGTGCACGGAGCACGTTTGATTTTTGTTGAATTTTTTGGGAAATTCTACGACGGTGGCGGAAAAGCGTTTAAACCTTTGAAGCCGGCAGAAAAATATGTCCGCTACAAAAAATAGCACAGCGAAATTATTTTAGCAACTCAGCTAGAAGTCTTATGTCATTGACAAAATAATCAAATCAATAATATCTAATATTAGAAATGGAGTTTATTCATGCAAGCTTTTTCATCTTATTTTTCAACTTATGGTGGTGCCTTTTTCGCAGCACTCGGTGTGGTTTTTGCGATTTTTCTCAGCGGTATCGGTTCTGCGCGTAATGTCGGTTCAACCGGTCAGGCTGCAGCAGCCCTATTAAAAGAGCAACCTGAGAAATTCGTCAGTGCTTTGATTTTGCAACTTTTGCCAGGTACACAAGGCTTGTACGGTTTTGTTATCGGGATTTTGATTTTCTTTAAAATTCAACCTGAGATGGCTCTTCCAACAGGCTTGGCACTCTTTTTTGCCGCACTTCCCATTGGGATTGTCGGTTATTATTCTGCTAAATACCAAGGAAATGTCGCGACAGCTGGGATGCAAATTTTGGCAAAGCGACCTGAAGACGTCATGAAAGGGGTTATCCTTGCTGCTATGGTAGAAACCTATGCTATCCTTGCCTTCGTTGTGTCTCTTTTGATGGTTTTGAATGTAAAATGAGACAGATTCAATGTCGTGAAACATCTGATTTCATAGAAGGAGGGAGATATGGGATTTGAGTCTCATTTGAGGGATTCGGTTTTGGAGCAGGCGCATGAAAATGGGCGGCAGCTATTGGCCGATGCTAAAGAATCTATTGAGCGTGAAGCCAAAGAGCAAGAAGCGCAGTTGAAACAAGAAAAACTACAACAGCGTGAGCGAGAAATAAAAATGATGAACCGTCAGGTACAGCGCGAAGTGCAGCAGCTTGAAAATGAAAAACGCCAGTCTACTTTGGCGACTAAGCAAGGGATTTTGAAAGAATTATTTGCGGGGGCTTATGAGCAAATGGCCGCTTGGTCGGTCGAGCAGGAGCAGGCTTTTCTGGAGCAAGTCTTAAAAAAGTATCCGCAAGAAGAGCTTGTTTTGACAGTTGGTTCACGGACATTGGTTAAATATTCGGCTGGACAATTGGAACGATTGTTAGAGCACTATCCGCACGTAAGATTGGCTTCCTCTCCTGTGAGTGGAGAAGCAGGTTTTCTCCTTTCGCGAGGCAACATTGACGATAATTACCTCTACCGCAATTTGGTGGATTCTTTGTGGCAAGAGGAAAGTTATCAGCTTGCTCAGGCGATTTTCCAAAACGAAGCAGAATAAGGAGGTTGTTTCATGAATGAAAAGACCTTCGCACAAGTGAATACGGAAATTAGTATCCATGAGAATAGTTTCTTAAGTCTGACACAATATGAGCAGTTATTGCGAGCTTCGACTTCTGAAAGTCGGTCAGCGGCTTTGGAAGGAACCGCTTATAATCTGAATCATGAACAGCTAACTGACTTAAATGCGATTGAGAAGTTTCTTACGAAACATTTGTTTGCTGAGTACGCTTGGGCTTTTGAAGTCAGTCCAGACTCTGCTTTGGTGGAGTTTTTCACGCTCAAATATACCTATCACAATCTTAAAGTGCTGCTTAAGCACAAGGCGACGGGATTAAATTTAAAGCATCTGTTGATTTCTGTCGGACCCTATCCCTTAGACATTTTGGAGCATTTGACCGCAACTTTTTCTGCTGAACATTGTCCAAAATTGATGGCGGATGAAATAGCAGCAACTTGGGCGGAATATCAAGATTACCAAGATTTGCGCGTTCTGGAAATTGGAATGGATTTGGCGTATTTCAAACACTTAAAAAGTTTGGAGTCTGCATTTGAAGACGAGCGGCTCAAGCAACTGGTGCGGTTGACGATTGATTTTTATAATGCAACGACAGTGCAACGAGCGATTCGGCACCAAAAACCGCACAGTTTTATGACGCAACTCTTATCTGATGAAGGCACTTTGACGAGTGTGGAGTGGATTGAATTGGCAGAACAAGGTCATCTCGCTAGCTGGTTTTCTCAAATCAATCCATTGGAATTTGACGCAGAACTGAGCATTTATGAAGAAAAACTGCGTTCGGGTAAACTGACAAATCTAGAGCTAGAATATTTGGCAGACTTGGTTCAATTTAAACTCCTAGAGCAAGGACGATTTGAAACAAGTGGTCCGCTTCCGTTGGCTCGTTATTTATTGGGAAAAGAGCTAGAGGTAAAAAATCTTCGACTTATTTTAACTGGTTTGACAAATCAGCTTCCAGTAGAGATGATTAAAGAAAGGATGAGACCGATTTATGGCCAGTAAAACTTATAAAATTGGTGTGGTGGGGAACCGCGATGCTATTCTGCCTTTTCGCCTAATTGGTTTTCAAACTTTTCCAGTCACTGAAGCGACCGACGCGGTGAATACTTTACGGCGATTGCGCCGAGAAGATTTTGCTATTATTTATTTGACAGAGGATATGGCCGCAGAAATCCCTGAAACGCTGGCTTACTATGATAAGCAAGTGTTGCCAGCGATTATCTTAATCCCGACCCATAAAGGGGTAACGGGATTAGGACAGGAGCGTATTCGCGAGAACGTAGAAAAAGCAGTCGGACAGGATATATTAAAGTAGAAGGAGCAAGACTTGAGTCAAGGAAAGATTATAAAAGTTTCGGGGCCTTTGGTGGTTGCCTCTAGGATGCAGGACGCGAATATTCAGGATATTTGTCGTGTGGGCAATTTGGGCTTGATTGGGGAAATCATTGAGATGCGTCGAGATGAAGCTTCTATTCAGGTGTATGAAGAGACCTCTGGGCTTGGACCGGGAGAGCCAGTGGAAACGACAGGGAGTCCGTTGTCGGTTGAGCTTGGACCGGGGCTGATTTCGCAAATGTTTGATGGAATTCAGCGCCCTTTGGCACGTTTTCAAACAGTGACACAGAGTGATTTTCTGGTACGCGGAGTGCAGTTGCCTCATTTGAATCGTGAGACCAAATGGGACTTTGTACCTTGTCTGGAGATTGGAGCAGAGGTGACTGCTGGAGACATTTTGGGAACAGTTCAAGAAACCGAGCTGGTGGTCCACCGAATTCTAGTGCCAATTGGTGTCAGCGGGCGGTTGACGGCTATTGAGGCTGGCAGCTTCACGGTTGAGGATGCGGTCTATGAGATTGAGCAGGCAGACGGCTCCGTTTTTGTCGGCAGCCTTATGCAGAAATGGCCGGTTCGCCGAGGTCGCCCCTTTGCTCAAAAGCTGATTCCAGAGGAGCCTTTGGTGACGGGCCAACGAGTGATTGATACCTTTTTCCCCGTGACCAAGGGTGGGGCAGCTGCTGTTCCAGGTCCTTTTGGAGCTGGCAAGACCGTTGTTCAGCACCAGGTCGCTAAATTTGCCAATGTGGATATTGTGATTTATGTTGGCTGCGGCGAGCGAGGCAATGAAATGACCGACGTGCTGAATGAATTTCCCGAGCTAATCGATCCAGCGACTGGTCAGTCTATCATGCAACGTACTGTTCTGATTGCCAATACGTCTAATATGCCAGTTGCGGCGCGTGAGGCTTCTATCTACACAGGAATCACCATTGCTGAGTATTTCCGAGATATGGGCTATTCTGTTGCCATCATGGCAGATTCGACTTCGCGTTGGGCAGAAGCTCTGCGGGAAATGTCAGGGCGTTTGGAAGAAATGCCGGGTGACGAAGGATATCCTGCCTATCTAGGCAGCCGAATCGCTGAATATTACGAACGAGCTGGTCGGGTTAAAACCTTAGGGAGTGATGAGCGCGAGGGAAGCATTACCGCAATCGGTGCCGTTTCCCCTCCAGGTGGAGATATATCAGAGCCAGTCACGCAAAATACCCTGCGGATTGTCAAGGTGTTCTGGGGCTTAGACGCTCAGTTGGCACAACGTCGCCATTTCCCTGCGATTAACTGGCTGAGCTCTTACTCGCTTTATCTAGACGAGGTAGGGCAATATATCGATCAGCATGAACAGCTGGCTTGGTCGGAAAAGGTGACCAAGGCGATGAACATTCTCCAAAAAGAGAGTGAGCTACAGGAAATCGTGCGGCTGGTCGGTCTGGATTCTCTGTCTGAAAGGGATCGTCTCACCATGAATACAGCAAAAATGATTCGCGAGGACTACCTGCAACAAAATGCTTTTGATGAGGTTGACACCTACACCTCCTTTAAAAAACAAGTAACTCTGCTCACTAATATCTTAACATTTGATGAAGAAGCCAATCGTGCCTTGAATTTAGGTGCCTACTTTACTGAAATCATGAATGGTACTGTGGAGCTACGCGATCGGATTGCTCGCTCGAAATTTATCCCAGAAGAGCAGCTGGATGCAATTTGTGACTTAGATACCGCTATTCGAGCAAATCTGCATGAGATTCTTGCCCAAGGAGGAGCAGACAATGAACGTGATTAAAGAATACCGTACCGTCAGCGAAGTTGTCGGTCCCTTGATGATTGTGGAGCAAGTAGAAGGGGTGCATTTTAATGAATTGGTGGAAATCCAGCTCCATGACGGAACCAGGCGTCAGGGACAGGTTTTGGAAGTGCAGGAAGATAAGGCGATGGTGCAGCTATTTGAAGGTTCTAGCGGTATCAATCTAGAAAAAGCCAAGGTGCGTTTTACCGGTCGCCCGCTTGAATTGCCAGTGTCAGAAGATATGGTAGGACGGATTTTCAACGGTATGGGCAAACCAATTGACGGGGGTCCAGATATTCTGCCTGAGAAATACCTAGATATTGACGGTCAAGCCATCAATCCGGTCGCCCGAGATTATCCCGATGAGTTTATCCAGACGGGGATTTCAGCCATTGATCACCTTAATACTTTGGTGCGCGGTCAAAAATTGCCAGTTTTCTCTGGGTCAGGTCTGCCTCATAAGGAATTGGCTGCTCAAATTGCTCGTCAAGCTACTGTGCTTAATTCAGAAGAAAATTTTGCGGTGGTTTTTGCGGCTATGGGGATTACCTTTGAAGAAGCCGAATTTTTCATGAACGACTTGCGGGAAACGGGAGCTATTGACCGATCTATCCTCTTTATCAATCTAGCCAATGATCCTGCTATTGAGCGGATTGCAACGCCACGAATTGCCCTGACTGCTGCTGAATATTTGGCTTATGAAAAGGATATGCACGTTCTCGTCATCATGACAGATATGACCAACTATTGCGAGGCCTTGCGCGAAGTATCCGCGGCTCGTCGAGAAGTGCCGGGGCGTCGAGGTTATCCGGGTTATCTCTATACCAATCTTTCCACCCTTTATGAACGGGCGGGGCGCTTAGTGGGGAAGAAAGGCTCGGTGACGCAGATTCCTATTCTCACAATGCCTGAGGATGACATCACTCACCCCATTCCTGATTTGACAGGTTACATCACCGAAGGCCAGATTATCCTTTCGCGTGACCTTTACAACAGCGGTTATCGTCCACCGATTAACGTATTGCCGTCTCTTTCGCGCCTCAAAGACAAGGGCTCTGGCGAAGGAAAGACTCGGGGAGACCATGCAGCAACCATGAATCAGCTTTTTGCGGCTTATGCTCAAGGTAAGCAGGCCAAAGAATTAGCGGTTGTATTGGGAGAGTCCGCACTATCTGACACCGATAAGCTTTATGTTCAATTTACCGAGCGATTTGAAAAAGAATACATCAATCAAGGTTTTTATACCAATCGGACGATTGAAGAAAGTTTGGATCTAGGCTGGGAATTGTTGTCTATTTTGCCACGGACAGAACTTAAGCGGATCAAGGACGACATGATTGACCAATATTTGCCAGAAAGCAAGCAGCACATTTAAGGAGGTGAGCCAATGACTCGTTTGAACGTCAAACCAACCCGAATGGAGCTCAACAATCTAAAAGAGCGCTTGAAAACAGCTACTCGCGGATACAAGCTTCTCAAGGATAAGCGGGATGAATTGATGCGTCGTTTCATTGAAGCTGTTCGCGAGAACAATCGCCTTCGCCAAAAAATTGAAACAGCTCTGGTTGGTCACATGCAGGACTTTGTATTGGCAAAAGCCTTAGAAAGTGACCTCATGGTAGAAGAAATTTTTGCTGTTCCTATGCGAGAAGTCAATCTTCATATTGAACAGGAAAATATCATGAGTGTGCAGGTGCCCAAAATGCATGCTCATATTGACAATCCTTATGGTGATGATGAGGGAGATGTGGTTTATAGCTATGTAGCTTCTAACAGTCAGATGGATGAGACGATTGAGGATATGGGCAACCTATTGCCCGATCTCCTGCGCTTAGCAGAAATTGAAAAGAGTTGCCAGCTGATGGCAGATGAGATTGAAAAGATCCGTCGTAGGGTCAATGGCTTAGAGTATGCAACCATTCCGAATCTCACAGAGACCATTCATTATATCGAGATGAAGCTAGAAGAAGCCGAACGCGCTAGTCTAGTGAGAGTAATGAAAGTGAAATAAACTAAAAACAAAATGGATGGTGGATTCTATGAACTCACGTCCGTTTGTTTTTTTGAGGTAGCGATATAAACAATGAGAGTCTCCAACTCCACTCTCTCACATTTTCCATAAAATGCGGGAATTTTCTGATAAATCATGTTATAATAGAACAGACTACACGAAAAGGACAGAAACTCATGACTTTAGTTTATCAATCAACGCGTGACGCAAACAATACGGTGACAGCCAGCCAGGCGATTTTGCAGGGGTTAGCAACGGATGGCGGTCTCTTTACGCCGATTTCTTATCCACAGGTAGAGCTGGATTTTGCCAAACTCAAAGACGCTTCCTATCAGGAAGTTGCAAAATTGATTTTATCCGCTTTTTTAGATGACTTTACAGATCAAGAGCTGGATGACTGCATTAACAATGCCTATGACAGCAAATTTTACACACCAGAGATTGCTCCTTTGGTGAAACTGAATGGTCAGTATAATTTGGAACTTTTCCATGGTTCTACTATTGCTTTCAAGGATATGGCTTTGTCTATTCTCCCGCATTTGATGACGACGGCAGCGAAAAAGCATGGTTTGAAAAATAAAATCGTCATTCTGACGGCGACTTCTGGTGATACCGGAAAAGCAGCTATGGCAGGCTTTGCCGATGTGCCAGGAACGGAAATCATCGTCTTTTACCCTAAAGATGGTGTCAGCAAGGTTCAGGAGCTGCAAATGACCACTCAGACGGGTGACAATACTCATGTGGTGGCTATTGAGGGCAATTTTGATGATGCTCAGACTAATGTCAAACACATGTTTAATGATGTGGATCTTCGTGAGCGTTTAGCTACACATCAGTTGCAATTTTCTTCTGCCAACTCCATGAATATCGGGCGTTTGGTGCCACAGATTGTTTACTATGTTTATGCCTATGCACAATTGGTCAAAACCGGTCAGATTCAGGCAGGCGAAGCAGTTAATTTTGCTGTTCCAACTGGAAACTTCGGCAACATTTTGGCAGCCTACTATGCTAAACAAATCGGTCTTCCGGTGGGCAAGTTGATCTGTGCTTCCAACGAAAACAATGTTTTGACTGATTTCTTTAAGACGCGGGTCTATGATAAAAAGCGTAGCTTTAAGGTAACGTCTAGTCCGTCTATGGATATTTTAGTTTCTTCAAACTTAGAGCGTTTAATTTTCCACCTGTTAGGAAATAGTGCAGAAAAGACAGCAGATTTGATGAAGGGTCTCAATCAGGACGGTCAGTATGAGTTGACAGATTTTGATTCAGCTATTTTAGAACTCTTTGCAGCAGAATATGCCACCGAAGCAGAAACTGCAGCTGAAATCAGACGAGTTTATGAAGCGTCTGATTACATTGAAGATCCACACACAGCAGTCGCCTCTGCTGTTTATCAAAAATATCGGACGGCTACAGGTGATGAGACCAAGACAGTCATTGCTTCAACCGCCAGCCCTTATAAATTTCCAGTAGTAGCAGTCGAAGCTGTGACTGGGCAGACAGGTCTGAGTGATTTTGAAGCATTGGCTAAGTTACATGAGCTTTCCGGTGTGGCAGTTCCACCAGCGGTGGATGGCTTAGAAAACGCACAAGTTCGCCATAAAACGACTGTTGCTGCTGACCAAATGCAGGCAACAGTAGAAAGTTATTTAGGACTTTAATCATCTAACAAATTTTTGTAACAAACACTCAGCTGGTAGCCAACTGAGTGTTTTCAGATTGCAACAGGATGTAAACAAAATATTGCCAGCAAAGTGCAGAAAAGTGTATAATCAAAAGCAGGAGTTTCATGATGTATGACCACTTATAAAAAGATTTTAAATATTGCGCTGCCAGCCATGGTCGAAAACTTTTTGCAGATGCTAATGGGAATGGTGGACTCGTATTTGGTAGCGAGTCTCGGTCTCGTAGCTATTTCAGGAGTTTCGGTTGCTGGTAATATTATTACGATTTACCAAGCTATTTTTATTGCGCTGGGAGCAGCGGTATCCAGTCTCATTTCCAAGAGTTTGGGAGAAGGAGATCAAGACACTCTGGCTTATCACACTAGCGAAGCCATTAAATTAACTCTGATTTTGAGCCTCTTTCTAGGACTTTTCTCGCTTGTTTTTGGACGCCAGATATTAACTTGGCTGGGAACGGAGCCTGCCGTCGCTAATGCAGGTGGTCTCTATCTAGCGTTGATTGGAGGAACAGTTGTCCTTTTGGGAATGATGACAAGTCTGGGAGCCTTGATTCGGGTGACTAGTAATCCTCGTCTTCCCATGTATGTCAGTTTTTTGAGCAATCTGCTCAATGTCCTTTTTTCCAGTCTCGCGATTTTTATTTTCCACATGGGAATCGTTGGAGTGGCGCTGGGCACCATTTTAGCTCGTCTGGTGGGCGTTTTGATTTTATGGAAAGAATTGTCTCTGCCTCTGGCGTCTTGGAGTTGGAAGCTGGATTGGGAACTGCTGCGTTTATCTCTGCCAGCTGCTGGAGAGCGGCTAATGATGCGGGCTGGAGACGTGGTGATTATTGCTATTATCGTTAAGTTCGGGACAGATGCTGTTGCGGGAAATGCAATTGGAGAGGTTCTGACCCAGTTCAACTATATGCCGGGCTTTGGAGTCGCTACTGCAACTGTTATGTTAGTGGCTCATGCGGTGGGGCAGGCAGATTTTCAAACAGTTAGGAAGCTGACGAAGCAGACCTACTGGCTATCTCTAGGGCTCATGTTGCCGGTGGCTCTATTTATTTTTGCATTTGGACAGCCACTAACACATCTTTATACAAAGGATAGTGGCGCTGTGACAGCGAGCTTATCGGTCATTCTTTTTTCACTTTTGGGTGTGCCTATGACAGCAGGAACAGTCATCTACACGGCTGTTTGGCAAGGATTGGGCAATGCTAAGTTACCTTTTTATGCCACGACTGTCGGTATGTGGCTGATTCGCATCGTGGCGGGCTATTTTATGGGGGTAACTCTGGGATTGGGCTTGCCCGGAGTTTGGACTGCTACCCTTTTGGACAATGCCTTTCGCTGGATTTTTTTACAAATCATCTATCAACGGAAAATGAGGAGTCAAACATGACAAGAGCTTTTATTTGGGATTTGGACGGAACGTTGTTGGATTCCTATGATGCGATTTTGGCGGGGATTGAAGAAACCTATATTCATTATGGATTGGACTTTGACCGAGAGGGCATTCGTGCTTATATTTTGCAGCATTCTGTTCAGAAATTGCTGGAGAAAGTCGCAGCCGAAAAAGGTTTAGATGCTGAAGAAATGAACCGTTTTCGAGGTCAAAGTTTGCAAGAGAAAAATGCTCAAATTCGTCTTATGAAAGGCGCGAAAGCGATTCTTGCTTGGGCACAAAAGGAGAATATTGCTCAGTTTGTCTATACCCACAAGGGGAAAAATGCTTATCAAATTTTAGCTGATTTAGAGATTTTGGATTATTTTACAGAAATCGTGACAACTGCAAATGGATTTGCAAGAAAACCTGACCCAGAAGGTGTGAACTATCTCGTAGAGAAATACCAGCTGGATAAAGCAAGCGCTTACTATATCGGCGATCGAACGCTGGATGTAGATGTTGCCTTTAACAGCGGTATTCAATCAATCAATTTCTGCGATTACCGACCAACACTCAATCAAAAAATCAACCATTTATTAGATATTAAAAAGCTAATCCGTTAAAGAAAGGCAAAATACTTGCTTTTCTTTTTTTGATAGCCTATAATTGATTTATCAATAGTTGACTAGTCAATCAAAATCAGAAAGGAGAAATATGGTTGCCATTCATCGCCTGCTGTATCAATTGCATTTAACTGATCAAGCCATCACGCAACTCTTTGAGCAAAAATTAGAAATCAGCTTAACGCGGTACGAGATACTGAATTTTTTATTGGACAATGCTCCGTGCAGTCAAGTTGCTGTGCAAGAAGTTTTAAAAATCGATCCCGCAGCATTGACCCGACACTTCAAGCTCTTAGAAGAGCGTGGTTATGTTCAACGAAGTCGCAATCCCAAAAATCAACGAGAGGTCCTAGTGAATGTCACGAATGTTGCAAAAGAGCAGCTTCTGCACGCACCGCCGAATTATCATGTAGATGTCAAAAAGCAAATGGAAAAAATCCTCTCGGCTGATGAACAAAAAACGCTGAGCACTTTATTAGAAAAACTTGTATCTGGCTTAGACCAGATTACCGTGGAAAAACATTAGAAAGAAGAAATTATGTCACTCATTACTACTATATTGGCTACAATTGTCGCACTGGAACACCTCTATATCTTTTATCTAGAGAGTATCGCTACCCAATCAGACAGCACCAGCCGAGTCTTTAACATGACAAAGGAAGAATTGTCTCGCCCGTCCGTCACATCTTTGTTTCAAAATCAAGGGATTTACAATGCCTTTTTAGCTCTTTTCCTGCTATATGGCTTGTATATTTCACATAATTTAGAAATCGTGGCCATTTTTGTTTTATTTGTCATTGGAGTTGCAGCTTATGGAGCTGTAACGGCTAATAAGAAAATCATCTTGACCCAAGGTGGGCCTGCTATTTTAGCTATTTTAAGCATTTTGCTATTTAAATAGAATCAGAGATTAACCTTTATAAAGAGGTAAACGAATCGTCGTTAACATTCTTTTGCTATAATTTTAGAGGAATAATTCTATAATAGAAATGTCAGACCAAAAGATTTCCCTGAGCGAAGTCAATCAAAGCATCTTAACGCCTAAAAACGCTGGCTTCTTCGCTTGGCAACTCGCTTATTAGCTCTTTTGCCAGTAGTGATTGTGCTATTTTATATGGGGACAAAGAGCAGGTGCTGGACAGTCTTTTGGTCGATTCCCAAGTCTTTCTTTCAGTTGCCTTGCCGTTTCTATTTTATGAACCATTTTGAATGTAAAACTTGTATTTAAAATGAGCCATGCTTCATTTTTCTCTAGAATAAATGGCTTAAAAGCGCTATAATGAAAGTGAAAAGATTCTCATATATGGAGGTGTCAAGATGGACGAATTGAAAAAAGTTTTGCTGGCAGGGATTGGATTGACTTCCATGACTTATGATAAAGCCACCGAATTTGTCAAAGAATTGATTGCCAAAGGTCGCTTGACGGTGGATGAAGGTAAGCAGCTTCAGTCAGAGTTAAAGCGCAAAGTCAGTGAAAAAACAGCTGAAAGTCAAACGAAACAAGCAGATGATGTATATGCTACCAAGCAAGACATTGAACGACTGGAAGAAAAATTAGATCAGCTGCTCAAAGGGCTTTCAAAAACAGAAGAATAATCTTCCATGATAACGCAGTCACAACTTTATAAAGGCTGCGTTTTTTGCTAAACTAAAAGTAGGATTTGAAAGAAAAGCTGACAATTACAAACAGAATGAGGATAACCTTATGGCAAACAAACGCTTACGAGAGATTCTAACAGCCTTTAGTGCAGTTGGCTGGTCCAATCTGAAAGATCGAAAAAAACCATTGGACGAGAAAAAAGCTCCCAAGCAATTGCGAGAAGCTTTTGAACAATTAGGACCCAGTTTTGTAAAAATCGGTCAAATTTTATCTACCCGCAGTGACTTATTGCCAGAAATCTATATCAAGGAATTGAGCAAGCTACAAGATGACGTCAATCCTTTGGACAAAGAGACGGTTATGGCTGCGATTGAAGACGAGTTAAAGCGCCCAATTGAGCAACTCTTCTTAGACGTCTCGCAGGAACATTTAGCGAGTGCTTCCGTCGCACAAACTCACCGAGCTGTTTTGTTAAATGGCGATGAAGTCGTGTTGAAGATTCAGCGTCCACATATTCAAGAACAAATTACAGAAGACATTGCTCTCTTGATTCGCCTAGCTCGTCATTTTCCTAAGCATTTGCTGCCTATGGTGGATTTGCCAAAGATTCTGCAACAGTTGCAGACCACCCTCTTGAACGAAATTGACTTTCGTAACGAAGCTAGGTACATGGATGAGTTCACTCGCTACAATCAAGATATCCCTTGTGTTGGCGTACCAAAAGTCTATCCAGATTTTACCACTCCGCATTTGATTGTGGAAGAATACATTCCTGGCGTCCGCATCAATCAATATGCTATTTTACAAGAAGCTGGCTACGATTTGGCAGATATTGGTCAGAAACTCATGCTGAGCTTTATCAAGCAAGTCTTTAAAGACGGATTTTTTCATGGTGATCCACACCCTGGCAATCTCTTGATTCATGAAGGAAAGATTTATTTTATTGATTTTGGGATTATGGGGGAATTGGAAACGGGTTTTCGTGTGTCTCTAAACGACATGTTGTCTAGTTTTACGACACAGGATATTGACTCGATGACACAGGCCATTCTGACCATTACGACTGCTAGTGAACCAATCAATAAATTGCAATTAGAGCAAGATGTTGAACGTATGCTAACCAAATACGGCAATTTAGAGTTGGGTTCCTTGTCTATTACAGATATGTTTGAGGACGTAGTAGCGATTTGTACGCGTCATCATTTGCAAGTACCGTCCCAGATGACAATCTTAGAAAAAGCAGCCCTGCAAATTGAGGGACTCTTTCGCGAGTTAGCTCCTAACATCAATCTGATGACCTTAGCCAAGCAATATTTCCTCGAAAATATGAAATCAGACATCCTGCACCAGACTTTGAGTTACGATTCTTTCTTAATCGAACTACTTTATTTGCTGCGACATGGGAAAAGTATCCCAAGACGGCTTCACCAGCTAGTGGAACAGATTGTGAATGGTCGCTTGGTCGTCAATCATGACTTAATTGACTACAATCAACGCTTTCGTCGTATCGAATCCGTAGCCAATCGTCTTGTACTAAGCCTGGTCTTCCTAGCTTTATTACTGACAGGTGGGATTTTAACCCTCAATCCAGATACGCTATTCTTGGCAAAATTCCTTTTTACCTTAGCGACAATGGTATTGCTGTGGTTACTCTATCTCATCATTCGCTCTACAAGATGAGAACACAAAAAAGAGCGCGACAAGTTGAATTTTTGAAAATCACAACTTATCTCGTTCCCACAATCTTAAAATAGCACATTAGAAATTAGACATTAGCATCTTGAAATTTTAATTATTTTGTTTGAGGTTGAACAACAGTTCTCTGCTTTCAAAGCTCTTTACCTAATAAATCAACTGCAACTTGTGAAGCAAAGTACTTCTTCATTCATTTTTCAAGCTCGGAAGAGCTGTGGAGTGAGACTGTGAACTAAGAATTTTCAATATTAGTTCGGTCTCACTCCTTTTCTTTATCTTCCAAACTATTTGTAACGATTAGTTTGTCATTAGAGGAAGCTTGCTTGAAACGAACATAGTCCGTTAAAGGGAAATGAATCAAATTTAAAAAAGTCTCGGCGAATTGCTCAGGCGGTATGGGTTCAGGTTGGGTAATCCAAATCTCAATAAAGATGAGAATACCTCCAACAAGAACCTGCGATGCCTTTTCTTTTGGAATGTTTAATTTTTGATAATCAATCGTAATGTGCTGCTCAATCCATTGACCATACGTATTTCTTAAAAAATCTCTCCAATAGGGATCGGCAGCTGTCTTAAAAAGACAACTGATTCGCCTTCGGTGGGTATATAAGATAGGAATAACCACTTCTGCAAAAAAGACAAAAGGATCAGGATAAACTTTCTTATCATAACCTTGAAAAATCAGTTGAAATTCAGCATCAAGCTCTTTATGAATATAATCTAGAATTTCATAATTTCCATTAAAATGGCGTTTGTAAATCGCTTGTCTTGAGCTCCCTGCTTTTTGCGCAATTTCTGCTAAAGAAAAATGCGATTTCTGAGGATTTTCCATTGCAAGTTCAAAAAAAGCTTCTAAAATCTTCTCTCTTGTATTAAGTACCATCTTACTCTCTCCTTATAAATATTTTAATGTAAAAAATATATGTAGTCTAGCGAAAAATCTGGAAAAAGTTTACGTTTTGTAAACAAATATACAATAAAAAATGTGTATAACTATAAAATCAGCATAACTAAACTGTATTTTGCCTTAGATTTAAAAAAACTGATTTTAAATTAGATGCTATCGGCATCACAATAAAGCAGGGCTTCTTAATCTCTGTCAAGGATTTATCTCACTACAGGAATTACAGAACCAATAAAATATTTTTTGAATTGCTTATTTTGAAAAAACTTTACAGACTGTCAAGAAATTAAGCAAGAATACAGGACATTTTGATTGAAAGTGCCATAAAGGGGTTGCTATAATGGTATTATTAGAAGTTTGTACTTTTATGCAAAATTCTAAAAAATTATAGAAAGGAAATCGTAATGATTAAAAAAATGATGAATCTTGTTGGGGTAGCATTATTGCTAGCTTCGACAATCTTATCACCGGCTAGTGCTGTTGCTCAAACGCTGACGAACTAATCTTCAGCATTGACAACTCAGGCAGAGACGGGAAAAGGTTTGGAAAATTCGGCTAGAGAAGAAGAGACAGCTAAACAAACAACACCTTCTACTGACTCGACAGGCACAAATGACAGTTCTAGCCAAGAGAAAAAGGCTGAAACGCCTGCTCCTGAAAATAAAACGGAAGCAAGTGCTGATTCGAGCCAAGTAAAAGAAGATACTGCTTCAAAGAAAACTGATAATGTGGAGGAAAAGAACGAAAGCAAACCAGGAGCACCCCCTGCTTTAACACCTAGAAGCGAAGGAAGCAAGTACGATCTTTCTAGCACTGCAAATGCTAAAGAATGGAATGATGTTATCACAGAAATGTATGTGACAAACAAAGATGGAAACCCTATCCCACCAAAGGGTGTACAGATGTGGGAAACTTTCCAAGTGCATGCAAAATTTAGCCTTCCGAATAACACAGTTAATGAAGGCGACACCACAACTATTACGTTACCAGAAACTTTACGATTTCCAGAATGGACAGACTTTGAAGTTAAGGATGCAAAAGATAAAGTTGTTGCGCATGCAAAAATCAACCCCACAACTAAAACGATTACGTTAACCTATACAAAATATCCTTCTGAACATTCGGATGTTTTAGGAGAACTGTTTTTTTATGCAGCTGTTGACCATAATAAGGTTAAAATAGAAAAAGACATAGATCTTGATTTTAAAGTGGGGCATAAAACTAAGATTGGTGGAAAACTTCATTATCAAGGTCCTGGAAAGAAAAGCGAAAGTATACTAGAAAAAAGTGCTTGGCAAGATGGAGCTAACAAATCTCTTCTTCAGTATGCTCTTGCTATCAATCGAAAAGGTGTTGATTTAAAAGAAGTCAATGTTCAAGATAGGCTGGACGACGATACTAAGGGGATTCAAATTGATCAGAACAGTATCCGTATATATGAAGTAAGATGGTCCTGGGAAAATGGTGAGTGGAAACACGATAATGAGAAAGATGTTACAACTAACCACCAGATAAAAATGGATGATGATAAACGTGGCTTCCAAACTTACTTAGGAAATATTGGGACTAAAGGTTACTATATCAGATATCAAGTTAAAACTAACTATGAACCGGTGGGTGGAGAAGTTTTTAAAAATAAGGCAAAACTTTCTTCAAAAGATAAAATTTCGGAAGAAGTCAATATCTCTTTAGTATATCGAGCTGCTGGCGGATTTGCAGAAGGCTATGTTTACTCAATGAACTTGCATAAAGAAGACGAAAAAACAAAACAAGCTTTAGCTGGTGCAAAATTTAAAGTAACGCGTGACAGTAATAAGAAAGTCATTGGTGAGTATACAACAGATTCAAACGGTGATATTACAATTCCTAATCTGTTAAAAGACGATTATACGATTGAGGAAATCAAAGCGCCGGAAGGCTACCAACTCTCTAAGGAAAAAATTAAAGTCACTCCAAATGATTTTGGCACTGACAAAGCCTACAGAAAGACAATTACTAACAAGAAAATTGAAAAAGTCTCCGCTCAATTACAAGTTAAGAAAGAGCTTATTGGAGGCCGAGAACTTAAAGATAATGAATTTGAGTTTACGTTAACAGATAAGCAAACGAATCAAACGCAAAAGAAGAAAAATGTGAATGGAAAAGTCACTTTTGATCCAATTGAGTATGATAAAGAAGGAACTTATGAGTATCGTATTGTGGAAGCAGCTGGAAATGATGCACATGTATTTTTCGACCCAAATATCATTTATGCAACAGTAAAAGTTGTGAAAGATGCGAATGGTCAATTAAAAGTAGAAAGTATTACTTATCAAGCGGTTGATGAGGAGGGGAACTGGAAGAATAAGGATACGTTTACAAATGTCTATGTTCCTGAAAAAACTAAAGCGCAACTACAAGTCAAGAAAGTTTTGACGGGTCGAGAACTTAAAGATGGTGAATTTGAGTTTCGATTAACCGGTAGAGACGGGGAGATTGAAACCGTCAAAAATACAGCAGACGGAAAAGTCACTTTCAAAGAAATTGAATATACCAAAGCTGGTACTTATCAATATACAATTGCAGAAGTTCACAATGATCTGCCAGGTATTTATTATGAAACAGATCATGTCACGGCAACAGTAACGGTTGAGGATAAAGCTGGCAAACTGGAAGTGACAAAAATAACTTATGCAAAAGCTGGTAAAGAAACGAAGAATCCAACGTTCAACAATATTTATACCCCAAACAAAGTATCTGCTCAGTTAGAAGTCAATAAAGTTCTAACTGGTCGTGAGCTCAAAGCAAATGAATTTGAGTTTGAGTTAGTTGATAACAGCGGTAGCAGTCCAACTCTTGGTCAAACGTTGCAAACCGCTAAAAATACAGCAGACGGAAAAGTCACTTTTAAACCGCTGGAATATACAGAAGCTGGTACTTATGAATACCTTATCAAAGAGAACAATGGTTCAGCTTCAGGCGTAGCCTATGACAGCACACAGATTTCTGTGATTGTAACAGTTGAAGATAAGGGTGGAACACTTGCAGTTACTAAAATTACTTATCTAAAAGATGGGCAAGAAGTAACAAAGCCGACTTTTAAGAATGTCTACACTCCGACTAAAACGTCTGCTAAGTTGGAAGCCACGAAGAAATTAGTTGGCCGCAAACTGAAAGCAGGAGAGTTTGAATTTGAATTGACTGGGGCAGAAGACCACGTTCAACAAGTGAAGAAAAATACTACGTCTGGAAAGGTTCAATTTGATACGATTGAATATACCAAAGCAGGTACTTATCATTACACGATTAAAGAAAGAAACGCTGGACTTGAAGGCATTACTTACGACACCAAAGAAATTAAAGCAACTGTAAAGGTCACAGATGACGGGCAAGGAAAGCTAAGTGCTGCAGTTAGTTATGAAAATGACAATCAAGTCTTTACGAATGTTTTTAATCCAAAAGCCATTTCCGTACCGCTTCAAGTTACTAAAACTTTAACCGGTCGTGCTCTTCAAGAAGGTGAGTTCGAGTTTGAATTGCGTGACGGACAAAAGAATCTTGTTCAAACCGTTAAAAACAAAGCAGACGGGACGATTCCGTTTAGCCCGCTGAACTTTAATAAACCAGGTCTTTATCACTATCAAATCATTGAAAAGACAGGCACACTTTCTGGTGTTCAATACGATAAAGAACCGATAAAAGTCACGATTCGTGTAGCTCAAGATAAGGATACGGGCAAACTGGAAGTCAATACCATTTACAAAGGTTTAGATGAAAATGGCAAACCAATTACTAAGAGGACTTTTAACAATAAGTACAAGCAACAACAGGTTTCAACTCAATTGCAAGTCAAGAAAAAACTGCTTGGTCGTGATTTGAAAGACCAAGAATTTGACTTTGATTTGGTTGATAATACTGATTTTAGTCCAACTGCGGGTAAGACCTTGCAAACTGTTAAAAATAATGGCAAAGGTGAAGTCAATTTCAAATCATTGTCATTTACCAAAGCAGGAACTTATGAATACTTTATTCGCGAGAAAAAAGGTACAGCAGCAGGAATTACCTATGATAGAAAATTCATTGCTGTAACTGTAGAGGTTGAAGAGAAATCTGGTAAACTTGAAGTTAGCAAAGTGACTTATCTGGTAGACGGAGAGGAAGTCAACAATCCGACTTTCGTCAACCGTTATAAGCTGGAATCGACAACTGCTAGTCTTTCTGTCAATAAAGCATTGACAGGACGTCCCTTAAAAGATGGCGAATTTAACTTTGAACTGAAGGGAAATGATGACGGCGTTTCACAAACGAAGTCAAATGTAAATGGAGTTGTCAACTTCGACAAGATTCAGTACACAAAAGCAGGTGTTTATCGTTATACCATTGTTGAAAAAGATAACAAATTAAATGGCATAACTTATGATAAGAAAGTCATTCATGCGACAGTGACTGTTGAGAATAAAGATGCAAAATTAGTTGCAAAAGTAGAGTACAAAAACAACGATCAAACTTTCAACAATACGTATACTACAAAGAAAGTTAGCGCTCAGTTAGATGTAACGAAGAAGCTGACAGGACGTGATTTGAAAGAAAATGAGTTTGAGTTTGATTTGCAAGATGACAAAGGTCAAGTTCTTCAAACGAAGACTAATGCAGCAGATGGTAAAGTAATCTTTGAGCCAATCGAATATGATACAGTTGGCGAGTACCACTATGTTATCAAGGAAAAAGCCGGTCAACTCGGTGGTGTGACTTACGACAAGAAAGAAATCAAGTCAACTGTAAAAGTAACCGACGATGGAAATGGTCAGTTAGTTGCACAAGTGACTTACGATAAAGGTGAGAAAGAGTTCAACAATACCTATGTTGCTAAAGAAACGACGGCTAAGTTGGAAGCGAACAAAGTCTTAACAGGTCGTACTTTGAATGACGGTGAATTTGCATTTGACTTGATTGCACCAGACGGTACGGTCGTTGAGACAGTAAAGAATGACGGCGACGGCAAGATTTCCTTCAAAGAACTCACTTTCAAAGCAGCTGGTACTTACGTTTACACAATTAAGGAAAAAGCTGGTAGCCTCGGTGGAGTGATTTACGACACACATACTGTGAAAGCGACTGTCACAGTAACAGATGATGGGCAAGGTCAATTGCATGCTTCTGTGGCTTATGAAAATAACGACCAGACCTTTAACAATAGCTACTCAGCAGACAAAGCAACTGCAACACTTTCTGCCAAAAAACTTCTTGAAGGGCGTAAGCTCAAAGAAAGCGAATTTGAGTTTGAACTGAAAGGTTCAGATGACAATGTTTCTCAAGTCAAGAAAAATGCGGCAAACGGCGATGTAACTTTTGACACAATCGAGTACACCAAAGCGGGTACGTATCACTACACGATCACTGAAAAAGATACCAAACTTGGTGGTGTGGCTTATGATAAGAAAGTCATCAAAGCGACTGTCACAGTAATAGACGATGGCAATGGTCATTTGGTAACAAAAGTTGTTTATGAAAAAGATGACCAAACTTTCAATAATACGTATACAGCGACGAAGACCAATGCACAACTGTCTATCAAGAAAGTCTTGATTGGACGTGCTTTAAAAGCAGGCGAATTTGAGTTTGAACTGAAAGGTTCAGACGATAAGGTTTCTCAAGTGAAGAAAAACGCTGCAAACGGCGATGTGAATTTTGATGCTATCAAATACACCAAAGCGGGCACGTATCACTACACGATTGCCGAAAAAGATACCAAGCTTGGTGGCGTGGCTTATGATAAAAAAGTCATCAAAGTTACAATTGAAGTGACAGACGATGGTAATGGTCAATTGCACGCTAAAGTAAGCTATGATAATGACATTAAGACATTTGAAAATCGCTATACTCCGCCTAAGAATGGCTTGCCTAAGACGGGAACAATCGTTCATACATTGGCTATTTTCATTGGTTTGATGGTCTTAGCTGGTGCAATTTATCTCATCAAGAAAAAATCTTGATAGAATTAAGATTGTAAAAAAATATAAGTCTAAAATTGGAAATCTAGTGAGAATTCTCATGGAAAATGAAGAGTCTCATTAGGTCTCCTTTTTTTATATTCAAAAAGAGAAAAAAGAATATAGATAAATGCTTCAAAAAGATGTATAACCATAATTATCCCAAAATACAGCATTTTAGGAGGTATCTATATGGATCAAGAACATCTATTTTGGATGACGGTTAGTTCTTATTACTATTTCTATGTTGTTTATTCTCTTTTGGTGGATCAGAGTCTGTTTCGTGAGATTCAAGATACGGACTTGCATTTAGTGTATAAGTATTTTGCTTGCCCTAAAACAAGTGTTTTCGTACGTGGTTTTATGAAAAGTTTGTTTTATTTTGCCTTGCCTGTTTATCTCTTTTTAAATCGGACGCGTTATTATCAAGCGAGAGGGGAGGACGGGAAACGTCTGCACAAGCACGATTTTCTGTATCGCTATAGTGTTTATTTTACTTTCCCACTGATTATTACTCGTATCATGGTTTACCTAGCGCAAGATGACACGAACGAAGTCGTCAATACGGTATCTAATCTGTATTATACATTGATTTATCGGATTCCTTATTTTCAGTTATTATTTGCTTTATTTATAGTGTATCTATATATTGTTGCGGCGCATTATGTGGATAAAAAGTGCTTCCGATTTTACTTTATCAGCAATACACTGACAATTGTGGCATCTCTCATCTTTATTATTCAATTCCTCGTTGGTTTCTATTTTTATTTTTTAGAGAGTGTGCCAGACGGGCTAAAGATTTTTTCTTTTTATTATGGAACGGTCTTAGCCTTAGAAAAGTTTTTAGCATGGTTCATTATTTATATCGGCAATCACAACTATGGTAATCGTTTGAGACAGTATGCTTTATATCAGAAAAAGAGATTGCTAAATTCGCGGGTAATGGTTCCTATTCATTCTTTTGGAATGCAGATAGCAGACTTGTGGTTGGCTTTGAGGGTACGGTTAGCTTCGGTTTTGCTAGCGTTTTCTTCCATAAATCTATCTCGCATCATGGTATCTTTATCTAGACGAAATTTTTTATGTGCGATGTGGCAGCTACTATCTATTTTTATTTTGTATCCAGCTTTATTTTTCCTTTTACCTATTTTCTTTCTTTATATTTTTCCGACGGATTCGAGTGATTCTCCGATAGGAAGTTACCTGCTTATTCGGAAAACGGAAAGTCAGACAATTTATTATTCAACTCCATCTTTAAAAATATTTTATAAAGGTCAGAAGTTGCTCTATCGGCAACAGTTATTTTTGTTGGTAGACAGTTGGGTGAGCAAGAAGAATGTTCACTATTTGCGGTATCGTTCAGTGGAAACTGGGATTACATATTCTTTCATTTGGCAGCCACATACAAATTTGTTACGCTTAAATGGAGAAACATCGCAGGAGTTTATTCGAGATGGAACGAAAGATTACATTAAAAATTTAGCCAAGGATTCAATTACGAGTTTAGAGGGGGCAGGATATGAAAAATGGGAGCGACCAAAGGAAGAGTCGGAGCCATTTTCGTGGAAAAAACGAACGCGAAGGAAGCTATATAAAGGCTTGAGGTGATACTCAGGCCTTTCTTATGAAAAGGCGCTGAAATTTTCACTTGACTCTTATTTTCTTTATGATATACTTAACTAGTAAAGAATTAACTGGTTAATCAGAAAAGGAGAAAAATGAGTCAGTTAGCACATGAAATTGATCGTTTTTTAAATGAAATCATTTTAAAATCCGAGAATCAACATGAGATTTTGATTGGATCTTGCACGAGTGGAATGCCATTGACCAATACTCAAGAGCATATTTTGATGTTGTTGTCTGAGGAATCTTTGACAAATTCAGAGTTAGCAAAGCGCTTGAATATCAGTCAGGCAGCGGTGACAAAAGCTATCAAGTCGCTCATCAAGCAAGAAATGTTGGAACCTTTTAAAGATGTTAAAGATGCACGTGTCATTTTTTATCGGTTGACAGAATTGGCGGAACCTGTTGCGGCTGAACATCAGCACCATCATCACCATACGATAGAAATCTACGAAAAAATTGCTAATCAATATAGTTCTGATGAGCAAGCCACCATTCAAAAATTCTTAGAAACCTTAGTGGGAGAAATCAGAAAATGAGGTATATCACGGTTGAAGATTTGTCCTTCTATTATGACAAAGAGCCTGTGTTGGAGCATATTAACTACTATTTAGATAGTGGTGAGTTTGTGACCTTGACAGGTGAAAATGGCGCTGCAAAGACGACATTGATCAAGGCTAGTCTTGGGATTTTGCAGCCTCGATTTGGTAAGGTGATGATTTCTAAGACAAATACAGCTGGCAAGAAATTACGGATTGCTTATTTGCCGCAGCAAATTGCTAGTTTTAATGCGGGTTTTCCAAGTACCGTCTATGAATTTGTAAAATCCGGTCGGTATCCGCGCAAGGGTTGGTTCCGTCGTTTAAATGCCCATGATGAGGAGCATATCAAGGTCAGTCTAGATGCAGTTGGTATGTGGGAACATCGAGATAAACGGATTGGCTCGCTGTCAGGCGGGCAAAAGCAACGGGCAGTGATTGCACGAATGTTCGCTTCAGATCCAGATATTTTTGTCTTGGATGAGCCGACAACAGGAATGGATGCAGGCAGCAAGGATGAATTTTATGATTTGATGCACCACAGTGCGCATCGGCATGGCAAGGCTGTTCTGATGATTACACATGATCCAGAGGAAGTCCGAAAATATGCGGACCGCAATATTCATTTGGTGCGAAATCAAGATTCACCATGGCGGTGCTTCAATGTTCACGAGAGTGATCAGGAGGTGAGCCATGCTTAATTTATTAGCTTACGACTTTATGCAGCGGGCTTTTCTGGCAGTAATTGCCATGAGTCTGTTTTCACCTGTTTTAGGAACTTTTTTAATTCTGCGACGTCAGAGTTTGATGAGTGATACGCTCAGCCACGTGTCGCTTTCGGGGGTTGCTTTTGGTTTGGTGCTAGGTATTTCGCCTACGATTTCAACTGTCATTATTGTGATTATTGCAGCAGTTTTCTTAGAATACCTGCGGACAATTTACAAGGATTTTATGGAAATTGGAACGGCAATTCTGATGTCGACAGGACTTGCCATTGCTTTGATTGTTATGAGCAGGGGCAAAAGCTCTAGTTCCATGAGTTTAGATCAATATTTGTTTGGTTCTATTGTCACGATTAGTACGGAGCAAGTAATTTCACTGTTTATCATTGCGACAATCGTACTTGTGTTGACTTTTCTCTTCATTCGACCAATGTATATTTTGACCTTTGATGAGGATACAGCTTTTGTGGACGGACTGCCTGTTCGTACTATGTCTATTCTATTTGATATCGTGACAGGTGTTGCCATTGCTCTCATGATTCCAGCGGCAGGTGCCCTGCTAGTATCGACCATTATGGTTTTGCCGGCAAGTATTGCTCTGCGGCTTGGGAAAAACTTTAAATCTGTCATTCTATTAGCTAATGTTATCGGATTTGTAGGTATGATTGCTGGATTGTATATTTCGTATTATGCCGAAACACCAGCCAGTGCAAGCATCACCATCATTTTTGTTGGCGTATTTTTACTTGTTAATTTATTGAAAAAATTTATCAAATAGGAGCTAGAAATGAAGAAAATTGCTTTATTAGTGGCAAGTTTGCTGAGCATCTTTTTAGTAGCTTGTTCTAATCAAAAAAGTACAAATGGGAAATTAAATGTTGTCACAACATTTTACCCAGTCTATGAATTCACCAAGCAAGTCACCGGAGATACGGCTAATGTAAAGCTCTTGATTGGTGCAGGAACAGAACCGCATGAATACGAGCCGTCTGCCAAAGCTGTCGCAACGATTCAAGATGCAGATGCTTTTGTATACGAAAATGAAAACATGGAAACTTGGGTACCAAAATTGCTCAAAACTTTGAAAAAAGATAAAGTAAATGTGGTGAAAGCAACTGGAAAAATGTTGCTTCTTCCTGGTACAGAAGAGGAAGAAGACCATGATCATGGGAGTGAAGGGCATCATCACGAATACGATCCGCATGTGTGGTTGTCACCAAAACGTGCCATTAAGATGGTGGAAAATATTCGAGATAGCTTAAGCAAACGCTACCCAGATAAGAAAGCCACTTTCCAGAAGAATGCAGCAGCTTACATTAAAAAATTAGAAGCTCTGGATAAGGAATACACAGACGGATTGGCAAATGCCAAACAAAAAAGTTTTGTGACACAGCACGCAGCCTTCCGTTACCTTGCTTTGGACTACGGTTTGAAACAAGTCTCTATCTCAGGTTTGTCACCAGACAGTGAACCTTCTGCTTCTCGCTTGGCGGAATTAACACAGTACATCAAGAAAAACAATATCAAGTACATTTACTTTGAAGAAAATGCTTCTCAAGCCTTGGCATCTACTTTGGCAAAGGAAACAGGTGTGAAATTGGATGTGCTCAATCCACTTGAAAGTCTGACAGAAAAACAAACCAAAGACGGAGCGGACTACATTTCAATCATGAAGTCCAACTTGAAAGCCTTGAAAAAGACAACCGACCAAGCAGGTGCTGAAATTTCTGCTGAAAAAGAGGAAAATACGAAGACTGTACAAAATGGTTACTTTGAAGATAGTGCTGTTAAGGACCGAACATTATCGGATTATGCAGGTCAATGGCAATCTGTTTATCCATATTTGCAAGACGGAACTTTAGATCAAGTCTTTGACTATAAAGCAAAATTAAGTGGTAAGATGACAGCGGCTGAGTACAAAGCCTATTATGAAAAAGGCTACAAGACAGATGTGTCTAATATCAATATCACAGATAAGACGATGGAATTTGTAGTAAATGGACAAAAGAAGAAATATACTTACAAATATGTCGGCAAACACACTTTGACGTATTCTAAAGGCAATCGTGGCGTGCGCTTCATGTTTGAAGCAACAGACGCTGATGCAGGCAAATATAAATATGTTCAATTTAGCGACCATAATATCGCCCCAACGAAAGCAGCACACTTCCATATCTTTTATGGTGGTGAAAGCCAAGAAGCCCTCTTTAACGAATTGGAAAATTGGCCAACTTACTACCCAACGAAATTAAGCGGACAAGAAATCGCCCAAGAAATGCTTGCGCATTGATGAAGATATAAATTTCTATACAGAAAGAGAAAAATCGAGTTGAACAATCTTCTCGATTTTTTGCTTGACAATTGTTGATTACAGATGTAAACTATGAAAGAATCAAAAATTACAATTGTAATCAGAAAAGAGATGAAATAAAATGGAACAACAAAATATCAGTCAGGCAGAATGGCAAGTCATGCGCGTTTTGTGGGCGTATCCTCATAGCCGGAGTACTGAAGTTGTAGAGCGCTTAGAAGCTGATTTTGATTGGAAACCGGCTACTGTCAAAACCTTGCTGAATCGCCTGAAGACCAAAGAATTTATTTCAATGGAAAAGATTGAGGGGAAATTTTACTATGATGCGTTGATTTTAGAAGATGAGCACTTGGAAAATAGTTGGCGTACCTTGCTTGACAATATGTGCAACACCAAGCATGGCGATTTAGTAGTTTCAATACTAGAAAGCAATCAATTCAGTCAAACAGATTTGTCTCGAATCCTAGATGTTGTAAAAGAAAAGCAGGTACAAGCTCCTAAAAGGGTTCAATGTAATTGTCCACCAGGTCAATGTACTTGTGGTGCACATTGTCAAGATGACACGAATCAATCCAAAATGGCGGAGTAAGAAATGGAAAAAGACAAAAGAGAGTATAAATTATCTGGCATGACCTGTGCAGCTTGCGCGATGACGATTGAAATGGCAGTCAAGGAGCTTCCAACGGTAGAAGAAGCTACGGTGAACTTGGCGACGGAAAAATTGACAGTTCTTCCCAAAGACGGATTTGCAAGTGAGCAAGTCTTAGACGCTGTGAAAGAAGCGGGCTACCAAGCGATAGAAAAAGGAGAACAAAAGCAGTCTGATTATGCGAAGCAAGTCGCGGAAAAGCAAGAAAACGTGCGCCAAATGGCGCGTCAGATTTGGTTTGCGGCAGGAGCGACCGTGCCACTCCTCTATATTTCAATGGGGAGCATGATTGGCTTGCCGTTGCCCTCCTTTTTAGATCACATGACGCATCCCATTGCCTTTGTATTGGCACAGCTTCTCCTCACCTTACCGGCTATCTGGGTAGGCTGGGGCTTTTATGCGCGTGGCTTTCGAAATTTGGTGAAACGGCATCCAAACATGGATAGTTTGATTGCTGTAGGAACGAGTGCAGCCTTTCTGTATAGTTTGTACTCGGTCGTTCAAGTTTTACTGGGGCATCATACTTTTGTGCACCAGTTGTATTTTGAATCAGTTGGTGTGATTATCACTCTTGTTTTACTGGGGAAATATCTGGAAGCCAATGCCAAGGGTCGAACCTCACAAGCGATTCAAAGTTTGATGAGCTTGGTGCCCAACCAAGCAACGGTTATCCGTTATGACGAAGTCGTCACAATTGATACAGAAGACATCAAGGTGGGAGATATTGTACGGATTAAGCCAGGAGAGCGTATGCCAGTTGACGGTGTGGTTATCTCTGGACAGACCTATGTAGATGAGTCCATGATGACAGGGGAAAGCGTTCCTGTTGAAAAAAATGTCGGAGATGTGATTACGAGTGCCACTATGAACCAAACGGGCTCTATTGACTATGAAGCAACGAAAGTTGGTTCAGACACAACCTTGGCTCAGATTGTTCATTTGGTAGAGGAAGCGCAAGGCTCGAAAGCGCCTATTGCGGCTATGGCAGATAAAATCTCGCTCTACTTTGTACCAATTGTCTTGGGCTTGGCAGTTTTGGCAGCTCTGTTGTGGTATTTTCTAGCAGGAGAAAGTCTGCAATTCTCACTTTCTATCTTTATCGCGGTATTGGTTATCGCTTGTCCTTGTGCGCTTGGGCTAGCTACTCCGACGGCTATTATGGTCGGCACAGGAAAAGGCGCTGAAAATGGTGTCTTGATTAAGTCGGGGCAGGCTCTTGAAGCGGCTCATTTGGTAGATGTTGTCGTTCTGGATAAGACAGGTACGATTACAGAAGGGAAGCCAAGTTTGACTGATGTACTGACTTTTGGTACTATTTCGCGAGAGGATTTGCTGAGTTTAGTTGCAAGTAGTGAGCAACATTCAGAGCATCCGCTGGCAATTGCTATTTTGGAAGCCACTAAAGCGGAAGCTATACCATTAGCACCGGTAACGGATTTCCAAGCGATTTCAGGTAAAGGGATTATAGCTCACGTAAAAGCTCAAGAAATTTTAATCGGGAATGAAAGCTTGATGAGACAATACCAAGTCGAGCTCGGAGAACATATCTCTGACTTGATTTTCTTATCTCATCAAGGAAAGACGGCTATGTTTGTCGTTTTGGATAGACAACTGGTAGGGCTGGTAGCAGTCGCTGACCAAATCAAAAAAAATAGCCGTGAAGCTATTGCTGAATTGCAAAAAATGGGCTTAGAAGTGGTGATGCTGACAGGTGATCGTGAGGAAACGGCTCAAGCCATTGCAAGAGAAGCTGGTGTCGATCACGTGATTGCAGGAGTATTTCCAGACGGAAAAGCAGATGTTGTCAAGGATTTGCAAACGCAAAGGAAAAAGGTTGCCATGGTGGGTGACGGGATCAATGATGCACCTGCTCTGGTGCAAGCCGAAGTCGGGATTGCCATTGGCTCTGGAACGGATGTGGCTATTGATTCAGCCGACATTGTCTTGATGCATAGCGATCTTTTAGACGTGGTGACAGCCATTCGCCTCAGCCAAGCCACGATTAAAAATATCAAAGAAAATCTGTTCTGGGCTTTTGCCTACAATACTTTAGGAATACCGGTCGCAATGGGGCTCTTGTATGTATTTGGCGGTCCGTTGCTCAATCCTATGTTAGCCGGTCTTGCCATGAGCTTTAGCTCGGTTTCTGTCGTCACCAATGCGTTGCGTTTACGGCGCTTTAAAAGAAAATCATAAAAGGAGAATTCATCATGAAACAAATCGTCACTTTAGAAAATATATCTTGTCAAAATTGCGTGAAACACGTCACTGAGCACTTCCTAAAATTAGAAGGTGTATCGGACGTTCAAATTGATTTAGATACAAAGGTTGCTACTGTCACCACAGACCGCGCTTACAGCGCAGCAGATTACCAGGCAGCACTCGCTAAAACAATTTATAAAGTTGTTGCTGTTGCATAGAAAAACAGGCAGACATTGTTATTCAAAGATAACGATGTCTGCCTATCATTTTTTTAAATCAATCCTTTTTCAAAACTTTGAGAGCTGGCTTCGACACTAATTGTTTCAAGTGTAAAAGGATGTGTGAAAGTTAAGCGATGAGCATGAAGCATGAGGCGCTCTGCCTTTTGAGGATTGTACAATGGGTCGCCGATAATGGGGTATCCATGATGAGCAAGATGTACACGAATTTGGTGAGTGCGTCCAGTTTTAAGCTGGCACTTAACGAGGGTATTGTTTCCAATTTCTTTGAGCTTGGTGACCTGCGTTTCAGCGTATTGGCCGTTTTTGTTATCCACCAGCCGTTTTCGTCGATCGTGGCGGTCACGCCCGATTTTATCCGTATAGATTTGACGTTTTTTGGGAAATGCTCCTTGTACCAAAGCCCAATACTCACGCGAAATTTTCTTGTTTTCTAGCAATCGATTTAAGATTGGCAAGATAAAAGGGTTTTTCGCAAAAAGAACTGCTCCGCTCGTTTCCTTGTCTAAGCGATGAACGACATAGCAAGTATCTCCAGCATAAGCAGAGACATGATTTAAAAGCGCCAGCTCTGTTGGTTCATTGGCATGTGTTTTCAGGCCTTCGGGCTTGTTGACGATGATGATGTGTTCATCTTGGTATAATTCTTCCACAAAATCAGCTTTGCCCATTAAAATAGACTTTTTCGGATAATCTTCTTCGTCAAAAATCAATGTAATTTCGTCATGTGGGTGGACAATACTCTGCCAATTGATTGATTCATGGTTGACGAAGACATGTTTTTTGATACGCCAAAAATGGCGAATCTTCCGTGGAATCAAAAAATGTTCTTCAAGAAGCTCTTTGACTGTCATTTCTGGCAAACCTTGTGGAATCGTAATCGTAAATTGCATGATTTTATTGTAACAAAATAGCTGATGATTGAAAATAGCCAGCTAAAGATTGAACAATTTCTTAAAGTTTTCTAAACTGAACGCTTAATAAGAGGTCCTTTCTTGTCTGGATATGGAGAAGGTGATAGAATAAGGATATGAAAAAATTGAGTGAATTATTTGAAATAGCAGTAAATCATTTTAAAAAGGAAAGTCCTGAGCGTAAGCATCAAGAGGTGACAGAGGTTGAAGAGGCTGAATCACATTTGAGTCGTTCTGGGAAAAGCCGAAAAAAACCGATTTCTCAACATCCATTTCGTCGATTTTGGCGTCGCTATCACCTGACGAAGATTGTCTTGATTTTGGGACTTGGTTTTGGCTTGGTGACAGGAGGCTATCTCTTTTATGTTGCCAAATCCACTAATGTGAATGATTTGCAGAATGCTTTGAAAGCAACGACATCTATTTATGATAAGGACGGCAAAAAAGCTGGAAGTTTGTCAGGTCAAAAGGGAACTTACGTAGAATTGTCTCAGATTAGCCCGAATTTGCAACATGCTGTCATTGCGACAGAAGACCGTTCTTTTTATAAAAATAGTGGGATTAACTACGGTCGTTTTATCATGGCGATTTTGACAGCGGGACGTTCTGGCGGTGGCTCCACCATTACGCAGCAATTAGCCAAAAATGCTTACCTATCTCAAGATCAGACTATTGAGCGGAAAGCAAAAGAATTTTTCCTTGCTTTGGAATTAACCAAGAAATATAGTAAGAATCAGATTCTCACCATGTACCTTAACAATTCTTACTTTGGGAATGGTGTGTGGGGTGTAGAAGATGCCTCTAAAAAATATTTCGGCGTATCTGCTAGCCAGTTGACACTTGACCAGTCTGCTACCTTGGCGGGCATGCTTAAAGGACCGGAGCTATACAATCCCATTGCTTCTATCAAAAATGCAACCAATCGGCGCAATACCGTTCTGCAAAATATGGTAGCTACTGGCTATATCAATCAAACGACAGCTGATCAGGCAGCAGCGAATGGATTGGGTAGTCAATTGGTAGATGCTTACACAGGAAAATCAGCAGATTATCGTTATCCGTCTTACTTTGATGCGGTTATCAATGAAGCAGTTCAAGATTATGGCTTAACAGAAGCTGATATTGTCAATAACGGCTATCGTATTTACACAGAGCTAGATCAGAATTACCAAGCTAGCATGCAAGTTATCTATGATCGCGAAGATTTATTCCCGCAAGCAGCCGATGGGACAAGAGCTCAATCAGGTAGCGTGGCACTTGACCCTAAAACGGGAGGAGTTCGCGCTTTGGTTGGTCAGGTAAACAGTGATATAAATGCTGGTTTTAGAAGTTTTAACTATGCCACACAATCGTCAAGAAGTCCTGGTTCCACCATTAAGCCCTTGGTTGTTTATAGCCCCGCAGTTGATGCAGGCTGGTCTATCAATAAAGAATTGGATAATAGTACAACAACGTATGGAACTTACACTGTGAATAACTATGGCGGGATTCAATCCAGTCCGACTGTGCCAATGTATCAGGCTTTAGCGCAATCCTTAAATATTCCAGCAGTTGCTGCAGCTAATGAATTAGGACTGAAAAAAGTTTTTGAATATGGTAAAAAATTTGGCTTGAATATGGATAAAGTGGAGCAGACCCTTGGAGTGGCTCTTGGTAGTGGCGTAGCAACTAATCCGCTTCAAATGGCACAAGCCTACTCGACTTTTGCAAATAATGGAGTTATGAATGATGCTCATTTGATTACCAAAATTGAAAATGCTAGTGGACAAGTCGTTAAAACTCATAAATCAACTTCAACGCGAGTGCTCAATCGCTCAACAACAGAAAAAATGACCAGTATGATGCTGGGAACATTTACCAATGGTACAGGTGTTTATGCAGCTCCTTACGGCTATGACATGGCTGGGAAGACAGGAACGACAGAGACTGATTTTAACCCAGATTTGTCAGGAGACCAATGGGTTATTGGTTACACGCCAGATGTGGTGATTAGTCAGTGGCTAGGTTTTCCAAAGACAGATGAAAATCATTATCTTACAGGCACCAGTGCCAATGAAGCTTCAGCTATTTTCCGAAGTGTGGCAAATAGTATCCTACCGTACACCAATGGTACGAAATTTGGTGACGAAAATGCCTATGCCAAAAACGGCATTGCACCGGTTGATACGAGTGGTACAAATGACACTGCAAATCAAAGTAACAATCCTTCAGATATTTTGAAAGATGTACAGGATAAAGCTAAGAACTTGGTTGACCAAGCGAAGAAAGCTATTGACGATGCTAAGATTCCTGAAAAAGCACAGAATCTTTGGGACACGGTGAAGAGTTGGTTCCAATAGGCTTGTCAAAAATGGGCTTTCTTGATATAATAAACAAGATGGAGGCGTTATGGCACTAAAAAAAGCGAGTCTGGCGTGCACGGTTTGTGGATCGAGAAACTATTCAATCAAATTGAGTAGTACGCCAAAACCAAAACGTCTGGAAGTAAATAAATATTGTAAGCATTGTAGTAAATACACGATTCATAAAGAAACTAGATAGGAGAAAGTTGTGAGATTCATTAAAGATACATTTCAAGTATTAAAAGATACAACTTGGCCAACTAGAAAGCAAAGCTGGGTAGATTTTATCTCAGTTATGGAATACACAGCTTTCTTTGTTGTCATTATTTATCTTTTCGACCTACTTGTTACAAGAGGTTTGGTACGATTGTTAAATATCTTTTAATTTTTAGCCTGCTTGCTATTTGTCAAGTAGGTTTTTATTGTAAAAAATAGCAGTAAAAAGGTTACATTGGCTATTTTTGTGGTATAATAGGGCTAGAAAGAAACCGAAGCCCACAGGCTTTTTTATTTAGGAAAGGAAGAACGATGGACAGTTTTGATAAAGGCTGGTTTGTCTTGCAGACATACTCAGGATATGAAAATAAAGTAAAGGAAAATCTTTTACAGCGTGCGCAAACCTATAATATGTTAGAAAATATTTTGCGCGTGGAAATCCCAACGCAAACGGTGCAAGTGGAAAAGAACGGAAAAACCAAAGAAGTTGAAGAAAACCGCTTCCCAGGTTATGTCTTGGTAGAAATGGTGATGACAGACGAAGCGTGGTTTGTCGTACGGAACACACCAAACGTAACAGGCTTTGTCGGCTCACATGGAAACCGCTCTAAACCAACACCACTTTTGGAAGAGGAAATCCGCCAAATCTTGATTTCAATGGGACAAACCGTTCAAGAATTTGATATTGATGTGAAAGTTGGCGATACCGTACGTATCATTGACGGCGCTTTTGCAGATTATACGGGTAAAATCACTGAAATTGACAACAACAAAGTGAAGATGATTATTTCGCTGTTCGGAAATGATACAGTTGCCGAAGTAAATCTGAACCAAATTGCTGAATTATAATCAAAAAGCAAGCTAGAATCAGTACATGCAGAAATTGATTCCTAGCCTGCTTTTTTATGCTATCTATTTTTATCCAAAATAATAAATTCATTTTAAAACTACTTGCCCACCAACTTTATCAGATTTGATCTGATTTAACCGAACAAAAAAATAAAAAAGCCCTATTTTACGGGCTTTTCATTCGGTTAATTCCTGATAAGTCAGGTACTGAAAGGCGGTAGACGGATTTGAACCGACGATCAAGCTTTTGCAGAGCCGTGCCTTACCACTTGGCTATACCGCCACAACTTTTACTATTTTATCGTAAAAAATCGTTTTCGTCAAGAGTGTAGACTGCTATCTCCTTGTAAAATTTTCGCGCTTCTTTGCCTGAGTTCAAGCAATAAAGCAGCCGAGTTATCATTTGGAGGGCTATAAAAAAGCAGAATGCCTCTTGTAAAATGGAAGAAATTTTGATATGATAGTAGATGTCGTGTAATCGGCAAATACTCATTTCAGATGAATCGTGAAATTGTTGCCTACGGGTGATTTTGCGAGTTGAAATCTGAAAGAGGAAAAAAACAAAAAGGAGACATTACTCATGGCAGTAATTTCAATGAAACAACTTCTTGAGGCTGGCGTACACTTTGGTCACCAAACTCGTCGCTGGAACCCTAAGATGGCTAAGTATATCTTCACAGAACGTAACGGTATCCACGTTATCGACTTGCAACAAACTGTAAAATTTGCAGATCAAGCATACGACTTTATGCGTGATGCAGCTGCTAACGATGCAGTTATCTTGTTTGTTGGTACCAAAAAACAAGCTGCTGACGCTGTAAAAGAAGAAGCAGAACGTGCTGGTCAATACTACATCAACCACCGTTGGTTGGGTGGAACACTTACAAACTGGGAAACGATTCAAAAACGTGTTGCTCGTTTGAAAGAAATCAAACGTATGGAAGAAGATGGAATTTTTGACGTTCTTCCTAAGAAAGAAGTTGCCCTTCTTAACAAGCAACGTGCTCGTCTTGAAAAATTCTTGGGTGGTATCGAAGAAATGCCGCGTATCCCAGATGTAATGTACGTTGTAGATCCACATAAAGAACAAATCGCTGTTAAAGAAGCTAAAAAATTAGGTATTCCAGTTGTAGCGATGGTGGATACAAATACAGATCCAGATGACATTGATGTCATCATCCCAGCTAACGACGATGCTATTCGTGCTGTTAAATTGATCACTGCGAAAATGGCTGATGCGATTATCGAAGGCCGTCAAGGTGAAGATAATGTTGAATCAGTAGAAGCAGAATTGGCTGCAACTGATACACAAGCAGATTCTATCGAAGAAATCGTTGAAGTTGTCGAAGGATCAAACGAATAATCAAGTAACGAACCTATGGGGCGGGGCCTAGCCCTCCCCTTTTTATTAAATAAAAGCATAATATCTTAATTGGAGGATCAAAATGGCAGAAATTACAGCTAAGCTTGTAAAAGAATTGCGCGAAAAATCTGGTGCTGGTGTCATGGACGCTAAAAAAGCACTTGTAGAAGTAGATGGCGATATCGAAAAAGCAATTGAATTGCTTCGTGAAAAAGGTATGGCAAAAGCTGCTAAAAAAGCAGACCGTGTTGCTGCTGAAGGTTTGACTGGTGTCTATGTGAACGGCAATGTTGCCGCTATCGTTGAAGTAAATTCAGAAACAGACTTTGTGGCGAAAAATGCTCAATTTGTTGAATTGGTAAACGAAACAGCTAAAGTTATCGCAGAAGGCAAACCAGCTAACAACGAAGAAGCTCTTGCTTTGACAATGTCTTCAGGAGAAACGCTTGAAGCTGCTTATGTTAGTGCAACTGCTACCATCGGAGAAAAAATCTCATTCCGTCGTTTTGCAGTTGTTGAAAAAGCAGATGATCAAGTATTTGGTGCTTACCAACACAATGGCGGACGTATCGGAGTAATCACTGTTCTTTCAGGTAGTGACGAAGATCTTGCAAAACACGTGGCAATGCACGCTGCAGCTATGAAACCTTCTGTTCTTTCATACAAAGAATTGAGCGAAGAATTTATCCATGATGAATTAGCTCAAATGAACCACAAGATTGACCAAGATAATGAAAGTCGTGCAATGGTTGGTAAACCAGCACTTCCACACTACAAATTTGGTTCTAAACTTCAATTGACGGATGAAGTGATTGCACAAGCTGAAGAAGACATCAAAGCTGCTCTTGCTGCCGAAGGCAAACCAGAAAAAATCTGGGATAAAATCATTCCTGGTAAAATGGATCGCTTTATGTTAGACAATACAAAAGTTGACCAACAATATACACTATTGGCACAAGTTTACATCATGGATGACAGCAAAACCGTTGAAGCATTCCTTGAAAGTCAAGGGACTACAATCGCTAGCTTCACTCGTTTTGAAGTAGGTGACGGTATTGAAAAAGCTGCCAATGATTTTGAATCAGAAGTAGCTGCTACGATGGCTGCTGCACTTGGACAAAACTAAGTCAATCAACTATTTAAATAACAAACAAAAGGTTAGAGAACAAGTCCAGTTCTCTAACCTTTTCTAGTTAGTGACTATTGCTATTTTACAATTCTTTTAGTGAATCCCTTGTGGGAAATGACTAACTCTACAAAGATTAAAACAATTAAGGAGATGAGTAGATAAGTAATTTCAGAGTAAGTGAAAGCGATTCGGTAAGTTTGTGTAAACAGAATAGCAAAGACACTAGTGACAACAATGGCTAAGTCAATTGTCCATTTTGTTTTGGGTTTTATTGAAGACGGTTCAAATAAAAACGGGGCAAACAAACAGGCGACTAATGTGGCGACTTGAACATCTACATAGTCAGCAGAAATAATTGTAAAAAAGAATAAAGTTGAAAACAACCAAACCAGTACATGACGTGTATATTTGAACCAATCCATTTTCATTCATTTGGCCTCCTTTTATTGATATCGTCAAATTTTCATCTATATTATAACGCTTAAAATTTAAAAAGCAAGCGTTTACACTCGAATTATTGCTGATAAATAAGCTTTTTCACTTGCTTGAATAATCAGACTTTTCAGTTTTTCATTTGGCTCTTTTTCTTTCAAAAACGGAAGAATTTCGGTATAATAATAGTCAAAGATAGTCAATGTCAGTTGCGGGTATTGTGCATAGAGTGAGACCTAAAGGAAAGGAGTTGTCATGAGTAGTAAAAATACATCAGATAGTATTGAAGAATATATTAAAGCTCTTTTGGCGCAGGCGGGGATTGCAGAGTTGAAGCGAAGCGAGATTGCGGACGTTTTTCAGGTTGTTCCCAGCCAGATAAATTATGTGATAAAGACGCGCTTTACAGAAAGTCGCGGCTATGTTGTTGAAAGCAAGCGTGGTGGAGGCGGCTACATTCGAATTGGTCGGATTGAGTTTTCCAATCATCATGAGCTACTTTGTGATTTGCTGCATAGCATTGGCGAGCAGATTAATCAGCAGGTCTTTACAGATATCATTCAGCTATTGTTTGATGAAAAAATCATGACAGAACGAGAAGGAAATCTTCTTTTAGCAACGGCAACAGACAGGGTATTGGGAGTAAATGCTGCACAGATTCGTGCGCGAATGTTAAAGAAAATTTTACAACAAGTTGATAGAAAAGGGAAAAACTAATATATGAAATATTCAAAAGCTTTGACAGAAAGTATTGAATCAGCACAACTGTTAGCGAGTCATTTTGAAACGGATTATTTGGAGTCTTGGCATTTATTGATTGCGATGGCAAACAATCCTTATAGTGTTGCTGGTTCAGTTTTAAACGATTATCCACTTGAAATTGATGACTTTGAAAAGGCAGCTTTTCACATCACGGGAAAGGTTTATCAACAGGATGGAACCTTTACCATTTGGCCGTTTTCTTATCGCATGAAAGTGTTGTTTTTAACAGCTGAACGAATTGCAGAGGCTGTTCATGCTAAGAATCTTGGGACAGAGCATGTGTTGCTAGCCATGCTGTTTGACAGAGGAAGTTTGGCGGCACGTATCCTTGAATTTACAGGCTTTAGTTATGAAGATAAAGAAGGCGTTTTGCGCATGACAGATCTTCGGAAGAATTTAGAGCATAAGGCTAGCTGGAGCAAAGAGGATATAAAGGCTATTCGCCACTTAAATAAAAATGCTGCTGCAGCAAAACAAACGATGGCCAATATGATGGGAATGCCTCCTTCTACCAGCGGAGGGTTAGAAGATTACACCCGTGATTTAACCGAAATGGCTCATGCTGGTCTTTTGGAACCGGTCGTTGGGCGTGATGAAGAAATTTCGCGCATGCTTCAGATTTTAAGTCGCAAGACGAAAAATAATCCAGTGTTGGTAGGAGATGCTGGAGTTGGGAAGACAGCATTAGCCCTTGGTTTGGCGCAACGTGTCGCTGCTGGTCAAGTTCCAAATAAGCTTGCAAAGATGAGAGTTCTAGAGTTAGATTTGATGAATGTGGTGGCTGGAACTCGTTTCCGTGGTGATTTTGAAGAGCGGATGAACAATATTATCAATGATATTGAAGCAGATGGACATGTGATTCTCTTTATTGATGAGCTTCATACTATTATGGGTTCTGGCAGCGGGATTGACTCGACATTAGATGCAGCGAACATTCTCAAGCCAGCTTTGGCTAGAGGGACACTCAGAACGGTTGGCGCAACGACACAAGAAGAGTACCAGAAATATATTGAAAAGGACGCAGCTCTTTCACGGAGATTTGCCAAGGTTACTATTGAAGAGCCGACGGTAGCTGATAGTATTGCGATTTTACAGGGACTCAAGAAAAGTTATGAAGAGCACCACAAAGTGGTGATTACAGATTCAGCGATTGAGACAGCTGTTAAGTATGCTCATCGTTATCTAACCAGCAAACATCTACCTGACTCGGCGATCGATTTGCTAGATGAAGCTGCCGCAACGGTACAAAATAAAGGTCCGCAAAATCATGTAAAAGCAGAATTGAGTGCAGCAGACGAGGCTTTAATGGCAGGCGATTGGAAAAAGGTTGGCACTTTGTTGGAGAAAGAAAATCAGCCAATTGTCTATAAACTAAAGGTTAAAGACGAGGATATTTTGGCAACACTCAGCGGTTTATCGGGCATTCCTGTGCAAAAGTTGACGCAAACAGATGCGAAGAAATACCTCCATTTAGAAAAGGAGCTGCACAAACGGGTCATTGGGCAAAATGAAGCAATTTCTGCTATCAGTCGAGCGATTCGGCGCAATCAATCCGGCATCCGCACCAGCAAACGTCCCATCGGATCGTTTATGTTCTTGGGTCCAACTGGGGTTGGAAAAACTGAGTTGGCTAAGGCCTTGGCAGAAGTTCTCTTTGATGATGAGTCAGCACTTATTCGCTTTGATATGAGTGAATACATGGAGAAATTTGCGGCCAGTCGTCTCAATGGAGCGCCTCCAGGTTATGTCGGTTATGAAGAAGGGGGCGAATTGACTGAAAAAGTTCGCAATCGTCCTTACTCTGTGCTCCTCTTTGACGAGGTAGAAAAGGCACACCCTGATATTTTCAATGTGCTTCTCCAGGTCTTAGATGATGGGGTGCTGACCGACAGCAAGGGACGCAAGGTGGATTTTTCTAATATCATTATCATTATGACCAGCAATCTTGGTGCGACAAGTTTGCGGGATGATAAGACGGTCGGTTTTGGAGCGCGTGATGCCCGCTTTGGCCATGAAAGCATGGAAAAACGGATGATGGAAGAACTCAAGAAAAGTTATCGTCCGGAATTTATCAATCGAATTGATGAAAAGGTTGTTTTCCATAGCCTGACTAGCGAAGACATGCAAGAAGTGGTAAAAATTATGGTGAAACCACTCATTGTCAGTCTCGCTGAAAAAGGAATTGAGCTGAAATTCCAACCTAGCGCTTTGAAACTTCTGGCTCAAGAGGGTTATGACCCTGAAATGGGAGCAAGGCCACTTCGCAGAACTCTACAAACTCAGGTAGAAGATCATTTATCCGAATTACTTTTAGCTGGTGAGTTAAAGACAGGACAACGTTTGAAAGTCGGTGTTAAAGCCGGGCAGCTGAAGTTTGAAGTGCTATGAGTTTTTTGAAACATTCAGGGATAGATAAGGATTTAAAAGATGAACATTCGTGAAATGACAGAAGCGGATTATGATCAGGTTTATCAATTGTGGTTGTCGTGTGCAGGCATGGGATTGAATGATTTAGATGATTCAAAAGAGGGAATTGCTCGGTTTTTGCAAAGAAATCCTCAAACTTGTCTGGTAGCAGTAGAAAATCAAACGATTATCGGAGCGATTTTAGTTGGTTCAGACGGACGAAGAGCCTATATCTACCATACAGCTGTTCATCCGAACTATCGCAGGAGAGGGATTGCAAGACAGCTGGTTGAGGCGGTTTTAACCGTCCTAGATGATTTGAAAATTCATAAGGTTGCCTTAGTTGTTTTCAAAAGAAATACAGAAGGAAATCAGTTTTGGGAAAAATTAGGTTTCTCTGTTCGAGAAGATCTCATTTACCGTAATCAAGCGAGGACTGAAATGACTCGGATAGATACCTAGTAGAAAGTGCTGTTTAAATAAAAAGCACCAACCATTTGGGAATAATTTTCCAGATGATTGGTGTTTTTTGATGTTTAGACTTGTAGCAATTCTTCGATTTCCGCAAGGCTGTTGGCTTGGGAAATAGCACCGCGGAGTTTGGCAGCACCAGCAGTTCCGCGGAGGTAATGAGGTGCTAAACCACGAAATTCTCGAACAGCGATATGTTCGCCTTTAAGGTCAATCAAGCGCTTCAAATGATCGTAAGCGATGTGCATTTTATCCTCAAAGCTGAGGTCGGGCAAGATTTCTCCCGTTTCAAAATAGTGATTGATTTGATGAAAGAGATAAGGATTGCCCATAGCAGCGCGTCCAATCATGACTGCGTCAGCACCGACTTCTTCTATGCGTTGTTTGGCATCTTGAACGGTGCGAATATCGCCATTGGCAATGAAAGGAATCTTGATTAAGGCTTGAGCAACATGGTGGAGGGTTTCAAGATCAGCCTGCCCAGTGTACATTTGTTCGCGTGTGCGTCCGTGCATAGCAAGAGCCGACACACCAGCAGCTTCAGCTGCCAGAGCATTTTCAACAGCTAGTGAAGCGTCCGACCAACCAGTGCGCATTTTCACAGTCAACGGAATATTGAGAACAGACCGAACCTTGCTGATAATAGAATAAATCTTGTCTGGATCCTTGAGCCATTTTGCACCAGCTTCGTTTTTGACAATTTTATTGACGGGACAGCCCATATTAATGTCCACAATATCTGTTTGGGTATTTTCTTGGATAAACTCGGCTGCGCGCGCCAAACTATCTTCGTCACTGCCAAACAATTGAATGGAAACAGGATGTTCCCCTTCATCAATATGCAGCATGTGGAGTGTCTTTTCGTTGTTGTATTGAATGCCCTTGTCTGAGACCATTTCCATGACGACAAGTCCTGCACCAAGCTCTTTTGCAATCGTCCGAAAAGCCGAATTGGTCACACCTGCCATAGGAGCGAGAACCGTTCGGTTGGGAATTTTTACATCGCCAATCAGAAAAGGGGTATTAAGATTTGTCACGAATGAGTTCCTCCAAGTCTTTCTCGTCAAAATGATATGTGCTTTGGCAGAATTGACAGGTGATTTCAGCGCCGTGGTCTTCGTCTCGCATTTCTTCAAGGTCTGACTTAGGTAGGCTTGAGAGAGCATTTAGGAAACGCTCTTTGCTGCAATCGCATTGGAAGCGGAGTTCTTCTTCTGACAATCGTTTGTAAGGCTCATTACCATAGATAGCTGAAAGCAGGGCTTCAATATGATTTTCGGATTCTAAAAGTGTTGAAATAGCAGGCATTTCTTGGATTCGCTTTTCAAAGCGAGCGATTTCTGCTTCTTTGGCACCAGGAAGGACTTGCAAGAGGAAACCACCAGCAACCTTGACCTTGTCATTGGTATCTAGTAGAACATTTAACCCGACAGCTGACGGAGTTTGCTGACTTTCTGTTAGATAGAATGCCAAATCTTCGCCAATCTCACCGGACACAAGTGGCGTCATAGAATGATAAGGATTTCCAGTTCCATAGTCTGTAATGACGAGAAATTCGCCATTTCCAACGAATGGTCCGACCAGCACTTCCCCCGTTGCAGTCTTTTTTATGTCTACGCCGGGATTTTGCACATAGCCTTTGACCGTACCTTTTGTATCTGCAACGGTGATAATAGCACCGAGAGAGCTTGTCCCTAGAACTTTGACGGTGATTTTTGTATCTCCTTTTTCATTTGCGACAAGGATTTGACTGGCAATGAGCGTGCGGCCTAGTGCTACAGTTGAGCTGGCCTGAGTGTGATGCTTTTCTTGAGCTGTCCGAACGGTTTCAGTACTGTCTAGTACATAAGCTCGGAAAGCTCCGTTTTCTGAAATAGTTTTAATAATCTTGTCCATACCTTTTATTGTAACATAAAAAAAGAAAAGGGAGCGGGACAAAAATCGGTATTTCGTAAGAAATTGATTTTGTTGTCCCACCCCCCATAGTTGACGAGGCTGGTCTCATTCTTTGCATAGCAAGGAATGAAAACCACCAAGCGCCCACTTCGTTTCGGTGAAAAAATAGTATATCATAAGAATTTAGAAAACTCTTGTTCCAGTCCATTAGTTTTCGTTTATAGTCCGTTCATCCACTTCTTTTTGAGTTTCTTTTCCCTGATCTAGCAAAGCCTGGATAATCTTTTGGTCGCGCAGTTTAACAGAGTCGTTAATGGTTTCAGCGGATTGGATAACAGTCGCTTCAAGGAGAGCGCGTTTTTCCCGTCCTTTGTCAATAGCTTCGATAATACCTTGGTTTTGAGCGACTAAGCTTTCAGCCAACTTAGTAACAGATTCGACTGCAATTGTTGGATTTTGCGAGATTCTCTCCATTTGTGGAATGACTTCTTTGCTGGTTTCAGCCAGCATTTGAAGCGCTGCATTGTTGGCATTAGAAATGGCGTCCGCTACCTGACCAGATTTCATTGATTGTTGCAAAATGCCTAGTTGAGCAATAGAGAGCTTCATGGTCGGAATGGTATTGCGACGGAGCATGCCGAGTTTTTGGCGCATATCAGAAGACACCTTCACGAGATTACGCATTTGCGGGGTAGTGGCCCAAGCAACATACAGACGGCTAATGTATTCAGTATGTTGCTGTTCCAATGTATTGACAACTTCAGTCAAGCGGGCCAATTCTTGTGATTTGGTTTGGTAATCTAGAGTGGCGGTATCTAATTGTGCCACTTCATTTTGAAGAGTCAAGGCACGCGCACCGGCTTTTCTTTGACTGGCTTCGATAAAGGAAATGACACCGACTAGATTTTCAATGGATTTGGTATTGTCTTCGATCAACATCTCAGCAGAAACGATATTGCGTGCAAGTACATCTTCTTGCTTGACGACAGTAGCAGCCATTCCGTCCATTTTTTGCTCGATATTTTGTGAATCAAAATAGAACTCTTGCAAGGTATTCTTGCTTTGTTTAAAGAGTTTTTCTAAGAAATTTGGCTTTTTATCTAGTTCTGCAATTTGAGCATCCTTGTACTTAGCAACAAAACCATTTAATTCTTTATTAGTATTTTTTAGCAATTCATCGACTTGTGGGATTTGAAGTTTCTTTTGCTCGGCTAAAATACGGTTGACAGTGTTATTAACATCTTCGACTGCGGCTTGCCCAAAATCTAAAAGAGCATTTTGGTCGGAAATAAAGTTATCTACCAACTGTGGGGCTTTTGCCACGATAGCATTTTGTTGCTCAGGAGTTAATTTCTCCAAAAAAGTTAACTGCCCATTTGCTTGAGTTTTGGTTGATTCAATGATTTCAGTGGTTTTATCCGTTTTCGTAATGGCATTGTTAGCGATTTTGTCAATGTCGAAGTTAAATTCTTGGCTCATAAGGTCTCCTTTTGATGTTATAGTTCTGTGTTCGTCTCTTTTTTAGTTAAAATCCGCAAGCTGATGTCAAAATCTCGCAGATCAGCTTCGTTGAGCTGACGGAGTGTTTCATCCAAGTCTAAATCAAACTGCTCAATAGCCGCTTTGGCACTGGAGAGCCGTTCCTCAGCATTGTAAAAATCTTTCGGGGAAGCCTTGATTTTTAGGTAACCCTCCAAAATATCCTCATAATGCTCCATTTGAGATTGATGAATAGCAGTTAATTCTTCCTTGTTGTTGCTTTCTGATTGAGAAATTTTCTTGAGAATAGCTTCATGGTCGGTTTGGATATTGTGAATGGTTTCGAGCAATTCTGGTGCTAATTCTTCAAGGCTTGACTTTGTACTCTCAGCATCTTGCGTGCGGAGGTTGTAAAGTTGAGCATGAATGTCTGCTGTTACGTCTTGCACTTTCCGTTGAATCCGCTGGTAAATTTCAGGCGAGATATGTTTTTTCAAGGTATCAGTCCGACCTTGGATATAGCTTAATTGAGGTAAGAGCTGTTCAGCCAACTGTTGGTATTTTTCATAAGACTTTTCTTCCAGATAAGCATCCAATTGTCTGATTCGACTATCTGCGGCACCGATTTCCTCTTTTAAATCTTCAATTTGCTGACTGGCGCTAGGTCCTGTGATTTTTTTCGGCTGCTGGGTTGCATAGTAGTAAATTCCGTAGCCTATACCGACAGCAAAGAGGATTGGGATGAGGTACTGCATAATAATACCGACTGCGATAAAAATAAGCAGTATACCAATCCATCTTCTCGAACGTACATTTCTATAATCTCTTCTGGACATAAATTCTATAATCCCGTTTCTTCTGAAATTTCTAAGTCTATTTTAGCATAAAAAAGCATCAAAGACGGAACTGAACAATATTTTTAATAAAAAGTTTGGCTGAAAATAATCATGGACTGCTAAGATTTTTCAAAAATTTCTTGACTTAGAGTGCACTCCAAGGTATATAATAAAAGTGTAAATATTTTATCTTTTTGATGAATGTGGAGCATCATCTTTTTAATAGAGAAAGGAGCAATAAGATGAAAGCAGCAGTTTTTGTAGAACTAGGGAAAATGGAGGTAAGAGAGGTTGCGCGTCCGCAGTTGGAAAAGGAAACGGATGCGATTATCCGAATTGTCAGAGCTTGTGTATGTGGTTCTGACTTGTGGTGGTTCCGTGGCATTTCTAAGCGCGAGCCAAACACATTAGCGGGTCACGAAGCGATTGGTGTGGTAGAAGAAGTCGGATCGGCTGTGACGGATATAAAAGCAGGTGATTTTGTCGTTGTACCCTTTACTCATGGCTGCGGGCATTGTGCGGCTTGTCGTGCCGGCTTTGATGGTAATTGCTTAAATATGGAAGATGGAAGTAATGCTGGCTATCAAGGAGAGTACCTTCGCTTTACAAATGCCAATTGGGCTTTGGTTAAAATTCCAGGACAGCCAGAGGATTATTCTGATGATAAGCTGAATTCACTCTTGACTTTGGCTGATGTAATGGCGACGGGTTATCATGCGGCAAAGACAGCTGAAGTAAAGGCAGGGGATACAGTCGTTGTTATGGGAGACGGAGCCGTTGGTTTGTGCGGTGTTATTGCTGCCAAGCTATTAGGGGCTGAACGGATTATTGCGATGAGCCGTCATGCAGATCGTCAAGCACTAGCGCGTGAATTTGGTGCAACTGATATTGTTGCAGAGCGGGGAGACGAAGCTGTTGAGAAAGTCCTTCAATTGACCGATGGAGCAGGCGCAGATGCTGTCTTAGAATGCGTTGGAACAGAACAATCTGTGGATACGGCTACTAAAATTGCTCGTCCAGGCGCTGTTGTTGGTCGTGTAGGAGTGCCGCAAAAAGCAGAAATGAATACCAATAATCTTTTCTGGAAGAACATTGGTCTGCGTGGAGGAATTGCGTCTGTTACGACTTATGACAAGGAAGTTTTGCTAGATGCCGTTTTAAAAGGTCGCATTGAACCGGGGAAAGTCTTTACCAAACGCTTTACTTTGGACACGATTCAAGAAGCCTATGAAGCAATGGACAAGCGTGAAGCGATTAAGTCGTTGGTTATCATCGGACAATAACAAAAGAGGTTTTGAATGAACATTAAGAAAGTGAGTGAATTGACAGGGATAACGGCTGATACGATTCGGTATTATGAGCGGATCGGTCTCATTCCTCCTGTCCCACGAAATCAAGCAGGCATTCGGGATTTTAGCCAGCACGATATTGATATTTTGGAATTTGTCCGTTGTTTTAAAAAGGCTGGAATGTCCGTAGAAAGTTTGATTGATTACATTGGCCTGCTGGATAAAGGAGAGGTTAGTATTTCAGCTCGCTTGGCTATTTTGCAAGACGAGAAAGAAAAACTGGAAGAGCGTGTCAATCAGCTACAGCAAACCTTAGATCGTTTGAATTACAAAATTGAAAATTATAAAAATAAAATTGTTCCTATAGAAAAAGAGCTTTTTGAAGAAAAAGGAGACGAATAATGTCAAAAAAACAAACAGCGGGTCGCGACAATCTAGGAGAATTTGCTCCTAAATTTGCAGAGTTAAATGATGATGTCCTCTTTGGGCAAGTTTGGTCAAGAGAGGAAGAGCTGTCGCCTAAACTTCGTTCAATTGTGACAGTATCGGTTCTGATGACTGCTGGCAATTTCGAGCAGTTGGAACATCATCTAGCCTTCGCCAAGTCAAATGGGGTAACTAAGGAAGAAATAGCCGAAATCATTACCCATGCAGCCTTTTATATGGGCTGGCCTAAGGCTTGGTCTGCATTTAACCGTGCAAAAGAGATTTGGAAATAAAATATGTGAAAAATAGAACCTCTTGGCTTATAGTGAACTCCAAGTGGTATACTGTTTTTGAGAAGGATATACCTATTTATACAAGCACAACCTGTAATTACTGGAATAATGTTAATGTGAATTGCATTTACAAGTATTATGTGTTGTGATTGATGTAAAGCGATATATAATTCTTCTATTTTAATAAAGGAAACGGAGAAATAAAATGAAAACAACTGTCTTTATGAAGCCTGGTCAAGTAACTGTCAAAGAAGTAGATATGCCAAAGATTATGGAAAAAGATGATGTGATTTTGCGAGTGGTTCGCACCTGTGTCTGTGGTTCGGATTTATGGAATTATCGTGGGGATGATGCCAAAGAAGAAGGCTCCATGAACTCTGGGCACGAAGTCATTGGGATTGTAGAAGAAGCTGGCGAAGACATTACGACTTTTAAAAAAGGAGACTTTGTCATTGCGCCATTCATTCATGGCTGTGGACATTGTGCGGCTTGTGAAGCTGGATTTGAAGGGGATTGTCAAGGTCATCCAATGGGGGAAAATTTCTCTGATGGCTACCAAGCAGAATATGTTCGTTATCAACATGCGAATTGGTCCTTGATTAAGATTCCGGGACAACCTAGTGATTATACGGAAGGCATGATTGCCAACTTCATGGCGCTTGCGGATGTGATGCCAACAGGTTACCACGCTGCGCGTGTAGCACATGTGAAAACAGGTGATACAGTTGCTATTGTTGGTGACGGAGCTGTTGGACTTTGTGCTGTTATTGCTGCAAAATTGCGTGGTGCAAAACGCATTATTATCATGAGCCGTCATGAAGATCGTCAGAAATTAGCTCTTGAATTCGGTGCAACAGATATTGTTGCAGAGCGCGGTGAAGAAGGTATCGCTAAGGTCAAAGAATTAACCAACGGTGCTGGCTGCGATGCTGTTTTGGAATGTGTCGGAACGCATTTATCAACCGAGACAGCAATTGGAATTGCTCGTCCAGGTGCTGTTGTCGGACGCGTTGGTGTACCTCATACAGGAGACATCAATATTGGTGACTACTGGATGGTCAATTTGGCAATGGCTGGTGGACCAGCTTCTTGTACAACTTATGACAAAGAAATCTTGCTAAAAGCAGTTCTAGACGGTCAAATCAATCCTGGTAAAGTTTTCACTCAATCTTACAAATTAGAAGACATTGACCAAGCCTATAAAGACATGGCTGACAGAAAAACGATTAAAGCTATGATTGTGATGAATTAAGAGTTCCGAAAGAGGTTGGTAGAATCCGACCTCTTTTATGATTGTGAATGTTAGTCCAATAGTTCTCAAATACCTTCATTTTTGATAAAATAAAAGATAAATTGCAAGAATAAGTGCAACATTTACTCTAACTCATCCACTAGAGCTTCATAAGCAGTTCTGTAAGCTAAACATTTTCGTGG
>NZ_CABHMZ010000010.1 GCF_902167705.1 Streptococcus constellatus | reverse complement strand
ATGGGAGTAGCTCATAGTTTTTCCTCGGGTTCTGTTTGTGTGGTTACTTACAGTTTACACCAATGAAACGCTATGAGATTTTTTGTTGAACTATATTTTACAATTTATCTTATAAGATTGCAGACCCACTTCTTTTCTATACCAATGTCTGTGGCAATGTCGAAAAAGAATATTTACGTGAAGAATTAGAATCACAGCTAAAAACCGAATTTATCAGTGCCCTCCAACCAGCTTTCGCTGCATTATCTGATTTAGAATTGCGGCCAAATCAAATCGTTAGCCACAATACAGAACTTGAAAATGCTATGAATGAAGCACTCTCTAGCAAATGGGGCGAGCTTCGTGGTTTGAAAGTCATTAGTGTAGCTCTTGGCTCAGTAACTCTTCCAGACGAAGATGCTGAAATGATTAAGCAGGCTCAACGTGTGGCTATTATGAAGGACCCAACCATGGCAGCGGCTACCTTAGTCGGTGCACAGGCAGATGCTATGAAAGCAGCGGCTGAAAATCCAGGCGGTGCGATGACTGGCTTTATGGGAGTAGGAATGGCAGCGGGCGCAGGCGGTATGAATGCTCAAAATCTTTTTGCGTTGGGACAAGAGCAGGCTGCTAGTCAGCAAACGCAAACAGCGAGTGCAACCTCTCAAACCCAACCTACTGCGGATAAATGGACTTGTCCAAATGGGCATGAAGCATCCGGCAAGTTCTGCCCAGAATGCGGTTCGCCAAAACCGGTTGACGACAGCTGGACTTGTACTTGCGGCGCTGTAAATAAAGGTAAATTCTGCTCAAATTGTGGAAAACCTAAGCCAGAACCCCAACGTCAATACCGTTGCAGCAATTGTGGCTGGCAACCAGAAGATGCTTATAATCCACCTAAATTCTGCCCTGAATGTGGTAATGTTTTTGATGAAAATGACCTTGTTTAAAACTTTTCTAACTATCTCATAGATCGATGACAGTAGAAAGGAGGTCATCATGGCTGATTTACAAGAATATAAATGTCCAAATTGTGGCGCTGATCTTGAATTTAATAGTTCAATCCAGAAAATGAAGTGTCCTTATTGTGATTCTGAATTGGATATGTCAAGTTTGAAGGAATTGGATGAACAATTAAAAACACAGACTGATGAAAATATGACCTGGAGTACGCAAGCAGGTGGTGAATGGGATACGGGCGAGATTGATCAGCTGTCAGTTTATGTCTGTAACTCTTGTGGTGGTGAAATTGTTGCCGACGAGTCAACAGCAGCCACTTCGTGTCCATTCTGCGATAATCCTGTCGTCATGATGGGACGCTTTGCTGTTGATTTTCAGACAGCTTATCTAGCAGGATACTTAGCAGATAAATACGATGTCAGCTCTGAGGATAGTATTTCGCATGCTAACCGTCGTGTGAAGCAAAGCACGGAGGATGCCTTTGAAGATACAGTTACTGGGTTTTCTACCGTTACCCCGGAATCTTCGAATATTCGCTTGATAAATGGTTCAACTAAGTATGTTCTCTATCCAGTTTGGCTCTTAAATACGACTTGGAAGGGCAAAAAATTTGTCTTTGCTATGAATGGTCAGACTGGTAAGTTTGTCGGTGACCTGCCATTAGACAAGCAAGCTTATAGACGTTGGCTAATCGGACTGGGCGTGGTGGCAAGTATAGTCAGTTATGCGGCTGTATGGCTGATCCACATACTGTAAGAAGGGAGGATGAGATTATGTTGAAGAAATTCATAACGTTACTGACAACTCTTCTTCTCTCCTTTCTCATGATTGGAACCGTCTGTGCAGAAGAAACCAGCTATATTCGTGATGAAGTCTCAGCCTTTTCAAGCAAGGAAATAACAGAAATTAACAAAACGGCTCAAACTATTGATGAAAAATATCATTTTAAGGTTTACTTTTTGGCAGCAAAATCAACAGGTGAAGATGGTATTTTAGCCTATGCTGAAAAGATTTATCAAGAATCGGCAGGTACAGCTGATGGGATTCTCCTTGCCGTTGATAAAGAAAAAGGCGAATGGATAGTGTATTATGCCGGAAACGCTAAAGAAAAGCTAGGTGCAAAGAGTGATGACATACTTTGGAAAGCTTTTGATAGCGGGGAAAACAACTATAGTGGTGTTCGGTATTATCTCAATAAGGTGGTCGAATTACTCAATGGATCGACCAATCCATTACTGGTAGATGAGGCTGACTTGCTGAAGCCAAAGCAAGAAAAAGCTCTGTTAGCAAAGCTCAAAGATATTAGCAAACGCCAAAAATGCGATGTCGTTGTCGTGACCGTTAAGAGCTTGGAAGGAAAGAGCGCCCAAGACTTCGCAGATGACTACTTCGACTACCATGGCTACGGTCAAGGAAAAAACCATGATGGGGTGCTTTTCTTAGTCAGTATGGCAGATCGAAAGTGGCATATTTCAACGACGGGCTATGGCATCACTGCTTTTACCGATGCTGGCTTAGACTACCTGTCAAAGCAGTTCTTACCTGATTTAAAAGATGGTGACTACAATGCTGCTTTTACAACCTATGCTGAGCAGTGTGATGATTTCCTCACTCAAGCACGAAAAGGACAGCCTTATGATGTAAAAAATCTCCCTAAGGAGCCTTTAAGTTGGTACTGGATTCCCGGAGCATTGGCTATCGGATTTGGACTCGCCTTTCTCATCGTAACAGGAATGAAAGGTCAGCTCAAATCTGTCTATCATCAAACTGGAGCCGTTGATTACATCAAGAAAAACAGCCTCCATATTACCAATGCTCAAGAATTCTTCCTCTACTCAAATGTAGATAAGAAAGCAAAACCAGAGCTTAGCAGCTCCAGTGATTCTGGGGGTAGTAGCACACATACATCCTCATCAGGCGAAAGCCACGGAGGCAGTGGTGGAAGTTTTTAGATGGATAATAGTGGAAGTTAAAAAAGGTCAGGATATTTATACTGGCCTTTTTATTACACTTTATTTTACAACGGGGCGAATTTTAAATTTTTCGTTTGAAAACTATCAATAATCATCCGAACGAGCGTTGGGTTTAAAACCGACTCAATCCATGTCAGCACGATAAACAGAAAGTAAATCGTCAGTAATTTTTTTGAAATAAATCGTTTCAGCATATCTGATAAGTCCTATATAAAATACAAATATTTAAAAACTCTCAAAAAGCTGTTTGAGAGTTTTTAAGAGCGCCGTAGCAGTTTTTTAATCAAACTGAGAATTTTAAATTTTAATGGCTGTGGATAATAGCGGAAGGTGCCCATTTTGCGAACGATGTAGCCATTGAAATTTTGCTTGAAACGGAGCACACCGTCTGAACCGTTGAAAATTCCTGTAATACCAAGAAAATTGTAAAAAGGAATATTTCGCTTAATAGCTTCTGTCATGACATATTCTTGAAGAAGCGCTGGGGCATAAAATTTGTTAAATTCAGGATAGGAACCACTAAAGAGGTAGGTCGCTTCTTGTGGTGTATAGAGGAAGAGGCTACCAGCAAGGACTTGGTCTTCTGTTCCATATTTATCTATCAATTCTTGTGCTTCGGCTTTGCGTGTTTCAAAACTATCAAATTGGCTAGAGAATTCACGCAGTTGATTGTGTTTTTTCTCTGACTGAGGATTTTTTTCTAAATCTGCTTTTAATTTTTGAATTTTTTGTTTGAGTTTCTCTTGATCATGTTGCAGATGTTGCAAATAATCTTGAAAATTGAGTGTTGCAATCATAAAGTCTGCTTGATTGCCAAAAGCATCATAGAAATCTTGGTAGTAATCTAAAGATTTGTCACTATATTCACGCCGCTCGGAGGTGGCAGAAGTGATTTCCTTGAAAATATTTAATTCGTCTCGTTTCAGCTTTTTTAATTGAATGCCGAAAGTATTGGCTTTTTTTACAGTCGATTTGCCATTTTTGCTGAAGGATTTGAGCAGATCTTTTTCGGTCAGTCTGGTCAAATCTTTGACATAGTGCCAATCAGGCTCGCCACCTGGATAACCTGTCTGCAAGCCATCAAATTCATAACCTAAGTCTGTCAATTCTTCTATCAATTCTGTTTTTTCTGGTGAAGTAGGCTGTCCATTGCTGTCAAATGTTTGATAAGTTTCATAAGGTTTGACAATTAGCTCTAAAGCACCATTTTCTTTGACGTAGGTCTTGAGTTCACGGTAAAAGTGTTGCAGGTCGTGAGGATTTGTTGAAACAGGACCGCAATTGATTTCCATGTGAAGTCCGCCTGTCATGGGCATACTGTAGAGCACAGCTGAAACGGTTAATTCACCGTGTTCATTTGTGTGACCAACATATTGGCAAGTAAAACCGCGTTTTGCTAAGAGCTTTTCCATTTCTACTGTTTGCATGAAAGAACGTTGAGCACAAGAAGCGCTATGGTTTACAAATTCTTCCTGACTAAGTCGTTTGAATGTCATACGATTCCTTTCTTAGTGTTTACTGCGGAATTTCTTTCTCAAAGTATAAGCAAGGTTAGAGAGATGATAGAGTGGATTGGTTGGCAAGTTAAACTCGCCGACAAATTCTTCAATAGTTGGATTGAACTTGGACTTAAAGTGATAAAGTCCGCCGTCTAGATTATTTTCAATACCGCCCATATTTTGCCAGTTTGCTCCACGATCAAAGGCGTGCTTGGCGGTTTCATACCAGGTGAGGAGGGCTGGCTGATAGCGACGGTATTCTTCATCCATTCCTGCATAGATATTTTCAGAGGTAGCTCCATATTCGAGAACCAAGGTTCCAGATAAAGGCACGGTTGTTGCACCTTGAGCAATTTTTCCTATCAAGAAATCTATTTCTTCTTGCAGCCGTTTTTGTTCTTGCTTATTGTTTTCAATTTTACCAGGCTTGGTTTTTTCAGTGAACTTGCCAGCTTCTTTTTCAGCCTTGGCTTTTTGAGTTTGAAGACTTTCCAGACGCTCGTTTAGGTCAATGCTTGCAAGTGTGATATAGGAATGCTCTGGGTAAGTATCCAGCAGTTTTTGATAGTAATCCTTACCCCGCAAATGAATGCTTTTCCGATTTTCTGTTTTTTTCATCAAAGCAGAGAAATCGTCCAAAAGCTCTGCGCCGCCAAACTGGACTTGAATGCCTTTGTTGCGTGCGGTGCGAATGGCTTGACGTGTGCTCTTCGATAAAAGTTCTTCGCTGAAATTTTCCTTATAAATATTTGCTTGAAAACGCGGCTGAATCGTTTCGTCTAATGATTCTGTCCGCCCTACCCAAATAGCACCCGCTTTCTGGAGATTTTGAATCAAGTCAAGCGTTTCCTGCTGTTCTTTTCTGTCTTCTCCGATTTGGGCTTGCACGAGGAAAAGACTCGGATCAAACTTGATAAAAAGAGCTTTTTTAGTTTTAGCGAATTTTTTCAAGGAAGTCAGGATAAATTGCAGTAATTCCTGATTTTGATAATCCATAATAGGACCGCGAGGAATATAAAGCATGGTCATGCCGAGCGGCAAAGGCTTGATGAGAATGCTGGCTGAGGCCACTAATTGGTCATTTTTGTAAAAACCAATTCGTTCATTGTCCCAATTATCTTTGACCTTTGCCCAAGAAGCGCTTTGAAGCAAATTGGTTTGAGAACTTTTCTTAACAAAATCATCGTGTTCTTGAGCAGATATTCCGATTTTATAAGTGTACATTAGTTTAAAACCCACTCTCTAATAGCGTATGCAACACCGGATTCGTCGTTTGATTTGGTGATATATTTGGCGATTTTCTTCAATTCATCAGTTCCATTTTCCATTACAACAGGATTTCCCACGACTTCTAGCATTGCACGGTCGTTTTCTTCGTCCCCGATGGCCATAGTCTCCTCTTTTGTCAATCCTAATTTTTCCGCTAGATGCACGACTGCAGCACCTTTGTTGACAGTTTTTTTGACAATTTCTAAGTAAAAAGGTGCAGATTTTACGAGTGTATACTTATCGTACAATTCTTTTGGAAGTTTGGCGATTGCTTGATCCAAAATTTCTGGTTCATCAATATACATGATTTTGACGATTTCTTTATCTACCATTTCTTCTGGAGTGCGGTAGTAGACTGGCATATTAACCAATCCAGCTTCGTAAACGGTATATTTTCCAATGTTACGGTTAGCAGTATAAATACCATCTTTAGTGATAGCGTGCATGTGAACCCCTAGCTTATGGCTGAGGCATTCGATATCCAGATAATTTTCATAGGACAAAGGTTCTTTGATATATTCCTCCCCTGTGACTGTATCTTGAACCAGCCCGCCATTGAAGGTAATGACATAATTACCTGGCTCATTTAGATGTAATTCTTCGAGCAACTTTCTCACTCCTGGAATGGGGCGTCCGGTTGCAATGACAATCTTTACTCCAGTAGCTTTGGCATCTTGTACAGCAGCAAAAACTTCTGGTGTGACTTCTCTTTTGGTGTTTAATAAGGTTCCGTCAATATCAACGGCAACTAGTTTAATACTCATGTTCGTGTGCTTCTCCATATATAAATTGGTCGTTTTTGATGTACGACAAGAAAGTTTTACTATTTTCGCTAAAAAGTCCAGCTTCTTTCAGCATCTCTTTTGGGAAATAGAAACGATTGTCTCCATGTCTTGTGCCTGCTAACGATTCAACAATGGGCGACAAAGTGGATAATTCAGCGAGACTGCTATCTTTTTGAATGATTTCAATCTGGGTTCTGGGCTTTTCGACATCTGGACGGTAAAAATCATAAGGTAAGTCAAAATTACGATGAATGGCAGTGTAGTAATCAGGGTCAAAGCCAACTTCTGCAACTAAACTCCGCATGACATCCAGGTATTTCTCATTTTCCTTTGAAAAAATAATGGATTTAAAGACTTTGCGGTTGATGAAACGCTGTGCTAAATCAGATAAAATCGTATCAGGACTGCTCATCCAAACTTGGAAATAAGTGTTCATCACACCATCATCAAGTGCTAAATAATCTTTCAAGGTTACTCGCTTTTCAAAGAAAGGAATGAGATTGGGAGAGGAGAGTGCAAAATAGTCTTTCTGCTTTTCGTAGAGAAATTTTGCCCGCTTGAGCAAATTCTGTAACAGCACCTCCATAGCACGACTGGCAGGATGAAAATAAACCTGCATATACATCTGGTAGCGACTGACGACATAATCTTCCACAGCATGCATGCCGTTGCGTTTGAAAGCAATGCCATTTTCAACAGGACAGATAACGCGCAAAATCCGTGTCAAATCAAATTGTCCATAAGAAGCACCTGTGTAGTAGGAGTCTCGCAAGAGATAGTCCATGCGGTCGACATCAATCTGACTGGAGATGAGTTGCACCACCTGTTTGTTTGGATAGGTGTGATGGATAACGCTGGCTACTTTTTCCGGAAAATCAGGCGAAACTTGAACCAGCACTTGGTTAATCTCTGTTTCAGGATTCGTGATAATCTGGCGTGTAATTTCCTCGTGGTCGGTATCAAAGAGACGCTCAAAAGTATGCGAATAAGCGCCGTGACCGACATCGTGCAAGAGGGCTGTTGCCATGACTAAGAGACTTTCGTGTCGATCCCAAACCTCTGGATATTTTTCGTCAAATATCTTTGTGATCCGCCGTGAAATCTCATAAGCTCCAAGGCAATGCGAAAAACGGCTGTGCTCGCCTCCGTGAAAGGTATAGCCGGAAGTTCCTAACTGTTTAATGCGGCGCAGTCGTTGAAATTCTTTCGTGTTTATTAAATCATAGATGACTTGGTGATCCACATGAATGTAATTGTGTACAGGATCACGAAATACTTTTTCAATCATGGCTCTATTATACCATAAACAAAAGAAGACCACACTGAAAAAATTAAAGGAAAGAAAGGAAGAAATCTTTGAGATTTTCTGATAAAATAGAAAAAGAAAATCAGTAGATGAGGAGCTTGTAGTGTGAAGATTAGAATCAAGAATCAGATTCAGTTTGATGAGCAAGTGGAACAAATCGATCAAATCTATGACGGTGAGTGGCAACAAAAAGGCGCTTATCATTACTTGCGTTTTGAAAACGAAGAGAGTGAAAATGTTGTTTTGAAGTTTCATGATGAAGAACTAGTCATGACACGCTTCTCTACTCCTAAATCTTTGATGCGATTTATCAAAGGAGGAGAAGCTTTGATTGGCATTCCCACACCAGTCGGCATGCAGCAATTTATCACGAAAACAAGCCATTACCAAGTTGATTTGAAAAAGCAGATAATTAAACTTCATTATCAATTGAGAACGCCTGACGGCGAGCGAACTTTTGCGGACTATCAAATGAAAATTTCGTGGAGATAGAAAGATATGAAAAGAATCCGTCCTAGTTTAGTGATAGCAGCTATTTTCATTATCAGCAGATTTATTTGGTTTTTTCTGACGAGACTTAATATATTCTTTGATCTAGCAGGGACAATCGTCATAGCGGTTATTTTATTTATTGTGTCTTGCTATCTGTTCGGTAAAATAGATAGAAATTGAACTTTTTTTGCTTGAAAAAATTGAAGAATTTGATATAATAAAAACACTCAAGGGAGTAGCTAGCGGGATATCCGTTACAAGGTCGTCAATACGAAAGCAATTTCCGGCCTTGTATGAAACAGCGAGACTTGTTGCAATAAACAGGTCTCTTTTTGTTTGTCAAAAAGAGACCAAAGGAGGAAATAGTTTGTCAAAAGAACAAAAACGCCAAGCGTTTTATACGCAAGGTTCGGAGGAAGTTTTAAAGGATTTGGAAACTTCTGAGCAAGGTTTATCAAGCAATGAAGCCGCTAAACGTTTAGGTGAATATGGGCGTAATGAACTGGATGAGGGAGAGAAAAAATCTCTTCTGATGAAATTTATTGAGCAATTTAAGGATTTAATGATTCTTATTTTGCTGATTGCGGCTATTCTTTCGGTTGTGACTTCAGGTGGTGAAGATATTGCGGATTCCATTATTATTTTAGCTGTTGTCATCATTAACGCTATTTTTGGAGTTTACCAAGAAGGAAAGGCAGAAGAAGCGATTGAAGCGCTCAAATCTATGTCTAGTCCTGCTGCGCGTGTGCTGCGTGACGGGCATGTGACGGAAGTAGACTCAAAAGAGCTAGTTCCTGGCGATATCGTTATGCTGGAAGCAGGTGATGTGGTGCCTGCTGACATGCGTCTTTTAGAGGCAAATTCTTTAAAAATTGAAGAAGCGGCTCTGACTGGCGAATCCGTTCCAGTTGAAAAACATCTGACTGTTGATGTAGCTGCTGATGCAGGTATTGGCGACCGTATCAATATGGCTTTCCAAAATTCAAACGTTACGTATGGACGTGGAATGGGTGTCGTTGTCAATACAGGTATGTTTACAGAAGTCGGTCATATTGCTGGTATGCTCCAAAATGCTGATGAAACAGATACCCCACTCAAGCAAAATCTAAATGGTCTTTCAAAAGTCCTGACCTATGCGATTTTAATCATTGCAGCAATCACCTTTGTGGTCGGTGTATTTATTCAAGGAAAAGACCCACTGGGCGAATTGATGACATCAGTCGCACTTGCTGTAGCAGCGATTCCAGAAGGACTTCCTGCTATTGTGACCATTGTCTTGGCACTCGGTACACAAGTTTTGGCGAAGAGAAATTCCATTGTTAGAAAGCTTCCTGCAGTTGAGACGCTTGGCTCGACTGAAATTATTGCTTCTGATAAGACCGGTACCTTGACCATGAACAAGATGACGGTTGAAAAAGTCTTTTATGACGGCAGTTTGCATGAAGCAAAACAAGATATTGACCTTGAACTCGACTTGCCGTTGCTACGTTCCGTTGTACTTGCTAACGATACTAAAATTGACCAAGACGGGAAACTCATTGGTGACCCAACAGAAACAGCCTTTGTTCAGTATGCACTTGATAAAGGGTATGATGTTAAAGCTTTCTTAGAGAAATATCCTCGTGTGGCAGAATTGCCATTTGATTCTGATCGTAAGCTCATGTCAACCATTCATCCTTTGCCAGACGGTAAATTTTTGGTGGCTGTAAAAGGTGCGCCAGATCAACTCTTAAAACGTTGTGTGGCTCGTGACAAGGCAGGCGATATTGCACCGATTGATGAGGCAACGACCCAGTTAATCAAGGATAATAACTCAGGTATGGCTCATCAGGCTCTGCGTGTGTTAGCTGGTGCCTACAAAATTATTGATGAAATTCCAGAAAACTTAACGTCTGAAAATCTTGAAAATGATTTAATTTTCACAGGTATGATTGGAATGATTGACCCTGAGCGACCAGAAGCTGCTGAAGCTGTTCGAGTGGCGAAAGAAGCAGGTATTCGTCCAATTATGATTACAGGTGACCACCAAGACACAGCGGAAGCGATTGCTAAGCGTCTAGGTATTATCAATGATGATAGTAAAGACCATGTCATGACTGGTGCTGAGCTTAACGAATTATCAGACGAAGAGTTTGAAAAAGTTGTTGGTCAATATTCTGTCTATGCGCGTGTATCTCCTGAGCATAAGGTGCGGATTGTCAAAGCTTGGCAACATCAGGGTAAGGTTGTTGCTATGACAGGTGATGGTGTGAATGATGCACCAGCCTTGAAGACAGCCGACATCGGTATCGGAATGGGAATTACAGGTACAGAAGTGTCAAAAGGTGCTTCTGATATGATTTTGGCTGATGATAACTTTGCAACGATTATCGTGGCTGTTGAGGAAGGACGTAAAGTCTTCTCTAACATTCAGAAGACCATTCAATATTTACTTTCAGCCAATACAGCAGAAGTCTTGACCATTTTCTTAGCAACTCTTTTTGGCTGGGATGTACTGCAGCCAGTTCATCTGCTTTGGATTAACTTAGTGACAGATACTTTCCCTGCCATTGCTCTGGGGGTTGAACCTGCTGAGCCGGGTGTGATGACTCATAAACCACGTGGTCGCAAGTCTAGCTTTTTCTCAGGTGGTGTCATGAGTTCGATTATTTATCAAGGCTTCTTGCAAGGTGCTTTGGTACTTGGTGTTTATGCTTATGCTTTGATGAATCCAGTTCATGTTGGTGACATGAGAGCCATTCACGCAGATGCATTGACCATGTCCTTTGCAACGCTTGGACTAATCCAGCTTTTCCATGCTTTTAATGTAAAATCTGTTTATCAATCACTTCTAACAGTTGGACCATTCAAGTCTAAAACTTTCAACTGGTCTATCTTGGTCTCCTTTATCTTGTTGGCTTCTACCATTTTGGTTGAGCCACTAGAAGGAATTTTCCATGTAACAAAACTGGATCTTTCACAGTGGACAGCAGTTCTCATTGGAAGTTTCTCCATGATTATCATTGTAGAAATTGTCAAATTTATTCAACGTAAATTAGGCATGGATAAAAATGCCATTTAAGACAGAAAAGTCATCTTCGGATGACTTTTTCTAGTAATCTAAAATATAATTGAAAAGGAAAGTTATGGAAAAAATACTAAAAGAAAAATTGGCAAAGAATGCGCCGATTTATCAACAAGATGAAATCAGATGGATGTTAGATCATATCGGTCATCCTGATTATAAAATACGAGATGAGTTAATTTTTGTTTCTCTAGGCAGAGCCGTACAAGAACAACTATTTACAAAGGACCAGTTTGATTTTGTAGTGGTTGAAGCTCTTAAACGACAGGAGCTTTTGTATAAAAAAGAAGAAGTTGGTCAAGCTACTCTGACTCGATCTTTTACGGCTTTATTATTAGCTAATTTGCTAAATGCGGATGCTAAGAAAAATTCACTTTATTTTAAAAGACTTTCTAGTCAGCAAAGAATGACTCTATTTGAACAAGGGATGTCTTATTTGCTGTATGAAAATGATAGGACTGGTTATTCTGAAGAATATGGTTGGGTGCATGCCTTTGCTCATGGTGCAGATCTTTTAGTTGAGATTATTTGTCACCCAGATTTTCCTATAACACGAGTAAATGAAGTTCTACAAGTATTAGAAAAGATTTTTAAAAGAGTGAATTGGCGTTTTATCAGTGATGAGGACTGGCGTTTGGCACGAGTCATCTGTCAGGCTGTTTTAAATGATAGACTCTCACAAACCAGAGTTGTAGCTTGGTTAACTTCACTTGACTTTCCACTAGAAAACTCAACAGACTTTTTGCAATTTTCTAATGCTCGTTCGTGCTTGTTAGAAGTTTATCTTCAGTTAGACAAAGAAAAAGCTCTCTCAGACGAGCTAAGAGAAGCTATTCAGTTGTTTTCGTACTAAATATCAAAAATGATAAGGGCATCTTCTAGTTCTTTTCGGAGGTGCTTTTTCTTATATGATTGGAAAAGAGATAAGTCTTTTACTGCATTATAGCGTTTGTGGAGACGGTACATTTGAGGTTATTGAGGATAATCTTCAAAAAATTGCTGAGTCAACTGCCATTCGCGGATGTAACCGAGAGGTCTTGTATGATAGCAGACACCGTCAATCATTCGAGCGGAGTGGCGGTGGTGAAGATGACCAAAGATAACATCTTTCACACCATATTTGACAAAGAGATTATGAAAGGCTTGACTGCCCAGAAAAGCATTAAAGCGCTGAAAATAAGGGTGATTGTAAAGAAAATCTTTGTGAGGAACAAAGTGCATAGCTAGGATAATAGGGCCATTCAGAGAAGCTAAAATTTTTTCAAGTTGTTCCAAGCTATGCTGCGTAAGCGCAGGATCATCTGTGTCGCGGTTCAATCGCCTATCAAACCAGAAAAATTGCTTGGTCCGTTTGTGTTCTTCAAGTGTTTTTTCAGGAACAAATCCATAGTCATACCAGCCTGTTAGGCTAATTAACTGAGTCTGCCCAAATGATTGTATGTTGAAATCGTACTGTTGAATGTCGTCTTCTGTCATTCCTAGCATATCATGATTGCCTAAATTGTAAGAAACGGAGAAGGATTTTTTGAGCTTTTGTAAAAAAGGCAAACTAATGTGCTCAAAATCATTAGACAGATCCCCTGCGAAATGAATATGATCAACCTTTCTTGCTGCTAATAGTTCCATTAAAATAGTGATTTCTTCATTAGTAAATTGGTTTGAATCTAAATGAAGATCGCTCATAAATGCTAAATTTGTCATGTTTCTAGTGTAGCATATTTGAGGTAAAATGAAAGAAATAAATTTTTCGTCAAAAATCATGGGGATTTTAAGTTTTTTAGTGTAAAATGGAGGTAAAGAGGAGGATAAAAGATGATTAAATTGGTGGCATTTGATATGGATGGTACATTTCTGCGCTCAGACAATACCTATGATGTGGAGCACTTCGAGAAAATTTATCGAACCTTGCAAGATAAAGATATTAAAGTGGTCGTCATTTCAGGCAATCAATATGCCCAGCTGGTTTCGTTTTTTCCGGAACATCAGTCTGAATTGATAATTGTTTCAGAAAATGGAGCACTAATTTTTGAAGGAGAGAAGCTATTACGAGAAGAAAAAATCGCTAGAATAGAGATTGAAAAAGTTTTAGATGTGCTTGTGTCAGAAGGATTAGAAAATGGGACAACTCTTTATAGACTTCATTTTGCTTATTTGCTTCAGTCAGCACCCAAACAGTACAAAGAAGAAATTACAATTTATTACCATGCTTTGAAGGAAATTTCTAATTTTCAGGATTTGCCAGAAGATGATTTTGTCAAATTAGCCTTATTGGTGCCAGAAGAAAAAACAAACCAACTCCTTGAAAAGTTGAATCAAGCTACTGGTCAACTTGTTCAGGCAGTTTCAAGCGGACATGGTTCAATTGATATTATCCAAAGAGGAGTTCATAAAGGCTCTGCTCTTGAATTCCTTAGTCAGCATTTTGGCATTGCGCCGCAGGAGATGATGGCTTTTGGAGACGGTGGAAATGACCTAGAAATGCTAGCTTATGTAGGACACAGCTATGCGATGAAAAACGGCTCTGAAATAGTAAAGAGAGCAGCAAAGTATCAAGCACCAAGCAATCAAGAATCAGGTGTTTTAGCAGTCCTTGAACAAGAGATTGCAAAATAACTCATTACATACATATCGTTTTGGTATATCTATCCCCTTAATATTTTTCTTCAGACAGCAACTTATCTAACAATCGTGTAACAAAGAACGAAATTTCTTGATAAGGACTTAGAAATTTTATACAATAACTATTATTGGATTTTGTCAGAAATTAGGAAAAAATACTGATTTGTGATATAATAAAATGATATGTGAAAAGAGGTAAGTATGGATATTTCAGAAATTCGTCAAAAAATTGACGCAAATCGTGAAAAATTAGCTTCTTTCAGGGGGTCTCTTTGACTTAGACGGTCTGGAAGAAGAAATTGCTATCTTGGAAAACAAGATGACAGAGCCTGATTTTTGGGACGATAATATTGCGGCACAAAAGATATCTCAGGAGTTAAACGAACTCAAACAAACCTATAATAATTTTCAGCAAATGACTGATTTATTTGATGAACTGGAAATTTTGCTGGATTTCTTGGCTGAAGATACATCTGTGCAAGAAGAACTAGAAGAAAAGCTAGTTGAACTGGACAAGATGATGGCAAGTTATGAGATGACGTTGCTTTTATCAGAACTTTATGATAACAACAATGCTATCCTTGAAATTCACCCAGGTTCAGGAGGAACAGAGGCTCAGGACTGGGGAGACATGTTGCTTCGTATGTATACACGCTTTGGCAACGCTCATGGTTTCAAGGTCGAAGTATTGGACTATCAAGCGGGAGATGAAGCGGGAATTAAGTCTGTTACCTTGTCTTTTGAAGGTCCTCATGCTTATGGTTTATTGAAGTCTGAAATGGGGGTTCATCGATTAGTGCGGATTTCTCCGTTTGATTCAGCTAAGCGTCGACATACCTCCTTTACGTCAGTAGAAGTCATGCCAGAGCTGGATGATACGATTGAAATTGAAGTTCGAGATGAAGACATCAAGATGGATACTTTTCGTTCAGGCGGTGCTGGCGGACAAAATGTCAACAAAGTTTCGACAGGGGTGCGTTTGACGCACATACCGACAGGAATTGTGACACAATCGACAGTTGACCGTACACAATATGGAAACCGTGATCGGGCAATGAAGTTGCTTCAAGCTAAGCTCTACCAAATGGAGCAAGAAAAGAAAGCGGCAGAGGTAGACTCGCTCAAAGGAGATAAAAAAGAAATCTCTTGGGGAAGTCAAATCCGCTCCTATGTTTTTACACCGTACACTATGGTTAAGGATCATCGAACTAGTTATGAAGTAGCTCAAGTTGATAAAGTCATGGATGGTGATTTAGATGGGTTCATTGATGCCTATTTGAAATGGCGGTTAAACTAACAATAAGAGTTGAATCACAGAAAATGTCATTTTAACAGCTTGAGTATTTAAGGAAAGGACTCTTTACAATATATGTCAATTATTGAAATGAGAGATGTTGTCAAAAAATATGACAACGGGACTACTGCTTTACGCGGAGTGTCTATTGAAGTAGAGCCAGGAGAGTTCACCTACATTGTAGGACCTTCTGGGGCAGGGAAATCAACGTTTATTCGTTTATTATATCGAGAAGTGAAACTTGATAAAGGTAGCTTACAAGTTGCTGGATTTAATCTTGCTAAGATTAAAAAACGTGATATTCCAATGTTGCGTCGTAATGTTGGCGTCGTTTTCCAAGACTATAAATTGCTACCTAAAAAGACGGTCTATGAAAATATCGCTTACGCCATGGAAGTTATCGGTGAACGCCGTCGGAATATTAAAAAGCGCGTTATGGAAGTGCTGGATTTGGTTGGTTTGAAACATAAAGTTCGCTCTTTTCCAAATGAGCTATCAGGTGGTGAGCAACAACGGATTGCAATTGCACGTGCTATTGTTAATAATCCAAAAGTACTCATCGCAGATGAACCGACAGGGAATTTGGATCCAGATAATTCGTGGGAAATCATGAATCTTCTGGAACGCATCAATCTGCAAGGAACAACTGTTTTGATGGCCACTCATAATAGCCAAATTGTAAATACTTTGCGTCACCGCGTTATTGCCATCGAAAATGGTCGTGTGGTGCGTGATGAAGCAAAAGGAGAATACGGATACGATGAATAGTAGATTTTTTAGTCACCTGCTAGAATCGCTTAAAAGTTTAAAGCGAAATGGTTGGATGACAGTTGCTGCAGTCAGCTCCGTGATGATTACGCTAGGATTAGTCGCAATCTTTGTGTCAGTCATTTTAAATACAGCGAAGCTAGCAACAGATATTGAAAATAATGTGCGGGTCATGGTCTATATGCGCTCAGATACGGCAGATAATGAAGAGACGATCACAAAAGAAGGTCAAACAGTCAAAAATGAGGACTATCATAAGGTTTATGATGCACTTAATAAAATGTCCAATGTCAAATCTGTCACATTTTCTAGCAAAGAAGAACAATTGAAAAAATTGACGGAAGTTATGGGAAAAGATTGGAAGCTCTTTGAAGGAGATGCCAATCCTTTGCATGATGCCTATATTGTGGATACGACAGAACCGAGGTACGTCACATCTGTCGCAAATAATGCGAAGAAGATTGAAGGTGTTTCTGAAGTTGAAGACGGTGGTGCCAATACAAAACGTATCTTTGCTCTGGCGGAGTTTATCCGTACATGGGGAACTGTTGGAGTACTTCTCTTAGTCTTTATCGCTGTTTTCTTAATTTCAAATACCATTCGGATTACGATTATTTCACGCAGCCGGGAAATTCAAATCATGCGTCTGGTGGGAGCGAAAAATAGTTATATTCGAGGACCATTCTTATTAGAAGGAGCCTGGATTGGATTGCTCGGAGCGATTATTCCGGCTGGATTAGTTTATTTTGTTTATGAAGTCGCTTATAAATCCTTCAATCCATCACTTGCCAGTCAGAATCTCTCAATGATTGTACCGCAAACCTTTATTCCAATAATGATTGCCTTCCTCTTCGTCGTAGGCATCATTATTGGCTCGTTTGGATCAGTTCTTTCCATGAGACGATTCTTGAGGATTTAGTAGAAAACAATAAAAAAGCCTGTTTAGGGCTTTTTTTATTGATAAATTGTAAAATATAGTTCAACAAAAAAACTCATAGCGTTTCATTGGTGTAAACTGTAAGTAACCACACAAACAGAACCCGAGGAAAAACTATGAGCTACTCCCAT
>NZ_CABHMZ010000009.1 GCF_902167705.1 Streptococcus constellatus | reverse complement strand
ATGGGAGTAGCTCATAGTTTTTCCTCGGGTTCTGTTTGTGTGGTTACTTACAGTTTACACCAATGAAACGCTATGAGATTTTTTGTTGAACTATATTTTACAATTTATCAAGTATAAATGAGAAAATAAGGTCAATATAAATGATCGACAAGATAATATATATTAAAAGGAGTGTTGACAGTGGGTGATAAAAGCAATAAAAAATTTTGGGATAAATTTGCCAAGCTATATGCTCCTTTTATGAGAAAAGATAAAGGAGTTTATGATAAAGTTTGTGGATATATTTGTCCTTATTTGAATAAAGACATGAATGTACTTGAACTTGCTTGTGGCTCAGGGCAATTGTCATTTAGTCTTTCAAAACATGTCAAAAGTTGGATTGGAACAGATTTTTCTGAACGAATGATTTTGGAAGCAAGAAAGCATGGAGAATACGAAAACCTTACATTTGAAATAGCCGATGCAACAACATTATCATTTGCAGATGGAGAATTTGATTGTGTGGTAATCGCTAATGCACTTCATATTATGCCTAATCCGGATAAGGCAATGAAAGAAATATATAGAGTGTTAAAATCTAATGGTGTTTTGTTTGCTCCTACTTTTCTGTGGAAAGAGGGAAAGCAAAGTAAAATTATAAAAAGCTTGATGTCTATTTTAGGGTTTAAGATGTATAAAGAATGGGATATAAAGCAATTTGAAGATTTTATTGAGAAATATGGATTTTCAGTAATTGAAATGAAATTGGTACATGGAGGTCTTGCACCGGTTGGTGTGATGATTGCTAAAAGAATAGCATAAAAAACTTTGCTTGAAAAAATTTCATAAAAATGGTTACCAAAGGCGATAGAAGAAAAAACTATCGTCTTTTTCTTTGCAAATTTTTAAGGAGGGAGGTGATCCTGTATGGACTTTGACTATTTCTATAACAGAGAAGCGGAAAGATTTAACTTTCTGAAAGTGCCTGAAATATTGGTAGACGGAGAAGAATTTACCGGACTTTCTGCTGAAGCCATTATCCTTTATTCCATGCTTTTGAAACGAACAGGAATGTCATTTAAGAATAACTGGATAGACAAGGAAGGCAGAGTATTTATCTATTTCACAGTCGAGGAAATTATGAAAAGAAGAAATATCTCAAAGCCTACTGCCATAAAAACATTGGACGAGTTAGACAGCAAAAAAGGAATAGGACTGATTGAAAGAGTAAGGCTTGGACTTGGTAAGCCGAATGTCATTTATGTCAAAGACTTTATGAGCATAATAGCGGTAAAAGAAAATGACTTGCAGAAGTCAAAAAACTTAACTTCAGAAGTAAAAGATTTTAACCTCAGAAGTAAAGAAAATGAACTTCAGGAAGTTCAAAATGTTGACTCTAACTATATAGAGAATAATAAGAGTAAGTATAGTAAGAGAGAATATAGTTTTGGTGAAAACGGACTTGGAACATTTCAAAATGTCTTTTTAAAGGACGAAGATATAGGTGAATTACAAATAAAAATGGCAGGAGAGCTTGATAACTACATTGAGAGATTATCAACCTATCTTCAAAGTACCGGAAAGACATATAAAGACCATAAAGCAACAATCCTTTCTTGGTTTTATAAAGATCAGGGAAGTAAGAAAACATCCAATATCCCTACATGGGAGGAATATAACAAAGGAGTACATCTATGAATAATGAATTAGAAAAAGTAATGATAGAAGATGTGGAATATAGCTTTGATCCTGAAAAAGAATACATCAAAGACGGACACGCCTACTGTAAAGTGTGCCATGAAAGAAAAGACGGAAAAGCATTAGAGTTTTTCGGAAAGCAGATGATATTTAAGACAGCTTGTAAATGCGATAGAGATAGAGAAGCAAAAGAAAAAGAAAGACAAAAGCAGCTTGAAATCGAGAGATTAAAAAGTATCTGCTTCACCTCCATGATTCAATGGGAATATACCTTTGAAAACTATCAGGGAAAAGAAAATCAAAGCCTTATCATCGCAAAGAATTTTGTAAAAGACTATGAGCTGATGAAAAAAGAAAATATCAGACTCCTGTTCTATGGTTCGGTGGGTAGTGGAAAGACCTATCTTGCCTGCTCCATTGCCAATGCACTGATTGAACAGTATCAGATAAGCGTCAAGATTAGAAACTTTTCACAGATAATCAATGAACTGCAAAAAGGCGGATTTGACCTTGATAAAAACGCATATATCGAATCCCTTGTAAACACTTCCGTTCTCATCTTAGATGATTTAGGAATTGAAAGAGATACAAGCTATGCAAAAGAGCAGGTATATAACATTGTGAATAACAGGTACTTAAAGCATAAACCAACAATTTTTACTACAAATCTTTCTTACAGTCAAATTGAAAACTGTACGGAGAGTGTGGAATACCAAAGAATTTACTCAAGAATTATCGAGATGTGTATTCCTGTGATGGTACTTGGAGAAGATTACAGGAAAGTTATTCAGGAAGAAAAATTAAAGAGAAATAAAGAAAGATTACTGACAGGAGGTGAGAGAACTTGATCAATGAAGAAATTGCAAGAAAAACGCTGAATATGGAAGTGAAAGCTGCCAAAGTAACGGGAAAGCTGCTTCTTAACTTATTAAAGAAACTGATGAAAGAAGCTGAAAAACTTGGAGGACTTGAAGAACTGATTAATGCTAACGGAAATGAAGTAAAGCTAAAAGATATGGTTAAAAAGGGACAGCTTGAAGAAATTCCGGTAGAAGAAGCGGAGCTGAAAGAACTGAAAAAGGAACTTAATCGGTATGGGGTAAAGTTTTCTGTAATGAAAGATAAGGAAAGTGGAAAATACTCAGTATTCTTTCAGGCAAAAGACATGAAAGTAATGGATAAAGCATTTAAACACGCTCTTTCGGAATCAGAAAAGAAAACGGAAAGGAAAGAATCTATCCACAAGAATATTGAGAAATTCAAGGAGATGGCAAAGAACTCTGTTTCTAAAGATAAAGTCAAGAACAAACAAAAGGAGCAGAGCCTATGATAGATAAGATACTAAAGGACATCAAAGGCTTATTCAAAGTGCAAGATAAGGCAAGGTTTCTAAAGCAGAACATTCCATATCTTGCATTTTTCTATGTTGGCAATATCTTTTCTCACCATGTAAGAGCCTATACAGGTGGCGATATTATTGACAAAATCTTTCAAGGAATATTAGAGCTTAATACTATGAGCTTTATTCCGAGTATTCATCCAACTGATATTTTAATGGGCGTAGGGGTAGCAGCTTTAATTAAATTTATTGTCTATACCAAAGGTAAAAACGCAAAAAAGTTCAAACTGGGGAAAGAGTATGGCTCTGCAAGATGGGTTGCATAATATTAACTGTAAAGGAGTGATATATAGACACAAAAAAGGAGGATAACGCCATGATAGAATACACAAATAAAATCACAGCACTATACTCCCGCCTTTCAGTTGGTGATGAGGACAGGGACGGTGGCGAAAGCAACAGTATCGTAAATCAAAAGGCATTTTTAGAGCGATATGCAAGACAGCATAAGCTGATGAATATTCGCCACTATATCGACGATGATGAAAGCGGTAGGTTCTTTGATAGAAGTGCCTATACACAGATGATAAACGATGTAGAAAGCGATAAAATCGGCATTGTCATTATGAAAGATATGACAAGATGGGGACGAGATTATCTTCAAGTAGGAAACGCTATGGAGATATTCAGACGAAACAATGTACGCTTTATTGCTATCAATAACGGTATCGACAGTCAAGACCAAAACACATTGGAATTTGCCCCCTTTATCAATATTATGTCCGAGTGGTATGCAAGGGACATCAGCAAGAAAGTAACAACAGGCATTAAGACCAAAGGAGCAAACGGAAAGCCCGTTGCAACAGAAGCTCCATACGGCTATATAAAAGACCCAAACAACAAAGATTATTGGATCGTCGATAAAGAAGCTGCCGAAGTCGTAAAACTCATTTTTACGCTCTTTATGGAGGGGAAAAACCGCAATCAGATAGCCGTTTACTTGAAAGAAAAAGAAATACTAACCCCAACCTTTTATATGAAACAGCAAGACAGAGGAACAGCGAAAAACAAAAAGCTGAATGAAGAAAACCGCTATAACTGGAACAAAGCAACCCTAACACGCATACTGAAAAGGCAGGAGTATTGTGGCGATGTAGTCAACTTCAAAACTGAAAAGCATTATAAAGATAAGCGAAACCATTATGTAGATAAAGACAAGTGGCAAATAATCCCTGATGTACACGAACCAATCATAGATAGAAGTACCTATGAAAATGTACAACGGATATTAAAAAATGCACCGGTAAAAAGACCAAACGGAGATGGAGAAATCCACCCATTATCGGGACTGATGTACTGTAAAGATTGCGGTACAAAAATGCACATACGCACCATACACAAGAACAATAAGGTACAGCATGTAACCTATTGCAGTGAATATGCCAAAGGAAAAGCTAAGCACCCTAAATGCCATTCTCCACATCGCATTGATGTCGATGATGTGATGGAAAATCTAACAGAGGTTTTGCGAAAGATAGCAAAGTATTCATTAGCAAATAAAGGAGAATTTGAAACACTGGTAAAAAACAGTCTTGCAAAAGAACAGACCGAAGAAGTAGTGAAACAGAAAAAGCGTATCCCGCAAATTACAGACCGAATGGAACAGATAGAAAGAGTGATGAATAAGCTGTATGAGGACAATGCACTGGGCAATATCGAAAGGGAACGCTATGAATTACTATCAAGGAAGTATGCAGAAGAATATTATACTTTGAAAGCAGAACAAGAGAAAATAGAGGAACACTTATCTGAATTTGAAAATGCCAACCAAAGAGCAAAGAACTTTATAAGACTGGCAGAAAGCTATTTAGACTTTGAAGAACTTACCTCTACCGCCATCAATGAATTTATCAGTAAAATTGTAGTGCATGAGCGAGATGTTAAAAGAGCAAAATATGCGGTTCAGCGAATAGAAGTGTATTTCAACTATATCGGAAAATTTGAAAATGAACTCACAAAAGATATAGAGCCGACAGAACAGGAAATGATACAGATGAGAGAAGAAATAGAAGAAGCCAAGAAAGAAAAATCAAGAGCATATCATAGGGCATATTCCAAAGAATATAGAGCCAAAAACATTGAAAAGTTTAGAGAGTATGAACGGATAAAAGCACGAGAATACCGAGCAAGAAAGAAGCTACAAGCCACAACCTAAAACCAAATATCAACCAAGACGAAAAGAGGTTTCCTAAATCACAGGAAATCTTTTTTTGTGCAAGTAAAAGGAGGATTGAATGACAGAAAAACAAGAAGCACAGAACGATAAAATACAGACAGTAAAAGAACAGACCATACCCCAGAAGCCGAACAATATCATGATAAAAAAGATTAGAGGAAAAACTTTTGTAACAGAGATATATTTTGACCCAAACAGTAAGGATACATTTCAAGATAAGCTGTTAAAGGTAGTGAAATCGGAACGGAAAGAATAGAAAAAATGAGATCAGTAAATCAAATCGGTTTACTGTTTTTTCTTTACTAAAAATCAGAAAGGAGAACAGAAAATGAAAAATATAGATGAAAAAATCTTAATGGCAGAAGAGGAAATTAAGCAGTTACAAAACAAAAGAAAAAAACTCATCAGTCAGCAGAAACAGGAAGAACGAAAGAAAAGAGATAAAAGGCTTTATGAAAAAGGAGCAGTTTTTGAAAGTATCTTTAACGAAAGCAAGGATTTTACCAAAGATGAATTTTATCAGCTAATTACATTCCCAAATATCAAAGAAGCAATAAATGAAAAAGTCCTAAAAATCATGGAGAAAAGAGAAAAAACGGAAGAAGAAAACATAGAAAAACAAGAGAAAGTAACGGAAACAGAGCAGTAGTCCCTTGTTTACAAGGGCGCACTTATACACCCTAAAGGGTGTGTGCGTTCTCCGAAGGCTCTTGCAGAGAGCATATCAGCTAACGCTGATACAGGGGAGCTACACTCCCCTACGGAAATAAATTTCCTACCCCTTGTGTACTTCCCAAAAGAAATCGGATAAAAAGCTATCCGATTTTTTTAGGAAGTCTTATTCATCGCCACACCAAAGTATCAGAGAAACGAAAGGATGTGTTCCCTTATGGCGATATATCATCTCAGTATCAAAATTATCTCAAGAGGCAAAGGCAAGAGTGCAGTTGCAGCTTCCGCCTATCGAAGTGGCGAAAAGATAAAAAATGAATATGACGGCATAGTCCACGACTTTACAAGAAAAGGCGGAATAGCCCATACTGAAATTCTATTACCACAAAATGCACCACAGGAATTTGCAAACCGTTCTGTCTTATGGAACAGTGTCGAGAAAATAGAAAAAAGTAAAAACTCACAGCTTGCAAGAGAAATAGAAATTGCATTGCCTAAAGAATTAGACAGGGAAAAACAGATTGAACTTGTAAGGAACTATGTGAAAGAAAATTTTGTAGATGTCGGTATGTGTGCCGACATTGCTATACACGATAAAAATGACGGAAACCCACACGCACATATTCAATTAACTATGCGACCGTTAAACGAAGATAAAACATGGGGAGCAAAATCGAAAAAGGAATATATCCTTGATGAAAACGGAGAGAAAGTAAAACTCAAAAACGGCAACTACAAAACAAGGAAAATCAATACAGTGGATTGGAATGAACAAGACAAAGCAGAGCATTGGCGAAAGGCATGGGCAGATATTATAAACAAATGTCTTGAAGAAAACAGCATACAGGACAAAGTGGATCACCGCTCTTATCAAAGACAAGGTACAGAGCAAATACCGACCATTCATTTAGGCGTATCAGCCACCCAAATGGAAAAGAAAGGCATAGCCACCGACAGAGGAAATATCAACCGAGAAATCAGAAAACAGAATAGGATATTACAGGAAATCAAGTTAAGAATAAAAGCCTTGTTAAATTGGGTAATGAGAATAGGCAAAGAAGAAAAAGAAAATGATAATCTCACATCCCCTCTCCCACCCAAAGAAAATTTGCTATCCGTTTTTGAAAATCTTATCCGTAAAAATGCAGATAACCATAATACAGATTTAGAACAATACATCGAAAGCTATCAATTCTTAAAAGAGAAAAATATCACTTCCGTATCTGAACTGAAAGAAAGTATAGTTATTTTAAGAGATAAGAACTATAAGACCACAAGAGCTATAAAAGATACCGAAAAGAAAATAGATGATAGAGTACAACTTATCGACCATGCCGAAAAATATTTGAAGCATAAAGATACCTATACAGCCTATACCAAGCTAAAGAAAAACAAACAAGATACTTTCTACAATGAACATACAGCAGAGATTATTTTATTTGAAAGTGCCAAAAAATATCTGAAAGAGCATTTAGGAGAAAACAAGACCCTAAATATATCCAAATGGAAATCAGAAATAGGCACTTTGAGGAAAGAAAAAGATACTCTATATTCTCAAATGATAGATATACGAAAAAAGGTTGAACAAGCTGAAAGTGTTAGAAGCTGTATAGATAAATTACTGCAAGAAAAGAGAGGATTAACACAGGTAAAGAAGCAAGAGTTAGGGTTGTAAAACTTAGTAAAATATAAATCTAACAATAATAATATTGGGTGAAATAAATTTAATTTTAGCGAGACGGAAGAATGAACTTTGACTATTTTTATAACAGTGAATAAGAGAGATAAGTAGTACTACCATGATTTGGAAAAATATTTAATAATATGACAACATATGTCAAGTTATTGTGGTATAATAATTATAGGAGATGTTAAAACGATGAAAGATAATAGGCTATTTAGTATACTATATTATATTTTAGAAAAGGGAAAAGTTACGGCAAGTGAACTTGCAGATAAATTTGAGGTGTCAGTCAGGACAATATATCGAGATATTGACTCTATCAGCAGTGCAGGTATTCCCATCTATGCGTTGCAAGGAAAGGGTGGTGGAATAGAAATTGCTGAAGATTTTGTGCTTAGTAAATCACTACTGTCTGAAAACGAGAAACAACAGATTATGTCAGCCCTTCAAGGATTGGATAATACCGCAATACAGCATGAGAATGAGCTTTTAACAAAACTGTCCGCACTCTTTAAAATGAAAAATACCAGTTGGATAGAAGTTGACTTTAATAATTGGCAAAACAATAAGCTGTATAAAAAAACATTCAATGATATTAAGTCGGCAATTATAAGTAAAAACATTGTTTCGTTCACATATTTTAGCAGCAATGAAAAAGAAACAAGCAGAAGTGTTAAGCCTGTGAGATTACTTTTCAAGAGTCAGGATTGGTATCTATATGCTTTCTGTTTACTTAGAAATGATTTTAGATATTTCAAATTGTCCCGGATAAAGAATTTAGACATCCATACTGAAAAATTTAATGACAGCTTTGAAGATACAATACTCAAAAAAGAAATGCCATACGAGAATACAGTGCATATAAAAGTCAAGTTTGATCGTAAAGTTGCCTTCAGGGTATATGATGAGTTAAACGGAGAAATTATAGAAGATAGTGACGGAAATTTATATACTGAAATAGAAGCTCCAAATGATTACAACTTATACAATTATATTTTTTCTTTCGGAGATGGAGCAGAAGTATTAGAGCCAAAAGAGATACGAATGCAGATTAAAGAAATGATAAATAAAATGGCAGAAAAATATATAACTTGACAAATGGTGTCAAGTATATTGAGGTATAATTATCTTAAATAAAGATAAGGAGGAATAAACAATGGATATTAAGTATTGTCAGTGTTGTGCTATGCCTATGGGAGAGGGAACAGAGCTTTATGGTACAAATTCAGATGAGAGTGTAAATGAAGATTATTGTAAGTACTGCTTTGAGAAAGGCGAATTTACTTTTAAAGGAACAATGGAGGAAATGATTGAGATATGTGTTCCTCATGTAGTCGAAGCTAATAAAGATATGAATGAAGATAGTGCAAGAAAAATGATGATGGAGTTTTTCCCAACTCTAAAAAGATGGAAGGAGTAAAATGTTATGCCAAGACCAACGACAAAAAGTGATTTGATGACTGCTGCTAAGGAAAACTATGAAAAGTTAAATTTACTTATTTCAAAGATGACAGAGGAAGAGTTAAACACACCGTTTGATTTTTCAAAAGATGAAAAGAAAAAAGAAGCTCATTGGAAAAGAGATAAAAACTTAAGAGATGTTTTAATCCATCTCTATGAATGGCATCAGCTGATTTTGAATTGGGTACATTCCAATCAAAAGGGAGAAGAAAAAATGTTTTTGCCTGAACCATATAACTGGAAAACTTATGGAGATATGAATGTAGAATTTTGGAAGAAACATCAAAATACTTCTCTTGAAGACGCTACGGATATGTTTCATAAATCCCATAGTGATGTATTAGCATTAGCTGAAAAATTTACAAGTGAAGAATTGTTTTCTAAAGGTGTCTATAAGTGGACAGTAGGTAGTACGCTTGGTTCCTATTTTGTAAGTACAACATCAAGTCATTATGATTGGGCTATGAAAAAGTTAAAAGCTCATCAGAAAAATTGTAAATCAAAATAGCCGGAATAGGATAGTAAAGTGCATTTTACAAAAGTAAAAGGAATACTATCTTCAAAGAATGGAATGAATTTGTTCAGAGGCTGTACTCATGGCTGCATTTATTGCGACTCAAGAAGTAAATGTTATCAAATGAACCATAAATTTGAAGATGTAGAAGTAAAGGAAAATGGAATCAGTCTTTTGGAAGAGAGCCTAAAACGAAAGCGAAAAAAATGTATGATTGGTTTAGGCTCTATGACTGATCCATACATTAAAGAGGAACTTGGACTAAATTATACAAGACAGGCACTTGAGATAATAAATAAATTTGGCTTCGGTGTAACTCTTATAACAAAGTCAGCTAATGTTTTAAGGGATTTAGACTTGTTGAAAGAAATAAATTCAAAAGCAAAATGCGTAATTCAAATGACACTAACAACTTATGATGAAGAACTTTGTAAAAAGATAGAGCCAAATGTTTCAACAACAAAAGAAAGGGTTGAAGCATTAAAAATATTGTGTGATGAGGGAATACCAACAGTAGTTTGGTTAACTCCGATACTGCCATTTATCAACGATACGGAGGGAAACATTATTGGTATTTTAAATTATTGCAAGGAAGCAAAAGTGTTTGGAATAATATGCTTTGGTATGGGAGTTACACTCAGAGAGGGAAATAGAGAGTATTTTTATTCGCAGTTAGATAAAAAGTTTCCAAAGCTGAAAGAACGATACATCAGAGAATACGGAAACAATTATGTAGCAAACAGCGTAAACAATAAAAAACTAATGGGTGTATTTCACGAATTCTGTGAGCGGAACGGTATCGTTCATGATAATGAAGCAATATTTAACTATTTGGGACTATTTGAGGGAAAGGACATCTCAAAGCAGCTTAGTTTTTTTGATGAAGTTTGACTAACGGAATTAAATATCTATGATTATGAGGCGATAGAAAAATAAAAATCTATCGTCTTTTTCTTTGCTTAAAATTAAAAAGAAAAGCGTCAATAAATCAAAAAAGGTACTTGACAAAACGCTTACTGGGGAACTACAAAAGATATTCAGCCGTATATGGATGAAAAGTTTCAAAATAATATCTTGCTGACACAAACCGAGCGACTGACAATGAATGGTAGACCGGCAAATCCCAAGTATGCAAGAAATAAGAATGTACTTGTTATAGGTGGTTCAGGCTCCGGAAAGACAAGATTTTATGTAAAGCCGAACCTAATGCAAATGCACTCGTCATATTGTGTTACAGATCCTAAAGGAACAATAGTCATTGAGTGTGGCAAGATGCTTGAAGATAATGGATATGAGATAAAAATCTTAAATACCATCAACTTCAAAAAGAGCATGAAGTACAATCCATTCGCCTACCTTAGAAGTGAAAAAGACATACTCAAATTAGTGCAGACAATCATTGCAAACACTAAAGGAGAGGGAGAAAAAGCAGGTGAAGATTTTTGGGTGAAAGCCGAAAAGCTCTACTATACAGCTCTTATCGGATATATCTTCTATGAAGCTCCAAGAGAAGAAAAGAACTTTGCAACACTACTTGATATGATAGATGCTTCGGAAGTCAGGGAAGATGATGAAACATATATGAATCCTATTGATAGATTATTTGAAGCATTGGAAAAGAAAGAACCTACGCACTTTGCAGTCAAGCAATATAAAAAATACAAACTTGCTGCGGGAAAAACAGCAAAGTCTATTTTAATTTCATGTGGTGCAAGACTTGCTCCATTTGATATTCAGGAGCTTAGGTACTTGATGAAAGAAGATGAACTTGAGCTTGATACACTTGGAGATAGAAAGACAGCACTCTTTGTTATTATCTCTGATACCGATGATACCTTTAACTTTGTTGTATCTATTATGTATTCACAGCTATTTAACCTACTTTGTGATAAGGCAGATGATGAATATGAGGGAAGATTACCTGTTCATGTAAGGTTCTTGCTTGATGAGTTTGCCAACATCGGCTTAATTCCAAAATTTGAAAAGCTGATTGCAACAATCCGAAGTAGAGAGATTTCAGCAAGTATTATCTTGCAGGCACAATCTCAGCTAAAGGCAATTTACAAGGATAATGCAGATACCATTGTAGGTAACTGTGATAGTACCTTGTTTCTTGGTGGAAAGGAAAAGACAACACTTAAAGAGCTATCTGAAACACTGGGTAAAGAAACCATAGACTTATATAACACTTCTGAAACAAGATCCAATGCCAATAGCTATGGACTGAATTACCAAAAGACAGGAAAGGAGCTGATGAGTCAAGATGAGATAACAGTTATGGATGGTAGTAAATGTATTTTTCAGCTTCGAGGTGTCAGACCGTTTTTGTCAGACAAATTCGATATTACAAAGCACAAGAATTACAAGCTACTTGAAGATTTTGATAAGAAAAAAGCTTTTGATATTGAAGACTATATAAAGCGAAAGGGAAAGGCGAAACTTAGTAGAAACACAGCGATTATACGATTGTAATATTTTCTGTTATGGCTTAATAGGGTATAATTATATTTAATATAATAAAAATAAATTAAAGTAATAGGAGGAAATGTAATGCCAGGAGTGACAAAGCATATTTATAATCGTGAAATAATTGATATAAAGAAAATGTGGAATGAACAATTAAAACATATTGCAAATGTTTTAGAAAAAAATTATGAAGATACTGACATAGTTGATGCGTTAAAACATTACTATCCATATGAGTGGGAATCTGTTGAAATAAAGCGTGAATATTATCAAAAAAAGGACAAGTTCATTAAAAAAAGATATGGGAAAGCCCGTTATAGAATGAATTCTCCAATTGAAATATTGTTTGAGTGTTCAATGTATAAAAAATTAGCTTCAGATTTTTACAAAGAGAATTATAATAATGATTTTTCATATGAAAGATACTTGGTAGAAAGAGAAAACCTTTGGAATAAAAGAAAAAACAAAATAGATAGAGTTACAAAAAAATTGAGAAAGCAAAATCTAAAACTCAACAGGTAACACCTAGTTTTTTAGAAAAATTAATTGGGTTATATGAAAGAAAAAACACATCTCAAAAAGATAAAGTATATATTATTTTAGAGTTGCAAAACTATTACAGCGACCCAATAATACAATTTTTTTTCAAACTAAACGATACTGAACTTAACAAACAACTTCGTGAAATTGCTTTTAAACATTTACAGTCTTTTAATTATAATCCACGATTAAGAAGACAAAAATATATGCAAGTTCACGCTGGAAATAAGAAAAGGAAGGAGTACCTAAAGAAGATATATCCAAATGAAGTATATAAAATTCCTAAAACACCATCAGAATTGGAATATAGAATAGAGAATGCTAAAGAACAAAAAATAAAGTCATATGATTTTTTTATATCACATAGTAGTAAGGATAGTGCATCTGTTCAGAAGCTAATAAAATATGAAAATAGCAATAACAAAAACATTTATTGTGATTGGATCAACGATAATGATTATTTAAAAAGACATCTACTATGTGATGCAACATTAAGTGTATTGGAGAGCAGATTAGAACAATCAGATAATCTGATATTTGTTGAATCTGATTATTCCAAAAATTCAATTTGGTGTAAATATGAACTTAATTATTTTTTATCATTAAACAAACCAATATATACTATAAAAAAACAAGACATAGAAGAGGGACAATTTCTTATATCTAAAATGGAAGAAGAATGGTTTATAGATGTGAATTATAAGAAAATGGCATTAATAGAAGGTGAAAATATTAAATAATTTTTAAAGCAGCATAGATTTGCTGCTTTTTTCATATTTAGAAAAGTAGGAGGTAAGATGATAAGGATAAGAAGTCCTACTTGGTAGGCAAAGCAAAACTAAATAGTAAGAGTATCAGCGATTGGAAAAGAAAAAACTCCAGTCGCTTTTTTTATTGAAAGATAAATTGCAAGAATAAGTGCAACATTTACTCTAACTCATCCACTAGAGCTTCATAAGCAGTTCTGTAAGCTAAACATTTTCGTGG
>NZ_CABHMZ010000008.1 GCF_902167705.1 Streptococcus constellatus | reverse complement strand
ATGGGAGTAGCTCATAGTTTTTCCTCGGGTTCTGTTTGTGTGGTTACTTACAGTTTACACCAATGAAACGCTATGAGATTTTTTGTTGAACTATATTTTACAATTTATCATAAAATAATAATGATATGAGTTGCCTGTTCACTTACAGTTTAAGATAAAAATGTTCTGGTGTTTTCATTTGACTAAAACATGGTATAGCATTGTAGTATTTTTGTAAAGAAATAAAAAGAAAGGTTTACAAGGATTTTTTCTTTTTTACAGCAAAGTACAGACAAAAATTTCATAAAATGAATAAAAAATACGGAAAAAAAGTAAAAATAATAAAAATGAACAAAGTATTTACAGTTTGGAAATATTTTTTGCTAATAATGGAGGAATTTCACTAGCATAAAAGTGAAAATAGGAGTATAATTAGTTTGGGGCGTAGAACCTATTTTATTAAGTCATTTGAGGTGGTATCAAATCACAATATTTGGAATTAAAAAGGATTAGTTATAAAGGGAGGCGAAACCTATTACAACAGTAACAAGGGTGTCGTTTTGTTAGTTTAAAAATTTAGAAAGGAGTTAGGATTTTTATGGAAAGATTAAAGAGAGTATTAGGGTTACTAATATTTCCCTTATTATTTTTATCCCTATTTTTAGGAGCAGGAGAGGTAAAAGCGGCTGATCTTACAGATAAAGTGCAATTAGATGAGGTGCAGATTCGCTCAGCTAATTCGGAGTAAATGTCTACTATTTATCACGATAAAAACGAAAAGTCGGTCGGACTGCGTTTCTTAGGTAAATATTCATTCCCGAATTCACAAGCGGGTGAGATTAAAAATGGAGATTTCTTCACAGTACAAGCACCATCTCAGTTAGGTGTGCAAGATGCGACATTAGTTCTAAGGGATCCAGATACTAACGAAATACTTGGTAGTGCTAAGGTGAATCGTCACACCCATATTATAACTTTCACCTTCAATGAAAAGGTCGATGGAAGACAGAATGTTAGAGGGGATTTTGTTGTTTTTGCCTATGAACAAGTTACAAAAGAAACTAAAACAATTACTTATACCTTGCCTGGTGGCAAGACACAGACGGTTACTTTTGCTGTAAAGGATCAAGTTATAATTCCCGTTGAGGGTGATTTGCTTAGTAAAAATGCGTGGAACTCTAGAGATCCACAAATTGGTTGGAATGTGCGAATTAATCGTTCTAAAATGAATTTAAACGGTCACACTATTAAAATCAAAGATAAGCTCAATTCAAGTTCAGGAGCTTATATGAGTTATATAGAAAATACTTTCGAGCTTCATGAAGCAAAATACGAATCAACTAATACTAATCAAGCTGGTTTGGTAGAAAAAACCGAAAAATATGAAGTGACAACTGATCCCGAAAAATATCGAGCAAATTCAGACAAGATGGCTTATTTGAAATTTGTCGATGGGAAGCAAGGTTTTGAACTGCTCATGCCAACCAATACAGGAGATAAGAGTTTCTTCTTGTTTTATTATACAACCTCACCAACGGATACTTCAACAGTAAGAAACTCAGCTCAATTCTTAATTGATAATGAACCTCAAATAGTTGTAAAGCAATGGGGAGGTGAGACACGTACTGATAAAGAAGCAATAGGTAGATTAAAAACGGTTAAGACAGAAAGTGCCACATGTACTACTGACATTGCTGGTAAAATCAAAATCACAAAATACGACGAAGATGATACAATTGTCAAGTTAGCTGGTATTGAATTTGACATTCTTAAAAAAGATACTGAAGAAGTTGTTCAAACAGTTAAAACAGATGAAAATGGTATTGCTCTTACAAAGGCTCTTTCTGATGGGAAGTACATTGTAAAAGAGAAGTCACCAAAATCAGG
>NZ_CABHMZ010000007.1 GCF_902167705.1 Streptococcus constellatus | reverse complement strand
CCTGATTTTGGTGACTTCTCTTTTACAATGTACTTCCCATCAGAAAGAGCCTTTGTAAGAGCAATACCATTTTCATCAGTTGTTACTTCCTGAACTTTAGACCTATCACTTTTTCGTAGAATTTCAAAGACAACGCCTGCCAACTTAACACCTGCATCAGCTTCATCGAATTTAGTGATTTTGATCTTACCAGCAATATCGGCAGTAACTGTGGCACCCGCAGATTTAACAGACTTCATTGTCAATGAGTACTCTTTACTTTCATTGACCTTTTCACCCCATTTTTTCCAAGTTAATTGCGGTTCGTTATCAATCCAGTACTGAGCGGAGTTTTTCACCTCTGAAGTATCTGCCGGTGAAGTGGTACGGTACTCTAGCAAAAAGCTCTTGTTCCCCATATTGGTCGGCATGAGCAATTCATAACTACGTTTACCATTGGTAAAAGTCAGCAAGGCCGAATTGTCCGTATCCTTTTTATACTCCTCTGGATCAGTAGTCACTCTATACTGTTTGATTTGGTTTTTGACACCAGGTTCATTGGTATTTGTCGAAATGTATTCTACTTCCCATAGATCAAAGGTAGACTCTATATAAGTCGCAAATGCCCCCAGACTGAGATTATCTTTAATCTTAACAGCATGACCATCCATATTTTGTTTTGAACGGTTAATACGCATGTTCCATCCGATTTGAGGAAGGCTTCCGTGGTTCCAACCACCTTTATAAATCAGCTCACCTTCAACAGGAGCCACATTAAATGGTCTCGTCTTAAAGGTTATTTCCTGTGTTTTACCACCTGGTATCTTATAGGTAACTTTCTTTTCTTCTTTTGTAACTGTTTCTTTTGCAGTTGCAACAAAGTTCCCTCGGATATTTTGCTTATCTTTGACTGCTTCATTAAAAGTGAAAAGCAGCTGATGTTTGTCCTTTTCTACCTTCACAGTTCCCATCTTTGTATTTGAATTTGTATCGATTAAATCCATAGTTCTATCTTCCAAATTCAAATTGTCAGGAGCTTTTACGATAAAGTAATCTCCTGGCTTAATCTCGTTCACCGGTACTCCAGAAAATGAGAAGTCACCCGAAAATTTCAAAGCCACTTCGGTTGTGGTTTCATTATGCCATCCGATTGAGTCATCACCTGTAGAGGCAATGGTTATTTTCAGGTTATCGAAATGTGCCCTTACTTGTAACATCAGCAGCAGACACTCGCTGGACGTTCCAGAAACCTATAACAGTAAAGACCGTGAATAAAGATAAAAAGAAAATTATCCACTTCTTTGTCTTCATAATAAATTTCTCCTTTTTCTAATTTTTTATAAGCTAATAGCACAAATATTGATATTATACTACAATTACTATTATACTTCAAATCAGTTAAAAAAACTATATCCTTTAAGGAAGTTTTCTTGACAGATTGTCACCCTTTGATTTATTTTTACTATGAGAAAAGTAATTAAGACTATTTCACGAAACACAACAATAAAAGTGCTATAAAATTCATACAAAGAGTACTTCTACTGGAGATTATGGACTTTTTGAAAGACCAAAACAACATTAACATCGTTCTTGAGCTCCCATACCCCAACGCTAAGCTAAAGACTATCAACAAGCTCTTCCAAGTCATCAAACAAAATGTTTTTAGCTTTTGAAACTTTGATAAGATAAAAAACGCATTCCCCCTTTTTATCCACTAAAGTAATCTTCCGCTGCCTGTCATTTAAATTCGGAGCTATATTTGGTAAATTGGTTACCTTTTTTAGCCATAACAAAAAAGCCCATAGCAGGCTTCTTTGTTGCTTTGTTCACATTTACTTTTTCTTTTTAGGTTTGGGCGTTGGCAGTTGATCATACATAGCTAAAATCAAGTCTTCTAGAAACACCTTATTATCAAGGTCTTCCACTAAAATCATTTCTTTAGCACCTTCGTATGGACACTCAAACGAAGGTTGGTCAATCTTATCTAAGACTGCTTGCACGGGTTTAACTAAAAAGCGATTATCATAAATGCCGCCAATAATCTTGCCACGGAAGTAAAGAATATACTCCCCCATCATAGCACGGTAAGTCACATCATCTAATCTCGATAATTGCTCCAAAACAAATTCCAAATAGTTTTTACTTGATGCCATTTCTATCCTCCTAAGCTCCGTTCAACGATAACAATCGTATAGAGTGCTTGCTTAACCTCGTATCCAATTGGTTTAAAGCTCTGCTTTTCCCAAAAATGCTGAGATTGAAGATTCCCCTTGACATAAGCTAAACGTGCTTTTCGAAAGTTCTTAGCAAAATAAGCTAACGCTTCTGTCACAATCTGACCGCCAGTTCCCTTTCCCTGATAGGCCTGATCAACCATAAACAAACCAATAAAAACAGTCTCCTCATCAGGATATGCATAGACAAAATCCATAACAGCCACAAGGTTAGAATTATTCCAAAAGCCAACATAAAATTTATCAGACTTGGCTTTCCCCTCAGGTAGACGGAGCATATCCTCTTTTACACTTGCCAAATTTGGCTCTGGTGGACAATGCTGAAAATACAGAGGATTGCTTTCATATAAAGATAAAATACTTGGAATATCCTTTTCAGTTAGTATTCTACAGCTATAATGCTTAGATAGTTGAGCAATCATCTTTTTTTAAATTCTTACTTTCTGTGTCCTGTAATGATGGTATAGGATGATGCACTGATGGTCAACAAAATATGGTCATCATCAGCCACATAGAAGTTCTTTCTATTGTGACTAATCGTTGTCTCAGATCTTTGGATAAAACCTTTAGCCCATACAACTGGATTTTCCTCTCTCAAAAGCAGATTTTTTTGCAGACGTACTTATCCAAGATCAGTCGTGTGCAACTTGTCCAGATTAACTAAGAGATAGCCCTTCATCATCTTCTGACTCCTTGGCTGACTCGCTGACGATTTCGTGACTAACTAAACTAGAATTTTCTTCTTTAGAAAAATGACTATGCACCACTTCTGTAGAATGTTCATAGGCTTGGATAATCTCTGCAACCACAGGATGACGAACAACGTCCTTGGCTGATAAGTAAACAAAATCAATCTGCTTGATATTCTTCAATTTCTCTGTCGCATCAATGAGACCTGATTTACTATTCTTTGGCAAGTCAATCTGGCTAATATCCCCATTGACAATCATCTTGGAATTAAAACCAAGTCGAGTCAGAAACATCTTCATCTGCATAATAGTCGTATTTTGCGCTTCATCTAAGATGACAAAGGCATCATCCAATGTTCGTCCACGCATATAAGCCAAAGGAGCTATCTCAATGATTTCTCGCTCCATAAGACGCGTTGTTTGATCCTTACCTAAAATCTGATACAATGCATCGTAAACTGGCCGCAGATAAGGATCTACCTTTTCCTTTAGATCCCCTGGTAAAAATCCCAGACTCTCGCCCGCTTCTACTGCAGGACGGGTCAAAATAATCCGCTTGACCTGACCGCGTTTGAGTGCTGTCACTGCCAAGGTCACCGCAAGAAAGGTTTTTCCTGTCCCTGCTGGTCCAATCCCAAAGACAACATCATGATTCTTAATGCTATCGACATAGATTTTCTGACCTAAGGTCTTGACACGAATGGGCTTGCCATAAGAATCTTTGATAATTTCTTCCTCATACAGAGCCACAAACTTATCAATTTCACCATTTTTGACCATTGTAATAGCTGTCACTACATCTGGTGTTCCAACTGTCATTCCACGGTTGACTAAGACTAGCAGAGCTTGAATAACCTGACGAGTCTCCTCACAAGCTGCTTCGCTACCGATAATCTGGACAATCTCCGTCCTTGCATGAATGGTTACCTGCAACTCCTGTTCCATTAAACGTAAGTGGCGTTCATTGGAACCAAAAAGATGAAAAGTATCGTCTGGATGCTGTAGGGTAATTTCTACTGAATGTTCTTGCAAACAAAGAACCTCTTTCTTCACATTATTTACTATATTATAGCAAAGTAACTTGGAAAATTCTATCTTTTCCTGAACTAATGAGCCTGATATTCTTCCCAAATCGCATCAAAGTCGCTGAGATTAAAGGAAAAATCAGCATGTTCTTCTAAATAGCGACTGACTTCATCAAAATCATCCGTATGCTTAGGAAAAGTCGGTTCATGAAAAACTAAATCGGCGAGTATTGCCTTAGGCGCTTTGCTTTTGGGATTGCGCTCCGTCATCAACCAAGTGTAAAACGATTTTCTCATTCTACCTTTTCTCCTTTCTTACTTTTTAACCAATTCGGTAAATATTCAGTCAAACCTAACGCAGACAATATGATAATTTGGGGTAAAAATTGTATCAAATACCGCGTCTTTCCACCTTCAAAAATAAGCAAAAACAACAAGCCTCCAAAAACTGCAAGACTGACACAATTCAATTTATCATTTGCACAATATTTCCACAAGGCAAAAACAAGTCCCAGACTCATCACAATCCAAACAACCTGCTTCACAGTCTCATAATAGCGATACTCACTCTTATCCACACTTAGAAAATAGGTTCTGATAAACTGCGTCACAGGATTCTGTTTTGTATAAGGATAAAGTGGTGAGATATAGGGCGTTTTCTCATATTCCACATCTCGATATAACCAACCCAGAGTTCCCTCTGAAACAGTTAATGAATGCTTATAGTAAAGATGACTGAGAAATCCTAAAAACGAATATTCTTTTAAACGCCGCTTGATTTCTTTTTTGACATTTTCTTGCTTGAACATTCCATTATTATACTGTTCTCGCTGATCTACATCAATGTATTGAAGCAAGCCCTCTTTCATGTCTTCTTGATCGTGTCCAATAAAGGTCAACCCTAAGTCGATAAAGAGCAAGGGACTTTTCGCTAATCCATTCCCTTGTATCAGTGTCACTTCTGTTTGTGTCGCTTTCAAATAGTTCCCGCCGAGAGAAATCATGCTAAACGATAAGAGAAAGGTGAAAAAGATTAGGATAAATTTCTTCCATTCCTTTTTGAAAAACAGCAACATAAAACCTGCCATAATGACAATCAACACAGTTGGTCGAATCAGAACTGCAAGACCACTTATCAAGCCCAATCCAATTGTCTTTATGAAGAGTACCCTTTTATCCTGCCATTGAAGTCCAAATAAATCAAAAAGCAAGAATGTTTGTAAAGCGATGAGCGGAAGAGGCCATATATCCGTGTACATCGAATAAAAATAAGGTGAAAAGCCAACTAGCAAGACATACAAACTAAATGTCATATCAGCAGCAGACTTGCTCACATGTTTTTTCATTCCCTTGTACAAAATGAGAGCTGTTATGTCGGCATAAAACATATTTAACCCTTGCAAAATCCATAAAGCTGAACTTCCAAAGATATTATAAAAAAAGCGCTCGTACAAAAAGAGAAACAGATTATTCGGATTGCGTGTCAAATAACTAGAAATAGAAGATTCTTTTAAATATTTAAAAGCACCGTTAAAAACAACTGCTGCATCTCGCCGAATCAACAACTGAGCAGACAAAAGCATTGCTAACTGAAATACAATAACCGCTATCATAATAGCAACTTTGTGCTTCATCAGGTAGTGGTAGCATTTTTTTACATTTCCTAAATAACGATAAGCCAGAAACGCTAGTATCGCCACTCCAATCAAAGCCAGACTAGAAATTGTCCCTAGATGAATAATCGCAGTAAAAAACCAATGCAAGCCCACAATTAACATGATTTTTTGCAAGATTCCAAAGAAAAAAGAGTACATTTTTAGCATAGGACCATTATATCAAAATCTAATTTATTTCGCTATTTAAAAAACAACAATCATCAGATTGCTGCTTAACGTCTAATTACGTGCTACGTCCGTTTTCTTCATTATCTAAAAGATAATCTTCTAAAACAGTAAAAATTTCTGTAACAACCAAAACAGACTCCGAAAATTCTAATCCTTCTTCTGGCAAGGTTTTACGCCAATAATCACTAAAAATAGTCTGCCAATCTCTCAAACTGCGATTGCCTTCCCCTTCTAAAAAAGCTTCTTCTGCTGTCACTTGATGAAAGGGACGGACAAGAACTTCTTTTATCACCATGACCAAGGCACGACTAGGATTATCCATTCTATCTAGCATAATGGAGACTTCCCCAACTTTAGGTAATGATTCCTTTTCTTTTTCATACTCTTCAAACCAAGAACTTGTCGCTTGCTTGACTCCTCTCAAGGTCAAATCATATAAATCTGAAAATTCATCTGGATGCGCCCAAATTTCTGCTTGCGGATAATTCCTACTTATGTTCTACCAGATTCATTGTCCTTATTCCTGCCAATTTTCTTGGTCATGTTTAAATTTCTCAAGTAGAGCCAAACCTTCTGCTGAAACATAGCCTTCTTGTTCTGCCAGATTGATCAATTCAGTATAGTTAGATAAGGTCACTAGTTTCACGCCTGCATCTGAAAAATTCTTTTCTGCTCTAGGTAATTCGTAAGTGAAAATAGCCACTACTCCAATGACATCTGCACCTTCCCGCTTCGCTGCTGCAACGGCATCCAAAACAGAACCACCAGTTGAAATCAAATCCTCAACCACGACCATTTTTTGACCTGATTTTACCCGACCTTCAATCTGATTTCCAGCCCCATGATCTTTAGGTTTGCTACGAATATAGGCAAAGGGCAGATTCATCTTGTCTGCAATAATAGCACCATGAGGAATACCCGCTGTCGCTGTTCCAGCAATCACTTCTACTTCTGGAAATTCAGCCTTGATTTTCTCTACAAAACCATTTTCAATCAACGTTCGCGTTTCTGGATAGGCCAAGGTCACACGATTGTCTGTATAAATTGGAGACTTAATACCACTAGCCCAAGTGAAAGGTTCTTTCGGTTTCAAGTAAACAGCCTCAATTTTCAATAAGTCACGGGCAATATCTTTTGCTAAAGTCATGATTTCTCCTTTTGATATGATTCTTTTTATAATTCTATATGATTTCATTCATACACATCATTCGCTATCGTAATTTTTAGAAATCAGCAAGATAGTCTATAAATTTCCAAGATTTAGCAATCTATGCAGAAAGACACAAAATCATATTTTATTTGTCTTCTTAACTGTTCCACTGTCTTTTAATTTCGTGGTAAGCATCCCAAGGATTTTCAGCCTGAATGATAGGACGTCCGACTACAATATAATTACTGCCAATCTGATGCGCTTCTTGCGGCGTCATAACCCGTTTTTGATCCCCGATTTCAGAACCAGATGGTCGAATACCTGGCGTTACACAAAGAAAATCGTCTGCCGTCGCTTCTTTAATCAACTCTACTTCCAAAGCCGAACAAACTACGCCATCCAGTCCAGCCTCCTTAGCCTTGCGAGCATAATTGACTACAGATTCCTGTACTGTTGTTTGGATATTTTGACAGTCGCGCATATCCTCTTCACTAGTGGAGGTCAACTGAGTAACGGCTACCAGTTTGGCCTTGTCTCCAAGAACTTTTTTAGCTTCACGCATCATCTCTACACCACCAGCAGCATGAACCGTCACCATATCAATCCCAAAAGTACCCAAAACTGACATAGCTGAACGAACTGTATTTGGAATGTCGTGCAATTTCAAATCTAGGAAAATGCTGTGTCCCAAACCTTTCAGATAATGCACAATTTCCGGACCAATGGCATAGAAAAATTCCATACCAATTTTTACATAAAGCTTTTCGTCTTCTGGAAAATGCTCCAAAAACTCCTTGACATCATCAAAGGATGGAAAGTCTAGGGCAATAATAGGACGTTCTTCACGCATGAGGGATAATCTCCTTATTTTTACTGGTAATACTCATAAAGAAAAACCTTGCCTGAGAGCAAGGTTACACGAAAATCAGCATTTTATTGCCATTTTAAACCGTATGTGCCTTGGAGCCTCTCTGGACTTCTTTAAAGGTTTTATTTCATTTATTTTATAATTTACTTTGTCTCTTGTCAAGCAAAAAATCAAACTAAAGCAAATTTTCCTTGACTTCTGCTCGCAGACTTTCCAAACTCTCAATGCCATACTTATCCATGACTTTAGGCAGGTTCTCAATGATATTAGGACAAGCATACGGATCGGTAAAGTTTGCCGTACCAACACCAATAGCGGATGCTCCAGCAATAAACATTTCAATGGCAGCTTCTGCTGAGTCTACTCCACCCATGCCAATAATGGGCAAGTCGCTAGATTGGGCTACTTGACGAATTAACTTCAAGGCAACTGGAAAAACAGCTGGTCCTGACATACCGCCCGTTCCATTTGCAATAATGGGTTTTCTGCTTTTTAAATCAAACCGCATGCCAACTAAAGTGTTAATCATAGTAAAGCCAGAAATTCCAGCAGCTTCAACTGCCTTAGCTATCTGCGTAATATCTGCTACACTAGGTGTCAATTTTACATAGACCGGCACTTCCGACACATCTACTGCTGCCTTCGCAGCCTCATACGCCAAATCTGGCACCTGCCCAATCAATAATCCTCCATTGCCATGATCCACATTAGGGCAAGAAATATTGAGTTCAATCGCCTTGACGTTTGGTGCTTGCGAAATTTTTCCTGCAACAAAAGCATACTCTTCATTGGAAAATCCAGCAACATTAGCAATAATCGGCAGATTAGGATAATGTTGAGCCAGCCAAGGAAGTTTTTCTGCTAACACCACATCTACGCCAGGATTTTGTAAGCCAATAGCATTAAGCATACCGGCTGGTGTTTCCGCCACGCGCGGTGTCGGATTGCCAAAACGAGGATTCTGCGTGCTTGCTTTAATCATTATCGAACCAAGCACATCCAGAGCATAATATTTGGCATATTCCTGACCAAAACCAAAACAACCCGAAGCTGGAATAATTGGATTTTTCAGTTCCAATCCTGGAAGAGAAACTGCTAAACGATTTTTCGACATGCTAACCTCCTACACCAAAACTGTACCAGTCTCAAAAACGGGACCGTCTTCACAAACGCGTTTATTGACTGATTGAGCCTCACCAGCCACATGAAGTACACAAGCATAGCAAGCACCCATTCCACAAGCCATTCGTGACTCCATAGAAATGTAAGCTCGCGGATGGCTACGAAATGTTTCATCAACATATTTGAGCATACCGGGAGCGCCGCAAGCATAAACCGCTGTAAAACTTTCTGGCAACTCATTCACAACAGAGGAAACATAGCCTTTGCGACCATAAGAACCGTCATCTGTTGTTACAATGACACGACCGTATTTTTTCATCTCTTCTTCCAAAATAACAGCAGATTTTGTTGCAAATCCAAGAACTGAAGTGACCTTGACTCCTTTGCTGTGTAATTCTTTTGCTACTTGTAGCAAGGGCGGAACCCCAATCCCTCCTCCAATTATAAGAGCTGTATCACCAACGTCCAAACCAGATAAATCAAAACCATTGCCTTGAGGTCCCATGACATCTAACTGAAACCCCTTTTGCAGTTGAGAGAAAATTTCCGTGCCCGCTCCTTCTATCCTGTAAATAATCCGACAGATTTTCTGTTCTCTGTTAATCTCCGAAATCGAAATAGGACGTCGTAAAAGTTTCGCATCATCTGGAACTCGAATATGCAGAAACTGACCAGCCTTCATTTGACTAACCATTTCTCCTTGCAAATTCATAGTAAAAATTCGCGGAGCAATTTCCTCTTGGTCTATAATCGTCATTTTCTCCATCACGATTTTTCCAAATCTTGTCTTACACGAGCTATTTACCATCTCTACCTCATTTCTTTATTAAAAAAGACCCTGCATATACACGCAAGGTTTCACGAAAATAGAGAGCAGAATTTCTCACTCTTCTTTCAACTGAAACCTTGGAAGTCTCGCTGGACTTTCTTAAAGGTTAAATTTAACATATTTTACAACTTCAAAAGTGTTTTGTCAATGCTAATATGATAAAATAGATTCATGAGAATTCAGCAATTACATTATATTATCAAAATCGTCGAAACTGGCAGTATGAACGAAGCTGCCAAACAGTTGTTTATCACCCAGCCCAGTCTGTCTAATGCTGTACGTGATTTGGAAAATGAAATGGGGATTGAGATTTTTATCCGAAATCCCAAAGGCATTACCCTAACTAAGGACGGCATGGAATTTCTCTCCTATGCCCGTCAGGTGGTAGAGCAAACCCAGCTACTGGAAGAACGTTATAAAAATCCCGTTGCAAACCGAGAACTTTTCAGCGTTTCCTCCCAACACTACGCCTTTGTGGTCAATGCTTTCGTATCTCTGCTCAAGAAGAGTGACATGGAAAAGTATGAGCTTTTCTTGCGTGAAACGCGAACTTGGGAAATCATTGATGACGTCAAAAATTTCCGTAGTGAAATTGGTGTTCTTTTTCTCAACAGCTACAACCGCGATGTCCTCTCTAAAATGCTAGATGACAATCACTTGCTTGCCACTCATCTCTTTACTGCACAGCCCCATATTTTTGTTAGCAAGAGCAATCCTCTAGCCAAGAAAAAATTGGTTCAATTATCAGACTTAGAAGATTTTCCTTACCTCAGCTACGATCAAGGAACCCACAATTCCTTTTACTTTTCAGAAGAAATCCTATCCCAAGAACACCATAAAAAATCCATCGTTGTCAGTGACCGAGCAACCCTTTTCAATCTTTTGATTGGTCTTGACGGTTACACTATCGCAACTGGTATTCTCAACAGCAATCTCAACGGTGACAATATTGTTTCCATTCCGCTAGATATTGATGACCCTATTGAGCTGGTTTATATTAAACACGAAAAAGCTAGCTTGTCTAAAATGGGGGATAAATTCATTGAGTACCTGTTAGAAGAAGTTCAATTTGATAAGTAAACCATAATCATCTGTTCCACTCTTATGTGTGATAAACAATGAAATTTTTATGTTATATTTTCTCCCATCGCTTTACAATAGGCTTGAATCCTTTTATTGTACTGCGGTGGGAGTTTTTTCTACAATTTTCGTCTTTCTGCCTAGCGGGCGAACTATATTTCATAGATAGAATAGTCTGAAAGCTCACAATTAAAAACAGCACAAACTTTTTCACTCTCGGTTTGTGCTGTTTTCTTTAATACATCGGTCTGTCGCCATCCGTTCCTGGCTTTGAAATGCCTAGACTAGCGTAGCTGTGTAAAGACGGTTCTTTTATGATACGAACAATCAAATCCGCAATACTTACTCTTGAAATGATTGTTTCTTCTAATCCTTCAATTGATTATATTCTTCGTCTGAAACAGCTTCACACCATTCATTTGACAAATCTTCTCCTGGAACACCAATCGCTATATGACTGAACCAAGAATCTTTCTTAGCGCCATGCCAATGTTTTACATTAGCCGGAATAACGATTACAGAACCTTCAGATAAACTAACGGCTTCTTTGCCTTCTTCTTGATACCAGCCTTCACCAGCCGTACAAATCAAAATCTGTCCACCGCCCTTGCTAGCATGATGAATATGCCAATTATTTCGACAACTAGGCTCAAAGGTAACATTATGAAGGGCAATCACACCATCTTTTGTTGCACCAACGGCATTTAGATAAGATTGACCGATAAAGTATTGAGCATAAGCATCATTTGATGTGCCAAGTCCGAAATGATTTGCCTTATCAAAGGCTTCTTTTGTTTGATATTTCATTTTTCTACTTCCTTTGTGATAAATTTACTGTTGTGCATTTGCAACTTCGTTGATACAGCTAAGTGCATTGAGAGTACGTGGATAACCGATATAAGGGATACAGACAGAGATGACTGCAATTAACAACGTTTTATCATTTCCCAAGCGAAGATTGGCTGCAATATGTCCCTTCAACTGCGGTTCACAGCCTCCTTGAGAATAAAGATAACAGAATGTCAACAATTCACGCTCTGTGTAATCAAGCCCAAAACGAGTATAATAATCACAAAAACAATTATCTACCAACCATTTGTTGATATGGCGTACATCTGGCTCGCCTTTTGTTGCAAAATCCTTCATTTGATTGCCAAAAATTGCAATTTGTGCTGCTTCACCGGCTTCTAAGCGAGTTTGATTTTTCGGATTTTTTTGACTAGCCAAAGGAAGTGACATTCCTTGATTGGTAAAAATCGTATTTGTCATTGTTATAAAGGAATAGACACGACTAAGCCCTAAATAAGCGACTGCTTGATACAGCAATTCTTTGACTTCCACAGCTTTTACCCCATTGTTCAAAGCAATTGGGAGAACTTCTTTGTAAAGCTCAAATCCTTGACTTCCGACCAACACTGCTAAAATCGCTAAGTAATATCGCCTTTTATCTAATGAAAAGGGAAGGTCTCTTGGCACCTCCTGAAAGGCAAATTGTTTAAAAAGCGTAACAAACTCTGGGTCTGTTTCAGATAAGCCCATCAAATCTGGAAAAGAGATTTCATTATCGCTATCCATGATATTTCTCCTCGCTTTCTTCTTTATATTGTTATTGTACTGCTTTATTTATTGCAAATCAATCTAAATTATAGAAAAACTCAGATAAGCAAAACTTATCTGAAATATTTCCTAGCAATATCTAAAAAATCCTCTATGTAAGGATGAGCGTGCTCTAAGTGATAAAAGAGAAAATAATCACGCTCTATTGGCTGTTTGTCATCATTTAAAAGAGGAAGTTCACAATATGGGAGAGAAGCTGGTTTCTCATACATTTTTTTAAAGGGAAAATAAGCATGAGAAACCATTAGCTGAAGTGCTGCTTCTTCGTGCGAAAAAACGAAGTGAAATTCAGACTTAAAACCAAGATTATCTCGATAATAATCTGACTCTAGTCTTTCTTGCCCCTTAATGGCTAATAATAAGGCTGGATAAGCCTGCAAATCATTCAAGCGAACAGATGTTGATTGTAACAAGGGGTGATCTTGCCCAGTTCTGATATAAAGTGGAAAAGAGGTCAAAGGAATATTGGCATAATTCTCTGAAAAAGCTTTCCGCTGGTCACTAATCGTCACATCCAACTTTTGCTGACGCAAAGCAAGACCAATTTCTTCATGACTTCCCACTGTGATTTCCAGTTGAACACTTGGAAAACGCTCTTTGAATTCAGCTAAAATCTGTGGAAATACACTTTCTGACATCCCCCACAGCACACCAATTCGCATAGAGACAGGCTGTTCTCCTGTCAAAAGTTGCGTATCTGCAACCAGATCATGATAATCTTCCAACAAATGTTGACTTTTTTGATAAAAAAATTTTCCAGCTCTCGTTAAATGAAATCCTCGATTTTTTCGTTCAAAAAGAGTAACTCCCAACTCCTCCTCTAATGATTTCATCTGCTGGGACATAGGTGATTGCGAAATAAAATTTTCTTCTGCTGCTTCTGTAAAACTTCCTGTACGAATAATATCCTGAAAATAAGACAGCTGTTTAAAATTCATCCCGTTTCCTCCTGTATTTGCCTGATTTCATTATACCATGAAATGCAAAAAGCCTGTCACTTCAATTGGACAGACTTTCATTAAAACTTGATATATTACGCTTCTTTTACAACCAATTCTTCTCCTAATTGTGAGTAACGTTCTGCTTTTAAGTTCTTAATCGTCCATAAGGCAGCAAAGCTAATCAAATAAAGGCTTGCTAGGAAAATCATGACCATTGAGACACTTGAAAAATCTAAAATTTTCCCAATAATCACAGATGAAAAGCCTCCAATTGCACGTCCGACATTTAAGATGACATTATTAGCTGTGGAGCGAATGTGAGCTGGATACAATCTCGTAATCATCGCGCCATAACCAGCAAACATACCGTTTACAAAGAAGCCGACAATCGCACCACCGACAATCATGGCTGGCATTGAATTAGCAAATTGGAAGAGGTAAACACACATGGAAGAAGCTAAAAGAAAGATTGAATAAACAAATCTTGGTCCCCATTTATCAAGGATTTGACCGAAGGTGAGCATTCCCAGACACATTCCCAAAATCGTTGAGACCATCCAAAGTGAGGAATCTTTTACAGAAATATGCAGGCTTGTTTGGATAATGGTCGGAAGCCAGTTCATCATACCAAAATACCCAGCAATTTGCACCGTCGTCATGACCATCAGTGCTACCGTCTGAGCTGTTAGAGCTGGTGTTTTAAACAATTCACTCATTTTAACAGACTGGCGTCCTTCTGCTTTTAATTTCACATTGCCATTATCTCGGATATGATCATCGTCAATCACTAGCATCATCCACAAAACCAAAGCAATAGGGGCAAGGCCAAAGAGGAATAGACCTTTCCAGCCAAGTGCCGGTGCCAACCAACCTGCTAAAAGCGCTGAAGTAATGGAACCGATTTGACCTGCAATTCCGTTTAGAGATGAAATGCGTCCCATTTTTCCAATAGGAACAATTCCTGCCATGATAGCAATGGCAACTCCATACTCTCCGCCAACACCTATCCCAGCAATGAAACGCATGAGATAGAGATAATAAATGTTTTACGTAAAGTAAATCAGCCCTGTCGCTAATGAAAAAATAACAATCGTCCATTTAAAGACTTTGAACTTGTGATAGCGGTCAGCCAGTATACCAAAGATCAAACCACCGACCAACATTCCTAGATTGGTAATCGTCGCAATCCAGCCCCCTTGGGCTCCTGTAACGCCCAATTCTGAAATGATAGACGACATCGAAAAAGCTAAGAACATGACATTTAAGTCGTCTGTTCCTGATGCAACAATCGCAGCAACTAATGCTCGCTTATTATTTTTGTCTAAAGACATGCACATTCTCCTTAATCGTAGCTCACAGACTACATTTATTAATTGAATACAGCCTTAAAAATCAAAAAGCTCAGGAAATCCTGAGCCAAAAGTTTACAGTAAAATAGTAGATTAGCGCACTAATCCATTTTAACGATTACTTTTATGCCTCACAGGACATGATTAAAGTTGTATTTAATTGCATTAAGTATAAAATAGATTAGAAGATTTGTCAAGGGAATTTAACAAATAGTTTTTAGTCTTGTTTCGACAATAAATTACCAAATAGTATACAAAAAAACTGATTAACTTCTTCATCATTTACAAGAACACAAAAAGTTTGGGGTAAAATTGAGGGTTACGAAAGTATCGCTTTTTCTACTCTTAATTTCCTTGATTTCTCTGATTTTGTCTATCTACAAGCCGTTCTTGGACTAAAGACACGACCTCATCATTGGTTGGCAAGTCAGAGTGTTGTGCATCCTCACCTGTAACGGTGGTTTCTGTATAGTGAGCCGCTTGCCCTTGATAAATATACTTGCCAGCACTTACACTTGCATCAGGAACCAATTCATCTGAATCATAGGTAATGGTGCCTGCTACAGAGTACATGGATAAGGTCGTAGGAATATTTTTGCGATTCTTAATGAAATCAGCCAGCATCTCTGTCTTGTTGTTGATGTTTGTTTCAGTGAAATTATAAGGCGTTCCGATTGTCATTAACTTTTTAAGATCCACATCATAATCGCCAAGATAATTTTCAATAAATGCTGTATAAATCAAACCACCATTAGAATGCCCCAGACCTTTAAAATTATTGAAATTATATTTTCCTTGCAAGTCCTCAAAAGCAGCATTGACCATTTTAGCTTGTTTTTTGATGTTACTATAACCATCTTTATTGTTCTCAAATCCGATAACAATAATTGGTTCATTGTCATTGGCAGCAATGGTACCGCTATAAGTAATGCGTCCGTCATTCCAAACTTTCACTTTGAGCAAGCTATGTTTAACCCCGCGACGTCTTTGATTCATCTTTTGAACCAAACCGTCAAAACGATTTTCTGTAGCCGAGCTTCCTGGTATCATAATGATTGGAGACAGGCGAGAATTATAAAATTTAGCAATTTCATCGATATTTTTTCTTGTCCAACTATAAGAAGGGACTGCTAAAGCAATGAGAAATATTAAAACTGTCAGTAAAACAATTTTTACTTGTTTAGTCATGCTTACCTCCTTTTTGATCTATTTGTCGAAGTTCATCATGAATCCGGTCATTAAATCTAACGAAAGGAAGATAAATCATGACATCAATGATAAAAATGAAAATCCCTACAGCTAAAGCTCGCAAACTTCCCCCTGTTCCAATAAAGGCATAAAGTACACTCGGCGCTCCGCTAGGAACTGGATACACAGCTGGTGGCATTATTCTGAAATAAAGAAAAATACTAGCGATAAAGACATTCACCATTGGTATAAGAATAAAAGGAATCAAAAAGAGAAAGTTGAAAAAAATAGGAATCCCGACCATAAAGGCTACGCCGTGGTTAAACAAGGAAGGAAAAATACTCTTCAAACTGACATCGCGATCCTTGTCACTGCGTGATTTCCATAAAATAGCTACAAGCAGAGCCAGCGTCCCTCCAAGCCCCGCAAATACGCCATAAGCATCATAAAGATTTGTTTCTGAAAAAAGATAAGGAACCCCTCTCGTTGTATGATGCTTTAAAGCATAATTAAGGTTATCCAGAGCAAAAGAGTCATTTACAAAAGGAATATCATTAAAAGGATTGCTATTTCCAATCCAAGCACTAAAAGTCCGTAGGGCAGTATTCATCTCAATCACGAAAATATTGTTTTGATTGACAATTAAGCCTGAGAAAAAATTTGCAATCGTTGAAAAAACATTGTAGAGATTTCCCAGATAAATAAGAAAACTACAAACAACTGCCAGTAATAAAGAGGATAGAATAGGAAGAACCGTCTTTGGATGATATATAAAATGTTTATCCACAATTTGATCATCACTTGGACTTGAGAAACGAAAGATTTGTCCTACTACATAGCCAATCAAAATAGCAACCACTAAATTGATATTGACAGGAAGATTGATTCTCGTCAATGCTCCGTCATTTAAGAGCACTGAGAATAACTCTCGCGAATTGACCAGCAAACTAAAAACAAAAGCAGTAATTCCTGCTGTTCCCGTACTACGTCCGTAGTGACCAACTGTATATTTTGCACTAAAATAAGTCGCTAAAGGCCCTGCCATTCCTCCCGTCAGAGCGGTGAAGTTTGTCAAAACCAATCCAATCGTCGAAAAATATGGAAACCAAAGTCGAACTCCAAATAAGTTATTGATATAGCCGTTTGGTGAAAAAACAGATTCTGCCAAAACCATTGTTGTCGTGGTGAGCAAGAAAAAAGGAAACAGCGACACCAAAGTTTCTTGGGTGATTTTAATAAAACTCTTTTGCCGAAAAGCAATCATTTTTTTAATTAAATATTGATCTATATGGCTTTTTCTCGTTAATTTATTGAACATCATAGCTTGATTGTAGCATAGTTGAGACGACAATTCAATTAGGCTGGGGAAAAATAACATTGCTCAATATTTTGACGAATAACTATAGCAAATGTTCAACAGTTTGTAAGTTAGATTTAAAAAAGCTCAGATACAAATCCAAGCTTTGAAATATTTTAAACTTACCCTAATTTTCTTGTAATATACTTTTGTGACTGTGCAGAAAGAGCACTAATAATCATTCCCACAGCTCCAGCACCTGTGAATAATAATAACAAACCAAGATTTGTCCAATAAGAACTATGAATTTCATTACCACTTAAAATATAGTCCGTTAGATAAGTAAAGGCAGTAAAAACATCCACTCCTTCAACTTTAGCAAGCTGAATAGCGTAATCAAACTGATGTGCAATCAGCATCATGATAAGCATAAAGACAGCACTAATCGCAATCCCGACTTTAGACAGCTTTTTACCTAACAATTCGTAGCCTTTTACTGTACAAACTCCCATGACAATGCCTGAGACAACCGCTACATAACCAAGTTGCGCAATCACCAAGGTAACAATTCCCCCTATCAAGCTCCCTAGAAAGACTCCTACCGTTCCTGCTAAGATACTTTCCTTTTGGTGATCATAAACTTGATTTTCAATCGATAAGTTTGAGCTTAATTCTTGAAATGCTTCTGGTGAAAGCAGCAAAAGATTTCCTCCAACTTGATACAAATCTACTTGTCCTGCTTTTCCGGTCTGCTCGCACACATTCGTAAGATTTCTTTCTTTCAAGAACGCGATAATGTCTTGTAATCCCTGACGAATATATTCACGTGTTTTTCCTTTAGTCATACCTGTTTTAATATGAAAAGTTGTTTTATATAAATTGACTTGATAGGTTTTCAGAGCCCTAGAAGATTTCGTCAACTCTTTAAATTCTTCCAAAGATGGTAATGCTTCACCATTTTTTACCGAGCAACAAATACAGTATTGATTTTTTTGATTCGTTTGTTCAATATAGAAAGTATAACCATCTTTTTGACCAAAAATAACAGATGAAGTCTCATCAAACTGCAACCCCAACTCTTCCGCAAGTGCCTGCAAATCAAGTTTATTCATAATTGTACTTCTTTGTATATTCTTTATTTATTATAGCATACATTTGAATTTATAAACAAGGGCAAATTATGTGGAGAAACATAAAAAGAGTTGCAATAACACAACTCTTCATCTTTTCTCATTTTTCTACTCGAACGCCTTGGCAATCAACCTGAAGTTCAAAAACTTGTCCTTTAAATTGTTGCCCTTCTATTTTCTCTTTTATCGTATTCGACTGGCCTTTTGGTGCTAGAACCATCAAAGTAGGTCCTGCTCCTGATAGATAAGTCGCATACGCACCGTTTTTCTTTGCCAACATCTTGATTTTTGGAAATTCCTTAATCAAACCTTGGCGAAAATGCTCATGAAAACGGTCGGACTCAATAGCACGCCCTGCTGTCACCATATCGCCCTTCATTAAAGCGGCAATTGCCACATTCGCCACAGAACTTGCAGCGACAGCTTCTCGATAAGATAAACCTTTTGGAAGAACACCACGGCTGTCTTTGGTGCGCAATTCATAATCTGGAATATAGGCGATAAAGCTTACTTCTGGAAACTCCGTCACCACAGTTGAAACTTTCTCGTTTAAATAACTAGAAATTGTCAAATTTCCATAAATTGCAGGTGCCACATTATCTGGATGTCCTTCAATTTTCGTCGCAAGATTCAATTTTTCAGCATTTGTCAACTGCAAATTTGCCAATTGATTTGCAAGTTCAATTCCTGCAACAATAACGGAACTAGAAGAACCCAGACCACGCGCTAAAGGAATATCACTTGTCATTTTTAAATGATGAGGTTGAATAGCTGGAGCAATTCTGCGCGCCACTTTAATCAATAAATTCCGTTCATTTGAAGGAATACGCCGCTCCAAATCATGCTCAATTAGCCAACGGTCGCTTTTCCCCAAAACTTCAATGGTTAGATATTTACTGACAGCTACACCAACCGAGTCAAATCCCGGACCAATATTTGCGCTCGTTGCAGGTACAATAATTTTCATTTTATTCTCCTAATACTTTGAAGGTGTTCAATAATTTAAAATCAGAAGTTGCCTGCAATTTTCGAGTGACATTTTCTAGCTGCGTTTTGTTGACAGCATGGGTAATAATCACAACACGTGCGGTATTTCCGTCTGTTCCTTGTTGCAGAATTTGCTTAAAGGAGACATTTTCAGCATTAAAAATTTCTGCTAAACGTAAAACTTGTCCTTTCGCATCAGGTGCTAGTATCGAAAAATAATACGGGCTCTTACAATCTTCTGGTTTAGCCAGAACTAATTCACGCTGAAACTCATTAAAGGCTTTTCCAACGGTTCCTTCGTTAATCCGTCGAACAATCCGAATAATATCTGCAACAACACTTGTTGCGGTGGGTTTTTGTCCCGCACCTGGACCGTAATACATTGACTCACCAATACCGATAGATTCTACAAAGACTGCATTCATCACGCCATTCACACTAGCAAGAGGATGAGATTTTGGTAAAAAGGTCGGTGTGACTTCTGCAGCAAGGCCCGATTCCGTTTCTTCAATGGAACCGACTAATTTAACAACATAGCCTAATTGCTGCGCAACTGCTACATCTTCTGGTGTAATATTGCGAATGCCTTGATGGGCAACATCTTCAAATTTGACCGTCATTCCAAAAGCGAATTGACTTAAAATAACCATTTTATAAGCAGCATCAATTCCGTCCACATCATTGGTTGGGTCACTTTCTGCAAATCCAAGTCGTTGTGCTTCAGAAAGTGCTGCTTCATAAGACCAGCCCTCTTCTACCATTTTGGTCATCATGAAGTTGGATGTCCCATTGACCACACCGAGAATACGCGTAATTTTATCAGAAGCTAGGGAATTAACAAGCGTGCGTAAAATCGGAATCCCTCCCGCTACTGCCGCTTCATAATAAAGAGCTACCTTGTGTTTTGCAGCAATCTCAAGCAACTCAACGCCATGAACTGCCAACAAGTCTTTATTTGCAGTGACAACATGCTTACCTGCCTCTAGTGCTTGAGTGATGAAAGTTTTTGCAGGTTCAATACGCCCCATCAATTCAACGACAATCGTTACTTCTTTATCATTCACAATTTCATCAATCGTCGTGACAAAATTAAAATGATTGCCTGCTGCTAACAAGCGTTCTTTTTCAGCATCATCTTTTACCAATACTTTCGCGATTTCAATTTCTGAATGAGCTGCTTGTACAATCTTTTCACTATTTTCTTTCAATAAAAATGGAACACCACTAGCAACTGTCCCAAAACCAAGTAAAGCAATTTTAATAGACATGACCACTCCTTGAGATTTTTATGCTTTTTATTATAGCAAATAAACTTGGTTTTTTCTAGTAAGCAGGCACTACGATTTTTATAAAAATAATAGAAATCTATTTTAAAATTTTGTGAACGCTTAGTAAGAAATATGGTAAAATAAATATAATGATTTAAAAGTAAAAAGGAGTTCTACATAATGGGAAAACATTCTGGTAATCGTTCTGTACGAAATCGTATTCGTAAGAGGAGACAACGGCGCGCTATTATTAGCCTCATCTTATTGGTCGTTCTGGTGATTGCAGGGACATTTATGTGGAAACGCTCTGGGACAAATCTATCTAATAACCAAGCAAGATCTGCCACTTCAACAGTAAAGAAATCTTCTACCTCTCAGTCAACAACCAAAGAAACAGATAATTCTAGCCAGAAAACAAGTAAAATCAACTGGGTGAAACAGGAACAACCAGTTAAATTCCCTATTTTGATGTACCATGCGATTCATAATATGGATCCTTCTGAAGCAGCAAATGCTGGTTTGATTGTCTCGCCAGAAACGTTTGAAAGTCATTTGAAAGCCCTAAAAGACGCTGGTTATTATACTCTCACTCCAGAGGAAGCATATAAAGTTTTGACCGAAAATGTTCTTCCGAAAAATAAAAAAGTCGTGTGGTTGACCTTTGATGATAGTTTGAAAGATTTCTACACCAATGCTTTTCCACTTCTTCAAAAATACCAAATGCGGGCAACCAATAATGTCATTACTAGCTTTGTCGACGAAACTGGGCGTGAAGATATGCTGACGCTTGATCAAATCAAAGAGATGAAAGAAAAGGGAATGTCTTTTGAAGACCATACTGTTAATCATCCGGATTTATCCCTTTCAAGTGCAGAAACACAAACGACAGAATTGCAAGATTCTAAGCAGTATCTAGACAGCAACCTGTCACAAAATACAACGACTGTCGCCTACCCTTCAGGACGTTATAGTGAAACAACGATACAGATTGCTGAAAGCCTCGGCTATAAAATGGGATTGACAACCAACAACGGACTAGCTTCTCTTAATGACGGGCTTTTAACCCTCAACCGTGTCCGTGTCAATCCAACAACGACTGCACAAGACTTATTAAATGAAATTGCTACAAATTAAAGAATAGGACTTGCTCAAAAATGAGCAAGTCCTATTCTTTTTTCTTTTGTGCTAATTTTTCACGTTCCAAGCGAAGCTTTCGGTTCGGATTGAGTTTGTTAAAAAGTTTTTCGAGCTTTTCTTCATTCCAAACGTCAGCTGCAGAAACGAAATTGCCGTTTTCATCACGAAAGGATATTGGTTTATCACCCATAAGATTGCTCCTTTTTAGTCTACAAATTCAAATTCAAATTTGCCGATACGAACCAAGTCACCATCTTTAGCACCACGCGCCCGCAATGCCTCATCTACACCCATGCCACGCAGTTGACGAGCAAATTTCATGACAGCTTCCTCACGGTCAAAGTTCGTCATAGTAAAGAGTTTTTCCAATTTGTCTCCTGAAAGTACCCATGCTGCATCGTCAGCGCGTGAGATTTCAAAAGCAGGAGTATCTTCATCAAAACCATAATAGGCTTCCTCTTCCATTTCTGACTCATCGTAAAGCAGAAATTCTGGCGTTTTATCTAGCAATTCTGCAGTTGCATCTAACAGCGTCGAAAGTCCTTGTTTTGTCAGGCTTGAAATTGGAAAAATCTGTGGCAGTTCATCAAATTCATCATAATTTGCTGCTAATTTTTCTTTAAATATTTTCAGATTTTCTGCACTTTCAGGCATATCCATTTTATTAGCGACAATAATCTGCGGACGTTCCATCAAGCGAAGATTGTAGGACTCCAATTCTTTATTGATAGCAAGATAATCTTCGTAAGGATCGCGCCCTTCGCTGGCTGACATATCAATGACGTGCAAGATAACACGCGTCCGCTCAATATGGCGAAGGAATTGAGTTCCAAGCCCTACACCTTGACTGGCTCCTTCAATCAAGCCAGGCAGGTCTGCCACAGCAAAGGATTCACCGGACTGCGTCCTAACCATTCCAAGATTGGGGACAATGGTCGTGAAATGATAAGCTCCAATTTTCGGCTTAGCAGAAGTAATCACACTTAAAAGAGTGGATTTTCCAACAGACGGAAATCCGACTAAACCGACATCTGCCAAAATTTTCAATTCCAACTGGAGTTCACGTTCTTGACCCGGTTCACCATTTTCAGAAATTTCTGGTGCTGGATTTTTAGGCGTCGCAAAGCGGATATTGCCACGACCGCCGCGACCACCACGGGCTACAATGAACTCTTGACCATTTTCAATCAAATCTGTCAGGACTTTTCCCGTTTCAGCATCACGAACCGTTGTTCCTTGCGGTACATGAACAATCAAATCTTCTGCTCCACGACCGTGCATTCCCTTGGTCATCCCCTTTTCACCAGACTGAGCCTTAAAATGACGATTGTAACGAAAATCCATCAGGGTACGAAGCCCTTCATCTACGACAAAAACAACATTGCCGCCACGACCACCGTCACCGCCCCAAGGTCCGCCATTTGGGACATACTTTTCACGGCGGAAAGCTACCATGCCATCGCCGCCATTACCAGCCTTGACTTTAATCTTAGCTGTATCTAAAAACATACTCATATTTTTCTCTTTTCTCGTTTTCCACTCTAAAAAAACGCTCTTTCAAGCGTTCGAGGATTAGAAATTGCTCAAAGCACCAAGTGCACTTGCAAAGATTGCTCCGACTGTTACCAATAACATGATAACAACGACAATCAAAGTCAATTTTTCAAATCCTGTTTTTTTACGTTGTCCATTATCACCGAAAGCCACGATATTACCTCTATGTATTTAATTTACTCTTCTAATTGTAACATGAAGAAGATAGTTTTTCAAATGATAGCTGAAAAGAATAAATTTCAACTGCAAATTTCCAAAGAATAAATTTCAACTGCAAATTTCCGCAAATAAAAATCCAACAAACTTCCTGCTGGATTTCAATGTCAATCAGTTTAACCGTTTAGATGTGTCGAATGCTGTTTCCAAGCTGTCTCGATAATCATCTCCATATTGTCAAATTTTGGTTGCAAATCCAAGACTTGGCGAGCTTTGTCCGATGAATCAATGAGCTTCGTATCTGGAACACCCAGACAATCTGCAATTTCTGATGGAATTGGATATCCTGTCATCTTACGATCCGCTTCTGCAATTTCTAGATTAGAAAAACCTGTTGAAGAACCTAGATTGAAAGCTGAAGACTCATTGCCGGAAGTAGTCCACTGCTAAAATGAGCGTCTGCTAAGTCAAATGGACGTGTATCATCACAAACATTTGTACCATCTGGTTTCTTGCAATCATTTCCGAAAATAGCAATTTTTTAATGGGTTATTTCACAAGACCAATCGATTCAATAAAACGCATAAAGGCAGTCTGACCTTCTTTTGTTCGCTTGTAAACGCCCGCATCTTCCAAAACACGTTTGAAAATCTGACCAACCGAAGCACGCACAATTGATTGAGCTGATTCTGCCGTTATATTTGAATGGCTGACTTTTAACTGGTCAGCCCATGCTTGATGATAGGGTGCCACTTCCGATCTTTGCCCCAAAAGAAATTCTTCAACTTCTTTTAACTCATTTTTCAAACGAGGTGGGAGAATTGCCAAGCCCATGACCTCAATCAAGCCGATATTTTCTTTCTTGATGTGTTGAACATCCTTATGAGGATGATAAATACCATCTGGATATTCTTTTGATGTTTGATTGTCCCGAAGAACCAAATCTAACTCAAACTTACCATTTTTTTGGCGTGCGATTGGAGTGATAGTATGGTGCGATTCACCATTTGACTCAGCTATAATCTGAACACTTGAATCTGAATAGCCGCGCCAACTTTGTAAAATCTTATCAGCCAAATCTATCAATGCAGATTTATCAGTTGATTTTAACCGCAAAACAGACATCGGCCAGTTGACAATACCAGCTCCTACATTTTCAAAACCTGCAAAGGTGAATGTTTTGTCCAGCTCTGCCTTTTCCATAGGAAAAGTATGTCGTCCACCTTGATAATGGTCATGAGTGAGAATGGAGCCTCCTACGATAGGAAGGTCAGCATTGGAGCCTGCAAAATAGCCTGGAAAAGTCTCTACAATATCCAAAAGACGCGCAAAAGTAGCACGGCTGATAGCCATAGGAGTATGTTTGCTATCTAAAAAGATACAATGCTCATTAAAATATGCATAGGGAGAATACTGAAAGCCCCACTCTCGTCCGGCTAAGTCAAAGCGGATAATTCGATGATTCGCTCGCGCCGGATGATCTAGCCGCCCTTGATAACCCTCATTTTCAAAACAAAGCTGACAGGCTGGATAGTGGCTCGTCTTGACTTTCTTAGCTGCTGCAATCTCTTTGGGATCCTTTTCTGGCTTAGAAAGATTGATCGTAATCTCCAAATCACCGTATTCAGTAGGTGCTTGATAGGCAATATTCTTAGCAATGGCTTTCAATTTGATGTAATCATTACGCTTGCTGAGCTCATAAAAATCAGCAATAGCCTGCTTGGGAGCTTGTTTGTAGGTCTGCCAAAATTGCTGATTGAGCTGACTAGGTGCTGGCGTGATTAAATTCATCAACTCTGCCCCAAGAATACCCTGTTCTGCAAGAGTTGCCCCAATGTTTCCAGTTGCTAAAGCAACTTCTAGTAAATCGTCTTTGAGATCAATTAAGCTGGTTGCTACTGTCTCCTGTTTCGCAGCCTCTTCTCCAACCAGACTCATGACGCGATTTGTCAGATAAATTCGGTCAATTTCTGTAAAAGAGCTATTTGCTATGACCTCTGTTACAAAGGCATTCAGTAAATTTCGTGCCATTGATTTTCCTTTCTTTTATAGAAAGGGCTGAAATTCTCGTCAGCCCTTATTTACTATTATATAAAACGCTCGCTTAATCCAACACACGACTGCCGCCAGCAATTTCAGCAATATAGAAGCTCGGCGCATAACCTACAACTTCTTCATATTTTTGCCCAACATTTTTTTGGAAAGCTTCCACTGCGTCTTTGCGAACCAAAGCAATGGCACAACCGCCAAATCCTGCTCCCGTCATACGAGCGCCAAGTACGCCTTCTTGCTCCCATGCAGTATGAGCCAAGGTATCCAACTCTAATCCTGTGACCTCATAATCATGTTCAAGTGAGACATGAGACGCATTCATTAAGCGACCGAATTTTTCCAAATCGCCAGCTTGCAAAGCAGCTTGAGCCTGAAGAGTCCGTTGATTTTCCAACACAGCGTGACGAGCACGTTTGAGTCGATTTTCATCTTGAATTAAGTAGCTGTATTCATCAAAATCCCATTCATTTAATTCACCCAAAGTCTCGATAGAGAGTTTTTGCTTTAATTCCTCTACTGCTTTTTCACATTCTGCACGCCGTTCATTGTATTTGGAGTCTGCTAGTTCACGACGCTTATTCGTATTCATGATGACAACCACATTGTCTTTGAGGTCAAGTGGCACCAAGTCGTATTCGAGCGTGTTCGTATCTAAGTAAATTGCCCGTTGATCCGCCCCCATGCCAATGGCAAATTGATCCATGATACCAGAATTAACACCGATAAATTCATTTTCTGTTTGTTTACCAATTTTTACTAAATCTAAACGTTTCAATTTTAAATCAAACAGTTTCTCTGCAATAATTCCTGTCAATAGCTCTAAAGAAGCCGATGAAGAGAGACCTGAACCATTTGGAATATTTCCAAAGATATAGATGTCCATGCCTTTGTCAATGACATGTCCTGCTTTTTGCAAGAAATGAAGCACCCCTTTTGGATAATTCGTCCAATGATGCTCTTTTTCAAAACGAAGATTTTCTAAAGGCACCTCAATAATGCCTTTATCTTCAAAGTTCGCAGAATAAAAACGAAGTAAATTGTCATCACGCTTGCGCGCCGCTCCATAAGTTCCTAGCGAAATAGCTGCCGGAAAGACGTGACCACCATTGTAGTCTGTATGCTCACCAATTAGGTTAATGCGACCCGGTGAAAAGAATGTATGATCTGCTTCTGTTCCAAAAACTGTTGCAAAATCTGAACATAATTGTTGAATAGAAAGAGTCGTTGACATAAAAAGTCTCCTTTTTGTTTGGTATTGTAACCGTTTTATTATCTTTATTATAAAATATCATTAGTAAAATTTCAAGTATTTTAGTAAATTTTTACCGAATTTGATTACTAAAATTTAAAAATTTTTAAAGATAAAACTTGATAGTGAAAGGCTTGAGCTTTTACTAAATATTTTTTGTATTTTACTAATTTTTAAGGTATAATATACTTATTCTTTAGAGAGAACAGGAAAAAAGAATGACAACCATTAAAGATATTGCAAGTGTAGCTGGTGTTTCTCCAGCAACTGTATCGCGTGTTTTAAATCATGACCAATCCATGTCTGTGAGTGATGAGACACGCCAAAAGATATTTGACATTGCAGAGGAATTAGAATATAAAAAAACAAAAAGAGGAAGCAAGCGAAATTCTCAAAACCGCAGAATTGCAATTGTGGAATGGTACACAGAAGAGGAGGAACTAGACGACCTCTACTACTATGCCATTCGTCTTGGGGTAGAGAAAAAAGCCCAAAAATTGGGCTATGATGTTATACGCTTTTTCAATAATGAAACATTAAATCATCTTGAGCAAATTGACGGTATTATCGCGATTGGAAAATTCAGCCCTCAAAAGATAAAGGAGCTGGAACTCCACACAAGGCAGCTTGTTTTTATTGATAGCAATACGCTTGCCTATGGACATAGCTGCGTCACGACAGATTTTGAAAATTCCGTTACAACTGTTCTGAACCACTTTTTAGAAAGGGGACACCAACAAATTGGGCTGCTAGTTGGGCAAGAACAAACTTCTGATAAAACCACTATCCTATCTGATCCACGCTTGGTAACCTTTAAAAATTATCTAACTGAAAAACAACTTTATCAAGAAACATACGTCAAAATAGGAAACTTTTCATCTGAATCAGGTTATTCTATGATGAAAGAATTGATTGAAAATTTAGGTGAACAACTTCCAACTGCATTTTTCATGGCAAGTGACGCCTTAGCTGTTGGTGCTCTTCGAGCGCTTCAAGAAGCGGATATCCCTGTACCAGATCGTGTTAGTTTGATTGCTTTTAACGATACATCTATTGCCAAGTACGTCTATCCACCACTCAGCACAGTTACTGTCTTTACAGAGGAAATGGGCAGACAAGGTTTGCAACTGCTGCACGAGGAATTTCAACATCCTGGCTCGACCATTCCACGTATGATAACACTTGCCACCAAACTGACCCTTAGAAAGAGTAGTTTAGAATAAATGAAAACATACGAAATTTTATTTGACATTCTGAGTCAAAAATCTGACTATATCAGCGGTGAAAAATTGGCGCAAGACTTAGGAATTTCACGTACTTCTATCTGGAAAGCCATTCAACATTTAGAAAAAGAAGGCATTCACATTGAATCCGTAAAAAATAAAGGCTATAAGCTCCTTTCAGGTGATTTATTGATTGCTGAAAAAATAGAAGAAACTGCTCCCATTCAAGTTTCCTTCAATTCAAACTGCAAATCCACTCAACTTGATGCCAAAGCAGGAATTGAAGCTGGCAATCCTGCCAACATGCTCTACCTCGCTTCCTCTCAATCAGCTGGTCGTGGACGCTTTGGCAGAAATTATTTCGCTCCAGATCAAGGCGGAATTTATATGTCTCTTCACTTGAAACCCAATCTCCCTTTTCAACAAATTCCCGCCTATACTATCCTGACTGCTGGAGCCATTTATAAGGCTATTAAAGACCTCACTTTAATGGAAATGGACATTAAATGGGTCAATGACATTTACTACAAGGGCAAGAAAATAGCTGGCATTTTAACCGAAGCTATTACTTCTATCGAGACGGGCTTAGTCACTGATGTGATTATTGGAGTGGGCATCAATTTCGCAATCTCTGATTTTCCGAAAGAGTTAAAAAGTAAGGCTGCCTCTCTCTTCCACGAAAAGCAACCTATCACACGCAATGAACTCATTGCTGAAATTTGGAAAGATTTTTATGAATGTGATCCGGATGAGCTGATCTATCTTTACAAACAACACTCTCTTGTCTTAGGTCGGACAGTCACTTTTTGCCAGAATGACAAAGACTACAAAGGAGTTGCCAAGGAAATATCAGATAGCGGTCAGCTATTGGTTCAATTAAATACTGGACAAGAAATGTGGCTAAATAGCGGTGAAGTTTCTTTAACAAGTTGGTAAATAAAAGAAGGAGATAAATTGAGTAAACATCAACTTGTCTCCTTCTTTTTCAGCACAAACTCAATGACCTTTGTGCTTTTCTTTGCGTTTTTGCTGTTTTAGTTGGAATTTTCTATTTTGCACATATTCTTTTTGAGCTTTCAATCTGGAACTTTTGTTTTGTTTATCTAACTCTTGTTGCAGTTTTAGTGCGTCTTGTGATTTCGTTGAGCGTTTTTCACGTTTCATTTCTTTTTTTGCTAATCGTTGCAAGCGTTTAGGATTTGCACAATGTCTTTTTCTCTTTACTGCAACAACTGGGCTAAATTGTAATTGTGAAAACCTCTGATTAACAAATTCCAAAACCTCGTTCATCTGGGGTTCAACTCCAAATGTCATCCGACAAACAGACAAACCTTGAGCATTTTCTTGCTCAAATAAGCCATAATAAAAGCCATTTTCAAAGTATATGGTCAATTCTAGTGAAACATGTTCCATACAGCATCCTCCTTAAATATATTACAAAGAAGGGACAACCAAGGAGGAGGGTTACTGATAGTCGTGACCTGCTTCAATTTGTCATTAGAAAAACAAATCTGGCATAGCACGTATATGTTCGGACTACCAACCGAAACTGTGTTTTTATCTTTGCACTTTTATTCTATCGCAAGCAGAACATTTTTTCAAATTGAAAAGAAGAGAAAAGGTTGAGGATTTTTGCCCCAACCTTTCTTGTTATTTTTTACGTTTGATATGTTTGTCAATTTCGTCCACTATTTTTCCCATGACATAACTCACCTGTAAATTGCGAATCACTAAAAGCGCCCAGAAAACGGCAAATAAATAGTGTCCTGACATCATTGCTTCGTTAAAAAAATACGTTTCAATTGCTGTGAAAAAAGCTGTTGTAAGAAATTGTTGTCTTGTCATGATTCTATTATAGCACGAAACAGCAGAAAAATCTAAATTCAGTCCTCTTGAACGGTAATTTTTTCCGCTAAGAAATCAAATCCTTCTGGAATGATGCTTTCTTTCTTCTCTTCTCCTTGACTGGCATTTTCTCCACGTGCCTTGGCGGAAAATTCAGCCCGAATCTCTGTCCAATCCGTCATAGAAACTGCCAAAATGTCCGGTGAAAATCCAGCCGCATTGCTTAATAAATTCCCAAACATGGTGTTGAGATTCTCCCGTTTCATGGTTTGCTCTGCATTAAAGCTCGACTCAAATGCCAAAATGGCGTGATTTTCGTTAGCCGCGACGGGTTGTGAGCCGACTAACAGTGCCTTGTCCGCACCAGCTAAATTTTCAATAATTTCTCTCCAAGCATTCTGCAACTTGGTTAGATTGCTCCGAGCTAGGCTAGGATTTTCAACTGCTTCTTGCAAAATGGCATTCACTTTATGTCTATCTACTCGATAACCCTTGTTTGTTTTGGCTGGTCGTGTTGCCTGCACTGGCTTACTAGGTGCAGAACTTGACTGCAAACTTGCCAATTGATTCTTAAGCTGGCTGATTTCTTCTTTGAGCGTTTCTATCTCGCCTGCTATATTGGAGGGTAATTCTGCTTTTTCTTGCCCTTCTGCCAGTCGAATGGTCATCATCTCTGTATAGATCTTGGGTTGCAAGCTATTTTTAATTTCTGCAAGACTTCTCGTTGCAATCTCAATCAACTCAAACAACTTTTCTTGTGGTGTATTGAGGTTGTCCAAAAAGATCTCGCTCGTATGCGTATTTTCTCCACCTGTTTTGACAATGAGCAAATCTCTGAAATATTGCAGCAGGTCTGTGACAAAGCGAGCCATATTTTTGCCGTTGTCGAATATGATATCAAGATTTTCCAATGCTGCTGACGTATCATGTGCTAATACAGCTGCTACGTAAGCGTCTAGCGCTCCTAGACTGATAGAACCCGTGATTTCCTCAGAAATAGTTGTCGTCAGCTGATTATCTTGAGTCAAGCTGAGGGCTTGATCCAAGATAGACAATGCATCTCGCATACCGCCTTCTGCCCGTCTTGCGATAATCTGCACTGCTTCATTTTCAAAGTCAATATTTTCTTGTTGCAAAATCCACTCAATATGCTCTACAATATATTTGGTCTTAATCGACTTGAACTCAAAGCGCTGAACACGCGAGAGAATGGTTGCTGGTATTTTATGCAGTTCTGTCGTTGCTAAAATAAAGACAACATTCTCTGTCGGCTCTTCCAAAGTCTTAAGAAGCGCATTAAAAGCGCCTGTTGAGAGCATGTGAACCTCATCAATGATATAAACCTTATGCTTCGCTAGACTGGGAGCGTAAGTAGATTTGTCACGAATATCTCGGATTTCATCCACACCATTGTTGGAAGCCGCATCAATCTCAATGACATCTTCTAGGCTTCCTTCGGTAATGGCTTGGCAAATATAACAGTCATTGCAAGGTTCGCCACCCTTTTGGTTAGGGCAATTCATCGCCTTAGCAAAAATCTTGGCTACGCTGGTCTTTCCTGTCCCTCTGGGACCTGAAAAGAGATAGGCATGACTGATTTTATCCTGTTCAACTGCCTGCCGCAAGGTTGTCGCCACAACCTCCTGCCCAACTAGCTGACCGAAGGTTTGGCTTCTATATTTTCGATATAAAGCTTGATACATTAGGCTTTGTCTCCAAACATTTCAAAATTCCAACTTGTTTTCTCTAGCAAGAGAGCCACAAAATTTTCCAGATATTCTCGGTCAATCTCATCATAATCTGCTACCAGATGAGAATCCAAATCCAGCACCCCTACTAGGCTGTCGTTTTTGACCATTGGTACTACAATCTCGCTGCGAGCTCTGCTATCACAGGAAATGTAATTGCCATGTTGGGTCACATCTTCTACAATCATCGTCTGCCGTTTGGCTGCTGCTTCACCGCAGACCCCTTTTCCTAAAGCAATGTGCACGCAGGAAACACTCCCTTGAAAAGGTCCTAACACCAACTCGTTTCCGTCATAAAGATAAAAGCCAGTAAAGACAGAATTTGGCAAAGCTTGGTTTAGCAGAGCAGAGCTGTTTGAGAGATTCGCCAACGCGTTGCTTTCGCCCTCTAGTAATGCTTCAAGCTGCGCTAAAAGTAATTGATAATTTGAAATTTTTTCTGATTGATTCATATTTTCTATTATATCAAAAAAACAGCCTCGTGACTGTTTTTTCGCAAGTGGACAAGTCATTCCTCAAAAATGATAGATTTGTTAGTTTATAAAAAGTCGTCCGAGGGTCGGACGAAGTGAACCGCTTTTGATTGAGACAATCTGACCCTCGGACGAAGTGAACCGCTTTTTGTTGAAGCAATCTGACCCTCGGATGAAGTGAATCACTTTTGATTGAGACAATCCGACCCTCGGACGAAGTGAACCGCTTTTGGTTGAAGCAATCTGACCCTCGGACGAAGTGAATCAATTTTAGTTGAGACAATCCGACCCTCGGACGAAGTGAACCGCTTTTGGTTGAAGCAATCTGACCCTCGGACGAAGTGAATCACTTTTGATTAAGACAATCCGACCCTCAGACGAAGTGAACCGCTTTTGATTGAGGCTAGCCGACCCTCGGACAGGGTAAATTAGTTTTGGTTTGTTCTATCCGCCCAGCGGACGAAGTGAAATCATTTTGGTTTGCTCTATCCGCTCGGCGGACGGAGTAAATCTCTTTTAGTTTGTTCTATCCGCTCGGCGGACGGAGTGAATCTCTTTTAGTTTGTCTTATCAGCCTGGCGGACAAGATAAAACTTCCCTTTATAAACATAGAATAACAAAAGAGCTGGAAAGTCAATTTCCAACTCTTGAGGGGGGGTATTATTAAGAAACCAATTTTCCTGTAAGTACATTGATAGACTTGACAGTTCCTGTCGAATCAGTGTAGCTGACTGTCTTGTTTTCAGGATGATAGGTAAAGTTTTCTAAGCTCAAACCATATTTAAAAGCAATGTTAATCATTTTTGCTCGGAAATCTTGCAGAGACAATCCATAGCTTGCTGCGCGTGCCTTTTCAGCTTCTTCTTCAGCATTAACTGTTGGTTTTTCAGTCCCTTCTGAATTTTCCTTTTCATCATCTACCTCTTTACTTGCAGAGTCGTCTTTCTTATCTTCTGGCTCTTCATTTGGTGCATAATTCTTGCCATCATCTGATTGGTTTTGCTTGCCATGGTCGCTGTCATTACCAAAACCATCATCAGAGTGAGGACGATCGTTTGGATTTTGCACATAATATTTCACCGTAGCAAGGAAATCTTCCATGCTATAACCATCTGGCGCGTTGTAAAGACCTTCGTCAAACCAAGAGAGAGAAATATTGTGATAGTGATCATGGTGCGGAATAATCAATTGCCCATTCTTGTAATCCACAACATAAGCTGTATGATATGGCATTGCCTCAACCGGCACTTTTTTAGCTGGTGTCACGCGTTCATAGATTGATTGCGCACTTTCTTTTTGAGGTTGCTTTGGATCAGTTTTAGGCTTGTCTTCTTTCTTTTCATTCAGCGCTTTGGTTTTCAGATATTCTTCTGTCGCCTTACGCTCAGATTCTGACAAATCCTTCTTAGGAATATAATGGCTGTGTGTCATGTGTGGCGCAGTGTAGCCATCTCCCTGCTCCTCTGTCACATCATGCGGATCAAAGATATAACCGTCTGATGTCGCATAACGACCTGCAGCTTTAGCTAGCGCAACTTCATCAGCCGTATAAGCAATTTGCGAATTTGCTTTGCCTGCGCGGTCAGGGTGCACTTCGGCGGAGAGTTTCAAGACTTGGTCTAGCAAAGCCAATTTATCCGCATTCTTGTCTGCCACTTTTTGGAGCAAATCATTCACTTGAGCCAGTTTATCACTTGCATTTCCTTTTTCTTCCAATGCTTTTCGGATAGACATCAACACAACTTTCGCTTTCTTTGCAAATTCTGTGTTTTGGCTAGCAGAATCATTATCTGAACCAGTTGCTTTCACCATTTCGGCTAACAAGGCTTTTGCTTTCGCAAGCAGGCTCTCTTTCTCCTCTATACCTAATAACAGATTTGAGTTGAGACCATTTATTTGTTCTTCAAAGTTTGCTTTTTGACGTGCATCTGAAACCTTCTCTAACAAAGCTTCTGCTTTAGCAAGGAAAGTTTTGATTTGCTCATCACTAACTTCTGTTTCAGCAGGTTCTTCTTTCTTCTCGTTTTTATCAGAAGTTTTGCCAGTATCTTGCTGATTTTTATCTGGTGTTGCTTGATGATCTTGTTGCGCTTGATCCGATTGCTTAGCTTCTGAATAGTCCTCGCCCGGCGTTATCATCTGAGCAATCTTTCGTTCCAATTCAGACATGTCACGATAATAAATAAAATGATAATGATTGCCGTGCGGAACAGCCACTCCATTAGAAGTCCGCTTTGTAATCTGTGCTGGGTCAAATACCAGACCGTCTGATTCTACATGCCGTTGACTCAAAGGAGTCGCATACAATTGCCGCAGCAATTTAATGATTTCAGCTTTATTTCCGCGCTTCGGTTCAGTTTGTTTTGGAGCTGGTTGAGAAGGCTGAGTTTGCTGATTTCCTGTATGATTAGACGTTCCCGGATTAGCAGGACGATAGTCCAACGATGGATGGCTCATTCCTCCGTTTGACTGAGGAATTTGACCTGAATTGGACGGATATTGTGGACGACTTTTGCCTGTTTTATTGTCCCAATAGTTTTGAGCCGCCGCCAATTCACTAGGCGATAAATCACTCTTTGGAATGTAGTGGAAATGATTGCCATGCGGAACGATAAAAGCATCACCTGTATCCTCAATGACATCAGTTGGATTGAAGACATAGCCATCATCTGTCGTATAACGACCTTGCGCACGAGCTTCTTTGACAGCTGTTGTTACAGTTCCTTTTGCGCCCTTATGCCCTTTCCCACTGTATTCTTCCCTTTGACGAGCAATTTCTTCTTTTGTCCGAACATTGCTGGTGTGATTTGGATCTTTCAGATAAAGATAATACTTGCCATTCACCTTAATAATGTAGCCGTCTTTTACTTCGTTGACAATATCAGACTGCTGCAAAGTGTAGTTTGGATCGCGCATGATTAGCTCCTCACTGATAATGGCATCATAAGGAACTTTTCCATTGTAATAGTGATAATGATCTCCGTGAGACGTTACGTAGCCTTGGTCTGTAATCTTAACGACAATCTGCTCTGCGTTGATTCCTTCTTTGGCACTCACTTCATCAGGAGTCAAATTCTCAGACTTTTTTGCTTTGGCTTTGGACTTACTATCAACATAAGCTACACGATTGTCTGCTTTGCTAGAAACACTTTGATAACGCCCTAGCTCATACGCACAAATGCTCAATGCAAGAACTGCAATAGATCCAACAATATATTTTTTCTTCATTTTTCTCCTCATTTTTTCAATTCTTTTGCCAATACCGCTAGATTGGCGTCTAGATTTTCAAGATAAGTTTTATTATTTTGTGGGTCAGCTTCCAAAGGATTCAATTCTTTTAATTTCACCCCTGTGGATTTGACCAAGGTTTTAGCAACTTTTGATGACGCATTGCTTTCCACGAAAATTGTTTTGACCTTGTATTGTTTCACAAACTCTTCGATTTCCGTCAGCTGACGCGGACTAGGCTCTTGCTCTGGTGAAATCCCAGCAATCCCCAATTGAGTCAATCCAAATCGCTTTGCCAAGTAAGAAAAGGCCGTATGCTGCGTCACAAACGTTTTTTGTTTCGCTGCTTTGAAAATCGGCTGATATTTTTTAGTCAACTCTTTTGCCTTAGATGCCAGCTCTTTCGCATTTTTTTGATAGGTTTCTTTATTTTTACTATCAATCTTCGAAAGTTTATCAGCGATGATTTGCGCTTCTTCTGCTACTTTTTCTGGATCTAACCAGGTATGCGGATCATAAAGAGTTTTTTCATCCACTCCCTCACCAGCAGCAACATCTTCTAATCCCGGTACACGCTCCAGCTTCATACCTTCTGACGCTTCAAGCACCTTCACTTTGGATTTTTTTAGATTTGGATCCAATTTTCCTGCCCATGACTCTAGTGTATGAGAATGGTAAACAAAGACATCCGCATCATAGATAGCAGCTACATCATTCGCTGATGGTTCAAAGGAATGAATACCGCTACTGGATTGAATCATCCGAACATCATTTAAATCGCCTGATACTTCTTTGACCATAGCATAAATCGGATAAAAACTTGTTACAATTTTCAGACCTTTACTCTGTTTTTTTGTACTTGTTCCACACGCTGTCAACAACAAAGTCAATCCTACCACAAAAATAGAAAATAGATATTTCCTTAATTTCATATATCACTCCTTAACTAGTGTTTAACCAGTTTATTAACTGGTTAATATGATACCATGATAGAAATTAGCTGTCAAGAATTTTTTATCTGTTTTTCTAACAATAATAAAAAAGCTTCCTAAACCACATTAGAAAACTTTTAGTCTTATACATCAATTATTCTTTTCTTTACGAATCTCTTCCAACATTTCAGTTTCTTCTGCTGTGAACTCATATTTTTCTAGCAAATCTGGACGACGCTCGTAAGTCTTTTTCAGACTCTCATACAGACGCCATTTTCGAATATTTTCATGATGACCGCTCATCAAAATATCTGGCACAACCATTCCACGAAAATCATAAGGGCGCGTATATTGAGGATATTCTAAAAGACCTGATGAAAAACTGTCATCAGTATGACTAACTTCCTTACCAAGAACTTCAGGAATCAGTCGTACCGTCGCATCAATCATCGTCATAGCAGCCAACTCTCCACCGGTCAAAACATAATCTCCAAGAGAGACCTCGTCTGTCACCAAACTTTTAATCCGCTCATCATAACCTTCATAATGCCCACAAATAAAGATCAATTCTTCTTCTTGAGAAAGTTCTTCCGCATAGGCTTGATTAAATGTTCGACCAGCGGGATCTAACAAAATAACCCGTGGTTGCTTTTTTTCAATCGCATCATAAGCATCAAAAATCGGTTGCGCTCTGAGCAACATTCCCTGACCGCCTCCATAAGGCTCATCATCAACATGTCGCAACTTCTCTGCATTTTCTCGAAAATTATGATAGTGAATCTCTAGCAATCCTTTTTCACGTGCCTTACCAACTATTGAATGCTCCAGCGGGGCAAACATCTCCGGAAATAATGTTAAAATATCAATCTTCATCATCCAGCCCTTCCGGAATTTCCACATCTACTCGATTATTTTCAAGATCAATATTCAGCACAACAGGTGGAATATAAGGCAAGAGTAAATCGCGCTTACCTTTACGCTTTACCACCCAGACATCATTGGCACCCGGCTGCAAAATTTCTTTAATGGTTCCAATCAAAATATCCTGTTCATAAACATTTAAGCCAATAATTTCATGATAATAAAATTCGCCCTCATCTAAATCCGATAAGTCTTCTTCAGCCACTTTCAAAGTAAAATCACGATATTTCTCAATGTCATTGATATGGTACATTCCTTTGAATTTGATAATATCAAAATTTTTCATCTTACGATGACTAGCAATTTCCACATTCATGACAAAATGTTCCTTTTTATCAAAAAGAGCTAAAACATTTCCTTTTTTAAAACGCTCCTCTGTAAAATCAGTTACGGACATAACGCGCATTTCACCTTGCAAACCTTGCGTATTTACAATTTTTCCAACATTATAATAGTTCATTTTCTCTCCAAATACTAGCATTATCCTATTTATTCTATCATGAATAAAGGGAATTCTCAAGAAAACAAAAACCCCACTAAGATAAATTCTTAGTAGGGTCATTGGGGAATGACATTATTCCTCTGATTTTAAATCGCCTTAAGCAACCTTAAAACCTTGATTTATTAGGTTTCCGCAATCTCTTGCGGTGCTCTATTATTTAAGAGTAACTGAAGCTCCAGCTTCTTCCAATTTAGTTTTGATTTCTTCTGCTTCTGCAGTTGCAACACCTTCTTTAACAACAGTTGGTGCTCCATCAACAAGTTCTTTAGCTTCTTTAAGACCAAGACCTGTGATTTCACGAACAGCTTTGATAACGCCGACTTTCTTGTCGCCTGCTGCAGTCAATTCAACGTCAAATGAATCTTTTGCAGCGGCAGCTTCACCAGCACCAGCAGCAGCTACAGCTACAGGAGCAGCTGCAGTTACACCAAATTCTTCTTCGATAGCTTTTACAAGGTCGTTCAATTCAAGAATTGAAGCTTCTTTAATTTCAGCAATAATATTTTCAATGTTCAATGCCATTGTTATTTCCTCCAAATATGTTTTCGTTATTTATTATTAGTTTGTAGCATAGGCTACGCGCAACTTAAGATTAAGCTGCCTCTTCTTTGTTCTCTGCAACCGCTTTGACTGCAAGAGCAACGTTGCGAACTGGTGCTTGAAGTACAGATAGTAGCATAGATAGAAGTCCTTCGCGATTTGGAAGAGTTGCAAGAGCAACGATTTCTTCTTTAGATGCAACAGCACCTTCAATAGCTCCACCTTTAATTTCAAGTGCATCAGCTTCTTTAGCAAAATCATTGATGATTTTTGCTGGTGCTATAACATCTTCATTTGAAAATGCAACAGCAGATGGTCCAACAAACGCATCAGCAAGACCTTCAAGTCCAGCTTTTTCAGCTGCACGACGTAAGATTGAGTTTTTAATGACTTTATACTCAACTTCGCTTCCACGAAGATTACGACGAAGAACTGTGTCTTGTTCAACTGTAAGACCACGAGCATCAACAACAACGATACTTGCAGCTGCTTTCATTTTTTCAGCAACTACATCAACTAGTTCCGCTTTTTTAGCAATACTTGCTTCACTCATTTAGTGTTTCACCTCCGTAATTATTTGCTTGGGGAATTTTTCCAAAAGAAAAACGCGCCCAAACCTAGACACGAAAGTACAATACGTTTCTTTTACATGATCCGTTTTGTCCTCGGTAGGATCTTTATGAGTCAAGCTCCCCTACTGTCTTAGGCAGTTTTTTCAAACCAATGATTATTGTAACATAAGAAAAAGAAGATTGCAAGAGTTTTTGATAATTTTTTATAGCTAGAGGGAAAATCTATCTTTTTTGGTTAGCAGATACATTAAATTTTTGAAAAAAGCACCAGCTCACTCGGAGTAGATGCCTTATACTCTTATAACTCTCTAGCTTTCAAATATTGCTCGTTTGCAATAAGCATTTTTTTGTAATACTGATCATAACTCTTACTAAATTTCCTTATTAGTGGAATTGCATTGGATGCCAAAGTCCTCCGTAATGAAAAAATTAACTACTTCACAATAAATTTTAACAACATTTTTACGACTTTTTACAAATCTAAAATGCTTAATTTCAATCTTCAAAAAATGGAAGAATAGAGGCTTTTTCTGTCTCTGTACAAGCAACAAGCGGGAGGCGAAGTGGTCCGACTTCAAATCCTTGAGAATTTAGCACAGCTTTAAGTGGTGCTGGGCTAGTTACAGAAAAGAGAGCTTCTATTTTGGGTAACAGCCGACGTTGAATCTGAGCAGCTTTTTTCAGCTTACCCTCATCTAAAGCAGCAAACATTTCATAAAAGTCATCTCCATTGGTATGAGCCGCAACAGATATAACGCCCTGTGCTCCGATTGCCTTTGCATGAAAAGCTTGTCCGTCTTCCCCAGTATAAATTAGAAAGTCCTGTGGAGCGTTTTCAACCAAATGGGTAAGAGCATCTATGCCTGTACAATCTTTGATAGCAATAATATTTGGCAATTGCGCCAAGCGCAACGAAGTTTCCACCGTCAAACCAGCAACCGTTCGGCTAGGAACATTATAAACGATGACTGGCAGATTTGAAGCTTCCGCAATCGCTTTATAATGCTGATATAGTCCTTCTTGAGTTGGTTTGTTGTAATAAGGAGTCACTGCAAGTCCGGCAGCAAAACCACCAAATTTGTCAACTTCACGCGCGAATTCAACTGAATCTCGAGTATCATTTGTACCAATTCCGGCTATCAACGGAACTCGCCCTTTTACAATCTTTTGAACTGCTGCAAATAATTCTAGCTCCTCTTCATGCGTCAGAGTTGGGCTTTCGCCTGTCGTTCCTGCGATAATCAGTCCTTCTGTATGATGCGCTAGAAGGTGCTCAATCAGCTTAGGAAGAGCTTCAAAGTTAATACTACCGTCCTCTTTAAACGGTGTTACAAGCGCTGTTATGATTCTAGCTTTTTTTAAATCTTCTATAGACATAAACCTCGTCCTCCTAGCTTGCAAAGTACAATGAATATGAATGCTATCTTATACTTCACTTCATCTCAAAAACAACTTCTGCTGTCGGGCGTACTAAGCCACGCTCATGCAAAGTTTCAGCGATTTGAACAGAATTCCAAGCAGCACCTTTAAGCAGGTTATCTGAAACCACCCACATGTGGATTCCTTTTTCAGCATCTAGGTCTTTACGGATACGACCAACAAAGGTATCACGTGAACCAACAGCGTTGATGGCTTGCGGATAGATTTGGTGAGCGACATCATCCTCAAGAACTGCTCCTGGGAAGTCTGAAATGGCTGCCTTGACTTCCTCAATCGGCGCTACTTCCTTGGTCTCAATGTAGACAGACTCTGAGTGCGCCGAAAGAACAGGGATGCGAACACAAGTGGCAGAAACCGCAATCGTGTCGTCTTCCATGATTTTTTTGGTTTCATTGGTCATTTTCATCTCTTCGTAGGTGTAGTCATTGTCCGTGAAAACATCAATTTGAGGAAGAGCATTAAAAGCAATCGGATAGTGCTTTTTATCGCCACCAGAAGGCAAAATTTCTGCCTTGACATCACGCGGATTGACTCCATCATTTAAGACTTCACGTAATTCACGCTGAGTCTCAAGAATAGCTCCCATACCAGCACCAGACACAGCCTGATAGGTCGATACGATGATACGCTCTAGACCCCATTTCTGACGAACAGGTTCCAGCGCCACCATCATCTGGATAGTGGAGCAATTTGGGCAGGCGATAATTCCGTTATGAGCATCAAGTGCATGTGCATTGACCTCTGGTACAACCAAAGGAACATCAGGATTCTGACGGAAATAAGAAGTGTTATCCACCACAACAGCTCCTGCCTTGACAGCGTACGGAGCATACTTAGCAGAGGTTGAGCCACCTGCTGAAAAGAGGGCAATATCAACACCAGCAAAAGCTTCCTCAGTTGTTTCCTCAATCACTACTTCTTGATCTTTAAAGGGTAGTTTCTTCCCAGCAGAACGAGCTGAAGCCAAGTAGCGTACTTTTTCAATTGGAAGAGTTGATTCTTCCAGCATTTTGATCATTTGAGCTCCAACGGCACCTGTAGCACCTACCACAGCAACTGTGTATCCCATAACATACCTCTCTGAATTTTCAAAAAATTTGTGTATTGCTGGTATTATACTACTTTTCTAAAGAATTGAAAAGACTTATAAGAAAAAAAAGAGGCTGGGCAAAAAGTGTCCCAGCTTCTATCAGATTTAGTAATAAACGAATAACGCAGTAGGTGATTGGGCTCTTCATTCGCTTTTCAAGCTCGGAAGAGCACCTAACCAACCTTGCGGGGGTGGGACTACGAACTAAAAATCGAAAATTTTTAGTTCGTAGTCCCACTCCCTAAGGGCACTTTCGTGTGATGAGCAGGTTCACACAACTCATCAAGGTCCGCTCCTGCATATATGACCTCCCATGCTCAATATGTGGCTTGCGCCACCTATCGACTCATCGCATATCTAGCATTCTACTATAGAAAATTCCAAAAGTCAAACTATTTTTATTATTAAAATTTCCAACTTATCCTATGTTTGAAATTCGTTCTTTAAAAGAGTAAAATAGTTTCTAGGAGGATGAAGTCATGGATACAACGAAACAGCCTGTCCCTATGCCTCAAGATACGAGAGTGATAGCTCTCTTGCTTGGAGCTGTGGGTGGCTGCCTGGATGTTTTCTCGCATATGCAATTCAGCACGCTGATCGCGACCCAAACAGGGAATATCATTTTAATCGTAGCCGATTGGAATGGAGCCGCTGTAAAAACTGCTTACCATATTCTTTCACTTATCTTCTTTACTCTTGGTTTTATCCTTGGCATTCTGCTTAAAGAACGGGCGAAAAGCTCTCATTGGCGTACTTGGGGAATCTTACCGTTAACTCTTACCACTTTCCTCTTTCCTTTCTTTCACTCACATTATTTTATATGGGTGATATTGCTTGCAACCTCTACCGGAATGGTCATGCTAACTTATACAGGCTCAAAAATTGAGTCTTATCCCTACATGATTATGATGACTTCAGGAAATTATCGGAAAATGGTCACTGCTTGGTATGAATACATTCGTTTTAAGGAGCGTAGACATATTATTCAAAGACAGGCTGTTAATTACTCTATGATTGTTGCTAGTTTCATCGGAGGTGCTATTTTTACTGGATTTCTCACACAACTCATTCACCAATATGCTATCTGGACAGTTACCACTATTTTGACGATTATTAGCATCCATTATACTAGATACAACCATATACATCATCTAAAACAAAAGAATATCTAACATCAATTAACGCCCCGACTGTTGTCAGGGCGTTTTGCTATTATTTTTAATAATGCTTTATCCAAGCAATGTCACAACAACTGGAATAACAATTACAAATAAGACGGTACTTAATGTCACAACATTTGTCGTAAATTCGACATCACCACCGCCCTGACTGGCAAGAATTGGGAGAACTGCAAGGGCAGGTGCGGCAGATTGGACAACGAAGGTCTTGTATTCCATCGCAGGCAATCCGCTTGCTACTAAATTCAAAAGGATAACCATTGTTATTGGTGCTAAGATAAATTTACCAACTAAGGTCACAACAGAATCCTTATCGAACCGAATTGTGCTCAAACCTGCTTTAGCTAAAATGATTCCAATGTAAATAAGAGACAAAGGAGTTACCAAGTTTCCAATGTAAGTAAGGGTACTGTTGGCAAAACTAGGTACTTCCCAGCCTAAGATAAGAAAGACTAAGGCGACGAGAAAACCAATCAGAGGAGCTGGCAAGAGCTTTTTCCAGTCAAATTTTTGCCCTGCTTTCTTTTTTCTTGTCTTACTGTCACTCGTCATCAGATAGACTCCAAGCGTCCAAGTAGAGATGGTGTTGGCGATATAGTAAACCAGGAAATATGGAAGTGCCTTGTCCCCGAAGAGGGCAACATTTAAAGGAAGTCCGATAAAAATCGTATTGGCATTGACGAAAGTATTAATCATGGTTGCCCGACGACCGGGGCGCACCTTGAATAACTTTACTGCCGCAAAAGCAAGGAGATAGCCGATGGCAAAAGCTACCAAAACCCAAAGGAGAGCTCCTGATAACGAAACAAGCTTGCTCAAAGTCATATACTTTAAGACAGAGACAAAGATTGAAACCGGCAAGGCTACATTCATTATGAGGCGGGACAGATTGGGACCGAAGTCTTCTCCGAACCAGCCCCTTACTTGCAAGATATAGCCTAATACAATGATTGCAATAATTGGGATGATACTTTGAATAGAGGTTAAAAAGATATTCATAAAAACCTCCTATCTTAGTATCTTGGATACCATTTCAAATCGCCTACTGCTTTAGCCATATCTTTCTCTGCTGCTTGTGCAAGACCCTGCTCTTGAGCTTTTTTGGCGACGGCTTCTGCTACCTTGATAGATACTTCTGTCACGTATTTGAAAGGCGGAAGAACGGGAGCTCCAGGCTGGGTAATATCCACAATGCCGCTCAAGGAATGGGCTGCAGCCCCAATCATTTCATCTGTCAGCAGCTTGGCCTCTGAGCCAAGGACACCCAGACCTAAACCAGGGTAGATGAGAGCATTGTTGGCCTGACCGATTTGATAGGTCACACCTTTGTACTCCACATCATCCGCTGGGATACCTGTTGCCACAAAGGCTTTTCCGTCAGACCATTTGATCAAGTCCTCGGCAGATGCTTCTGCTAGTTTTGTAGGGTTGCTGAGCGGGAAGATGATGGGCCGTTCTGTGTTTTGACACATGGCTTCTACGATTTCTTTGGTGAAAGTGTTGGGCTGCGTAGAAGTTCCCACTAAGATTGTTGGTTTGACCGTCTTCACTACTTCAAGCAAATCTATGAGTTTATCTGCATTTGGGAAGTCGGAGCGTTTCTTAGCAAAGGTTTTTTGCTCAGGAGTTAAGTCATCCATGTCATCAAAGAGCAGACCTTGCTTGTCAACCATGAAAAAGCGTTTATAGGCTTCCTCTTCTGACAAACCATCTACTACCATCTCTCTGTGTACACGCGCAGCGATTCCCGCACCCGCTGTACCGCCGCCGTAGCAGAGATAGATCTGGTCGCTTAGTTTTTCACCAGTGACGTCCAGAGAACCAAAGATACCACCCAAAGTGACAATTCCTGTCCCTTGGATATCATCGTTAAAAGTTGGGATTCTATCTTTGTATTTGTTTAAAATAGTTGCAGCATTTAAGCGGCCAAAGTCTTCCCAATGCAGGTAGAGTTTAGGGAAAAGACGCTCAGCTGTTTGGACAAATTGATCAACAAAATCATAGTAACGGTCTCCACGAACTCTTTCATGACGATTTCCAAGATAATTTGGATTGTCTAACAACTCCTTGCGATTGGTTCCTGCGTCAATAACTAGTGGCAAGACGGATTTTGGATCAATTCCTGCTGCTGCAGTATAGACCATGAGTTTGCCGACTGAAATATCTACACCATTGGTGCCCCAGTCACCGATTCCCAGGATTCCTTCTGCATCTGTCACCACAATCAGCCGGATTTCATGGTCTCCTGCCGCGTTTTTCAGCATTTCTTCGATGTTTTCAGGATGGTTGATGTCCAAATACCCGGCATACTGAGGATCTACAAAGAGATCGCTATAGCCCTCGATGGTATCAGCGATTGTAGGGTCGTAGACAATGGGGTTGAATTCCTTGATATGCTGACTAAATAGATAGTAAAAGAGAGTTCGGTTGGTATTGAAAATCTCCATCAAAAACAAGCGTTTTTCAAGATTGCTGCCTTTTTGCTGATAATGATGGTAGGTTTGAGCTGCCTGTTCTTCCAAGGTTTGGACATAAGGCGGCAAGAGTCCGACGAGCCCAAGCTCTTTGCGTTCTGCTTCTGTGAAGGCTGTGCCTTTATTCAAAAAAGGATTATTTAAAATTTCATGTGCTTTCATATAGACTGCTCCTTGGTTTTTAGGGTAAGAAAAATGGATTTTTAGGCTTGATCTGTCGCTCAAAAACCATCCTCTGTTTGCTTTATTATAAAATAAAAGTGTTCCTATAGTCAAAAACAGCAGTACGGATAAAATTTATTTATACCAATTTTCTTTTGCCCTAATTTCACCTCTTTGTGTTACACTTGAAGAAAGAGGTAACCATGAACATAAAAGATTTTGAGTATTTTTATTCTCTCACGCAGCTTCAATCTTATACTGCTGTCGCCAAGAAATTTGACATCAGTCAGCCGTCTGTTTCTTATGCCGTAAAACGCTTAGAAGAAGAATTTAATTGCAAACTCATTGCAGCAGATCCGTCTCATCGTACTTTTTCTTTGACAGAGCAAGGAGAAATCCTCCTAAGCCATCTCAAGCGCATCCTGCCTGAGCTTTCTTCTGCCCATAAAGAAATCAATCGCTCATTAGCGCATTATTCGACTGTCGGATTCCCGCCGATGATTATGAATTATTTACTGTCATTTATTTCTGAAAATGATGATAAAACTGCCGTTTTCCAAAAAATCCGTCCTATTCGGGGAGGTTCTGTCGAATTGCTTCGACTCTTGGAAAATGGAGATTTAGATGCCAGCTTTATTGCGACACTCGGCTCCTTTTCGCACAACACCTTAAACTTGCGGGAGTTATTTTCAAGTCAACTATTTGTCGTCATGTCTAAATCCCATCCGTTAGCCAGTAAAGAAATTCTCTCCTTTTCGGAATTGATTGATGAATCTTTTATCGTCCTTGACCAGCATTTCATTCACCTGAAAGCTTTTCGTGAGTTAAATCAAAAGCATCACAATAAAGCTGAAATCTTTTTTCAGACGGATGACGTTTCCCTGCTAAAGCAGATGCTGCGTAAAAATATCGGTATCAGCCTTTTAGCAGATTTTGCTCTTTCAGACGATGAGGATAAATTGGTTAAAATCCCTCTGTCTAAGGAGGATAAAATAACATTTTATATCTATCTTGCCAGTCTAACATCAACAATTTTAAATGAAGATATAATCAATTTCTTTGATTACATCACCAATCTTCTTCAAGAAAAATAAAAACCTGAACCGATTCTCTTTAGGAGGCTTATCCTAGAGGATTGGTTCAGGTTTTGTTTATTGATTGATAATTGTCTGATTGTGCTTTATCTTTTGACTCAAAATGATTTCAATTGTTAATGGGTGCGAAGGAAAAAGATAAACGAAAGAAGTCTATCATTATCCTTTTCATAAATACTTGCTTCCTTCTTTAATACTGAGTTTGCTCAGTCTATCTTTGTATTTTTCGATAAACTCCTGCACCCAGACAGGATTGGTCTTGGAGTAATCTCGCAGGGCCCAGCCGATGGCCTTATTGATGAAAAACTCTGTCTGGCCCAGATTGTTGATTAGGATCTGCTCCAAGAGCTCGGTATCCGTTTCTTCTTTTTGAAGCAATTGGTGCTCAAGGGCAAGGCGCCGCAGCCAAAAATCTTCATCCCTGCTCCAATCTAATACTATTTTCTTTGTCTCAGGATAATGCAAACTAATATAGCCTACTGAGCGGCACAAAAAGTCAATCGTGTCCCACCATGGCTTTGTTTGTGCTAATTTCTTTATCTTTGGTAAATCGTTTGAGGTCAAGGCTTTTTGTTTTAGTTGTAAGTAATCTAGCACCACATATTGCATTTCACGATAGGGATTCTTCCAGGCCTGGTCAATAAATCCCCAATCTATCGTAGATTTGTGATGTTTCTTAAAAAATATTTTAGAGATTTGTCGCCTAATAGGTGTTTTAACTCCTAAAAATTCAAACTGGCTTTTCATATATGCTCTCATATGAACGGCGTCATCAGAGTTCGCTACTTCTTTTAATTCTTGGAAAATGTCTTCTGCTTTCATATTACCATTCATTTTCAATACCTATATCTTTGACTAATTTAATTGGTCTTGCTGGTTTATCTAAACTCTTCTGCAACCAAACTGTATCATGCCACTGGCCGAACTTGTAACCAATTTTTGGGAAATGAGCCACTTGCTGATAACCACGTTTTTTATGGAAAGAAATACTGGCGTCATTCGGCAGTGCAATACAAGCTAGAAAATGGATATAACCCTGTTGGTCTAAAATCCCTTCTAAGGCATCATAAAGCTTGCTTCCCAGACCCTTGCCGCGTGCATCCTCAGCCAGATAAACCGACAGCTCGCAGACCCAGTCATAGGCCGTACGTCCATAGTAAGTCGAAGCATAAGCATAGCCCAGAATGACCCCGTCCTCTTCAGCGATCAAGTAGGGAAATTTATCCAAGATTTTCTCAATCCGATCGGCGAATTCCTCGACAGTCGGCACCTCATACTCAAAAGTGATAGCCGTCTTCTCCACATAGGGAGCGTAGATTGTCACCAAAGCTGCTGCATCTTCTTTTCTTGCAAATCTGATGTTCATTGCGTCTCCTTTTTCAAAAGAAATAAAACTAAATTCAATTTTCACGTGCGTCATCCAATTCTACCATTTCGTAAAGAGTATTAGAATTGCATATTTTATTATAATAGAAAAACTACTAAGATTATTTCCTATATTTCTTATTATATAGGATAATTTCTTTTGCGATTTGAGGTTTGGTGGCTTTTCCAGTGATTAGTAACCTGAGAGGCTTGATAACTTGTAACCCTAAGCGATTTTTTGTGTAGTAAGATAGCCGATAGTGAAAATAGTTCACCAATTCTAAAAAAGCAAAAAGCCATAAACCGATTCCAATCATTGCGTTTGTGTTATTTTCTCTAAAGGTCATTAGCCAAATCGGTATATAAGCAAACATCAACATATAATCAAGTACTTTTAAGAATTTATAAATTGGTGCAACAATCCGAGTTTCCAAATCTTGCTTTTTTTGGATTTTCTTTAGACAGTTTAACCAATATAAAGCACCTTGAATCAAAATCAAATTGAGAATGAAAAAAGGAAAATAGATGATTGCACTCGAAGGCGCAAATCTTGTTTCTGGTTTTATATATATTAGATACACGATACAGAATAAAAATACGCTCGTCAGTTCCCCTGAGAATAAATAACTCAACTCTTGTTCGATACTTCTTTTTGGCAAAAAAGCATCTCCTATAAAGAAAAAGCTAAGTCATAATCATTGATACCAGAAAAAGGCTCCTCAAAAGCCTTTTTCCTTGCAATCTTGATTAGAACAAGCCAATAGCTGTGCCGTCTGGAGCCACATCCATATTGAGGGCTGCTGGGCGTTTTGGCAGACCAGGCATAGTCATAACATCACCGGTCAGGGCGACAATAAAGCCTGCGCCCAATTTTGGAACAACTTCACGAATCGTAATTTCAAAGTTTTCTGGTGCTCCCAGAAGCGTTGGATTATCTGAAAAACTGTATTGGGTCTTGGCCATACAGATTGGCAGCTTATCCCAACCGTTCTTGACAATTTGAGAAATTTGAGTTTTTGCTTTCTTTTCAAAATTGACTTTTGTTCCGCGATAGATTTCCTTGACAATTTTCTCGATTTTTTCTTCAACTGTCAGAGCGTTATCATAGAGTCGAGTGTAGTTGGCAGGGCTAGTTTCAATTGTTTTGATCACAGTTTCAGCAAGAGCTAAACCACCGTCAGCTCCGTCTGCCCAGACACTGGCCAATTCCACAGGGACATCAATCTCTGCACAAAGTTCCTTGAGCACTGCAATTTCAGCTTCCGTATCGGAAACAAATTCATTGATAGCTACTACGGCTGGAACACCAAATTTACGGATATTTTCCACGTGGCGTTTAAGGTTGGCAAAACCTGCTTTAACCGCTGCGACATTCTCAGTTGTCAGGTCTTCTTTAGCGACACCACCGTTCATTTTCAAAGCTCTGAGGGTCGCAACAATGACTACTACATCTGGAGCAGTCGGCAGATTGGGTGTTTTAATATCTAGGAATTTCTCAGCCCCCAGGTCCGCACCAAAGCCAGCTTCAGTCACCGTGTAGTCTGCCAGATGCAGGGCTGTTGTCGTCGCCAGAACAGAGTTACAGCCGTGAGCGATATTGGCAAATGGCCCGCCGTGGACAAAGGCCGGTGTGCCATAGATAGTCTGTACTAGATTGGGCTTTATAGCGTCTTTCAAGATGAGAGCAAGAGCCCCTTCTACTTCCAAATCTCGAACATAAACAGGCGTCCGATCATAACGATAACCAATAACGATATTAGCTAGACGTTCTTTCAAGTCCTCAATGCTTGTCGCTAAGCACAGAATAGCCATGATTTCAGATGCAACTGTAATATCAAAACCATCTTCCCGCGGAATGCCATTAACCGGACTACCTAGACCGACGGTCACATGCCGCAAAGCACGGTCATTCAGATCTACCACGCGCTTCCAGATGATGCGACGTTGGTCAATTCCTAGAGTATTTCCTTGATGTAAATGATTGTCAATCAAAGCAGAAAGAGCATTGTTGGCAGTGGTAATCGCATGCATATCTCCTGTGAAATGCAAATTGATGTCTTCCATTGGTAAAACCTGTGCATAACCACCTCCAGCGGCTCCGCCTTTGATTCCCATAACTGGTCCAAGAGACGGTTCACGAATAGCAATCATGGTTTTCTTGCCAATTTTGCTGAGGGCATCTGCCAAACCAATAGTAATAGTTGATTTTCCTTCGCCGGCCGGTGTCGGATTGATGGCTGTTACCAGAATCAGCTTACCAACTGGGTTCTTTTTTAATTTCTGAATCTTATTAAAAGACAATTTAGCCTTGTATTTGCCGTAGAGTTCCAAATCGTCATAATCAATTCCGACTTTCTCTACCACATCAGCAATCGGCTGCAAGTCAACACTCTGAGCAATTTCTATATCCGTTTTCATTGGGAATCCTCCAGTTTTGATAGGATTATTATATCAAAAAATAAAGAAAACAAACACTTTCAAAGCTAAAATTCTCAAAAACGTTCGGAAAAGTCTTTTCTATTTACGAATTAACTTTTTTTGTGTAAAATTTAGTTATGAAACTATTGATTACTTCTGGCGGAACGAGCGAAAAAATTGATCAGGTTCGTTCTATTACAAATCACTCTACAGGAAAACTTGGTGCACTGATTGCGGAAAGTTTCTTAGCCCAAGGCGACCAGGTCACCTTAGTCACTACACAGAGTGCTGTCAAGCCTGCTGCTCATCCGAATTTAACCATTCAAATCATTGAAAATGTACAAGATTTGCTGGAAACAATGCAGCCTTTGGTCAACACTCATGATGTTTTAATTCACTCAATGGCTGTTTCCGACTATACCCCTATTTATATGGCAGGATTTGACCAAATCACTGCTTCACAGGATTTAACAGAGTTTTTGAACAAAACAAACGTACAAGGGAAGATTTCTTCACAAGATGAATATCAAGTGCTCTTTCTCAAACAAACACCGAAAATTATCAGCCAAGTAAAAAAATGGAATCCCCATATCCGTCTAATTGGTTTTAAACTCTTAGTGGATGTTTCTAAGGAAGAGTTACTGGCAGTTGCTCGTGCCAGTCTTGCTAAAAATCAAGCTGAAATAATTGTGGCAAATGACTTGTATGATATTTCCAATAATCAACATCATGCTTACTTGGTCAAACAAGATTCCGTAATAGAAGCCACTACTAAAGAAGAAATTGCTCAATTATTGCTGACACATATTCACACAAAGGACAATCTATGAAACATATTACACTAGCTGTCACAGGAAGTATTGCTGCATATAAAGCTGCCGACTTGGTCAGTCAATTGACAAAAGACGATCTAAATGTAACTGTTCTCATGTCTCAAGCAGCTACAAATTTCATTACCCCCTTAACTTTGCAGGTATTGTCGAAAAATTTAGTGCATACAGATGTCATGGACGAGCCTGCGCCAAACAAGGTCAATCATATTGAAATTGCCAAGCAAACAGAGCTTTTCTTGGTTGCACCTGCTTCTGCCAATACAATCGCTAAATTAGCCAATGGCTTTGCGGACAATATGATAACCAGCACTGCACTTGCTTTGCCTATAACAGCCAAAAAAGTGCTAGCTCCTGCTATGAATACAAAAATGTATGAAAATCCAATCACTCAAGAAAATCTATCTAAACTAGAAAAATACGGCTGGCAAATTATTCAGCCTAGAGAAACCGTCTTAGCCTGTGGTGACCACGGAATCGGCGCTCTTGCTTCTGTAGAAACAATTATAAAAAAAGTAAAGGAAATGATTTATGAAGAAACAATCTAATATTGCTCAAATTGCTATCTTTTTTGCTATTATGCTCGTCATTCATCTATTGAGTTCAGTAATATTTAATCTTTTTCCCGTCCCGATCAAACCAACAATTGTTCATATTCCAGTTATTATCGCTAGTATCCTTTATGGACCAAAAGTTGGTGCACTTTTAGGTGCTTTAATGGGAATCATTAGTCTAGTTACGAGTACCATTGTCCTCTTGCCAACAAGTTATCTATTTAGTCCATTTGTCCCTAATGGGAATATTTATTCGCTCATCATTGCTCTCGTTCCGCGAATTTTAATCGGAGTCACACCTTATTTTGTTTATAAATATCTTAAAAATAAGACTGGACTTATTTTAGCTGGGACCGTCGGTTCGTTGACAAATACTATTTTTGTTTTAGGAGGGATTTTCCTACTATTCTCCAAAGTTTATAACGGAAACATTCAACTACTGCTTGCTTCTGTTATTTCAACCAATTCCATTGCTGAAATGATTATTTCTGCGGTTCTGACGGTTACCATTATTCCAGCCCTTGAAAAAGTTAGAAAATAATCACGTGAAAACGTGATTTTTTTATGAAAAAATGCTATAATGAAAACGGTTAAACAATAAAAGAAAGTTTAAAATTCTGAGAAAAATATAATTTTCATTATTCTACTAAGAAAACGAAGTTAGTTGCTTTTTTTCAGATGTTTCATAAACTTTCCAATTTTTATAAAAGGAGATTTCACAATGACTTATCAAGATAATTTCAAAAAATGGCTTGATTTTGCAGAACTTCCAGATTACCTTCGTAAAGAATTGGATTCGATGGATGAAAAGACAAAAGAAGATGCTTTTTATACCAATCTCGAATTTGGTACTGCTGGTATGCGTGGCTTGATTGGTGCAGGTACGAATCGTATCAATATTTATGTCGTTCGTCAGGCAACTGAAGGTTTAGCACGTTTGATTGATGAAAAAGGTGAAGATTTCAAAAAACGCGGTGTCGCTATCGCTTACGACTCTCGTCACTTCTCACCAGAATTTGCCTTTGAATCTGCTGCTGTCTTAGCAAAACATGGCATTAAATCTTATGTATTTGAAAGTCTCCGTCCAACACCAGAACTATCGTTTGCAGTTCGCCATTTGGGAACTTTTGCTGGGATTATGATTACAGCTAGCCACAACCCTGCTCCATTTAATGGCTATAAAGTTTATGGTGAAGATGGGGGGCAAATGCCGCCGCATGATGCTGATGCCTTGACGGATTATATTCGTGCAATCGAAAATCCATTTGCCATTGAAGTAGCTGATGTTGAAGCCGAAAAAGCATCTGGATTGATTGAAATCATCGGTGAAAACGTTGATACTGAATACCTTAAAGAAGTAAAAGATGTGAATATCAATCAACAATTGATTGATGAATATGGAAAAGACATGAAAATCGTCTACACTCCGCTTCATGGTACAGGTGAAATGTTAGCACGCCGAGCATTTGCCCAAGCTGGTTTTGATTCTGTTCAAGTTGTCGAAGCTCAATGCGTGCCAGATCCAGACTTCTCCACTGTCAAATCACCAAATCCAGAAAACCAAGCTGCTTTCGCACTCGCTGAAGAATTGGGACGTAAAGTTGGTGCGGATGTCCTTGTCGCAACAGACCCAGATGCTGACCGTGTGGGCGTTGAAGTTCTCCAAAAAGACGGTAGCTACCGCAATCTTTCAGGAAATCAAATCGGTGCGATTATGGCCAAGTATATCCTTGAAGCGCATAAGACTGCTGGAACACTTCCTGCAAATGCAGCACTTTGCAAATCCATTGTCTCTACCGATCTTGTAACCAAGATTGCTGAAAGCTACGGCGCAACCATGTTTAATGTCTTAACTGGTTTCAAATTTATCGCCGAAAAGATTCAAGAATTTGAAGAAAAACACAATCACACTTACATGATGGGCTTTGAAGAAAGCTTTGGCTACTTGATTAAACCATTTGTACGTGACAAAGATGCTATCCAAGCTGTTTTGGTCGTAGCTGAGCTTGCAGCTTACTACCGTTCTCGCGGCTTAACTCTTGCAGACGGAATTGAAGAAATCTACAAAGAATACGGTTACTATGCTGAAAAAACGATTTCAGTTACTTTGTCTGGTGTTGATGGCGCTGAACAAATCAAAGCTATTATGAGCAAGTTCCGTGACAATGCACCGAAAGAATTCAATGCTACTGCTGTTGCAGTCACAGAAGATTTCAAAGCACAAACTGCTACTGATTCTGACGGCAATGTAACGAAATTAACAACTCCACCAAGTGACGTATTAAAATACACACTTACTGATGGTTCATGGATTGCTGTACGTCCTTCAGGAACCGAACCAAAAATCAAATTCTACATTGCTGTTGTCGGAGATTCCAGCCAAGACGCTCAAGCAAAACTTGCTAAAATTGAAGCAGAAATCAACGACTTTGTAAAATAATCAGAATCTCACTTCTATCATTTTCAATTTCGAGTCTGTGACAATAGTGTCTCAGGCTCGAACTGCTTTTATCATAGAAATATTTTCTCTATTTACAACTTCAAACAGTCTAACAGACTATTGTCTTGTCTCATTCCTTTTTTAATATTTCACTTTTCATTTCAAATCTCTGCATTATTTTTATATTTATGGCATACTGAAATGAGCAAAAGAAATGAGGTTATTTTATGGAAAAATTTGCACAAGACATTAAAGATTTAGAAGTGACTACTGTTAATCGTGCTCGAAAAGCTATTGCAGCCAAAGAAACTGCTACATTTTTCATTGGTCGAAAAACATGTCCTTACTGTCGTAAATTCGCCGCTACGCTAGCTAGTGTTGTCACTGAAACCAAAGCACATATTTTCTTTATCAATAGTGAGGAGCCTAGTGAACTGGAAGAGCTCCAAGCATTCCGTTCCGAATATGGAATCCCAACTGTACCAGGATTTTTACATACAGAGAATGGTCATGTGACTATCCGTTGTGACTCCTCTATGACGGCTGACGAAATCAAGTCATTCGCTAACTTATAAAAATGAAGCTGAGACGAAAATCTCCAGCTTCACAACATATTATAAACCAACTAGGCAATAGCTTTTTACAATCACAAAGCGAGGCAGGGAGCATATTATCCCTGCCTCTTAACATTTAATTTCCTTTTAATTTACCTTCTTGAAAGGCTTGCCACATTTTCTGCTGGGGTTTAGCAAATGGATAATCGGCAAAGTCATCAGGGTGCAGCCATAGAACTTGTTCCTGTTTAGGCGTTTTCGTAGCATTTACCACCTGACCGTAGAGCAAACGAATCTGCCACTTGCGATGACTAAACACATGTTGAATCGTTGGAAAAGTTTGCTCCTGCCAATCTACTATCAAATCATAGTCCTGCTCAAAACTTTCTTGAGGAGGCAATTCAAATGCGACTTGATTTTCAGCTACTTCAAAAAGTGATAGCTGTTCATCGTCAGAAAATTCATCTACTTCAATTAAAGGAAAGTGCCAAAATCCTGATAAAAGACCGCTTGTTTCATTTTTTTCCAAAAGAAACTGTCCTTGAGTATTTTGAACAATCAAACCATACAAATAAACTGGGACTGGTTTTTTCTTAGGAGCTTTGATAGGGTATTTATCCATTGTTCCATGTAAATAAGCAGCACTAAATTCTTTTATAGGACTATCTTTCGGTCTAGGATTCACCGGCGCTTCAATATCTGAACCCAAATCCATCAAGGCTTGGTTGAAATCTCCTGGTCTTTCAGGATCAATCAAAATTTCCATCATGGCCTGAAAAACTTTTCGATTAGCTGGAACACCAATGTCTAAGTTTACCTCAAATAAACGACTCAAAACTCGCATAACATTGCCATCTACTGCTGGCTCAGGCAAGCCAAAAGCAATGCTAGCGATAGCGCCCGCTGTATAAGGACCAATCCCTTTAAGGCTGGAAATTCCTGCGTAAGTGTGAGGAAACTGTCCATTAAAATCTGTCATAATCTGCTGGGCTGCCTGTTGCATATTGCGCACTCGCGAATAATATCCTAGTCCCTCCCATGCTTTTAATAAGCGTTCTTCTGGTGCCGTTGCCAAATCTTTGATTGTCGGAAACCAATCTAAAAAGCGCTCATAGTAAGGAATGACCGTATCTACTCGCGTCTGTTGTAGCATAATTTCTGAAATCCAAATATGATAAGGATTGCTGCTTCTCCGCCAAGGCAAATCACGTTTATTCTCATCATACCAAGCTAATAATTTTTGACGAAAGGAGGCAATTTTTTCATCCTCCCACATCTCAATTCCATATTTTTTCAAATCTAACATAGCTTTAGTATATCATAAAATAAAAAGAGAACCCAGAAAGTGAACTCTGGATTCTTTGTCATTTTTCTAATAATGACCAACTGCTTGGCTAGCAGTAATTAACGTTAATTTATAAACATCGTCAGCATTACATCCACGTGAAAGGTCGTTTACTGGGTGATTCAATCCTTGCAAAATAGGACCGACTGCTGAGAAACCGCCGAGGCGTTCTGCCATTTTATAGCTAATATTTCCAGCTTCGATACCAGGAAATACAAAGACAGTCGCTTGACCAGCTACATTGCTGCCAGGAGCTTTTAACTCTGCTGTTTTAGGTACAAAGGCCGCATCAAACTGTAATTCTCCGTCAATAGCAAGCTCTGGTCGCATTTCCTGCGCTAGTTTTGTGGCTTCAACGACTTTATCAACCTTTTCACCAAATCCAGACCCTTTAGTTGAATAGCTAAGCATAGCTACTTTTGGAACAATACCAAAAATTTGTGCAGTTAATGCTGAGTTAATGGCAATTTCTGCTAATGTTTTAGCGTCTGGATCAATATTGATTGCGCAGTCCCCGAAAACATAACGTTCATCACCACGAACCATTAGAAAAGCACCAGATGTACGAGAAACCCAAGGAAGAGTTTTAATAATTTGAAGGGCTGGGCGAACTGTACTTGCCGTAGAGTGAACTGCACCAGAAACCATACCTTGTACTTTTCCAAGATACACGAGCATGACACCAAAATAATTGACATCCTCTTTCAATAGTTTACGAGCTTCTTCTTCTGTGATTTTTCCCTTACGGCGTTCAACAAAAGCTGCAACCATTTCTTCAAAACAAGAACAATTTTGAGGGTCAATGACTTCATAACCTTCCGTTACGCCTTCAATTTCAAGATAAATCCTAATTTTTTCGGGATTTCCCAACAAAACAGGTGTAATACTAGTTTCTTTTACCAAACGTTTTGTCGCTTGAAGAATACGTGGTTCTTCACCTTCTGGTAAAACAATTTTTACTTCTTTGTCTTTAAGTGCTTCGCGAATCTTTTCAAAAATTTTCATGTTTTACTCCTTTTTATTGCTTAATTTTTGAATTACTGCTTGGAAATCTTCCGGAAGAGGACTCGATTTATTCACAACTTCCTCATGGAATGGATTGTAAAAACGCAATGAGTGGCAATGAAGCGCTTGCCGCGCTATGCCATCTGTCAAGCTGCCTCCATACAAATCATCTCCTAAAAGAGGAAAGCCAATATAAGAAAAATGAACCCTAATCTGGTGTGTCCGTCCTGTGTGAAGATGAATATCAACGAGGTAAACATCACCATATTGCGCTAAAACTTTATAGCTCGTATGAGCATATTTCCCATTTTTCGCTACACAGCGTGTAATAATACTGCTATCTTCTCGTGCGATGGGAGCGATAATGTCTCCTTCAGGCTTTAACCGTTCAGAACCCTTAACCAAAGCATAATAATGCTTCTCAATGACTTTCTTTTGCAGCTGTTTATCCAATCTTGCATGAGCATAACCGTGTTTTGCAAACAACATCAGACCACTCGTATCACGATCCAAACGTGTTACAATATGAATCTGCTGATTTTCATAATGATTAGAAATGTAGTAAGCTTTTACAAAATTGGCCATTGTATTAGAATGATTCACACTAGGAATGCTAGCTACGCCTGCTGGCTTGTTCAAAATCAAAAAATGTTCATCTTCGTAGACAATCTCTAATTCTCTTTCTACTGCCCGTAGACTACCAAAACCTTCTTCTGCAGGAATATCGACAGCAACTTTGTCGCCAATATCCAACAAATAAATGGCATTTTGCTTTTTTCCATTTACTTGAATATCTCCACCAGAAAACTTAATTTTTGCAAGCAAACTTTTGGAAATTTCGTGTTTTTTTAAAAAGGTCTTGACTTTAACATGTTCATCTGCAGTAAATTCAAACCTCATTCCTCCACCTCGCCAATAAAAGCATCTTTTACACGATTCCAGAAGCTCGTATGACTCGGTGTAGCAAGAAAGTTAATCTTATGTTGATCAATTTGAAATTCAATTTTAGAAATATTGTTTATCATAAAATTTTGATTGTCAATCGAAATTGCATGTCGGTCATTCCAAGTCGGCACGATTTCAATTTTATCTTTCTTAGGAACGATAATTGAGGAACCTAAGGTCCGAAACACACGATTGTTCAAGCTTGCAACTTCTGCAATCTGAAGAGCTTCAATGGTTGGGTGCAAAACAGCTCCACCTAGCGATTTATTGTAAGCTGTGCTTCCTGTCGGAGTTGATACTGAAATGCCATCACCACGAAAGCGCTCAAAATGCACTTGATTGATAATGACATCAGCAACCATTGTTCGTCCTGAACGCTTGATTGTTGCCTCGTTCAAAGCACGTTTTGTACAAACTTCATTATTTCCATGGAAAATTTTAACATTTAAAATCGGATAGGAAACTTTCGCACCCGTGTCTAATTTTAAATTGTCAATTAGTTTGTCCAATTCAAAATCTCGATAATCCGTATAAAAACCCAAATGTCCTGTATGGACGCCAACAAAGCGGACTTTATCTAGCTGATCTTCATATTTATGAAAGGCCGACAAAAGCATCCCATCGCCACCGATTGAAATGACAATATCAGGATTATTATCATTCAAAATAAAATGATTCTGCTTTAATTTTTGTTTTAACTGGCGAGAAATTTCTTGACTTTGTCGCCTGCGATTGCTGATAATCCCTATTCTTTTACCTGTATTCTTCATCTGTATCGTCACTATTTCCTACGCCATCATTCAATTTGCGACTAATTGGGTCAAACAAGGCTTGTGCCTCTTGAATATCATCACGAATTTTTCCCATTTCTTCGTCCAATTGATAGGCGATTTTTGCGGTAATCTCCAGACGTTTCTTAATTTCATCTGGAAATTCACCCTTATATTTATAATTCAGCGAATGTTCAATTGTTGCCCAAAAATTCATGGACAGAGTACGGATTTGAATCTCTGCTAAAACCGTTTTATTGCCATTGATGGTATCAACAGGATATTCAATAATGACATGATAGCTTCGATATCCACTAGCCTTACGATTTTTAATATAGTCTCGCTCTTGGATAATCCGCATGTCATGGCGTTTTCGCAAAACATCCAAAACTTCTTCTACGTCATCCACAAATTGAACCATCACGCGCAAACCTGCTATATCTTGCATATCTTGCGCTAGATTTTCCTCTTTAATCCCGCGCAGAGCCATCTTTTCTTTGATACTTTCTATCGGTTTTACACGCCCCGTCACAAATTCAATCGGAGAATGCTGTTTTTGTTTTCGATACTGTTTACGAATCCCGCGCAGTTTGATTTTTAACTCACCAACCGCTTGAATATAAGGATCCAGAAACTCTTCCCACTCTAATTGCATACACTCACCTTGTCATTTTACTTAATTTTTTATAAAATAAACATAATACTTATTATAACATAAATCGCTTTCAAACAAAAGAAAAGGATTTGAAAATGAATCATTTGGAAATTGAATACAAAACGCTTCTGACAAAGAATGAGTACCAACAGCTGTTACCGCTGTTTTCAGATATAACAGCTACCAAACAAACAAACTACTATATTGACACAGCCGACTTCTCAATCCGAGATACAAAAATGGCACTTCGGATTCGTGCTTTTGACAATCGTGCCGAATTAACTTTGAAAATTCCGCAGCAAATCGGTAATATGGAATACAATCAAGCTCTCACTTTAGAAGAGTGTCGCACACTCATCAATACATGTGTGCTACCTGAAGGAGAAATACGTACCCTGCTGACTCATGCTATCAATCTCGATGAACTAAAGGTGCTAGGGAACTTAACAACTATTCGCTATGAAAAAGAGACCACTATTGGCTTAATGGCACTTGATGAAAATCATTATTTTGACAAAACAGACTACGAATTAGAGCTGGAAGTGACAGATGCAAAGGTTGGAAAAGAACAATTCGACCACTTTTTACAAGCTCATCATATCCATTATAAATATGCAAAACCTAAAGTTGCAAGATTTGCTCAAAACTTATGAATAAAAGCTGAAATTTTGCTTATTTTTTGATAAAATGGAATGTAGAAACCAAAAGGAGTCTTAATAAGTTATGATGGATATACTGACAGATAAAGCACAGATGAAGTTGTTTGCACTAAATTCCAATCACGATATTGCCGAAAAAATTGCTAAAGCCGCTGGCGTGACTCTTGGAAAACTATCCTCGCGTCAATTTTCAGACGGAGAAATCCAAGTAAACATCGAGGAAAGTGTTCGTGGTTTTGATGTATTTATCATTCAATCAACGAGTTTCCCTGTCAATAATCATTTGATGGAGCTTCTCATCATGGTGGATGCTTGCAATCGTGCCAGCGCTAACTCTGTCAATGTTGTGATGCCGTATTTTGGTTATGCTCGTCAAGACCGTACTGCCGCTCCACGCGAACCGATTACAGCAAAACTTGTCGCAAATATGCTGGTAAAGGCAGGGGGTGATCGTGTTCTGACCCTTGATTTGCATGCGGTCCAAGTCCAAGGCTTCTTTGATATTCCTGTTGATAACCTTTATACCATCCCTCTTTTCGCCAAACATTACTGTGAAAAGGGCTTGTCTGGCGAAGATGTAGTTGTGGTCAGTCCAAAGAACTCCGGCGTTAAGCGTGCTAGAAGTTTAGCAGAGCATTTAGATGCTCCAATTGCTATCATCGACTATGTACAAGATGACTCTAACCGTGATGAAGGTTACATTATCGGAGATGTGGCAGGTAAAAAAGCCATTCTCATTGATGATATTCTAAACACTGGACGTACCTTTGCTGAAGCCTCAAAAATTGTTGAACGTGAAGGCGCAACAGAAATTTATGCGGTTTCTAGTCATGGTCTATTTGTCGAGGGAGCTGCTGAAAAGTTAGACAATTCCCCAATCAAAGAAATTCTAGTAACCGACTCAGTTGCCACTAAAGAAAAAACTCCGAAAAATGTTCAATACATTACTGCAAGTGAGCTAATCGGAGATGCAATCGTTCGTATTCATAAAAGAAAACCAGTCAGTCCTCTTTTTGCTTACAATAAAAAGAAATAAGGAGAAATCTTGATTTATTTCGATAATGCAGCAACAACTCCTATGTCAACAGCTACTATTGCTGCTATGACACAGGTTATGGAAAATACCTTTGGCAATCCGTCTAGCATTCATAGTCACGGTAGAGCTGCTAGTAAAATTCTTCGTGAAGCCCGACAAGAGCTTGCTGAACTGCTTCATACCAATAGTCAACATATTATCTTTACATCTGGTGGGACAGAAAGTAACAATACAGCTATAAAAGGATATGCCTTGGCCCATCAAGACCAAGGAAAACACATTATCACTACTGCTATTGAGCATCATTCTGTTCTTGAAACTATTGAATATTTGGTGGACAAATTTGGCTTTGAAGCTACTTATATCCAACCTAAAAATGGAGAAATTACAGCTCAACAGATTAAAGAGTCTCTTCGAGAAGATACAATACTTGTTTCAACCATGTATGCCAATAATGAAACAGGCTATGTGCTTCCGATCAAAGAAATTGCTGAAGTTGTGAAACATCATCCCGCTGCTTATCATGTGGATGCTGTGCAAGTTATGGGTAAATTACCTGTCTATCCTGACGAGCTAGGAATTGATTTCATGAGTGCATCAGCTCATAAATTTCACGGTCCTAAAGGGGTCGGCTTCTTGTACTTCAATCATGTAAAATTTGATAAGTTTTTACATGGTGGAGACCAAGAAGATAAAAGACGGGCAGGTACTGAGAATTTAGCAGCTATTGCCGGTATGGTTGCAGCTTTAAAAGAGAATCTTAAAGACTATTCAAAAAATATAAGTCATGTGGAAAGCTTAAAGAAACAGCTTCTCGCCGAACTTGATGGAACCAATTACTATATAAACAACGCTTCCTCTACACTTCCCTATGTCATAAATCTTGGCTTTCCAAAGCATGCTAACGATTTATTGCTCATGCGTTTAGACTTATCTGGAATTTCTATCTCAACTGGCTCTGCTTGTACGGCAGGCGCTATTGAACCCAGTCATGTTCTTGAAGCACTTTATGGTAGCGATTCAGAACGCTTAAAGGAATCTATTCGCATTAGTTTCTCGGAGCAAAATACTTCAGAAGAAGTTCAACAATTTACTACGATATTAAAAGAAATTTTAGGAGGATAAAATAGATGGCTTTTCAGACCACTATTCACTTAAAAGACTGCCCCTACAGTTACTCTCTTGGAGAAAATGTAAAAAAATTTACTTTGCGTGATAACACATTTGCCGAAACCAAAGTTGGAAATTATGAACTGTCACGTTTATTAGAAAATGTTCCAAATAGCGGGGATGGTTTTCTATTAAAAATCATTATCAATAAAGACCTTTCTGGTGTAAAAATCAATATTACAGACAAATCAGGACTTCGTTTGGTCAATATTTTTAAATCAGAAGCCAATCATATTATTCAGGAAAAATTTTATTTTCTAATGGATAGTTTAGTTGAACGTGGTATTTTTACCAAACAAGAGCAATAAGCAAATAGCTTAAAAGCTCATTTTTAAACCGTCAGTAAAATAATATAATGAGAGTGGGATAACGAGCTGAAAATCTTTGATTTTCTGAATTTTGTCCTACTCCTTTTCTATTTTTATCAAATAAGTTGATTTTTTCACAAACTTTCTATAAAATAGTCTTTGAAAGGATGTGATTTTGTGAAATCTGAAAAAAATACCACCATTCCACGCGCAACTGCAAAAAGGCTCTCTCTTTATTATCGGATTTTCAAACGATTTAATTCCGAAAAAATCGAAAAAGCCAATTCAAAACAAATCGCAGATGCTATCGGGATTGATTCTGCCACTGTCCGTCGTGATTTTTCTTACTTTGGCGAATTAGGTCGTCGTGGCTATGGTTATGATGTAAAAAAACTCATGAATTTTTTTGCTGATTTACTTCATGATAATTCTATTACCAATGTGATGTTGGTCGGTATCGGTAATATGGGACACGCACTTCTCCACTACCGCTTCCATGAACGGAATAAAATGAAGATTGTCATGGCATTTGACACTGATGATCATCCTGAAGTTGGAACTACTACAACTGACGGGATTCCTATTTATGGCATTTCACAAATCAACGATAAATTAAAAGGTGTAGATGTAAAAACAGCTATTTTGACAGTTCCTAGTGCAAAAGCGCAAGAAGTTGCAACTGCTCTTGTACAAGCTGGTGTAAAAGGTATTCTCAGTTTTTCCCCTGTTCACTTAACCGTTCCAAAAGATGTTGTCGTTCAATATGTTGATTTAACAAGTGAGCTGCAAACACTTCTCTACTTTATGAAAAAAGGGAATTAAACAATTAGAAAGAGCAGACATTTATTTATGAAGAAACCCATTATTGGAATTACTGGAAATGAAAGACCAAACCCCGAAGATGAATTTGCCATCATGAGTTATGCTGCTAAGGGATTTGTGGAAGGTGTAAAAGAAGTTGGTGGAACTCCCATCATATTGCCAATCGGAGATGCAGATATGGCGCAGCGCTACATTCAGATGATTGATAAGCTCATCCTAACGGGTGGGCAAAATGTATCACCGCAATTCTATGGCGAAGAAAAAACAATTGACAGTGATGATTACCATTTGGAGCGTGATTTGTTTGAACTAGCCTTAATCCATGAAGCTGTCCAACAGCAAAAACCAATTTTTACTGTTTGCCGCGGTACACAATTGTTTAACGTCGCAATGGGTGGAACTCTTTATCAAGATATTGAACATCATTGGCAAGACAGTTCTGCTGAGTATACGACTCAAAAATTAGTCACTAAATCCGGCTCTGTTTTAGAAAAGATTTACGGCGAAGTGTCTCATATCAACTCTTTCCATCATCAGAGTATCAAAGACTTAGCAGAAAATATTGAAGTCATTGCCCGTGATCCAAAAGATAATACCATTGAAGCCATTACAACAACCGATGAAATTGCTTATCTGGGAGTCCAGTGGCATCCAGAATTCTTATTTGAAACACGTCCTAAAGATCGGCTTCTTTTTGACTATGTCGTCAATAAACTTTAAATCAATTCCGTTTCTTCTCGATAACTATAATAATCTTTCTTAGCGACGATGAGATGATCCAGTAAGATGAAACCCATTAGTTCACAGGCTTCTTTTACATGTTTGGTCACTTCATCGTCGTTTCTGCTCGGCAGTACGGCTCCTGAAGGATGATTGTGTACTAAAATAATGGATGTCGCCATGTGCTTCACGGCATAATGCAGGATTTCTCGTGGCTCTGCAATACTGCGTGACACGCTGCCGATAAAAATTGTCTGTTGATGAATGATTTTGTTTTGAGTATTCAGATATAAAGCCACAAGGTGTTCTTGCTTTTTATGCCCCAATTCCTGTTGCATTTTTTTCGCTAACTTTTGACTACTTAAAATTTGCTCTTGCGTAATCAATTCTGCCTTACTGATTCGCTGTCCCAGCTCCATCATGGCTTGCAATTCAATAGCTTTGATACGACCAATTCCAGAGATTGATTGCAGTTCTTGTAGCGTCATATTACGCAAATCATTCAAACTAGAAATAGTTGATAGAATTCGTTGAGAAACTTGAAAAACAGTTTCTTTTTTATTGCCCGTACGGATAAGAATGGATAACAATTCTTGATTGCTCAATTGTTCTGCACCTTCTGCTACCAAACGTTCTCTTGGCAATAAAGAATCTTCCTGAAATGAAATACTGTACATAAAATACCTCCTCATATTCTTATTCGGAAAAAGAAGAGGAAAATAAAAAATCTGAGAAATGATTCTCAAATTTTTTAAATTAGTATTTACATTTCAACAATTTTACCTGTTTCAAAGTAAACAACCCATTCACAGATATTTTTAGCATAATCACCAATACGTTCTAGGTACGAAATAACTTGGAAGTAATCACGGCCTGTAACAATCAAATCTGGATTTGTTTTAATTTCTTGCGTTGCTAGGTCTCGAATATCATCAAAGTACTGATTGATTTTCTCATCCATAGCAGCTACTTCATAGGCCTTATCCACATCGCCATTAAGGTAAAGCTCAAGTGCTGCTTCCACAAAGTTCTTGACATCACGTCCCATCTTGCTGATTTCTTCTTCAACAGATTGGATGCGAACTTCTCCTTTCATGCGGATCGTCGCCTGCGCAATGGAAACAGCATGGTCACCCATTCTTTCCACATCACTACTTGCTTTCAAAACTGTAATAACTGTGCGTAAGTCTTGTGAAACGGGCTGCTGCAAAGCAATAATTTCCAGAGATTTTTTCTCCAACTTTACTTCATATTCATTTACTTCTGCATCTTCTTCGATAACCTCTTTTGCTAATTCACGATCGTGGGTCACAAATGCACGAACTGTGCGGTTAATCTGTGATAAAACTTCATTTCCCATCGCGTAGAATTGGTTATGGAGTTTTGCTAAATCTTCTTCAAATTGTACTCTAAGCATAAAATTTCCTTTCATAAGATATAAAGGGTGCTAACAGTCTAGGGACTGGTTGAGATAACAAAAAGTAACTTCTGTCTTTCTATCCGAATTTTCCTGTAATATAATCTTCCGTTTCCTTATGAATTGGACTGAGGAACATTTCTTTTGTGGTATTAAACTCAATCAAATCTCCATTTAGGAAGAAAGCTGTCTTATCTGAAATACGACTAGCCTGCTGCATAGAACGTGTCACCAATAACATCGTATATTGATCTTTCAGTCCATAAAGTGTTTCTTCAATTTTTCCTGCAGAAATGGGATCAAGTGCCGACGTTGGCTCATCTAAAAGGATGATTTTCGGACTCGTTGCTAAGACGCGAGCTACACAAACACGTTGCTGCTGACCGCCTGACAAGCCAATTGCTGAATCATATAAGCGATCTTTTACCTCATCCCAAATGGATGCTCCCTTTAGTGAAGTTTCAACAACTTCATCCAACACCTCTTTGTCTTTGACACCATTGATTCGCAGACCATAGACAACATTTTCATAAATCGTCATCGGAAATGGATTGGGCTGTTGAAAAACCATTCCAATTTCTTTGCGAAGCTCTACTGTATCTGTTCGCGGACTGTAAATATTGTGCCCGTTATAAATCACAGTACCTGTCGTTGTCACCTCTGGATTCAAATCTCCCATGCGATTGATTGCTTTTAAAAGGGTTGATTTTCCTGACCCAGAAGGACCAATCAAAGCAGTAATCTCCTGTGGTAATATATCTAATGATACACTATTGAGAGCTTTCTTTTTATTATAATAAACCGACAAGTCCTTAATTTGTAAAATAGGTTCTGTCATTCTGATATCCTTTAATAAATTCTAAATTAATCACAGCTTTTTAACCAAAATGACCAGAAACATAGTCATTCGTAGACTGCAACTTAGCATTTTGGAAAATATTGGCTGTTTCATCATATTCGATTAAATCACCAAGATAGAAGAAACCGGTATAGTCACTAGCACGTGCTGCCTGCTGCATGCTGTGGGTCACGATGATAATCGTATAGTTCTTCTTCAACTCTAACATCGTTTCTTCTAACTGCGCTGTTGCAATTGGATCGAGCGCAGAAGCAGGTTCGTCCATTAAAAGTATTTCTGGCTTCACGGAAATAGCTCTAGCAATGCAGAGACGTTGCTGCTGACCGCCTGATAACATCAAAGCAGACTTGTGAAGATCATCCTTTACTTGTTCCCAAAGCGCTGCTTGCTTCAAAGACGTTTCAACAATTTCATCTAAAATCTTCTTATCCTTGACACCAGCACGTTCATGCGCAAACGTAATATTACGGTAAATGGATTTGGCAAATGGATTTGGCCTTTGAAAAACCATTCCGATATGCTTACGCATTTCATAAACATTGATATCTGGGCGGTTAATATCAATTCCTTCATACCAGATCTCACCAGTAACCTTAGCGATGTCAATCGTATCATTCATCCGATTCAAACTACGAAGATAGGTTGATTTACCAGAACCTGAAGGTCCGATAAGAGCTGTAATTTTATTTTTCTTGAACTGCATATCAACCCCTTTAATGGATTCATTTTGACCATAGTAAACATGCAAATCCTTCGTTGATAAAACAACCTCTTCCTCAGGAAAAGTAATGATATGTTTTTCATTCCAGTTATATTCTGCCATTTCTTCTCCTTTTAAGCAGATGTTAATTTCTTATGCAGGTAACTTCCGAGCTTACGAGCTCCAAGGTTAAAGATTAAAATAAAGATGAGAAGCACTGCTGCTGACCCAGCTGACACTTCCACTGCATCAGGAATCGTTCCTTCACTATTGACTTTCCAAATGTGAACAGCCAAAGTTTCAGCTTGACGGAAAACAGAAATTGGGCTAGTTACGCTGAAAATGTTCCAATTTGACCAGTCAAGTGCTGGGGCAGATTGACCTGCTGTATAGATAAGCGCAGCAGCTTCCCCAAAAATACGCCCAGAAGCTAATACAATCCCCGTCACAATACTTGGTAACGCTTCTGGAACAACAACATGGACGATCGTTTCCCAGCGAGAAATTCCAAGAGCAAGTCCAGCTTCGCGCTGTGTATGATGCACATGCTGTAAGCTATCTTCGACACTACGTGTCATCTGTGGCAGATTAAATACAGTTAACGCTAGGGCTCCAGAAATGATTGAAAAACCATATTGGAATTGAATAACAAAAATCAAATATCCAAAGAGACCGACAACAACGGAAGGCAGGGATGATAAAATTTCAATACAGGTTCTGACAAAATCTGTCACTGGACCTTTTTTAGCATACTCAGATAAGTAAATCCCTGCTCCCATTGATAAAGGAATGGAAATGATTAAGGTAATAACTAACAGAAATAGCGAATTATAGAGTTGAATCCCAATTCCGCCGCCTGCTTGATATGAAGACGATTGTCCAGTCAAGAATTTCCAAGACACATGGGGTAATCCTCTTACTAAAATGTAAAGAATTAGCGAGGCAAGGATGGTAACAATGATTCCTGCAATGATATAGAGGACGCCAGTGGCCAATTTATCCATTTTTTTAGCGTGCATAGTTCTTCTTACCTCTTTCCTTTGTAATCAATTTAATCACAGTATTGAAGGCTAAGCTCATCAAGAGTAGAACCAGAGCGAGTGACCACAGAACATTGTTATTAACAGTTCCCATAACAGTATTTCCAATTCCCATTGTTAAAATAGAGGTCAGGGTCGCAGCAGGTGTCGTCAGAGAAGTTGGGATAACTGCTGAATTTCCTACGACCATTTGAATCGCCAACGCTTCACCAAAAGCACGAGCCATTCCAAAGACAACTGCCGTAAAAATACCCGAACGAGCTGCTTTTAAAGTTACACGCCAAATTGTTTGCCAACGAGTCGCTCCCATTGCCATACTGGCTTCTCGATAATGACGAGGCACCGCACGTAAGCTATCTGTTGTCATAAAGGTTACTGTTGGTAAAATCATGACAAAGAGAACAAAAATCCCTGACAAGATTCCAAAACCTGTTCCGCCAAAGATACTACGGACAAAGGGGACAACTACCTGCAACCCAATGAAACCATACACAACCGATGGAATGCCGACTAGAAGTTCAATAGCTGGTTGGAGAATTTTTGAACCTTTAGGAGAGACCTCCGTCATAAAAACAGCTGCTCCAATCGCAAATGGTGTCGCTAATAAAGCTGATAAAAGGGTTACAAGAAAAGAACCTAGAATCATCGGTAAAGCGCCAAATTCCTTACCTGACGGATTCCACCTTGTTCCAAAAAGAAAACTAAAGATATTTACTTTATTAACAAAGAAGGTCGAAAGACCTTTCTCTGCCACAAACAATAAAATCATTGCAACGACAAAGACAATCAAACTCATGCAAAGAAAAGTAATGGTTTTACCAAAGGCTTCTAAACGAGAATTCTTTGACTTTGTCAGCATTTTTTTTGCTACTTCGTTCATGTTATTTCTAAACTCTTTCTTTTACTTTGAGCTAATAGTTCCATCAAGACTACGAGCAACTTTCATGTCGTTGATAGGAATGTAACCCATTTTCCCAACAATATTATTTTGGACTTCTGCTGTCATCATATACTCCAGAAATTTCTTAGCTAACTTGTTAGGTTCTCCCTTAGTGTACATGTGCTCATAAGACCAAATAGGCCAGTTGTTCGTCGTCACATTCTTCTTCGTTGGCTTGTAGCCATTCAAGTTTAAACTTTTCACACTCGTGTCCACATAAGAAAAAGCTAAGTAAGAAATGGCACCTGGAGTCTGTGAAACAATCGTTTTGACCATTCCGTTAGAATCCTGCTCCTGTGCTTGCTTGGCTTCCTTGCCATTCATAATAACACTATCAAAAACTGCTCGACTACCAGAACCAACTGCACGGTTGATGATGGTAATTTCCAAATCCTGACCACCAACTTGTTTCCAGTTAGTATATTCACCAGTAAAAATTTTTCGTAGCTGCTCTGTTGATAAATTGTTTATCTTAATTCCTTTATTTACGATAATCGCAGTGCCCGCAACAGCAACTTGATGATCAACCAAAGCCTTAGCATTGATACCACTTTTTTCTTCTGCAAATAAATCGCTATTTCCAATATCTACGGCGCCAGATTGGACCTGTGACAATCCTGTACCTGACCCTCCGCCTTGTACATTCACAATTTTTTTCGGATTTTCCTCAGCGTATTTATCTACAACTGCCTCAACCAAAGGCTGCAAAGCGGTTGATCCGACAGCTGTTATTGACTCGCCACGGTTAATCCAGGAAGCACAAGCTGACAAACTGAGACTACAAATCACAAGAGTGATTGCCAAAAGTATTTTTTTATGCTTTACCAAAATAATCTCCTTTTAAGATATGAAAACGCTTGTTGATCTATGGTTTTTCTAACTTATTCGCGTCTTATCTCACTATAACATATATCGTGGGTTTTGGAAAGATTTTTTATTGAAATCTGAGGCCTTTTGGAAAATAATTTTTCAAGATATTTCCAGTTACCTTTGCAAATCCTAAACCATTGCCTTGAACGACTAGCTGATACCAGCCATTTACAAGGTTTTGAGGCAGATTTACCGTCTCGCCAGCAACGTATTTTTTAAATTGCTCTTCATCAATTTCAATGACTTGCTTCACTTCACTTGGTTTTAAAGCAAGTCCCAAAGCAAAACTTGGTTCAAATCGTTTTTTCTTATAGACTCCCAGATGTAGACCGTTTCTAGCAATTTTTAATTTCGACATATCTGGCAGACCTAGTGGCAATAGATATAAATGCTCTCCAAAAGTCTGTAACTCTCCAGTTAGCTCTATGGCAAGATGTTCTCTTTGAAACTCTTGCCACAACATCTTCTGCTCAGGTGTCAGATAGCTCTTCTTTGCCTTTAATTTTTTAGCTGACTGCTCACCACAAAAACGAAATTTTGCAACAAATTGTCCTTCCCCCTTGAAATGGTGAGGATACATGCGTGCAGTTTCCGAAAAGTGAATACCAGCCACCATACCATTGATTTTTGGAATTTCAACTAATTCAAGCGGATAGTTTTCTAGTAGCCAGTCAACGATTTCCTCGTTTTCCTCTGGTGCCCAAGTACAAGTGGAATAAATCAGTTCACCATTCGTCGCCAACATTTTTATCGTATCTTCTAATATCTCACGCTGAAGCTGTGCACACTGAGCTGGATAAGATTCACTCCAATACTCCATTGCTTCTGGCTGTTTTCTAAACATTCCTTCGCCAGAACAAGGTGCGTCTAAGACAATCAAGTCAAAATAACCTTGAAAGACTTGACTTAATCTGTCCGCTGACTCATTCGTCACCACAACATTTCTCGCTCCAAAACGCTCAATATTTTCTACTAAAACCTTAGAACGTTTTGGATTGATTTCATTGGAAACAAGAATACCTGTATTATTCAAGTATGACAATAAATGAGTGGATTTCCCACCCGGCGCTGCAGCTAAATCAAGAACTTTCATATTCTGCTGCAGTGCTGCAACTTGAGCGACCATTTGCGCAGCAGGTTCTTGTGAATAGACTAATCCCGTGACATGCTCTATTGATTTTCCAGAAACTTTGCCATAATAACCCCAATTCGTGTCAGGGATAGAATTTGGAAAAGTTTTTTGCTGTTCTTTTAATGGATTGACCCGAAAAGCGGAAACTGGCTCCTCATCAAAAGTTAGAAAAAAAGAGGGAACTTCCTCTCCCAAAAGATTGTTGTACTTTTCTTTAAATCCTTTTGGAAAATTCATTTAATCCTCTCGCTTTCGATATATGTATGTTTTAATTTCATCTAATTTCATAGTTGGAATCATCATAATCCCCTGATGACTTTCAAAATCAGGCTGTTCACCATCAAATGTCAAAGTCGTGTATCCCAACTTATCTCCCATAATGGAAGCAGCAGCATAATCCCAAGGCCAAATATAGGAAATATAGGTCAACAGTTGACCCGACAAAACCTTACTAAAGCTGATTGCAGCACTTCCGTACACTCGAACACCTAAGGTTTCTTTCGCCAAATCAGCAATTCCCCAATCATTGCGCTCAAAAATCCCAGCATTTGAAGCTATTAAAAATTGATTTAAAGGGCGATCTTGGTAAGGAGGCAGTTTCTGCTCATTGCAATAGACATCAAATTGACCACCACCGTGGTACAACTTATCCTCTATCACATCATAAATAATACCAAATTGACCAATTCCATTTTCAAAATAAGCCAATACAACAGCAAAATCAGCTTTTTGCGCTACAAAATTATTCGTGCCGTCAATGGGATCGATAACCCAAACATTGCCATCCGAAATAGAATGACGCAAGCCATTTTCCTCAGCTAAAATGTGATCCGCAGGATAAGCCTCCAAAATCCAGGTTACTAAATTATCCTGAACTTCTTTGTCCATCTGAGTTACCAAATCAGTCGGACTGGACTTGGTTTCGATTTCTAATTGATCATCCAAATGCTCTTTGATATAAGAAGCCGCATTCAGTACAATTTGCTTGGCAAAATTAAATTTCTTTTCCAAGAGAAAACATTCCTTTCTCCTTTTGTTTTGCAGCTTGAACGGCTCGATATAAAGAATAGCCACTCGCTGCTTCAAATTCACGTCCGATACGCTTTTCTTCAGCTTTGCTTGGAACAATTTTTTTGAATAGTTGATAAGAAGCCAATATCTTTTCGGCTGCAATTTTCACTTCATAAGCCTGCTCAACATCATTCAAAAAAGAAAGCACTGAAGCAAGCTCTTCAGTGCTCCACGACATGTCTAGTGGGTAACGATAGTTTTTATTCATATTATTCAATCTCAGCTCTTAGAGTTGCGTCGCGCAATTCCTGTTTTCGATATCCGCGAGGCAAAAACGCACGGATTTCATCTTCGTTAAATCCAATTTGCATTCGCTTGTCTTCCAGAATAATCGGGCGACGTAAAAGACTTGGATTTTCCTCAATTAGACGAAGCAATTCGGAAATTGATAAACTTTCAACATCTAAATTTAATTTTTGAAAAATTTTTGAACGAGTTGAAATAATGTCATCTGTTCCATTCTCCGTCAGAGAAAGGATATGTTGCAATTCTGGTGCAGACAGTGGGCTCGTCATGATATTGTGCTCCTCAAAAGGAACTTCATGATTGGATAGCCATGCACGCGCCTTGCGACAACTTGTACAACTCGGTGATAAAAATAGTGTAACCATGCATTTCTCTTCTTATTATTTGTAACTGTTATCATTATACTAAATTTTATGTAAGATTACTAGGTATTTTTACAAATTTTCTCCTATTTTTTTAGGAAAAATAAGAAGCTTAATACATGATTTAGTGGTTTTCATTTTCAGGAGTCCAATATCTTGCGATTTCCTCATCTGCTTGCAATTGTTTGACTAGTTCGTCCACATGATCGAATTTTACCATATCTCGGATTTTATCCAACCAAAAAATACGAATAGTATCACCGTAAATATCTTGTGAAAAATCAAAAATATTAGCTTCAAAACGAAGTTCATCACCTTCAAAAGTGACATTTTTTCCAACGCTAGCCATTCCGCGATATATCTGTCCGTCGTGCTCTACATCAACCACATAGACTCCATCTGCTGGTAAAATAACCCGATCCAAGGGAGCAAGATTTGCTGTTGGATAGCCAATCGTCCGCCCTCTTGCATTGCCATGAACGACAATTCCGCGGGTGGATAGCGAATAACCCAGCAATTGATTACTCTCTGCGACATCTCCTGCTAGTACCGTTTCTCGAATGCGAGTTGAACTTATTTTTGCTCCGTTGAAATTTACAGAAGGAACTACGATAACTTGCCCTTCAAACAGCTTTTCCAAATCTTCTGCACTGCGTCGATCAGAACCAAAATGATAATCAAATCCTGCAATGACTGCTTCTGCTTTCAAACGCGAGATGTATTTTGTGAAAAATTGTTCAGCCGTATTACGAGCAAATTGACTAGTGAAATCAATCAAATATAAATAATCTACCCCAAGATTTTCTAATTGTTGCAAGCGATCTGCTGGGCTTGTCAAATGAAGCATCAATGAAGGTTGATAACGTACAAAGGCTAATTTGGGAGATTCTGGAAAAGTCAGCACTGCAATCTTCAAATGCTTCTCTGCTGCAATCTTTCTCGCTTCAGCAAACAAAGCTTGATGTCCTTTATGCAGTCCGTCAAAATACCCTAGCACTAATACTGTGTGTTCAATTTGCTGAATGTCTTTTTCATTTTTAATTCTAATCGTTTTCATCATTTATCTATTTTATCACAAAATTTTAAAGAAATACTTTTCTAGGTTTATATTCTTTGTCACGCTTTTCTAGAATAGCAAGCAATTTCCCTTGAAAAAATCCAGCTACTTGAGTTTCATTTAAATTTACATCAATAAATCGACCAAATCGTACGTCCTCTGCCTGATCTTGCGTAAGGTCTATCTTGAGCAGATCCCCTATGCCCAATTCAATCGGCTGCAAGAATGAAAAATCTCCTTTGTTCACCTTCTCGTCAATTTCTGCTAAAGTCAAAGCTTCTTTCAAATCCATGCCAGCCGCAGCAGTTCGAGTCAGTTGAGACATATGGGAAGCATATCCTAATTTCGCTCCTAAATCAACTGCCAACGTTCGCACATAAGTCCCCTTGCTGCATTTAACCCGAAAGGGAAAACGTGCCAAGTCGCCTTCATGGACAACAGCCCCTGTCCGTTCAAAGTCATAAATTGTCACTTGACGCTTCGGTCGCTCTACTATCTCCCCAGCTCGAGCATACTCATAAAGTTTGCGTCCATTGACCTTGACAGCCGAGTACATAGGGGGCACTTGAGTCTGCTCGCCAACCATACTGGCAATGACTTGATCTACTACGTTTTCATCCAATATTTCCGTCACAGGGCTGAAAGCAATCTGCTCCCCACTAGCATCCTCTGTCGTTGTTGAAAAGCCTAGAGTGGCCTCTCCTTCATAGATTTTACCTTCATCCTGCATAAATTCTACCAATCGCGTGGCCTTTCCGACTGCAATGGGCAGAACACCTACCACATCTGGGTCCAAAGTACCTCCGTGACCAATTTTTTTGGTTCCTAAAATTTTACGCAGTTTAAACACCGCATCATGTGAGGTCATTCCTGCTTCCTTTTTTAAATTGATAATTCCGTCCATTTGATTCCTTTATTCTGCTAAAAATCATATCAGCAATTGATTACATTCTTTATTTCTTTCAGTCCCACAAGAGCCATAATGAAGCTGTATCCAAACATCTAGTCAGACTCGAAGCAGTCGTCGAACCCACCCCTTCAGATAAAGGTTAGAGGTGGCAAGGCAAGTGCATCTTTCAAAATTGCTTGTCGCATCTGCATAGTGTCCTACTAGTCGTTCTTCAACGCTTCAAACTTAGCCTTCATGGTTGGATTTTTGCGGGTTAGTTTTTTGACGGACACGTCATCAAGTTTGTTGTTGGCGAGGCGCAGTTGATTGTCTGATGTCTGAAGTGCCTGTTTGACTGCTTCCATTCGCTTAATAGCTTTGTCAATTTCTTCAATTGCCTTATTAAAATTCTTAGAAGCTGAGTTATAGTTCTTTGCAAACGCTACTTTAAAGGTTTCTAAATCGTCTTCAAAGTGAGTAATGTCAATATTTTGCTCCCGAACCAGAGCCAGCTCCTGCTTGTATTTCAGAGAATTGAGCGCAGCATTGCGTAAAAGTCCAATGAGCTGGATAAAAAATTGAGGACGAACCACATACATTTTTTCATACTCATGACTGACATCGACAATGCCAGTGTTGAAATAGTCGTTATCTGCTTCCAGCATGCTTACCAAAACAGCATACTCGCATTTCTTTTCCCTGCGGTCCTTGTCCAATTCTTTGTAAAAATCAGCATTTTTATGCTTCTTCTCAGTACCGTCCGCTTCATTTTTCATCTCAAACATAATAGAAATGATTTCTACTCCGTTTTCATCTTCCTCACGAAAAATGAAATCCCCTTTAGACCCTCGCGCAGAAACCTGATTATCCTTCTCAAAGTAAGCATTTGGAAAGGCAAAACTGCGAACTTTGTTAAATTCGCTTTCAGCGTAATGCTCTAAACTCTCTCCAATCGCTTTAGTAGACTGTTGTGCTTTAAAGTTCTTGTAAAATTCTACTTGCTCATTAACCGCCTTTAGCTGAGCTTCGTAATTTTGTTTAACAGATGCAAGGGACAATTCATTTTCTTTCTCTTGCAACAAAAGCTGGGTTTGTATTTGGTCGCGTTCTTTTTCAATATTTGTCAACGAAGCCTGCAGCTCATTTTGGTGTTCCAGCTTCATACGATCCAGCTGCGACTGCAAGCCCAGCAACTCCTTATCTTTATTGATGAGTTTTTCAGACAGAGCCTGCTCCGTATCCTTTTTGATCAGCTCCTTTTGTGATTCAAAATTGGAAATAGTCGCCTTGAGTTCCTGGATTTCAGACTCTTTCTGACTTAAGACCTGCTGTTGCTCATTCTGTGCTTTTTGTTTTTCTAAAGCTAATGCCTGCTCAATTCGAGCATGGATTTCCTTGTCAAATTCTGTCGTCCGTACCTGAGCCAAGAGCTCGCTGTACTGACTTTCGTTGACTGTAAAGACTTCCCCGCAGTTGGGACATTTGATTTCGTTCATGGATACCTCTTCATTGATCGTTCTCTATAACATCTTATTATACCATTTCTTATGGTTATTTTAAATCAACAGCTTAAATATAAAAAGACCGTTGGCACATGAACAACAATCTTTTTGTTTGTAAATTAAGCCTGTATTCGCCAGCTGGCAGCACTGCGTCTTTCCTGAATAAATCTGCTGTACAAGCCTTGTTTGGCAAGTAGTTCTTGGTGCTTCCCTTGCTCAACAATGCGTCCTTGATCAAGAACAATAATTTGATCGGCACGCTCTACCGTTTTTAGTCGATGAGCAATCATAATAATAGTCTTATCCTTTGTCAAAGAATGAATAGCCTGCATGAGTGCTTCTTCATTTTCAGGGTCGACATTAGCTGTTGCTTCGTCCAAAATGATAATTGGAGCGTCCTTGATAATGGCACGAGCAATGGAAATCCGCTGCCGTTCCCCACCAGAGAGACTGGCTCCGCCTTCACCAATCTTGGTCTGATATCCCTCTGGCAAAGACAGGATAAAGTCATGACAAGCAGCTTTTTTCGCAGCAGCGACAACCTCTTCATGACCAGCGTCTGGATTTCCAAACTTAATGTTATTTTCAATGGTATCTTCAAACAAATAGACCGTTTGAAAAACAAAACTAAAATTACGAATAAGGCTGTCATAACTGTATTCTTTCACATCATGACCGTCTAAACTGATACTGCCACTCTCTATATCCCAGAAACGAGCAATGAGATTGCAAAGAGTTGTCTTTCCAGAACCAGAAGGTCCCACCAAAGCTGTCGTCGTCTTTTCTGGAATATCCAACGATACATCATCAATAATTTTCTTACTCTCATAGGAAAAATTGACATGATTCAGCTTGATATTGCTGGTTTTTGGCTGCAAATCTTTTCCGCTAATATCCATTGGTTTAATCGACAAAACTTTATTGACCATATCAACTGACAAATCAACAATTCGAAGAAGAGAAGAAAAGCTACCAACTCCATCAAGACTTTCATAAATCATAAAAGCACTGATGAGCATCATGATACAAATCAAAAGATTCATACTGCCTTTTAGGTAAAAGTAAATAGAGAACGCTCCCATAACCGTTCCAGTCAGCTTGGTAATTATCCCTTGCAGGGCGATATAAGGCGAGGTAACCCAAGTCAGCTTTGTATCCAAGCGCCTTTTATCATCAATAGCACGCGATAGTTTTTTAGCCGATGATTGAACAATATTATAGTTCTTTACTTCCGCAATCCCTTGACTGTATTCTAGCACAACTGCTACCAAATCTGTGTCAGCCTGCTGCTTAGCTTCTGATACATTTCCAGCTTGCCAACGCATCAATCAATTTGGCAAGAGAAACAATATCAATCCTGCCAACAAGATTAAACCAATTCTCCAATCGTAGATAAATACAAAAACCGTAATAGTTCCTGCTGTTAGAAATCCTTCCAACGTCATCATGACAACCCGAGTAGCAACATCCGCTAGACTTTCAAGTGTATTAGTTGTGACGCTGGTAATTTGTCCCAGACTATTTTGATTAAAATACCCCATTGGCAGGTAGCGCATGTGTTCAGCAATTTCAATCCGCTTATGGGTACAAGTATGATAACCTGCTTCTGTCTGCAACATTGTAACTTTCAGGCTAATCAAAATATTAAGAATAACAGATAAGAGCATCATTCCAAGAGAGAGCCCTACAGTCTGCATAGAAACATCATTGTTAATGATAGCCATAACAACCAACCCAATAGCTGGAATCCGAAAAGCAACAATAAAGGCTTTTAGAACCCCTAAACAAACAGAAGTATAGAATTTTTTACGATCTTCTTCCGTACAAAAATCAAAGAATTTTTTCAATGTACTAAGCATCTGCAAATCCTCCTTCCGTCATTTTATCGCTATCTTTTACTGCTATATGAGCTTGCCACATAGAAGCATAAAGCGGACAAGTCTTCTGCAAATCTGCATGTTTTCCTTTTGCCTCAATACGTCCGTCATTAACTACGACAATCTGATCTGCACTTGCAATCGTTGAAAGACGGTGAGCAATGACCAGAAGCGTACGACCTTCTATCAAACGAGCTAAACTAGACTGAATGAGAGCTTCATTTTCAGGATCGGTATAAGCCGTTGCCTCATCCAAAATAATGACTGGTGCGTTTTTCAGCATAGCTCGTGCAATTGTAATCCGTTGCCGTTCTCCACCAGATAAATGATTACCACCAGTTCCAACACGGGTCTCAAAACCATTTTCTAAATTACTAATAAAATCATAGCAACCGCACTTGCGAGCAATGTCAATCACTTCTTCATCCGAAGCAGCGGAATTACCCATACGGATATTTTCCATAATCGTTTCATCAAAAAGGTAATTATCCTGTGTGACGTAGGCAATCTGACGACTGTAATAATCAAGAGGTAGGTTTTGAATGTCCACGCCCCCAAAGGTAATATTACCAGAACTAACATCCCAGAAAGAAGCTAGGAGCTTAGCAATCGTAGATTTTCCTGAGCCAGAAGGACCGACAAGAGCAGTCACTGTATCAGGCTCAATCGTTAAGGAAATACTATGCAACACTTCTTCCTCATCCGAATAACCAAAGCTAACATCTGTCATTCGCAGTTCTGTTCCTTTTGGAATTTCTGTTAATTCTGTCGGACGAGGCAAATCAGGTTTTTCCAAAATAGCAATCACTTCACCAAAAATCGTCGCAATTTTCCGTAGATCATCCATATAGGAAGCCACTAAAATTAAAGGTGTCAAAAGACTAAGAGACAGAATGATTAGTAGAATAAAGTTGCTGGCTGTTAGACTCCCTTGCAGGTAAAAGAAGGTTCCAAAAGGAAGCAAGAAGAGCAAACCAGACGGCAAGAAAGCTGTAACAATGCCCATTTCTACTACGCATTTACGCATCCATTCAATAAAACAATCAACTCCTTCTTTAGCAGCTATGACAAATTTATCATAAGAAAATTTCTCTTTTCCAAAAACTTTGATGACTTCAATTCCATTGATGTATTCTACTGCTGTATCGTTGAGCTTTTTCGTTTTCTCAACCGTATTTTCAAAATCACCTTTGCTCTTGCGCAGCATATTACCATAAGCTAAGATAACAATCGGGATTGTCAGAAGCGAAAGCAAGGTTAGGCGCCAATCAATCACTAACATGGCAATTAAGATAATAAAGGGACCACATAGTCCAGATGTAAACTCAGGAATTAAATGCGCCAAGGTTACTTCTGTGGCATCCACCCGTTCAACAATGATATTTTTGTAAGTACCAGAAGATTGATTCAAGACCACTCCAAGGGGCAATTTGGCCAATTTCTCTGTCAGACGATAGCGCATTTCTGCCAAAATCTTAAAAGTTGCAGTGTGAGATAAGAGCGTCGAAATCCCATGAAAAACCCAATGCGCAATCCATGCCAGTCCTATCCAAATGGACTGAAGGACATAAAAGTTCCAATCTCGATTGCCTTGTAAAAGCTGATTGATCATATTTCCTACAAAAAAATAAGGCAAAAATCCACACAAAACAGATAAAAAAGCAAATATGAGACTGATGATAAAATAAAATTTATGAAGAGACACAAACTCCAGTATCCAAGATACAACCGACTTTTTCTTCATACAAATCCCTTCTTTCTCTTAAAATCCTAATATGGGACTCCCAGTCAAACAATTTCATGATATACCGAGAGTATTTTATAGCAGTTTCTTCCGACCAATCCTCAGCTAAAATCTGCTAAAGTGTATAATCAGCATACAGAGCCTCATCAAGAAACTGCTTTTCTACTAAAAACTAATCCCAGCACACTTACAAATCGGACGAAGCGAAACATCTTGATAACTTTACTTAAAACTGGGATTAGTATTTCCACAAGTAAATCAGCTTTTTATTTTATCATAAAAAATCCCTTTTTCAGGATAATGGAGCCAGCGCATTTTCTATCTATTATTATAAATTCTGACAATTCTAATGTCAAGCAAAAATAAAAAAGGAGTCAGACAAGCTACAATCGCTTCACAAGAAGATTTGTCTCACTCTTTTATTTATTTTATATCATTAAAAGTTCACAATTTGCTATGAACAAACTCGCCTATTCATCAAATTTAACCTTTCTGTCAGCTTTTATATCTTCGCGCCATACTTTCAATCATTTCTATGATTTACAGGCGGACTTCTGCCGGCTCCTTCGCTGTAACATTATCTCTTTCTAAAAGGACATACAATATTCTAAATAATCTACTTTCTGCCACAAACTGCTTCCTTTCACTGCTGTTAGCTATCTCAACTTTTCGACCACCTTTTGAAAAGTCTCTTGATTGCTCTGCCAGTATAATATATCAGGCACATTTTTAACTTCTGTCCACATAAAATCAATATGTTCATCAGAAATATGAATATCTTTTTGATTCGTTTCCACAAGAAAAAGTGTTTTAAAAATAGTCAAGTCTTCATCAATAACAACTGTATGATGACCAATTTTCAAAAGCTTTGTTAGCTCGATTTCCAGTCCAGTCTCTTCAAAAATCTCACGAATACAAGCTACTTCAGGACTTTCATCACTTTCAATGCCACCAGTAATCGGTTGCCAGAAAGAAAGTTGTCCAGTTTTAACTTTTAAGAGCAAAATTTCCTTAGTAATCGGGGCATAAATCCAGGCTTCAATGGAATATTTCATCGCAGTAGTCCCTTTTAAAATTTAGATTTCACTTCTTCTCAATTGGTGCAACACTTGCCAACAGTTTCTTTAATCCAACCTCTGGAAAATTGATTTTCAATTCTTGGCTACTACCGCTGCCTGACACTTCCAATACCGTTCCATCTCCCCATTTTTTATGGTGAGCAATGTCGCCGATAGCCCAATCAATAGTCGGCTGATTAGCAGCTACATTCTTACCAAATGGCAACTGGCTAGAGGAAGTGCTGCTCGGTGCAGCTTGCCGCTTGCGTTCCTGCAATGCTTGAGCGAGACTCATTCCTTGACCAAACTGAACAGTTTTACCATTCACATAGGAAGCTTTAAAGGATATATTAGCAGGTCGAGCCAAGCCTTGATAATCTAGCAAGTCTGAACTAATTTCATTGAGAAAACGAGTTGGACGATTGTAGTTGGTTTTTCCGTATAGCAGGCGCGAGTTGGCATTGGTTAGGAACAAGACTTTTTCAGCACGAGTAATTCCGACATAAGCTAATCGACGCTCTTCCTCTAGCTCGTCTTCGTCATCAGCCGCGCGACTAAGTGGGAAGACATTTTCTTCCATACCGATAATGAAAACCACTGGAAATTCTAACCCCTTGGCAGCATGCAGCGTCATAAGTGTCACTTCAGAGCTTTCCTGGTCACCATCATCTGTATCTGCAATCAAAGCCAAATCATTGAAGAAACGGCTAAGTCTGTCTAAACCAGTCTCCTCAGTATCATTTTCTGGATTTTCATCAAAATTCTTAGTAACAGAAAGGAATTCTTCGATATTTTCAATTCGAGCCTGACTTTCCAGCGTAGCTTGAGCTGCTAATTGCTGGGTGTAACCAGTCTTTTCAAGCACAAGCTCGACCAGTTCTGTCACGGTCAACTCGTCCAATCGTTCGCGCAGATTCAAAATAAGATTGGCAAAGTCAAAAACAGCCTGAGCAGCTTTCCCCTTAACAGGTGAGAGCATAATCTGCGAAGAAGCATCTAAAAGAGACATCTCTTGACCAGCTGCAAAATTACGAATTTTCTCCACTGTACCCGGTCCAACTCCCCGCTTGGGCTCATTGACAACGCGTTCAAAACTGATGTTGTCGCTAGTATTAGCGATGAGATTGAGATAGCTGATAACATCTCGAATTTCCTTGCGGCTATAAAACTTAGTCCCCCCCACCATAGTGTAAGGAATATTAGCTTTTAGGAGAGATTCTTCAATATTCCGAGATTGGGCGTTGGTTCGGTAAAGAACAGCAAAATCCCGATAGACATAGTCAGATGTGCTAGATAGTTCATCAATGGTTTTAGCTACAAAGAGAGCTTCGTCTTGCTCATCATTAGCCCGATAATAAACAATATCTTCACCGTCAGCATTTTGTGTCCAGAGAGTCTTTGGACGGCGGTTGCGGTTGTTTTTGATAACATCATTAGCAGCTTGCAGAATGGTCTTGGTTGAGCGGTAATTTTCCTCCAGAAGAACAACTTTAGCTTCAGGATAATCCTTTTCAAAGTCCAAGATATTTTGCATATCAGCACCTCGCCAGCCATAGATAGACTGATCTGCATCACCAACCACACAGATATTTTTAAAGCGTGAAGCTAACAGTTTGACCAGTTGGTACTGAGCGTGGTTGGTATCTTGATACTCGTCCACATGGATATATTGATAGCGCTGCTGGTAATAAGTCAACACATCTGGATTTTTATCAAAAAGGCGCAAGGTCAGCATGATTAAATCATCAAAGTCCATCGCTTCTGACTGACGGAGCTCTTTTTGGTACATTTCATAGCACTTCGCTACAATTTCTGTATACATGTCTCCTGCTAAAGCTGCATAGGCCACTTCATCAATCAAATCATTTTTCGCATTGGAAATCGTGCCTAAAATAGCTCGTTCATTCCACTTTTTAGGATCTAAATTGAGCGTTTTGAGAATACGCTTCATCAGAGTCCGTTGCTCACTAGGATCGATAATCGTAAAATTGCGGTTATAGCCGATATGGTCAGCTTCCCTACGCAAAATTCGCACACACATCGAGTGAAAAGTCGCAATCAAGCAATCCTCTGTTGCTGGATTGAGAGTATAAGCACGCTCTTTCATCTCACGAGCTGCTTTATTGGTAAAAGTAATCGCCAAGATATTCCAAGGATTGACTAACTTTTCATCAATCAAATAGGCAATACGGTGAGTTAAAACACGTGTTTTCCCAGACCCAGCTCCTGCCATAATCAGCAAAGGCCCTTCCGTTGTTTGAACCGCCTCCGCCTGACGGTCATTCATACCAGTTAATAAGGGATTCATCTTTTTTCCTCTTTCAAAGTCAATGATTCTATTATAACAAAAATCACTCATAAGCTAAACTAGAAAAGAAAATCTTTGCTTTATTTCTTCCCCATAAAAGTTTGAAAAATCACTTAAAAAGCGTTATAATAAACATTCTGAAAGGAAAACGCATGAATAATAATCCAGCAAAGAATCTTAAACTCGCAGAGCGCGGTGCTATTTTAGCTATTGTCACCTACATTGTCTTATCTATCACTAAAATCATTGCCGGGTCTGTCTTACAATCCTCTAGTTTGACAGCCGACGGTTTTAACAATGTTTCGGATATTGTTGCTAATATTGCCGTTTTGATAGGACTTCGTATGGCACGCAAGCCAGCTGACACGGACCACAAATTTGGTCACTGGAAAATTGAAGACTTGGCTAGTCTTGTCACCTCTCTTATCATGTTTTTTGTCGGATTTGATGTTTTGATTGATACTATTCAAAAAATTATTTCTCGCCAAGAAACGACCATTGATCCTTTAGGCGCTATCGTCGGGATTATTTCCGCCTTAGTCATGACAGGGGTGTATTTTTACAATAAAGCTTTAGCAAAAAAAGCACAGTCTAAAGCACTTGATGCTGCTGCCAAAGACAATTTATCTGATGCTATCACTTCGCTTGGTACAACGATTGCAATCATCGCAAGTGCCTTCAATTTCCCGATTGTGGATAAACTGGTTGCCATCATTATCACCTTTTTCATCCTTAAAACGGCTTACGAAATTTTCATGGAATCTTCTTTTAGTTTATCAGACGGCTTTGATGAAAATCTTTTAAAAGAATACAAAGAAGCCATTTTAGAAATTCCTAAGATTTCCCGTGTCAAATCTCAAAGAGGGCGGACTTACGGCAGCAATATCTATCTTGATCTCATTTTAGAAATGAATCCTGACTTGTCTGTCTATGAAAGCCACGAAATTGCCGATCAGGTTGAAAATACGCTCAAAGAACGATTTGGTGTCTTTGATATTGACATTCACATTGAGCCAGCCCCTATCCCTGAAGATGAAATATTGGACAATGTTTATCGAAAGCTATTTATGAGAGAGCAATTGGTTGAGCAGGGTAGTCAATTAGAGGACTTGCTAGCGCCTGAATTTGTGTACATTTCCCAAAACGGCTGCCAAATGAACAAAGAAGAATTTCAAATCGAAAAAGGAAAGCAATCTCCTATCAAAAATTTCCAATTAACTTCTATCAGTCAAAAAACCAAACTAATTTGCTACGAAGAAGACGGGATTATTCATACTAGCCTTTGGCGTCGTCACGAAACGTGGCAAAATATTTTCCACCAAGAAACACGAAAAAACGAGAGCAAACAACAGTCGTAATGCCATAGAAACCGACTTTCTTATCTCGCTCCCACAAGGCTAATAAGGAGTTTTGCTATAAAAAATAAGGCTGAGATAAAAATATTCTCAGCCTATAATTTTTAGGAATTTATCAGTAAAGCAAACTAATTTGGCCCTCATTTCTCACAATCAATAAATCATCAAACCCAAAGCCCTCACTAAGATGATACTCCTAGCGAAAACTTTGGGTTTTGTCTTTACTTCTTCTGCGGGTGATTGGTGCAACAATCAGATGTTCTCTCATTTTTTGACTTCATCTGTCGCAATATCCTCACCAAACCATTTGTTTGCTATTTTTTGAAATTGACCTGTTTGATATAATTTTTTGAATGCTTGGTTTATGTTTTCAACGAGCTGCTTATCCGTTTTTCTAGCACCAACCGCAAATGATTCGCTATCAAATCCGGCTGGGAAAACATAATAATCCGGCAAAATCCCCTCTTCTTTTAAATAATAATTAGCATAAACTCGGTCAATCAACAATCCATCAATCCGACTATTTTGCAAATCAATCAACGCCTCTGTAAAACTTTGATATTGAGCAGCTTTGTGATTTTTAACCAGATTCTTCAAAAGCTCCGGATGAGCTTCAAACTCATCGTAACCCGAAGAACCTGTCTGAGCGCCAAGAATTTTATCCTTCATGTCAGCTGTTTTTGCAATGTTAGATGACTTTTTAGCAACTAATACCTGTTCATTTTTCATATAAGGAATGGTGAACTGTACTTTCTTCCGCCGCTCATCGGTTGCAGAATAGCCGTTCCAGATGAGGTCAATCGTTCCATTTGTGAGTTCTGTTTCTTTCATGTCCCAATCAATCGGCTGCCAAATGATTTTTATTCCGTATTCTTTAAATACAGCATTTGCCAAATCAATATCAAAACCAACATATTGACCATTTTTTTGCTCAAATCCCATAGGAACAAATGTATTGTCAAACCCAATGGTAATGCTCTTTTTTTGTTGGTATTTTGACCAATTATCTACTTTAGGATTGCTAACATTACTACAAGCTGTAAGGAGCAAAAAAGAAATCAAACCACAGATCGCAAGAACGTAACGTTTTATCTTCATATTCTCCTCCTATTTAGGTTGCACTTTGAGAATCGTATCTGCAATATTTTCTGCAAACTGCAAATCATGGGTCACTACAATTTGCGTCATTCCTAGTTCACGATTCTGAAGAATCAACTTTTCAACTTCAAGACGCAATTCCGGATCCAATGCGGAAGTTGGCTCATCATAACCGATAATTTCTGGGTCAATCATCATCGCACGAGCTAAAGCTACACGCTGTTTTTGACCACCTGATAAAGAATAAGGATACGCTTTTGCATATTCTGCTAGTCCCAATCGTGTCAACAAGCCAATTGCTTTCTTTTCTGCGTCCTCTTTTGTAAAATTTTTTGTTTTAATGGGTGATAACGTTAAATTCTCAAGAACCGTTAAATGTGGAAATAGCTGAAAATCTTGAAACACAAATCCCAATAAATTACGTTTTTCAAGTTCATCTAAGGGAAGCTCTTCGCCATTGTAAATAATGTCACCTGAATCAATTGTTTCTAAGCCAGCTAACATCCGCAGTAATGTCGTTTTCCCGCCGCCAGACGGTCCTACAATGGCAAGAATTTGCTTTTCTGGCACCTTTAAATTCAAGTCGGAAATAATTTGCTTTTCGCCAAACCGTTTGCTAATATTCTTTAATTCTAACATAAGCGCCTCCTACTTATAGTAACTATATCTCTTTTCAACTTGCTTCGATACAATCGTCACAAGACCAATCAAGATAAGGTAAATAGCCCCCGCTATAAACATCGGTGCTAAACTCGCATCACGATTAGCTGCAGTCCGACTAGCCAAGATTAAGTCGGAAACACCAAGCGCATAAACAAGAGACGTGTCTTTTACCAACGTCATCACTTCATTAAAGACACTCGGAAGCACCACCTTGATAACTTGAGGTAAAATAACAAACCGTATCGTTTGAAATGGTGTAAACTTCAAAACCTTAGCTGCCTCATATTGTCCTGCTGGAATGGATAAAATCCCACCACGGAAAATTTCGGCGAAATAAGCAGCATAATTTAACGTAAATGCTATGATAGCCGCCGGAAGCCGATCCAAACGCACACCAATGCTTGGTAAAACATAATAAATAAAAATCAGTTGTAGCAAGAGAGGTGTACCGCGCATAATCCAAATATAAATATTTATAAGCCAATGAAGTAGCTTAAAGTGGATTTGCATTAAAAAGGAAATCATAATTCCAAGTGGTATGGATAAAACTAAGACTAAAACAAATACTTGCAAAGTCACCAATGCGCCATTCAATAAGCTTGGCAAAACTTCAAAAATATAGTTCATGCGTACACCTCCTAAATAAATATTTATCATTATATCAAAAATTTTTATATTTTCAACATCTTTTTGCAAATATATCCATAAAAATTTAATAATTATCGCAAAAACTTCCTTTTCTAAAGAATAAAAAAACAAAATAGTAGAAACTATTTTGTTTTTATAAATCCAAATTGATTAAGTGGAAGCACTCTAAACGAGATAACTCCCTTGATTTGTTTCTCAGCAATTAAACCGAACTTCCGACTATCTTCCGTATTTTGCCGATTATCATTTAGAATCAAATATGACTGCGTGGGAATTTTATTTGTATTTGATTTGGTCAACGTCTGGATAGTAAAATCATGAGTAAAATAGCCAGTATTATTAGCTTTTGCTAAGTATTTTTCCTTATCTTTTGTTAAATAATCTTCTGACTTGATTTTATTATTCAAATAAAGTACATCATCCATATAGACGACAGAATCATTTCCTAAACCAATGACACGTCCAACATACTCTTTTCCGTCTGCCTCGTACAATACAAAGTCATCTCTTTTAATTTTTTCATTTTTATTGGCAACAACAACATCTTTATCTTGCAAAAAATGATTTGCGTCTTTTGCAGTAATGCTATATGGTGTAAAAATAAAAATTCGCAGACAAACGATAGTTACCACAATGATAGATAAAAAAATGACATTCCTAATTAAATCTCTCTTTACCATTCTCTCTCCTCTTCTTTTATTATTATATCATGTTTTCAGAAAATAAACAAAGGCGGAAAAAGTAAATGGCTATTCCTATTTTCATCTGCAACTAAAAAAACCTATCAATCAAGCTACAAAACATTGATTGATAAGCTTCTTTTAGTAATACATATTAACGTACTGTGCGAATACGCATAGTGTTTGTTCCACCAGTTCCAACTGGTACACCAGCTACAATCACAATGTTGTCGCCAGATTCCACAAGACCGCTTTCAAGAGCAACTTTTTCAGCAACTTCAAACATATCATCAGTTGATGCAGGTTTTTCAGTTACAACTGGAATAACACCCCAGTTCAACATCAATGAACGTTGTGTTAATTCATCAAATGTAATTGCCAAGATGTCAGCATCTGGACGATATTTAGAAATCAAACGAGCTGTATTTCCTGATTCAGTCATTGTTACAACCAATTTGATGTCCATTGAGTTTGTAGCGTCTTTAACAGCTGAAGCCACAACTTCTGTCTTAGAACTACGAGCATAGTCAACTGATGACAAACGTCCATATTCATTCAATAGAGTTTGAGCGTTTTTATCAATTGTAGCCATGGCTGTTACAGATTCAAGTGGGTATTTACCATTTGCAGATTCAGCTGAAAGCATTGTCGCATCTGTTCCGTCAATAACAGCGTTAAATACGTCTGATACTTCTGAACGAGTCGCACGTGGTTTTTCAGTCATTGTTTCAAGCATGTTAGTTGCTGTAATCGCAATTTTACCAGCTGCATTGACTTTTGTGATAATCATTTTTTGGTAAACTGGAACCATTTCAAATGGTACTTCAATACCCATGTCACCACGAGCAATCATGATACCATCAGCTACTTCAAGGATTTCATCCAAGTTTTCGATACCTTGTTGGTTTTCGATTTTAGCGAACAATTTCACATGTCCATTACCAGTTTCTTCACAGATTGCACGAACTTCGTTAACGTCTTTTGCAGTACGTACGAATGAAATAGCGATAAAGTTGATTCCTTGTTCTAGACCAAAACGAATATCGTCATTGTCGCGTTCAGCAAGTGCTGGGAAAGGAATCTTTGTATTTGGAATATTAACACCTTTTTGTTTAGCGATAATACCGTCGTTTTCAACTTCTACTTCAAATTCACGTGTAGCAGGATCTTTTGCAATAACGCGAAGACCAAGTTTACCATCATCGACAAGAATTTGTTTTCCAACTTCAACATCGTCATAGATATCAAGTGCGCCTGCGACGTTCAAAGCAATCACTTCGCGAGTTGATTTGATACCTTGTTTAGTTGCAACACGGATTTTTTCACCCGTTTTGTAAGAATATTCTTTAGCATCGTCTTCAAATAATTCTGTACGAATTTCAGGACCTTTTGTGTCTAGAAGATAACCAACTTTTTGACCAGCGATTTCTTCTGCACGATGAACAGTAGCCATACGATCACCTTGCTCTGCATGGTCACCATGTGAGAAGTTGAAACGGAAAGTGTTAGCTCCAGCTTCGATCAATTTAGCGATATTTTGCGCTGATGCTTCAACATCAAGCTTTTCGCTCCAATATCCGTCTTCACCGAATCTTTTACCACCACGGATTTCTACCGCAGGACCTAAAGTTGCAACGATTTTTACACGTTTATTCATGATATATGAAAACTCCTTTTTATTTAAATGGTCTTTATGACCAGAATAACAAATTAAAATTACATTGAAATGCTACGGTTTAATTTAGCAAGTTCAAGATCAGCTTTATGTGGATTATTGACAATAATCTTACCGTCTTCTGTTAAACTAAACAAAGCACCTTCTTCTGCTGTGCCAAGGATTGGATTTTCAACCATTTGTTCGTTGCGAATACCAACCGCAACACCACCAATGCCCTTTTTAAGAAGGCTAACAGCATGAGCACCCATACGTGAAGCAAGAACACGGTCACGTGCAGTTGGTGAACCACCACGTTGAATATGTCCAAGTTCGGTTACACGAAGGTCGCTCAAATCACCAGCTTCTTTCAATTTCTTGCCAAACTCATTCGCCGACATGACACCTTCTGCAAGAACGATAATGTTATGCTTCTTTCCTTCTTCATAGCCACGTTTGATACTAGCTACGATGTCTTCAATTTTGAAGTTTTCTTCGGGAACGATGATTTCATCGGCACCTGTAGCAATACCAGCGCAGAGAGCGATGTCTCCAGCATTGCGTCCCATTACTTCAACAACAAAAGTACGACGGTGACTAGATGATGTGTCACGAATCTTATCAATGGCATCCATTGCAGTTGTGACAGCTGTATCAAAGCCGATTGTGAAGTCTGTACCAACAATATCATTGTCAATTGTACCAGGAAGTCCGACAGCTGGGAAACCATGTTCTGTCAGGCGCATAGCACCATGGTAAGAGCCGTCTCCACCGATAACCACAACTCCTTCGATGCCATGTTTTTTAAGTTGCTCAATCCCTTTTAATTGTCCTTCTAATTGGGCAAATTCTGGATAACGAGCTGAGTGAAGGAAAGTACCACCACGTGAAATAATATCTCCAACTGATGCAGCATCAAGTGGATAGATCTCACCAGCAACCATACCGGCATAACCGTCATAGATACCGTAAACTTCCATTCCTTCTGAAATTGCTTTACGAACAACTGCACGGATAGCAGCATTCATACCAGGGGCATCACCACCACTAGTCAAAACAGCAATACGTTTCATTCGTTTGTGCTCCTTTTTCTTTTTACATTCACCCTTGATTATACCACAATCAAAACCAAAATTCTTCTTTTTTCCTAATTTTTTATTGATAAATCGTTTTCATGGTTATTTTTTTCAATTCTTCTTGTAATTTCTCTGATTTTTGAACACGATATTGCGTAATTGCTACCGTCTTTCTTTCATTTTCATATCGAACAACGACCGGAATATCTCCTCGGAATTGCTGTAAAATAGCGGATATTTCGGCATCACTCTCATGATTTTCTACTTGTATCCAAAAACGTTCGGTGATAGCTTCCTGCAAATGATTTAAAATCAGCTGCAAACGATCCTCGCGTTTTTGAACCCGACCAGTCAGATAATAAAAGCCTTTTTCGTGCAAACCTTTGCCGAACTGTTTAAAAGCATCTGGAAAGACTGTCACTTCTATTTTTCTTTTAGCATCACTTACTTGCAAGAATGCCATATTTTCACCCGTTTTGGTACGAATGACACGAATAGACAAAATCTCTACTAAAATCGTCGCATGATTGTTTTCAACCAAGTCTTGAATAGGGGTAAAGGCTTGAGTAGCAGCTTTTGCAAGTTTTACCAAGGGATGCTCGCTCAAACCGACGCCGATAATTTCTTTTTCTAACTCAAATTTTTCTGCTTCAGTATAATCCTCTGCTTCTGTCCAGCTATAATTTGTATTTGCAAAAAGGCTACCCAGCTCGTCCGCAAAGACAAATAAATTCGGAAGATTTTGCAGGATTTTTTGACGATTTTTTTCAAATACATCAAATAAACCAACTTGCACTAAAGGAGTTAGCATCTGAACCTTATGATATTGTGTTGGCAACTTCAAAACGAAGTCTTCTACATTTGTAAATGGGCGGTTTTCAATAATCCAATAAGCAAAATCTCGTGGTAAACCTTTGATATTTTTCAGCCCTAAATAAATCTGCTTGTCTTGAAATTTATCTCTATAAGGTATGTTATTGATATTTAAAGAAGCGACTTGGAAGTCGAATTCTAACGCATCTGTGATGTAGTCACTGCTTGAATAATTCAACATAATATCAAAGAAAATGTCAGGATAATGCGCCTTAAAGTAAGCCAACTGAAAAGCAAGCGCAGAGTAAGCATAGGCGTGGCTGCGGTTAAATCCGTAACCTGCAAACTTTTCCATAACTGCAAACACTTCTTTTGCTTTGGCTTCAGAATGTCCAAGTTCAAGCGCTCCCGTGACAAACTCTGCTTCCATTTTGTGCATTTCGGCAACATTTTTCTTCCCCATAGCACGACGTAAAATATCAGCCTTTCCCAGTGAAAATCCTCCAAATCGTTGCGCCACTTGCATTACTTGCTCTTGGTAAAGCATAATACCGTAAGTTGGCGCCAAAATGTCTTCCAAACTTGGATCCAGCATTTCTACCTTTTCTTGTCCGTGTTTTCTTTTTACAAAATTATCTATGTAGTCACTAGCTCCCGGACGATTGAGCGAGGTTGTTGCGACAACTTCTTCAAAGTGGATAGGTTGTACACGCTTCAAAAGGTTAATAGCACCTGCTTGCTCAAATTGAAAAATTCCTTTGGTTCTACCGGCAGAAAAGAGCTGCAAGGTTGCCGTGTCCTCTAAGTCAATCTTTGCAATGTCAATAGCAACACCGTATTTCTCTAAAGCTGCTTCTTTCATTCGTTGGACAAAAGTCAGATTGCGCAAGCCAAGGAAATCCATCTTGAGCAGACCATTACTCTCAACACCATGCGCATCGTATTGCGTGATGTACATATCTTCCCCATATTTAAGTGGAATGTGAACTGTCAAATCATTATCACTCATCACGACACCTGCCGCATGAATAGAGGTCTGACGAGGGTTCCCTTCGATTTTTTTCGCAATTTCAAAAGCTTTTTGATATTCCAGCTTACTGTTGATAATCTGACGAAATGACATATTTTTTTCATAAGCCGATGTCAGATTGTCTCGAAAACTAATTTTACGGGTAATATTGGTCAATTCATACTCTGGAACACCGTAGCGTTTAAAAACATCACGAATTGCTTGCTTTGCCCCAAAAGTTGAATAGGTCACAATTTGAGCAGCATGCATGGTTCCATAACGATCGCGGACATAGCGGATAAATTCTGGACGATAGACATCAGGAATATCAATGTCAATATCGGGCATAGTATAACGTTCTACATTTAAAAAACGCTCAAAAAGGAGGTTCTTTTCGACAGGATCGATCCCTGTAATCTCTAGCGCATAGGCAACCAGGCTTCCAACGGCAGAACCACGTCCCATGCCCATATAATAGCCCTGACTGCGACCAAAGCGCAACAAATCCCAGACAATCAAAAAGTAGTCGTCAAAGCCCATTTGGTGGATGACAGACAGCTCCTGCTGCAATCGTTCTTTATAAGCAGAAGTCACTAAACCTTTTTTCTCTAATCCTATTTCTGCCCGTTCTCGTAATTCTTCTACCGCTGATCGTTCTGGATTAAAGCGCGGTAATTTTAACTCTGTATTGATTTCATAATGAATGCCTGCAACTAGCTCCTTCAAATTATCCAGACTTTCTGGAAAATTTTCTTGAAAGGCTTGTGTGAATTGCTCAGGTGATAAGAGGTACTCGTGATTTGGCAAATTTCCAACTTCCCGCAAACTGCTATTTTCACGAATAGCACGCAACATTTGAAGTGTTTCCAAATCCCCTGTGTCAAAATAGCGAACTGTGTGCAAAGGCAAGGTTGCATGAGAAAACGCCTGCTTGGGAGTATTAGGAAATACGCCAATATAAAATTCTTGTCCCAAGTCCAAGTCTTCAATCCCCTCAAACACGGGTACAATAATCGCTATTCCTTCTATTGACTGCTGAAATTCTTCCCACTTGCTTTTTCCAATCATTTTTAAAGTAGAAAGTTTCATTAAATTGCGATATCCTTGACTATCAAGAGCTAGGAAACGGAGATTAAGAGGAAATCCAGCATAATCCAAGGTCATTTCTATACCTAAAAGCGGCTGAATACCTTGCTCAGTCGCAGTTTCCATGAAATGATAAGCTCCATAGAGATTGTCAATATCCATCATCCCTAGAGTTTGATATCCTAAAATTTTAGCTGTTTCTACATATTTCTTTATAGAAATCAAACTATCCATAAAAGTATAAACAGTTTTGGTATCTAGTTGAGCAACCACGGCATTCTCCTTTGATTCATCTCTTTTCTATTATACTAAATTTCTGTTTTGCTTGCTAAAGAAAAAAATTATTGAAATTTTTTTAAAAAAAGCTTGCATTTTTCAAAAAGATATTGTATTATTTAATTAGTACAAAAATACAACAGAAAGGAGAAATTATGAGTTGGACTTTTGATAACAATCTACCCATTTATCTACAGATTATGGATAAGATTAAATTGCAAATCATCTCTAATCAATTACAGGCTGGAGAAAAATTACCTGCCGTTAGAGAATTGGCTGCTGAAGCGGGGGTCAATCCAAATACAATCCAACGGGCTTTATCTGACTTGGAACATGAAGGATTTGTCTACTCTCAACGCACAGCCGGACGCTTTGTTACAGATAATCATGATTTGATTTTAAAATCAAGACAAAAGCTTTCTGAAGAGGAAGTAAGAAACTTTGTGGAACATATGACTCGCTTCGGCTATCACAAAGAAGAATTACCAACTATTGTTGCAGATTATATAAAAGGAGTTTAGGAAATGGTATTACTTGCATTTAAAAATGTCTCAAAATCATACGGCAGCACACCTGCTTTAGAGCACATCAATTTTGAAATTGAAGCTGGAAAAATTATCGGATTGCTTGGTCCAAATGGCTCTGGAAAAACAACCCTGATTAAACTTATCAACGGTTTGCTCCAGCCAAATGATGGAAAAATCCTCATCAATGGACTTCAACCGTCTTCAGAAACCAAGAAAATCGTATCTTATTTGCCAGATACGACCTACCTGAATGAAAATATGAAAGTCAAAGATGCTTTGCAGTATTTTCAATCTTTCTATGCAGACTTTGAGATAGAGCGTGCACAGGCACTCTTGCAAGATCTTCATATTGACGAAAATCTGGCATTCAAAAAATTATCCAAAGGAAATAAAGAAAAAGTTCAGTTGATTTTGGTCATGAGCCGTCAAGCCAAACTTTATGTTCTGGATGAGCCAATTGGAGGGGTTGATCCAGCAGCGCGGGACTACATTTTAAAGACGATTATCAACAATTACTCACCTAGCGCTTCCGTTCTCATTTCAACGCATTTGATTTCAGATATTGAACCAATCCTAGATGAAATCATCTTTATTGATAACGGTAAGATTGTTCGACAAGGTAATGTAGATGATATTCGCTATGAGTCTGGTGAATCCATTGACCAGCTCTTCCGCCAAGAATTTAAAGCTTAAGCTAAAAGAAGGAGATTAACTATGTTTTGGAATTTATTAAAATACGAATTTAAAAATGTGAACAAGTGGTATTTAGGTTTATACGGAATCGTGCTATTTTTATCCGTTAGTATCGGGCTTTGGCTTGGACAGTTGGCAAATGGAAGGAATCTTCTCGATCGACTGCAGTCTTCAACGAGCGAAGCAAGCAGTGCAATGAATACTATATTTAGCTTTACAATGTTAGTGTTCTCAAGCCTCCTTGTAGCACTTGCCATTTCAACACTCTTTCTGATTATTCGTCGTTTTAAAAATAGTGTTTATGAAAGAGAAGGATATCTAACGCTCACTTTACCAGTTAACGAACATCAAATTATCCTCTCAAAATTACTCGGTGCTGTTATATGGACGATTCTTAGCACACTTGCACTGTTTCTTAGCTTTGGAATCATTGTTCTTATCGTAGGGGTAGCTTCTCATACACAATTTGAAATGGGAACAGTTCTACAATTATTCGGCAAGCACTTTTGGGAAATTACTAGTGAATTATTGAAATCATTTGGATACTATCTTGTAGCTCTTATTCCAAATATCCTATTGATTTATCTTTCTATCTCTATTGGTCAACTCTTCCAAGACCACCGCGCCGCTATAGCCTTTCTAGCTTATTTTGGAATTCAATTTGCTCTGATTATCGCTGCTAATCTATACGTTTCAGCCTTCCCATCACTTTCAACTTCTTTAGGTAGTTTGAGCGGAGTCATAACCTCTCTTCTTTTAGGGCTTATCTACTATGCCGGAACGTATTATATCCTCAAAAATAAAGTGAATTTGCAGTAGGTAACACAATCTGATAACCATACTTACATAAAAAGAAAGAGCTGGGCAAAAAGTGTCCCAGCTTCTATCAGATTTAGTAATAAACGAATAACGCAGTAGGTGATTGGACTCTTCATTCGCTTTTCAAGCTCGGAAGAGCACCTAATCACCCTTGCGGGGGTGGGACTACGAACTAAAAATTTTCGATTTTTAGTTCTGTCCCACTCCCTTTTCATTCTTCAATAAATTTTAGTCCGGCTCATAGCTTGACTACAAAAACTAACTCCTCAAAGCAGATAGTTCATCTGAAATTTAGTTTGAAAATTCATCTTTTTCTATCAGATAATCATAAATTTCCTGCACTGTTCCTAGAGCCATAAGCTCCTGCTCCTTGACTGTTTTCTTGAGTTCTTGATAAATATGGCTGTTTTCAATAGCCTTTTTTGCTGCTTTTTTGTTTACCTGCATCACTCCATCTTGAATCGTAACAAAGTCCAACTCTTCAAATATCTGAATCATCTTGATGAGTAAGATGGAGTCAATCTTGAGATAAGCAGCTAGTTCTTTGAGTTTATAACGGATGTCAAATTCTGGAAACTGATAAATCGTTTTATAGAGTTTAGCAAATTGGTCTCTCGTTCCGAAACCTGTCAGATAATAGGGCTGAGTAATCTCATTTTTAAAGTAAATTGCTTCAAAATGTCCTTGCTGAATGATTGCTTTGAGCTGATTTAGGTGCTCAGGTAAGTCATACACCACAACTGCTCTGCTCTTTTCCAAATTAGGCATTTCTTCTGAAAAACGCAGGACGGGCACATTTTCAGGCAAAGGAGCATTTTTACCTCGGATATTAAAAAGCTGAATCCCATTGACCCTAGCATCCACTAGCATAAGCTGGAGACTGGTTTGACCATTCCATTTGTTGACTGACAGAGTAACTGCCAACTCTAAGTTGTTAGTTTGGGAAAATTCTGTCGCAAGATTACCTAGACCAAAAGCTACGACTTCAAAAGTTGCGTCAGCCTGAGAAATTTTCAGCTTAAGGTGAGTATCCCCCGCCCCCATGGTGCGAGCATTTTCAACCTTAAAATCTTTCAAATAAAAAATAGGCTTTTTATTGTCCATGCCAAAGGGAGCTAATTTTTCAAAGTTTTTGAGGGTCTCTAGTGTCAAATCTGGCAAAGACAATTCTTCATCCAAAAAGAGCTCATTCTTAGTGGATAAATCTACTTGATTATCTTCAATATAAGCTGCCAAAACCTGACTGAGAACTTCTAACTTGCTGACCTCAAGAGTCATACCCGCTGCCCCTGCGTGTCCGCCAAAAGCCACAAATAAATCTCGATGAGAGTCTAAGGCTTCAAAAATATCGACTGCTTCAATGCTGCGAGCGCTGCCTTTTGCCAAATCATTTTCAATATTCAGGACAATGACTGGCTGATGCAATTCTTCTAAAAGTCGACCTGCCACAATTCCCAAAACACCTGGATTCCAATCTTTGCCAGCTAGAACCTGAATAGGTTTATTGAGATCAATCATGGTTTTTGCTTCATCATAGATCTTCTGAACAATCTCTTTGCGCTCTTCATTTTTCTGGTTGATCATCAGGGCAATGTCACGCGCTTCTTCCTCATCAAAGCCCGTCAGAAGTTCAATAGCAGGATTTGGATCATCAAGTCGACCTAGAGCATTGAGTCTAGGGGCTATCTGAAAACCAACCGTTTCTTCATCCACTTCGTTTTCCTGAATACCTGCAATCTTAAAAAGCTCCTGCAAGCCAACCCGCTGCGTATTTTTTAAAATGGATAAGCCATATTTGACCAGAATACGATTTTCATCCGTTAGGCTGACCATATCTGCGATAGTTCCAATAGCGACTAGATCCAGCAATTCTACTTGTACTTCCTCTAAAAGAGCAGTCGCTAGCTTAAAAGCTACACCGCAGCCAGCTAAATGCTTAAAAGGATAATCAGCTTCCGAATGTTCTGGGTGAATAATTGCATAAGCGTCGGGAAGTACCTCTGGCATAGAATGGTGATCCGTCACAATGACATCCACTCCCATAGACTGAGCTAGTTCGATTGCTTCATGCCCTGCAACGCCATTATCCACCGTGACGATGAGTGAAATTCCTTGATTTTCAATAAAATACTTGTAAACACTCGCGTTAGGACCATAACCATCTGTAAATCGATTGGGCAAATAGACCTGACACTCTGCTCCAAGTTGTTCTAACGCTTCTTTAACAATGGAAGCTGAAGTCATGCCATCCGCATCATAATCTCCATAAATTAAGATCTGCTCATAGTTTTCAATTGCTTGACGAATGCGCATCACTGCCTTTTCCATATCATGCAGTTCATAAGGATCATGCAGTTGGTCCAAACTAGGCTCTAGAAAATCTCGCAACGCTTCTTCTGTCTGGATTCCCCTCTGGTAAACCAAATTAGCTACCGAAGCCTCCAAGCCAAGTTTTTTAGCTTTTTTAATAAAGTCCTCATCTGAAAAATTTGTGGCAATCTGCCAATCATATTTTGATGTAATCATGCTTTTATCTTTCTGTTACAATATAAAGTCTATTATAACATGAAAAGACTAGCTTTCACTAGCCTAAACCTTCAATTTTACACACAAGCATTTATCTAATAGCTTTTACCACTATAAATCAAACCCGTGCAATTCAAATTCGACAGTTCTCGAAATCCTAAAGAGCGATAAAAGGCTAAATTTTTATCTGACTGCTCTGTTACTAGCTGAATCTGATAAACATCTGCAAATGTCTCCAGCGTTTGTCGAACCAATTCGCGACCGATACCTTGACGTTGATAAGACGGGAAAACTAACAAGTCCTGAATGAAAACACTAGAAAATCCGTCTCCGACTGCTCGAAGGAGACCAACTAGCTGTTCCTCATCATAGGCCGATACCGTAAACAGTGAGTGCTGAAATGCTTGCTCTAACATATCTGACCGTTCTGTATAGTTGGTCCAGCTAACAGATTGGTAAAGCGGAAGCAAGTCTTCAATAGCAATTTGTCTATTTGCAAAGTAACGAATCATTCTTGTCTCCTTTTTGCAACCAGATATGCTGAAAAGCCGCAATGTCCCGATAAGGAGACTGTTGGCAAACCGAAAGCTCTATCTCCAGCATCTTTTCTCGCCAAGCCGCTGCCGTCTTTACTGCATTGTCTTGCAGACCATAGAAAATTCGGATTCCTTGATAGTCTTGAACAGTCAGTTCAGTGTCAGCCTTTTGTAATACGTCTGTTATTTCATAACAGGTCGCTTGTCCCATTGAATGCGATTGATAGGACTTACCTGATAAGAAATCCAATGCTAAATTTGTATCATTTGCAAACACAACCGTCTGCATAATCCGCCCCACTTCATTGTGCTTGACGAGAGAAATCTGTCCGCCTTTTTTCAGCAATCTGCTAAATTCAGCTAGGTAAAGAGCTGGCTCATCCACATACTCCAGAACATTGTGGCAAACGATAAGGTCAAAACGAGCATGCGGAATATCTTTCAACATTTCCAGACTGCCTTGTAGTTGATGATAATGAAAATTCTGCTTTCGCTCTGCAATCATCTCGTCATTTGGCTCTATGGCTGTCACCTGATTGTTTTGTGCTAAAAAATCCGCTACCAGACCAAAACCACTACCGAAATCTAGTACTTCCTTATTTTTTATATGAGCTAGCTGAGCAAAAAGAATATCATAATAAAGTTTGCCCCAAGGTTGTTCAAGCTGTTCTTTATAGATTTGTAGATTTGCTGCCATGATTCTCCTTACTTATAATTAAACATTTTACTAGCTAGTTTATCACCAATGTTTGGAAAAAGCGTATAAAGTTTGTGGGCTGCTTTCAGAGCGAAGGGCATCGTCAGCTCCCGCTTCTTTTTTCCAAAATTGTCCACAATTTGCTTAGCAACGACATCCGCTTCTAAAATATACTTATCAACTGCCTTAACATAACTGCCGCCAGGGTCAGCTTTGTCGAAGAAAGCTGTCTTAATCGGACCCGGATTAACCGTGGTCACATAGACATTGTAAGTCATGAGCTCTAAGCGCAGGGCGTTGGAGAAACCAATCCCAGCAAACTTGGTAGCTGAGTAAAGACTGGATTTGGCGCTGGCAATCAGCCCAGCTGTGCTAACAAGATTGACAATATGCCCATGACCCGCTTGCTTCATCTGCTCTCCGAAAAGACGAGACAGATTCATAAGAGCAAATGTGTTGACTTCAAACATGGCATGAATATCCTCGTTACTAATCTTGTCAAATTCCTCAAAAATACCGTAACCGGCATTGTTGACTAAAACATCCACCTGAGTATATTTCCTATAAATTTCTTCAGTAAAAGTTTCTAAAGCTTTGTAATCTGTAATATCCAACTCAACTAACTCGCAATGTGCATGATTTGAATAAAGTTTTGTTAATTTTTCTTGACTGCGTCCCACTAAAATCAGCTGGTCATTTGGCAACAACTTCACCATTTCCTGAGCCACACCGCCACTAGCCCCTGTAATAACGATTGTTCGCATGTGTTCTCCTTATTTTTCTTCTAAAAAATCCGTTTGGTTTTCAACCTCAAAAACAAGCGTTTTTGTATTCAATAGACTGATGCTGCAATGTTTGACGTGGAATAGGTTGCTTTTATTCGTCCACTCTATCTGGTTCACCAAATGATAGATAATGTTGATTACTCCACCATGTGTGACCACAATTTGTGTCTCATCTGAATCGTCATTTTCCTGCAAGAAACGTTGAAACCAAGTTTTTATCCGTTGATAAAATTCTCTCGGACTTTCTCCATTTGGATAATGTTCGTCCATTGCGAGACTTCTAAAATAGAGATGAGGAAATTTTTGATCAGCTTCGCTATTTAACATTCCTGCTAAATCACCATTATTCGTTTCTCGTAAGGCACTTTCTTTCTCCAATGGCAGTTGAAGTGTCTCTGCTAAAATTGTTGCAGTTGTTTCGGCTCTTTTTAAATCACTCGTAATCATTTTCGTAAAATGATAGTCTTCTTTGTATCGGACTAAGTAATCTGCTAACGTTTTTGCTTCCCTTTTCCCTTCAGGAAGCAGATCGAGCTGACTCCAGCCACCTCTATGTTGATCAGAATCTTTCCCATGTCTGACAAATAATATGTTCATGAATTTCTTTCCTCTAGATAATTCTCGCTAAAATTTTATAGCTCAATTTCTTCTAAATCTTTGACCAAATGGACATTTTTAAAAATTGAGCCGGCATCTCTACGCATTTGACTAATATCTTTTGACAGAAAGCGTGCACTAATATGATTGAGAAGAAGACACTTGACACCAGCCTCTCTAGCTACTTCTGCAGCCTGCATATTAGTGGAGTGTCCGTGATTTTTAGCAATTTTTTCGTCCCCTTTACCATAAGTAGACTCGTGCACCAAAACATCTGCATTGACAGCAAGTCGCACACTGGCATGCGTTTTACGCGTATCCCCCAAAATAGTGATAATCTTGCCAGGTCGTGGAGCTGAAATGTAATCCGCTGCTATAATCTTCGTCCCGTCTTCTAGCACTACATCTTCCCCATTTTTCACCTTACCAAAGAGAGGCCCAAAAGGAAGACCAGCAGCTTTCAATTTCTCAGCATCTAACGTTCCTTCTAAGTCTTTCTGCATAATGCGATAACCCACACAAAAAATGCTGTGATCTAGCTTCTCGGCATAAACTGTAAATTTGTCAGTTTCCAAAATTTTCCCTAAACTTTTTTCGTCAAACTCATGAAAATGAATCCGATAAGGCAGGCGAGACCCCGACACACGCAGACTTGTCATGACAAAACTTTTGATGCCAACTGGTCCATAGATTTCAATATCAGTTTGCTCTTCATTGGCTTGAAATGCTCGACTGGAGAGAAAACCCGGCAGACCAAAAATATGATCCCCATGCAAATGAGTGATAAAAATCTTTCTAATCTTTCTGGGACGAATCGTCGTTTCTAAAATACGATTCTGGGTTCCTTCACCGCAATCAAACATCCAGATTTCGTTGATTTCATCCAATAGTTTCAAAACCAGACTGGAAACGTTGCGAGCCTTAGAAGGCTGACCAGCTCCTGTACCTAAAAATTGTAGTTGCATGTTTTTCTTTCTATTTTTCCTTAATATAAATCATAGCAGAGCGATTCTGCGAACGATAGTAAAACTGACCAGAATAGGCTTGAGCCAACTGAATCAGCTCTTCTTGATTGTATCCTTCCAGTTTTAGGCGACCATCTGCTAACTCATACAGATCTGTCAGAGTGGAGAGCGGCTGCTTTTGCACCACTTCTTCATGAGTAGCTGGCATCATCCGAATGACATTTTCCTCTTCATAAACCAGATAGTGAGGGAAAATCTGAGCAATTTCAAAAAGCAAATTGGGCTCAATTTTCTCTGGACGTTCTGGGAAAATCAAGCCAGTTTCGTCTTCATTTTCAAAGCAGAAACCATAAGACTTACCTGAAAGATTCAGGCGAATAAAAGGCTTCTCCTCCTCAAAACTAGGGTGGTCGTTAAAAAGAGCCAATTCTTTACTTAGTTCTAGAAAATAAGTTGTTGCAGCTTCCGGACTCTTTTTTTGATAAAGTTCCGAAAAATACGCATTGATAACACTTGGTGGTGGTGTGATAAAGGTCAACTTTTGCGAATCGGACAGCTTGTCCAGAACCTTTTCTAGATAAATACGGTCTAAGCTCGTAAAACCACCATATTTAAGCGCTAAATTGATATAATCAGTCATAAAATTCTTCTAGTCTCCATTTATTCTTTTCTGCTATATAGCCAGAAACTGTTTCACTTTCTTCCAGATACTCCCTCATATCAATAATCGCCAGACTTTCTAATTCATGTAACTTATAAGCCTTGCTAGGACTAACCTTGATACGAAAAGGGACAAAGAGTTCTCTCATCTTATTCAACAGGGCCTCCTGCAAGACTGCTCTGCTATTTTCCTTTTTCGCCGAAATCAGGACATAGGGAGTTAAAGTTGGAGTAAAGTTCTCTGCTTTGTCTGCTTTATTATAGAGGGTCAAGCGAGGAATGTCCAACATATCCAAATCCTTCATAATAGCCAAGACTGTTTTTTCATGTTCCTCGTGGTTAGGGTCGCTGGCGTCAATCACATGAACCAAAAGGTCCACATTTTTGCTCTCTTCCAAAGTGGACTTGAAGCTAGATATCAACTCCGTCGGCAAATCCTGAATAAAACCGACCGTATCCGTCAGTGTCACATTCAGCCTACCTGTCAAATTGACGCTTTTTGTTGTCGCATCTAAAGTGGCAAAAAGTTCGTCCGCCTCATATTGGCTCTTGTTGGTCAAGGCATTCATAATGGTAGACTTTCCAGCATTAGTATAACCAATCAGACCGATTTTAAAAACACTAGAATCCAAACGTTTTTCCCGTACAGTTGCGCGGTTTTTCTCTACAATTTTGAGTTGGCGCTCAATATCGTGGATCTGATTGCGAACACTACGACGATTGAGTTCCAACTGGCTTTCACCAGGACCGCGGGAACCAATTCCCCCAGCCTGACGACTGAGCATAATTCCCTGTCCAACCAGTCGTGGCAGTAAATACTTGAGCTGAGCCAAATGAACTTGAAGTTTTCCCTCATGACTCCTAGCCCGCATAGCAAAAATATCCAAAATTAACTGCATGCGGTCAATAACCTTAACCCCTAGAATTTCTTCCAAATTGATATTCTGGCGAGGTGTCAGACGATTGTTGACAATGACGGTAGAAATCTCATCTACTTCTACCATATGCTTGATTTCTTCTAATTTTCCAGCGCCAACAAAAGTCTTGCTGTCATACTTCTCTCGTTTCTGGGTGTAAGAGGAAACCACCTGAGCGCCAGCAGTCCTGGCTAAACTGGCTAATTCTTCCATAGACATAGGGAAGTTTTCTATTCCCTGCAACTCTACTCCGATGAGGATCACTCGTTCCTGCTGTTTTTCTGTTTCAATCATTCAAAAATTCCTCTATATCCTGCATAATCCGCTCTTTGACATTCGGATCTGAGACCTGATAAAAAGTAGCATTCATGCGATTTCTAAACCAGGTTAGCTGCCGTTTGGCAAAGCGACGAGTATTTTGTTTGAGTTTATTGATAGCTTCCTCCAAGGTCAACTCTTCAGCAAAGTAGGGGAAAAATTCCTTGTAGCCAATTCCCTTGCTGGCTTGGACATGTGGATAGTTATCATAAAGCCACTTCGCCTCTTCTAAAAGTCCAGCCTTCAGCATTAGATCCACTCGTTGATTGATACGCTCATAGAGAACTTCTCGGTCATCGTCCAGACAAATCAGCATTGCTTCATAGTCAGGCTGTTTGTTTTCAAGATCATTCCCAAAATGAGCAATTTCCAGCGATCGCATAGCTCTCCTACGATTAATCTGAGGAATTTCCAATCCCAACTCTGCTATTTTGCTAAATAGTTCCTCATCAGTCAAAGTATCTAGCTCTAATCGATAAGCCAAAATCTCCTCATGGGGAACTTGACCTCCTAGATGATAGCCCTCCAGCAAACTTTGAATATAAAGCCCTGTTCCGCCTGCAATAATCGGTAATTTCCCCTTTGCTACAATCATCTCAACAGCAGCCTCGGCCTCCTTTACAAAATCAAAAGCCGAATAAGACTCGGTCACTTCCCGTACATCTAGCAAATGGTGGGGAATCCCATCTTGCTCCTTTGGAGTAATCTTAGCGGTTCCAATATCCAACTTTTTGTACACTTGCTGACTATCACCGCTAATAATCTCACCATTAAAACGTTTTGCAATTTCTATACTGAGAGCTGTCTTTCCTACTGCTGTAGGTCCTACAATCACAATTATCTTCGTTTTCATCTTTTCCCTTGAAAAAAATTTAATTTTTCGTTACTATATATTATAACATAAATAAAGTTCAGAAAAGGAGAAATCTCATGGCTAAAGGATTTGTTAAAGGTGTTGTAACTGGCGTAGCTGGTACTGTTGCTGCTGTTGCAGGTGCAGTTTATACATTCAAGAAAAAAGTGATTGAACCTGAAGAAAAGAAAGCAGCTTTCATCGAAGAAAACCGTAAAAAGGCAGCTCGTAAACGCGTATCACACTAAAATAGCTTATACATCATAAAAACTCCAACAGACAACTCACTAAAAAATGAGTAGCTGTTGGAGTTTTTTATAAACGTTTTTTCTCTTACTGCAACGGTCAGTTTTTTATTCATACCGCAAAGATTCAATCGGATCCAATTTAGAAGCCTTATTAGCTGGCAAAATACCGAAAATAATCCCGATAGTTGCTGAGAAGAGGACACTTCCGACAGCAGATACCGTTGTAATGGTTGGAGGAGCTCCGAAAAATGCATCCAAACTATGACCGATAGACGCCACGATAAGAGCCGCTAAAGCAAGCCCAATCAAACCGCCAATTGCTGTCAATACCATTGACTCAATGACAAATTGCATCAAGATATTACCACGTGTGGCTCCAAGGGCTTTCCGAAGTCCAATTTCACGGGTTCGTTCTGTTACCGATACAAGCATAATATTCATGACCCCAATACCACCAACGAGAAGAGCTATACCGGCAATCGCTCCAAAAACAAGCTGCACAATGACAACCTGACTTTGGATAGAAGCCAATTGACCAGCTTGGTCGAACATTTGGTACTCGCCTTCCTTCACGCCAGACAGTTTTGTCATCAAGCGCGCTGCTGCACTTCCATCTTTCAGTACATCATCTAATTTTTTGACGTGTACCACAACATTCATAATCTCAGCGACATTGTATTCAATTGCCAACTGGGTGTTAGCCATTAGCAAATTTCCATTGTTCATATTGATTAAGCGATTTCGTGTTTCATTCGGGTCTTTATAAACACCGATTACACGGTAGTTATTGTTTCCCAGCTGAACAATCTGATTTGGGGCTTTATCTGCGCCTCCGAAAAGAATATCAGCCAATTTTGTATCTATCAAAACAACTCTTGCAAATGTTTGGTAATCATTTGCTGTCAGAGTCCGACCTGCAACGATTTGGTATTTCTTTACTGTAAAATAAGTGGAATTGATCCCCGTTATAGGAACATTATCCGCTTTTTTCTTACCATAATTTACCGTAGCATTTGTACTGTTTGTGACATAATAGTTGTCAATCCCGCTAATCTCATTTACCGCTTGTTTTACCCAGGCTTCTTGGATTTGAGGTTCTACTTCAGTTGAAACGGTCTCATCTCCATTTCCGCTTCCAGCATCGTCACGCACTTCTTGGTAAGTCAGGACACCATCACCATTTTTACTTCTCTTATGTGAGTAAAATAAGGAAACATCCTGCTGGGCACCACCTAGAACATCTGTGAAAGCATTTGACATACCACTTCCCAGAGCCACAATCACCACAACAGACATAACACCAATGATAATGCCCAACATCGTTAAGAAAGAGCGCATTTTATGTCCCATAATGGAGTTAATTGCAAACTTCCAATTCTGCATCATGCCCCTCCCTTCTTACTATCTGATGAGATGACACCATCACGAATAACGATTTGTCGCTTCGCAAAAGCTGCAATCTCAGGCTCATGAGTAACCATGATAATTGTTTTTCCTTCACGATTTAACTCCGTCAGCAATTCCATAATTTGCTGACCTGTCTTGGTATCCAAAGCACCAGTTGGCTCATCTGCTAAGATAATGGAAGGATGATTGACCAAGGCACGCGCAATGGCCACCCGCTGTTTTTGACCACCAGAAAGTTCTGACGGCAAATGGTGCATACGCGTTTCTAACTCAACTTTTTTAAGATATTGCTCTGCTAAAGCTTTGCGCTTAGATTGAGAAACTCCTGCATAAATCAAAGGAAGTTCAACATTTTGAAGAGCATTTAATTTTGACAAGAGGAAGAACTGTTGAAAAACAAAGCCAATCTGCTGATTGCGGACTTTAGCTAGTTTCTTTTCACCTAGCTTGGCGACGTCTTCCCCTTCTAAATAATACTCCCCACTTGTTGGACGATCCAACATGCCAATGATATTCATCAAAGTTGATTTTCCTGAACCAGAAGGTCCCATAATGGCAACAAACTCACCTTCTTCAACTTCCAAATATACATCTTTCAAAACTTGAAGTTCTTGATCTCCATTGCGGTAACTTTTGCTAACATGTTTTAAATCAATGAGTTTCTTCATACGATTTCACCTCTTGACCGTCTTTCAAGCTATCTGTTGGATTGGTGATAACTTTACTATCTTTTGTCAAACCAGATGAGATTTCTTGATTTTTAGCATCTGCATTTCCAAGCGTCACTTGCACTTTTTTCGCAGTTCCTTTTTCTATTGTCCAAACATAGTTTTTATTGCTTTCAGAAACGACACTGCTGACTGGAACAAGAATACCTCTTGTATTGTTTTTTACTTCAATATTAACAGAAAAGCCTTGCTTCAAATCACCAATTTCACTTGTAATATCAACTGTATATGGGTATTTTGCTCCTGAGCTCGCGTTCCCTGCACCAGCTGCTGCTGCATTTTGATTATCTTTCGGATAATTTGAGATATAGCTGATTTTTCCAGTCCATTTCTTATCTGGATAGACCTTAGACGTAATCGTCACTTCTTGTCCAACTGAAAGATTTGCCAGATTGTACTCGGATAACTCTCCCTTCACTTGAAGGTTACCGTTATTAACAATATGAACAAGAGTTTGATTTGCTCCCGTAGTCGACTTAGAAACATCGCGATTTACTTCTACTACTGTTCCATCATTCGTACTTGTTACAGTTGTTGCATCTAGTAACGCCTGCGCTTTATTGACATTAGCTTCTGCATCTGCGCGACTGTCTTGCAAATCTTTTAATTGGGAATCAACAGAACGTTGTGCGGACGCAGTTGTTTTATCATCTATAGCCGCATCACCTGTCACATCAACAGTTGTCCCATATGTTTTTAAATCATAAATTTGGCGATCAATCTTGTTTAAAGCACGAACAGCAGTATCATATGTAGCTTGTGCTTCAACACTCTTGTATTGAACTAAAGCTTGTCCCGCTGTAACTTGATCTCCAACATTTACAAGAACACTATCTAAATCGCCTTTAGTGCCATCATAATAGACGTACTGCTCGTTAGTAGCTGTAACATTCCCTGATAATAAAACAGATGAAGCAACTGAACCTTCTTGTGCTTTCTGTACTTGAATCGTTTTTTCTTGATCTTTGTCAGCAGAATTACTGCCATTAAATAGCAAAATTGTACCTATCGCTCCTAAAACAACAACTGCAGTTACACCAATCAGGCTAAATAACTGCCATTTTTTCAATTTTTTCATCTCTTTCTCCTCCTGATGAAATACGTCTATTATTTTTTATATTATTATAACATACACAATTAGAAATAAGAAAACATTTACAAACAATTTCTTGACTCTTTTATCATTTATCTACCCTCTATTCTTTTTGTATTAAATATATAATACAATAATACAACAAAATAATCAAGTCTTTTATCGATTTTTGTAGCAGATTTTTGCAAACATTTTTTAAAAACGTTACAATTATCCCATAATATAGATAAAAGGAGACTTGTATGAGAACTTTTGATATCCTTGCTATTGGTGGCGGGAGCGGTGGAATTGCAACCATGAATCGCGCTGGGGAACATGGAGCAAAAGCTGCCGTTATTGAAGAAAAGAAATTAGGGGGCACCTGTGTCAACGTCGGCTGTGTTCCCAAAAAAATCATGTGGTATGGTGCCCAGATTGCTGAAGCCATTCGAGACTATGGACCAGATTATGGTTTTACTTCAGACAATCAGCAGTTTGATTTTAAAACACTTCGGAAGAATCGTGAGGCTTATATTGATCGTGCCCGTCACTCTTACAACAATAGTTTCAATCGGAATGGCGTCGAGCTGATTGAAGGTCACGCCAAATTCATAGACAGTCATACGGTTGAAGTCAATGGTGAACTCATTCAAGCCAAACATATTGTCATTGCAACAGGTGCTCATCCGCACATTCCAGCTATTTCCGGAGCAGAATTAGGTGAAACCTCTGACGATATTTTTGCATGGGAAGAACTCCCTCAATCTGTTGCCATTCTTGGTGCTGGTTATATTGCAGTTGAAATGGCTGGGCTTCTACATACTTTAGGTGTAAAGACAGACCTCTTTGTCCGTCGAGATCGTCCTCTCCGCAATTTTGATTCTTATATCATTGATGGTCTTGTGGAAGAAATGAAGAAATCAGGTCCTACTCTACATACGCACAAAATACCAGAAAAGCTTGAAAAGCTTGAAAGCGGAGCAATTCGCATTACTTTCGAGGACGGAACGAGTCACACCGCCCAACACGTCATCTGGGCAACAGGACGCATTGCAAACACCAAAGGGTTGGATTTAGAAGTGGCTGGTGTTTCTCTCAATCCTCGTGGCTTTATCGCAGTTGACGAATTTCAAAATACAGCAACACCAGGTATTTATGCTCTAGGAGATGTTACGGGAGAAAAAGAATTAACCCCCGTTGCTATCAAAGCAGGGCGTACCTTAGCAGAGCGCTTGTTTAATGGAAAAACTGAAGCTAAAATGGATTATTCTAACATTCCAACTGTTGTCTTCTCTCACCCAGCGATTGGAACAGTTGGCTTGACCGAAGAGCAGGCGCTTCAACAATATGGAGCAGAAAACATCCATATTTATACCTCTAGTTTCACCTCCATGTATTCAGCTGTCACCCAACATCGACAACAAGCCAAGTTCAAGCTCATTACAATGGGAACAGATGAGAAAGTCATTGGTCTCCACGGAATTGGCTATGGAGTTGATGAGATGATTCAAGGCTTTGCAGTTGCTATCAAAATGGGAGCTACCAAAGCAGATTTTGATGCGACTGTCGCCATTCACCCAACCGGTTCAGAAGAGTTTGTCACCATGCGCTGAGCGTCATAAATGTCTTACTCCCCAAAATTTTCCAACTCTATCTCAATAGTCAAAATTGCAACCAGCGCTTCTGACTATTTTAGTTTACACGATAACTTTTTCTCATTCCATAACTTATTCTTTCATTTTATCCGCTAATCTTACATTTTTGTAAGATTCCTTTTTCCTGTGATTTTTTAGTTGATAAAGAGGTACATTTTGTTATGATAATATTAAAGCGATTTTACGAGGAGGTGCTTTTATGCAAAAGACAAAAACAATTCTGACAACCATCCTACTTATCTTTTTTAATGTCTTTGGACTAATTGCATTTTTGATATTATTCCTTCGCAGTAAACATAAAAGAAAAGCAATATCTCAGAAAAAGTAAACATTTTGACAAAAAGGTGAATTCAGTCTATGCTTTTGCCTTTTTATTTAACCCTTGACATTTTTCTTATTTGTTTTATAATAGTTACCATATTATAAAATAAAAGGTTACAATTATGAAAAAATCATTTACACTCGTTTTGCCAGCAATTGGCGCAGCTTTGATAGCAGTATTTGCTCAGATTACTATTCCTATCGGTCCAGTGCCTTTTGCTTTGCAAAATATGGCAATTGGCTTGGTGGCTACTATTTTTCATCGAAAAGAAGCTCTATTAGCAGTCGCTCTTTATCTTCTCTTAGGCGCTATCGGTCTTCCTGTCTTTGCAGGAGGAAGCGGTGGATTTCAAGCACTTGTCGGTCCAAATGCAGGTTATCTCTGGTTTTATTTGTTCTACGCCCTGGTAACAGCTAGTCTAACTTCCAAAAATAGCAGCTTTTTGACGCTATTCTTATCAAATCTACTCGGAGATGCTTTGGTTTTTGTTGGCGGTGTACTTGGTTTAATGTTTCTAGCAGGTTTTCAACTTGATAAAGCTATCACCGTCGGAGTCATTCCCTTCATCCTACCAGATTTCATAAAGCTTATCGTAATCAGCTTTATCAGTATACCTCTTTTCAGAAGTTTAAAAAATCATCCTTATTTTAAAAAATGATAAAGCCGTCTCACTCCTACTATTAGAACTCACGTGTTGTGGGTTCTTTTTACATTACTCAAAAAATTTTTGTATTTATTCTTGACAAAAATGACCAACAGTCATATAATATTTTATATAAAAATGACCAGCGGTCACAAAAGGAGTTCACTATGCCTATTAGAAAAGCAATTCCAAGCGATATTCCAGCACTCAATAATCTCTTAGAGCAAGTTTTGCTTGTTCATCACAAGGTCCGACCAGACATTTTCAAAGAGAGTGGTCGCAAATTCAACGATGAACAATTGAAAACGCTGATGTCTCAAGAACATACACCAATCTTTGTCTATGAAAATGAAGAAGGAAATATTTTAGGGCATCTCTTTTGCATCATTAAAGAACCACAAAGCCTCGTGTTAACACCTATCAAAACGCTTTTCATTGAAGATCTTTGTGTTGATGAAAATGCTCGTGGTCAAAAAATTGGTGAGCAACTCTGCCATTTTGCAGAAGAATTTGCCCAAGAAATTGGCTGTTACAACTTAACCCTTAATGTATGGAATGATAACGCTGGCGCCTTACGATTTTATGAACATCAGGGCTTTAAACCACAAGAAACCATCATGGAAAAAGTTTTTAAAAAATAGGAAAAGTTCATGAGTAAGAGAGAAGAGAAGAAAACAGCGACACGGCAAACATTGCTAGATACAGCTGATCAATTGATTGCCCAAAAAGGCTATGAACATCTTTCTGTGGAAGAAATTACCAAAGCAAGTGGCATTGCTAAAGGAACTTTTTACAATTATTTCAAGAAAAAAGAGGACCTCATTGCTGAATTAGGGCGACAACATTTCCGCCCATTAAATGATTCAATTGTAGAATTAGCTGCAAAATACGGCGTTCTCAAAAGTATTCAAATTTATCTAGAAAAGTATAGTCAAATTATTGAAGATTCTGGTCTTGAGCGGCTTCGATCTTGGCTGCAATTTATCATGAGCAATAAAAAAGTGGAAAGCAAATGGGAATTAGACATAAAAGTCCTACAAGACTCCCTGCAACAATTGCTTGAGCAAAAGAAATTAAAGCCAAACACTCCTACGCTTCTTCTTGCAACAAGCATCATGGAACACATCTACGGTCTGCTTCTGATTTGGACAATGAATCCTGAAACGAGATTGACCAGTCGTGTTCAAAGCTATACACATTTTGAATTGCCACTACTCTTAAACGATTACATTACCTTATAGAAAGTGGAGATGAGGATAAAAAGCTCTAGAATTTCTTTCAATCGCTACGTCTTGCACTAAAAACAGCTACAAAAGATTCGACTTCGGGAACTTTTCTCCCAAATTCTTTCTTGTAAAATTATGACTATCAGTCATTTTTAAAGGTATCAATATGTCAACCAACAAAACAAACTTATCTTTTATCATGATTTTGAGTGCCCTTATGGCCTTTACCTCTTTATCAACAGATATATATTTGCCAGCTATGCCAAGCATGCAGCATCAACTTGGCGGCAGGGCAGAACTTACTGTAACAGGCTTTCTAATCGGTTTTGCTATTGCTCAGTTAGTCTGGGGCCCAATTAGTGACCGCATTGGGCGTAAAATTCCACTCTATATCGGGCTTCTGCTTTTTATCATTGGTTCTATCGGTTGTGCTTGGTCGCCAACTATGGGATGGATTGTTTTTTGGCGAGTTTTCCAAGCAGTAGGTGCCTGCGTCTGACCCATGATTAGTCGTGCGATGATTCGAGAGCTTTTTGATAGCCGAGGTGCTGCACAAATGCTCTCAACCCTCATGATTATCATGGCTTTAGCTCCTATTATGGGACCTTTCATAGGAGGCTTTTTACTCACAATTGGAAGTTGGCGGCTCATTTTTGTATTGATGGCTATCATTGGAGCGCTCATGCTCTTAGCCTGCAGACAGCTCAAAGAATCCTTGCCAAAAGAAAAACGAAGCTCCCTCTCCCTTCGTCATACATTTCAAAACTATCGCACTTTATTTACTTCTAAATCTTTTATCATTTACACTCTTTGTGTGACTTTCTTTTATGTGGCAGCCTATGCTTTTATTACAGGTTCGTCTGAAATCTACATTTCTTATTTTCATATCAAAGCAGAACATTACGGTTTTTTCTTCGGTATCAATATTATCGGAGTTTCAATCATCAGTATGCTTAATCGTCGGTTAGTTGATCGTTTTTCTCTACGAAATCTCTTGCGCATTGCCACTAGCTGTGCTCTTGCTTTTGCTCTTTTACTACTACTGTTTAATATTGGAAATTTTCGTAGTCTTTGGGCAGTCGTCTTTCCTATGCTTCTCATTTTTAGTACCAATGGTATCGTTGCAGCATGTTCCAATGCAGCAGCTCTCAATAGCGTAGAGGATTCGATGACAGGTTCAGCCGCCGCTCTCCTTGGCTCTCTCCAATACGGAAGTGGGATCCTTTCTTCCTTGCTCCTCGCTCTTTTTTCAGATGGCACTCCTAAAGCCATGGTAGTCATTATTTTTCTAGCCATTCTAGCTTCTACCCTAATGGCTTGGATAGCACGAAAATAAACTATAAAATAAGAAGACAGAGGTGGTATGACCTCTATCTTCTTATTTTATCAGCAAATCCAACAAATCTTGATAGGACCGAAAATTATAAGTCGGTTTCGCTTGCGTATGATTACTCAAACTTTTAGGATTATACCAAGCCGTATCAATGCCTGCATTGTTTCCGCCCGCTATGTCTGCTGTCAAAGAATCCCCAATCATCAGAGTCCGATTTTTGTCAAAATTTGGTATTAGCTCTGCTATTTTTTCAAAAAATAGAGCATCGGGTTTTTGCGTATGGAGTTGCTCAGAGATGAAAATCTGATTAAAATAGGGGGAGATATCCGAGTGAGCCAGTCGACCAGTCTGAATGAAGCCGATACCATTGGTAGCAGCGTAAAGTTCATAATCTGCCTCTGTCAAGACATCCAAGAGCTCACTAGCTCCAGTATAGGTCTGACCCTGCCGGGCAATATGCTGCTGGTAATGGATAGCCAACTCGACACCGTCCTTATCCATACCAAAGTGGTTAAAAAGACGAGAAAAGCGCGTGTTAATCAGCTCAGATTTGGTCAGTTTTTCCTGTTCCAAGTCCCGCCAAAGAGCTTTATTCATAGGAATATAGTAGTCTTTATAAGCCTGAATGTCAGCCACACCCTGCTCTTTTAGAAAAGCAGTCAAAGCCAAATCCTCCGCCAAATCAAAATCTAACAAGGTGTGGTCAAGGTCAAATAGTAGAAATTTGTAATGCAATTTTGTCGTTTTCCTTTCTAGGGGATACAAACTATTTATAATTATTTGGAAAATATTCTTTTCCCAGCTGCCATAAATATTGGTCTATTTGTTTAAGATTGAATTGCTCTAATCCGTAATAACTTCTAAAGGTCAGAATTAGATTTTTGAATTGCTGGTAATCCTTTAAATCAGCATTCTTAAACTTTGCAAAGTGATCTGTTTCTCTAAAATGCTTCAAAACCTTTTCAACATAACTATCGTATATGGGATAGGCTAAAGGATTGTGATGCGAGCAATATTTAGTTGCAAAAGAATAGAATTTTCGCTGCACACCCTCCTTTATGGTGATATTTTGAATTTCATTTACTAGAAAAATATCACCACGCTTCAACCTCTCATCAATGTCAAGTGATAAAATATGTTTTGCTACAGGAAATATCGAAAAAATATTAGTACTATAAAAGTCATTTAGGGTTGCAACCTTTAACAGAATATCTGAAATATCTGTATTTGTCGGTGATAGTTCAAAAAACAGGCGATCTAATGCAGTTTCTTGTAATTTATAGCTTTCAAGGTTAGCCCACTCTTGCAAATACTTTTCAACTTCCATGACAGTTGGTCTAGGCACAAGCATGGTACTTTGCGAAGTCTGTGAAACAGAAAGAGCAGAATCTGTTAAAGAATCATAGGTATGTCTATCGTCATGACGAATGATAATTTCTTCTGTCTCTAGTTTTTTTAATTCATCTAAGATATTCAATGCGTGATTTTCCTCTCCGTAGATAGATTCAGCAAGTTCACGTTGTTTCATTGACCTACTTTTCAAGAGCTCAATAATTGTTTCCTTTTGTTCCATTGTTATCTTGAACTTCAACACTATTCCTAGTTATAATTTGCTAGATTTATTATATCATACAGTATCAACAAACAGTGTTTTCCGTAATCAGCTACTTTATCTTCAAATTTTGGACTTATTAGAAAAAAGCTGGAACAACACTCTCTTCATTTATAATCTAAATTGATTTGGAATGACAAGTGCACAAAGAGTGATAAGCACTGAAAATATTTCTGCAGCTGGGAAAATCGTGAGCGAAAGAATGATTCCTAAAATTTTAATTGCAATGTCCCACTTCATCCAATGCAAACGACTGATATTCAATTGTTCAATCTCTGCTGTTTGATTGACTTCAACCAATGTGTGATAATACCAAAGGACAGAGAATGAAATCAACAGAACAATTACTCCATAAAATACTTGCATCGTAGCATTGTTAAAATTTGAAGCAACTAATTTTGTCGTATAAGGGAAAAATGATGAAAAGAAAAGCATAACTATAGCAACCCAGACTGTTTTTTGACTAATCTTCTCCACTACCTGCGATGAAGAGTGAAAATTTACCCACATAGCTCCGAGCCAGAAAAAGGACAATCCATAGGCAAAAAAATTAGTTCTGAGGTCCCACAGGCCTTGTAAATCAAAGGTTTTCGGCTTTTCCAGTTCCAATACCAAAATGGTCATAATAATAGCAATCACCGCATCAATAAAAGCCCCTAAACGCTCTTTATCCATTACTTGACGATTCATTTTTCTCTCCTTTTAAATATTTCTTTAAAATATGTGACATTATACCACTTTTACAGTTGTAAATCAAAAACATTAAAAAAACAAAAACGGCTCAAGCCGTTTTTTAGTGCTCAACAACTCAATTTGCAGAGAACTTTATGATAAAATTTCTTCTAAATCATATATGTCTTTTTGACTATCTTTTTATATCTTCTCAAATGTCCGCAAAGCCTTATTTTATAGGCTCTACGGGCATTTTGCTTTTGTGGTAAACCTCACATATCTAGGTCTATCTTCTTATATTTTCGCTATCAAGCGTGGTTAAAATCGTGGTAAATACTTCTTATGCGATTAGACGCTGAACCTCTGATTTTGCGGTATCTATGGACGCATGAGCATACCAGTTCATTGTGATACTGATGTTTGAATGTCCCATGATATACTGTAAATCTTTCGGGTTCATGTTCTTGCTTGCCAGTCTTGTGCAGAACGTATGGCGTAGCGTATGTGGTGTGATATGTGGCAAGGGGTTATCCTTGTGGTGTTTGTTATATTTCTTTACCATACGGACAAATAAGGCGTTGTAATCAATCGCAACTTTAGGATTGCCTTTCGGATTGACGAACAGAAAATCTTTGTATCCGTCTATCTCTATCAGTTTCCCTTTTGTGCGTTTCCTTATGACCCGTTGAAATGCCTGTATCGTTTCTCTGCTTAATGGCACTTGCCTTGTTCCACTCTTTGTCTTAGGCGTTTCAATATAATAGCCCTGTTCCTTGCTCTTTAATAACTGGTGGTCGATAACCACAACCTCATTCTTGAAATCAATATCGGCTACTGTCAGTCCGCACAGTTCCGAGATACGAAGTCCTGTCTTTAACAGTATCAGCACATCATCATAATACTTGTGATACACGTTATCCGTCTTGATGAATGACAGTAAGGCTTGTTCCTGTTCCTCTGTCAATACTACTTTCTCTTTGGTATCATTTTCTATGATTTCACTTAACTTGAAATTAAAAGGGTTTTTCCTTACACAATCGTCTTGTATGGCGATATAGAATGACGCTTTTAACGAGCGTTTATGGTTGTTAATAGTGTTATAGGAAAAGCCTTTGTCTTTCATGCGTAACGCCCATTCTTTAGCGTCAGAGGGTTTTATCGTATCAATGCTCCTAGCACCTAACTTGTCCTCTTTCAATAACCGCATGAGTTGTTCCCGTTGTTTCTGTGTGCTTTTCTTCACATTTGCCCTCTGTGCGTTCTGTTTGGCGTAGAGTTGGCAAAGCGTCATTTTCTTGCCTGTGCTGTCGATACCGTCCTCAATATCCCGTCTTATCTGCTGTTCCAGTTCACGAAGTGAGGGTTTTTCCCGTTTTCCCTTTGGTGTCGGGTCTGTGGGTGTCAATCTCCAAGCATACACATATTTTGTGTTTCCAAATGCGTCTACATATTTATATAAGTATTTTCCGTCTGTTCGTTGGCTCTCTCCAGTATGCAGGATACGTTCTTTACTATCCCGTCTTTTTTCTTTCATGGTGTCTGCTCCTTTCCTTGTTGGAAAGAGCCTTGATATGACTTGTATTCATCATAACACATACAAGGCTCATTTGCATTAGATTGCGTCCAATTTATCAATGACCTTTTCAAACTGTCGGCGTTTAATCTGTATGCGGTTGCCATTCATAATGAGCCAGCCAGCGTCCTTGTTTTCCTCTGCCAAGCGTCTTAACTTGTTTTCTCCGATACGGAAATACTTTGACGCTTCTTCAATGGTAAGGGTGTATTTTTCCCATACGGGAATATCGTTGTTATTCATCAGATACCCCCTTTCCCATGTTTCGTGTCATACTGGATATAGGGGATAAGGTCGGTGCGGTCTATCCTCTGTAAGTGGGCGGTTAATTTACTGGAAAGGGAACTGCTGTATCTTGCCCTGTCAAGCATAGTTCCCACTTTTTCCAGTCCACCTAATGCATCATGTTCTTCTAAGAAATAAAAACTTTTGACAGCAGAAATCACGCCCCCCTCTGTGAGCCATTGCTGTGTTTCCTCAAGGGAATTATGTAGTTTCGGTACTTGCAGTTTCAAGACTTCCACAGCCCCTAAAAATCGTTCCCAAAACCGACACGTTTTCCATCTGCTTTTATTACTTTCGTTTCTGTTTGGTACGACAAAGCGTAGGTTGTTTGCCAGCAGTCCGAAAGCCAGTTCCCCAAGTTCCAGCGGTCTGTCTTTGAATGTCATGGCAAAAACATGAGCCTTATCATCACGCAGTTGCATTTCTGTCCGTTTCCAACTGCCAACTTCATCAAGTGTCTTATTATGTTTTGAACAGACTTCCTTATCCTTATCATAAAAGCGGTAGGACAATCCCGATTTTCCAGCACCGATATAAACGGTCTTTGCAGTGTCGAAATCATCAAACTTGCTTTCGTCAAAGTGGTAGCCCTCACTATTCGAGATAAATTCCTCTTTTTCACATTTCTTCTTTATCTGCTCTATGGTAAAGAATGGCTTTTCGTTCCTATCATCAATGGCAATATCAAGTCTTGTGAAATGGAAGTTATCCAGTCCGTATCTTCGCTCACAGCGTCGGAACATATCCCCAAAGGTATAATTCCTACTGTCGAGAATACGGAAAATATCATCACAACCTCTGCCAGTCATAACAAGATAACAGCCTAGCCCTTGTGGATTGTCCTCTGTCTTTCTTGCGTCCCCCGATACATAAATATCTCCAATCTGCCAGCGTGCCTGATAGGTCTTGAATTTAACGCTTGCCGGATAGACATTGAAAATGTCAGTCGGTAAACCTAAAATGTGCATGATTATATCTTCAGCGGTTGCCGTTTCAAATACAATGCTGATGTAATCAATCTTAACGGATAAATTTTTGTGTGTAGTTATAGTGCATTGCTCCTTTCGTATGCCCCGTTTTTTGCGGGTAAAAATCGTGTTTTTTCCTTTATTTATCACAGTTTCTAGGTACTATGACATGTATACGCAGGGCGGTGTTACATATACGCCCTTTATGAACGCCTAAAGGCGTTCCCTTTCTTCCTGTGTCTGATCCGTTCTTAACGCTCACGAGCCTTGTAAGACTCGTGGCTAAACGGAACAGCCCCAGTCAGAAACCTTATTTTCGGTCTGATAGTCCATGCTTATTCATGCTATCAAAATGAAAATACATCTTTTCTATGCTTACTCAAGCGTGTGATTGACCCTAGCGTGCTTAATCACCCTATCTAATACGATAATAACGCCATTAGAATTACTTGTCAAGAAGTTTTGATTGACTTTTTAATAAATATTAAGTATGATATGCTTATAAACACCGAGAAAAGCAACGAAAGGAGCGGTTATACTAAGTTATGGAACATTACGAAAAGAAAATCAGTTTCTTAGGAGAGAATATACAGACCATAAGAAAACACAGAGGAATGAAACAACAGGAACTTGCGGATAAAATCGGTATCAATATGCAGAGCCTTTCCAAGATTGAACGGGGTGTGAATTATCCTACCTTTGACACATTAGAAAAGATAATGGACGTGCTGGGAGTAACGCCCAATGAATTATTATCAGGAGAATGGAAGTATATTGACCACACCGAACCATATATCATGGATATTATCAAACGGGAACAGGACTTCAATGTTTCCTTAGATTATCTGTCTGAAAATGAATTTTTCAATGATGAAAAAGAATGCAGATTTTACATGGAAACCAAACTCATACAGTATATCCATAACTACATTACCAATGAGGTTACGGAGTTAGAAGAACTTATGGAAATCAAGCAGTTGATACAACGTCAAAAAATAGAACGCATGATGAAAGTACATAAGGAAATGCGAGGGTTAGACCGATACAGAGAACAGCCCAAAGAGTATAAATACCATGACCCTTATGATGACTGGATATTCCGTCAACTTGCGGACATAGACAGCAGAAATAACATTCCCGACACTTCGCCACAGTTAGATTTTGATGAAACGGACTATGAAGATTATCTGAAAGAGAAATGGAACAGAGGTCTTTAATTTTCCTCTTGAATGAAAGATACAGCAAACAAAAAGCCCAGTAAAGAGTGCAAAGCACCACCAATGGTGGCAAGGCTCTTGACAGGGCTTTTTCTTTTCTGTGGTTGGTAATCAAGAGGAAGAAAGAAAAAGTGTGTATTTTTCAAGACAGAAAAATGTCAAGGGGGGTGTGCTGATTTTTGTTGTGGCGGATATATGGAACTGTTATAATATGGATATGTTTAAATTACGTTATAAGCAAGAATATTCTGCTGATTTGTCAAAAAACATCATTGCAACTGCCAGTTGACATATTTCCATATCTAAATGGTGGCTATGCAACTGATAATATTGCTAAAATTACACCATGAAAGAAAGGAGTGTTAGCTAATGAATATGGCAGACAGAATACAATATTTAAGGAAATCAAAAGGAATATCACAAGAGGAACTTGCGGATAAAGTTGGAGTTTCAAGGCAGGCTGTTTCCAAATGGGAAAGTGAACAAAGTACGCCTGACTTAGAAAAAATAATTATAATGAGTGATTTTTTTGGAGTAACAACTGACTATATCCTAAAGGGAATTGAACCAGTAGCAGACAAAGAACAAAAAAATAAAGAGCTTACGAGTAAGGTACTTTATATATCATCAACAGCTTTTGTTGCTATTGGGCTGTTTTGTGCATTTGGTAATTGGTATGCAGAACAAACAATGGAAGCAGTTTGGGGTTCAATGATTATTCAAGCTATAGGGATTGTTGGATATTTTATAGCGAGAATACTATCGGAAGAAAAATCCCCCTTTTATGTAAATTGGCTTAATATAATCGGAGTTGCTTTTATGCCTATTTCTATGATTACAGGATATATTTCAGGATTGGTTTTCAAACTAGAAGGGTGGATTGCACCTTATCCGATAGGAATATTTCATACTTTAGTTTTCGTGTTAGTATTCTTTGTAGTTGTGATTGCAAGCTATATTATTCTAAAGAAACAAACAAAATAGTGATTACCTTTATTTTGCAAAAGCAGTTAGTCTTAGGATTGACTGCTTATTAATAAAAGACACCACTTCAATGTGTCAATGGTGTCTTTTTAGTGCTATTTTATCGTCATATCAAGGCTCGTTCAATCGTGGTATATTCGTGGTAAAATGAGTGTTTTTCTATACTTCGAAATGCTTGAAAGTGTAATATTTATAGGGATAATCAAAAATCAGATATAAAGTTTCTTAATAAATTTGCAATCATTTCTCTTAATTGTTTTTCAAGAATTTCGGGGCTAGCAGTAATGCTCATTAGTAAAGTATTTAAAGATTGCTCAAATTGATTAGGAAGAAGGCTCGCATGCGCTGCTGCATACGAAATCATTCTCTTCTCGCCAGGGTGGGTCAATTCATTAACTGCGAAAATGATGTCAAAATAGGATTCTAAAAAGGCTGCTACACGGTGATTGACATTGACAAAGTCTTTTCGTTTTGCTGCTTTTAAAATCTGCGTATCGTAGGACGGCAAATGTCCGGTTAACAAACTAAAATTTCGTGAAATAATGTTGTCTTTTAATTTCGGAGGAAATGGAACGTCAAATCGTTTTTTCAATTTTCCAAACTCTCCATTAGCATCGTAAAGAATCTTGCAGGTTTTTAAATTGTGCCAAAAGCAGGTGGTGTAGCCATTTCCTGCTTGGTGCTTTTCGACAACATTTTCAATATCTTGCGCAAAATCACGAATGTCCCTATAAAGAATATCAATATCAATGCCATTATTTAAGGTACAATCGTCTTCCAATTCCCAAAATTGATTGCCTATTTCCATATAAGAACAATATTGGGTCAAAATCAACTTCCGACTGTCTTCATCTGGAATGCTCGTGCAGTAAATACATAAATCATAGTCCGAAGTCTCATCATAAGTTTCTCCGCTGCGAGATCCGCCCAAAGCAATCGCTGCCACTTCTGGCAAATTGGAAAATGATTTCCAAAGTTGTGTAAAAACTGTCATTTTCTCCTCCGATATAAAACTTTTCCTTATTATACATTATATTACTACAAGAAAAAACTCCTAAACTTCAATTTAGGAGCTTTTCATGTCTTACCGCACTTCTGCACCAATCGTTTCTTCAAGAGATTTTTGGATTTTTTCCATATAGCGAGCTACTTCCTCATCTTCCAGAGTATCCTCTGGATTTTGGAAAGTTAAGGTATAAGCCATTGATTTCATACCGAGTCCGAGTTTTTCACCTGAGAAAACGTCGAATAATTTGATATCTGTCAAGCGTTTCACACCAGCAGCTTCAATAGTTGAAACTACTTCTTTGTGACTGATTTCTGCTTTAAGAAGCAGTGCTATATCACGTGTCACAGCTGGGAATTTGGTAATTTCTACAAATGGTTGTGCTGGCTGAATAGCTTGCTCAATCGCTGTTAAGCTGACTTCTGCTACATAAGTTTCTGGAATATTATAGGCTTTAGCAACTACTGGATGAGCTTGACCGACAAAGCCAATGACTTGTCCGTCTAGTGAAATAGTTGCTGTACGACCTGGATGCATGCTAGTGAATGCTTGCGTTGCTGTGTACTCTACTTTTAGACCTAGACGGTCAAAAAGTGCTTCCAGAATTCCTTTTGCATAAAAGAAATCAACTGGTACAGCAGGAGTTTGAAAATCCTTTTCAGCAACCAAACCTGTCAAAGCAAAGGCAAAGCTGTTGATTTCAGTTGGCAATTCTTCCTGTGGATTACCCGTTTGCTCGAAGACTTTTCCGATTTCATACAGAGCCAAGTCCTTATTTTTACGTGCTACATTATAGGCAACGGTATCCAAAATGCCAGCTACCATATTTTGACGAAGAACACTGCGATCTACTGTCATTGGCCACATCAACTCTGTCAAGTTACTTGGGTTGGTGCTAAATTGCACAGCTTTTTCAGGAGTGGTCAAAGCATAGGTGATAACTTCTGTCAGACCAGCACCTTCTGCTACTGTGCGAACCTTGCGGCGGAGTTTTTGGGTTTCTGTCAATTCACCGGCTGTTCCATCATCTTTAGGCAAGGTTGCCGGTAATTTATCATAACCATAGATACGCGCAATTTCCTCATAAAGGTCTGCTTCAATGTGAATGTCCCAACGACGGCGTGGTACGCTGACTGTGAATTTCTCTGCATTGCCAGTAAGACCAAAACCAAGACGGCGGAAAACATCTTCAATATCTGTATAAGTTAATTTCGTTCCAAGTACACGATTGACATCTGCCAATGTTGAAGCAACTTCAACATCTGATGTGTCCACTTGACCTGCTGAGACGATACCGGCTTGTATCGTTGCACCTGCAAGGTCTGCAATCATGCTAGCCGCAGCATCTAGAGCTTCTGTTACTGTCGCTAGGTTAATTCCTTTTTCAAAGCGGGAAGATGATTCTGAACGAAGATTGAGACGCCCGCTCGTCTTACGAATAGAAGTTCCGTCAAAAACTGCTGCTTCAAGCACTATACGCCTTGATTGAGGAGAAATTTCCGTTGCAGCTCCACCCATGACACCAGCAAGAGCGACTGGCTTATCTGCTACCGCAATCACAAGATCGCTCGTTTCTAATTCGCGCTCTTCGTCATCAAGAGTTACTAATTTTTCACCCGCACGCGCTTCGCGCACCACAATTTGATTGCCCTCAAAAGTATCTAAATCAAAGGCGTGCATTGGTTGACCAAAGTAAAGCAAAATATAATTTGTCACATCTACTACATTGTTGATGGGACGAATCCCTTCATTCATCAGCAGATTTTGCAGCCATTGCGGACTTGGAGCAATGGTGACATTTTCCAAAATACGTGCTGCATAAAAAGGAGCCTTGTCCGTTTCAATCGCAACAGAGAGTTGCTCTGCAGCCTGCCCTTGTGCCTCTAGCAACGAGAAATCTTTAAAATGAACTGACTTGTCGTAGATAGCTGCTACCTCATACGCTACTCCACGCATTGAAAGCGCATCTGCACGGTTCGGCGTGATAGAAAGCTCAATAATTTCATCATCCAAGTCAAGATAAGGAAAAACGGAATCCCCTGGTACAGCTTCTTCTGGCAAAATTTGAATGCCGTCAGAAAATTCTTTTGGAACAACCGAGTCCGAAATGCCTAATTCTCCAAGGGAACAAATCATTCCAAGGGATTCTAAACCACGGATTTTTCCTTTTTTAATCTTATAATTATCTGCAATACGAGCTCCTGGAAGAGCTACCATAACCTTGATTCCTGCTCGTACATTTGGAGCACCGCAAACAATTTGTCGAAGCGCCTCTTCTCCAACATTCACTTGACACACATGTAAGTGCGTCTCAGGAACCTCTTCACAGCTAACCACTTCACCAACTACAATTTTTGACAATCCCTCAGCAGGAGAGCTGACCCCTTCTACTTCAATCCCTGTCGTTGACATTTTTTCAGCTAATTCTTCACTCAGAACAGTTACGTCAACTAGTTCTTTTAACCATTTATAACTTACTAGCATAATTCATCTATATGAGTTCATAGAAATCTTTGAGAATTTTTGCTTCGTCTCAAAAATTTTGCCTCATACTATTTCCTTTCTTTTTGAGATTGGGACAGACGCCCAAGCCAAGTGCTTTTCCGCTTATTTTAATTTTTTCCGAATGAGCCAGTCAATATCAACTGTTTCACCAGTCGCATATTCATGCTCACTAAAACGTTCAAAGCCATATTTAAAGTAAAAGTTTTGCGCTTTGAAATTCTTTTCCCAAACACCTAACCAAACCCAGAAAAAGCCACGTTTAACAGCTTCTTGCATAGCAAAATCAAACATTTCCTTGCCAAAGCCTTGTCCTTGATGAGATTTCAAAACATAAATCCGGTGAACCTCAAAAGCATTCACCATTAGATATTCTGATTCTACTGGCTCAGTCTGTGCTTGCCCCCAGTTAAATTTGAGAAAACCAACTATCTTTTCTTTCTCATCTAGTGCAAAATAGGTCTCCGACTCTGCTTGCGCCAAATCCTTCTGAATTTGCTCAAGTGAGAGCTCATGAGTAAAATAATCTTGCATATCTTCCGCTTTGATATAAGGGCCGAAAGTTTCTTGATAGGTTTGCACTTCCAGTTCTCGTAGAACTTCAGCCTGTTCTTCTTTTACTTTTATTAACATAGCATTTATTTAAATTGTTCTGAAAAACGAACATCACCTTGATAGAAGCCACGAATGTCATTGATACCGTAGCGCAGCATAGCCACCCGTTCTTGACCCAGTCCAAAAGCAAAACCAGAATAAACATTAGCATCAATGCCGCTCATTTCAAGGACACGAGGGTGCACCATTCCAGCTCCCATAATTTCAATCCAGCCAGTCTTTTTGCAGACATTGCATCCTTGCCCACCACATTTAAAGCAAGAAACATCCACCTCAACAGACGGCTCTGTAAATGGGAAATAGGACGGACGCAGACGAATGCTGCGGTCTTCTCCAAACATCTTTTGCACAATGAGCTGCAATGTTCCTTGAAGGTCTGCCATAGAAATATTTTTGCCGACAACCAAACCTTCAATTTGATGAAATTGATGAGAATGCGTCGCATCGTCCGTATCCCGTCGGAACACACGCCCTGGCGAGATCATTTTCAGAGGCCCTTTCGAAAAATCATGAGCGTCCATAGCACGAGCTTGTACTGGACTGGTGTGAGTGCGCAGCAAAATTTCTTCTGTAATATAGAAAGTATCCTGCATGTCACGCGCTGGGTGATCTTTTGGCAAATTCATCCGCTCAAAGTTGTAATAGTCTGTTTCAACTTCAAAACCATCTACGACTTGATAGCCCATGCCGATAAAAATATCTTCAATTTCTTCACTTGTTTGGCTAAGAACATGACGATTCCCAGCAGGAATTTTCCGACCAGGAAGGGTGACATCTACTGACTCCCTCGTTAACTGATTAGCAACTTTTTGCTCTTCTAGTAGCTTTGCAGATTCTTCAAAAGCAGCGGTCAAAATATCCCGCGCTTCATTAACATGCTTCCCGATAATCGGACGCATATCAGCAGAGACGTCTTTCATGCCTTTTAAAATCTCTGTTAAAGAGCCTTTTTTCCCAAGAACAGAAACTCGTAGATTTTGCATTTCTTTTTCATTTTCAGTTGAGATTTTTTTCAACGACGCCAGTGTTTCTTCTCTAAGCTTATTTAATTGTTCTTCAATGGTTGACATAATTCCTCCAAATATAAAAACCGCATGCCAAACTCCATAAGCGGAGCGTTGACACGCGGTACCATCCGTTTTTATCTGGCTTCCCAGACCTTAATTCTCAATCCTTTTGCAAGTGAATTCACCTAGTTTTCATCTAAAGAGCTCTCAGTCTCTGGCTCTTCTCCCTGTCAAACTTCCCCTAAGCTACTAGTCTTGCGGATTCTTATTTAATTAGTTGATATTATACCAAATTTTATAGGACTTGTAAATAGACCTTGTTTAAAAATGTAATTGTACTCGATACACACAGCATGCGTTAGTCAATTCTATACTAACTCGCTCAAGTATTCGTAGCGCTCATATTTCTTCAAGAGTAAATCGTTTTTACCATCCAACTCTTTTTGGAGTTCAGCGAGTCGGCCGAAGTCCGAAGCATATTCCTGCATTTCCTGCTCAATAGCTGCAATTTTCTCCTCAAGCTTCTCTATATCTCCCTCAATAGACTCCCACTCCTGTTTTTCAAAGTAGCTTAAGCGCTTCTTTTCCTCTCGCACTTTAGCTACTTTTTCCTTTTCCGGCTTTTGGGAAATAGCAGAGCTCTCTAGCTCAAACGCTTTTTCATCCAAATAATCAGTATAATTACCGAAGTATTCTCTGATCGTTCCCTCTTCAAAGGCTAAAACCTTATCTGCTACTTTATCAAGGAAATACCGATCGTGACTAACAGTCATAACTGGTCCAGCAAAACCCTGCAAAAAATTCTCTAGCACCGTTAATGTCGCAATATCTAAGTCATTAGTCGGCTCATCCAACAGCAAAACATTCGGCTTTTCCAACAATAATTTCAGAAGGTAGAGCCGTTTTTTCTCTCCTCCGGACAATTTTTCAATCAAAGTTCCATGAGTGGAGCGAGGAAAGAGAAATTGTTCCAAGAGTTCAGCAATAGATGTCGTCCCCGCAGATGTCTTAACTTCTTCTGCGACTTCCTGCAAGAAATTGATAACGCGTTTGGATTCGTCCAACCCTTCAATTTGCTGTGAGAAATAAGCCACACGAACTGTCTCACCAATAATCAGTTGACCAGATTGAGGTGCTAATTTCCCAGCAATTAGATTGAGCAAAGTGGATTTTCCAACACCGTTATCCCCCACAATCCCAATCCGATCTTTATTTTGAACCAGCAAGTTAAAATGAGAAAGGAGCTTTTTGTTACCATAAGCAAAATCCACATCTTTAAATTCAATCACTTTTTTACCAATCCGACTGGTCTCGAAATTCATTTCTAAGTCTGTCTGAGTCGCTTGATCAGATAAATCCTTTTTCAAATCCTGAAAACGATTGATACGTGCTTGCTGCTTGGTTGCTCTGGCCTGTGGCTGGCGGCGCATCCAAGACAATTCCTGCTTATAAAGTTGCTGCTTTTTATGGAGAAGGGCAGCATCTTGCTCGTCTTGTTCCGCCTTCAAACGAACGTAATCTTGATAATTTCCTTGATATTCAAGCAAATCTCCGCTGTCCAATTCAAAAATCCGTGTCGAAACATGATCTAGAAAATAGCGGTCATGGGTAATGAAAAGAACCGTTTTTTTGGAATTCTTCAAAAAATTCGTCAGCCATTCGATACTATCAATATCCAAATGGTTGGTTGGCTCATCAAGGAGCAATAAGTCATCATCTCCTAACAAGACTTGCGCTAATTGCACGCGGCGTCGCAAACCACCCGACAGGTCGCCGACCTTAGCAGATAAATCGTTCAAACCCAACTTCGACAAAACAGTCTTAACTTGACTTTCAATTTCCCATGCTTGAAGAGCATCCATTTCAGCCATAACTTTCTCTAGACGAGATTGACTGCTTTCATCATAGTTAGACAGCAATAGCTCATACTCACGAATGAGCTGCATTTCTCGCAGATTGCTAGATAAAACCGTATCTAGTACCGTCTTGTCGTCATCAAAGCGTGGTTCTTGAGTTAAGTAACCAATCTTATAGCCCGAATGTGCAGAAAAGGGATTGACATCCCCATCAAATCCTGATTTTCCAGACAGGACATTCAAAAGAGTCGTTTTTCCAGTTCCATTAACCCCAATCAAGCCAATCCGATCCAAACCATGAAGAATAAAGGAAATGTTTTTAAAAACAGTCTTATCTCCCACCGTTTTAGTCAACTTTTCAACAATAAAGTCACTCATCTTCTCTCCTCTACAAAAGCTAAAATAGCTTCAAGACGGTTGTCCAAGACACCATTCACAATAGCCGTCTCAATCTCAGTCAAGAGCTGTCCTAAAGCAGGTCCCGGCTTAAAGCCAAATTCTTTGATTAACAGACCACCATTGACAACAATTTCATGTTTATCATGAATCGTTAGTGAATCATAAGTAGAATGAATGTTTTCAAAATCAACCGCTAGTCCCTGTGCTTGACGAATTTCTTCTGCTTGTATCATTAGGTCCAGTTCAAAACGATAGCATTCTTCTTTATCCAGAAAATGCTTTTGGCGAATATTATAAATCGTGACAATTTGCTCTACGCGCTTTTGAAATTCATTTGAAGTTTTCCAATGCTTGAGGAATTTTTTAACATTTTTTACTTGAAGAGCCATTAAGAGAGCAGCCCAGGCTTGCTCTGAACTCGTAAATTGAAAATCTGTTTTAACATCAAACATCGTTTCCAATTGTAATTGACTGCTGCGCATGTCAGGCAAATAGTCTGTTGCACCACTGGCAAGCAAACTTTTCAATCCTTTACGCCAATAAGACGCTGTCAATAATTTGTCAAATTCAATGAAAGTCCGCTCTACAGAAATTTTTTCTAATAGTGGCGCACACATTTTCATAGCCTGAAATGTGTCTGTATCTAATGAAAAGCCTAAGGATGCCTGAAAACGAAAACCTCGCATAATGCGCAAGGCGTCTTCGTTGAAGCGTTCCGAAGGTATTCCTACAGCACGTAAGATCTGCTGTTTCAGATCATCCAACCCTTCAAATAAATCAATCACATTCCCCGCTTCATCCAAAGCCAAAGCATTGATTGTAAAATCACGCCGTTTTAAATCTTCTTCGAGAGAACGAACAAACGTGACATGGCTAGGTCTGCGATAATCTACATAGATATCCTCTGTCCGAAAAGTCGTCACTTCGTACTCATGATCATCTTCTAACACCAAAACTGTCCCATGCTCAATCCCAACATCAATCGTTCGCTCAAAAATACGCTTGGTTTCTTCTGGATAACTGGAACTTGCAATATCCACATCATGAATCGGTCGATTCAATAAAGCATCGCGGACTGAACCGCCGACAAAATACGCCTCAAAACCGGCATCCTTAATCTTCTTTAATACTGGTAAAGCCTCCTGAAATTCAGAAGGCAGATTTTCTAATCTCATAATAAATATTCCAATCCGTAGACAAGTTCTTTTTTCTTGACCACTTCCTTAATACCTAAATTCACCCCCGTCATGAAAGACTTACGATCGTACGAATCATGACGCAGCGTCAACCCTTCACCTTGACCGCCAAAGATGACTTCTTGATGCGCCACCAAGCCTGGTAAACGAACCGAGTGAATGCGCATACCGTCCATTTCTGCGCCGCGCGCTCCTGCCAATATTTCTTTTTCATCCATTGCACCCTGATGCTTCTTTGGGCGAACTTTGCTGATCAATTCAGCTGTTTTAATCGCAGTGCCGCTCGGCGCATCCTTTTTCTGATCATGATGTAGTTCAATGATTTCCACATCTGGAAAATATTTAGCTGCTTGTGCTGCAAATTGCATCAAGAGAACCGCTCCCACAGCAAAATTAGGAGCAATCAAGCCTCCTAGCTCTTTTTGCCGAGAAAACTCAACTAACTCTTTAATTTCATCCGATGTAAATCCAGTCGTTCCGACCACAGGTGCAAAGCCATGCTCTAATGCAAAACGAGTATTTTCATACGCCACTTTAGGAGTTGTAAAATCAACCCATACATCCGCTTCTACGCCACTCAAATCTTCTTTCTGATTAAAAACGGGAACACCAGCTACTTCTTTTTCTGGAGTGAGCGGGTCAAGCAATCCAACGAGCTCTAATGCAGGATCTTCTGTCACCATTTTATAAGCAGCTTGTCCCATTTTTCCTTTGAAACCAGCAATAATGACCTTTATACTCATGGAATTCTCCTTAAACAATCGGAATATAAGCTAAGGCAATACTTCCAGCACCCAAGTGAGTCCCAATCACACTGCCAAATGTCGCAATCGGAATCTCTCCGGAAACACCATCTTCTAACAATAATTGATGTAAATGTTCTGCTTTTTCCAGTGCATTTCCATGAATAATCATCACTTGGTAATTTCCTTGTGCAGTCTGCTCTTTGACAATCTCAATCAGACGTTTCGTAGCTTTTTTCTCGGTACGAATCTTTTCATAAACCTCAATGACTCCCTCATCATTAAAGTAAAGAATTGGTTTGATACTGAGCAAGTTTCCTAGAATTGCAGCACCATTCGACAAACGACCGCCTTTCACCAAATGATTTAAGTCATCTACCATGATAAAAGCGCCAATTCCCTTGATTTGAACGTCAAGATTGCTTAAAATTTGCTCAAACGCTAACCCTTGTTCAGCCCAGTTCAAAATATGCTCCACCATCATTCCAAGTGGCGCACTTGTGATTTTTGAATCTGGAAAAACAATTTCTAAGCTTGGAAATTCATCTTTCAAATATTGGATATTTTGATAAAAACCAGAAATGCCACTTGATAAAAACAGACCAATGACATGTGTATAACCTTGCTCTTCTACTAAAGAAAGGACATTTACTAAGCTGGCAATACTCGGTTGGCTAGTCTTTGGTAATTCACTAGAAGCTGCCATTTTTTGATAAAATTCACTAGCAGAAAGATTCTTTCCTTCAATATACTCAACCCCATCAATACTAACGGGAATATCTAAGACAAATAAATGCTCATTTTCGATGACTCTGCTGTCCAAATATGCTGACGAATCAGTGATTACGGCTAATTTCATGCATTAAAACTCCAAATTGATACCTGGTAAATCCAAGGCGATTTCTGTTACTTCATAGGTCAAACGATTTAAGACGGACAAACTTGGACGAGCTAATTGTTCTACTTCGTCCTGCTCAAATTCACTTGGCTCATTGACAATTCGTCCCATAATATGATTGACTTGTGAGATGGTTCCACTAATGACAAAAGCATCAAAGACAATCATAAAACTCACAATTACAACGATAGAAGTCACTTGTCCCTCTTGATCTTGATTTAACAATTGAAAATTGACATCCACTTTCGTTTCTGGCGTTCCGTTTTCTTTTTCCCATTCTAGATTACGTGCGTCATAATGATATTGACTAACAAATTCTTTTTCACGTTGTAATTCCATTTCGTTTCTCCTCAAAATATGCGTTATTAAAATTATAACATATTTTCCAGCGCCTGACTATTTTAATCAGTATGAAAATCATCTCCTTTCAATCTTTCTTTTAGATTAAAAAAAGGAGCTAGAGAATTTTTCTCCAACTCCTAGAACGATGAAACTCATCATTATTTATTCAATGGTTTGCGAAGCGCTCCGAATAACACACCACTTACAATTGCGCCAATCAAGATGAAGATGATATAGAGAAGGGCATTTGAAGTAAGTGCAATAACGAAGATACCTCCGTGTGGTGCCATGAGTTTAATACCAGCCATGCCGACAAGTGCACCTGCTAAAGCTGAACCAACCATAAAGCTTGGAATGGCACGGGCAGGGTCAGCAGCACCAAATGGAATGGCACCTTCCGTGATGAATGAGAGACCCATAACAATGTTTGTCAAACCTGAATTGCGTTCTTCTTCGGTGAATTTATCTTTGAATAGAAGGGTTGCAACAAAGACTGCAAGAGGTGGAACCATACCACCAGCCATAACTGCTGCCATTACAACTGAACCACCTGTTGAAACAGTTGCTGCAAGAGTTCCTGTACCAAAGATATAGGCTGCTTTGTTGAAAGGACCACCCATATCGATAGCCATCATACCACCTACAACGAGTCCAAGGAGGACAGCTGAACTACCAGATAAGCCTTCTAGGAAACTATTCAAGCCAGTATTGATAGCTGCCATTGGAATATTCACCAACAGCATCAAGAAACCAGTTAGCAAGGTTCCCAACAGCGGGTAAAGTAGAATGGACTTGATACCTTCAAGTGATTTTGGAAGACCACTCAAGGCTTTTTTAAGGAAGTTTACAACGTAACCTGCAAGGAAACCACCCACTAGGGCTCCAAGGAAACCAGAAGGTACACCAGCAAGAGCAAGAGTAGCTTTCCCACCTTCTGCAAATGGAATTTTACCAAAAGCAAGACCTGCTGAAGCCATACTACCTGCTACAAAACCTGGTGCTAAACCTGGCTTTTCAGCAATAGAATAAGCGATATAACCAGCAAGTACAGGAAGCATAAAGCCAAAGGCCAAGCCACCAATATTCTTAAACATAGCTGCAAGTTCATGATAACTACCAAGATTTGCTAATTGATCTTTTGGTACTCCCATTGCTTGGTCAATCAAGAATGCTACTGCAATCATGATCCCACCACCGATAACGAATGGAAGCATTTGACTAACACCGCTCATCAAATGTTTATAGAAACCGCCTGCTGCATTCGTTGAAGAGGAGGTAGCTTCTTTATTGGCTGCATGATACACCTCTGCTTTTCCTGACAATGCTAAGTTAATCAATTCCTCTGTTTTACGAATGCCGTCAGCAACCGGACGGTTAATCAATGGCTTGCCGTCAAATCGATCCATTTCCACAGCTTTATCAGCCGCAATAATAACCGCTTTTGCTTTTTGAATATCTTCTGCGGTCAGTTTGTTTCCGATACCACTAGCACCGTTGGTTTCGACCTTGATACCAACGCCCATTTCAGCAGCTACCTTTTGGAGTGCTTCTTGTGCCATATAAGTATGTGCAATACCTGTTGTACATGCTGTTACCGCAACAAGGAAATCACCGCCTTCAGTTGCTGGTGCTACCGTTGCGGGCTCTGCTGCTTTTTCAGACGCTTGGTCAAATAATGCAATCACTTCATCTGGCGAAGTTACTTGACGAAGTTTGTCTGCAAATCCATCTTTCATCAGATATTGTGACAATTCTGCAAGTGCAGCCAAGTGAGTATCGTTCGCTCCTTCCGGTGCAGCAATCATGAAGAACAAATCTGTTGGTTGCCCGTCTAAACTTTCATAATCCACACCCTTGTTTGATTTTGCAAACAGAACAGTTGCTTCTTTGACTGCCGCATTTTTACTGTGTGGCATGGCAATCCCGTCACCCAAGCCTGTTGACGTTAAAGCTTCACGAGCCAAGATTCCTTCTTTGAATGTTTCAAAATCTGTCACATAACCGTGGTCAACTAAACTGCGAATCATTTCATCAATAACAGCTGTTTTTTCAGTTGCTTGTAAATCAAGCAACATCACATCTTTTCTCAGTAAATCCTGAATTTTCATATTTTTTCTACCTCTACTTTTTCATACGTTTCGTTAATAAAAGCGGCTGTTGCCAAGTCATCAGAGAAAGTCGTTGCCGTTCCGCAAGCTACTCCCCATTTGAAGGCTTCAACAGCATTTCCTGAACGAACAAATTCGCCAGTAAAGCCTGCAACCATTGAATCACCAGCTCCGACAGAATTTTTTACGATTCCCTTGATTGGTTTTGCAAAATAAGCTCCGTCCTTTGTTACCAAAAGTGCACCGTCGCCTGCCATAGAAATAATGACATGTTGCGCACCTTTAGCTAGAATTTCACGAGCATATTTTTCAATCTCATCTAAATTTTCTAGTTTTACTCCAAAAATATCACCCAACTCATGATTATTTGGTTTTACCAATAATGGCTGAAACTCTAGTGAATCAATAAGTGTTTGTCCCTCGAAATCACAAACGACTTGTGCTCCAGTTTGTCTCGTCAGGCTAATCAGCTCTTTGTAGACAACATTGCCTAAATTTTTATTGCTTGACCCTGCAAAGACAACTGTATCTTTCTCTGAAAGCCCTGAAAGAATATCTTTTAAGGCTACCAATTGCTCTGGTGAGACAGTCGGACCCGTTCCATTGATTTCTGTCTCAGCGTCTGCTTTAATCTTAACGTTGATACGCGTATCCTCTGACACTTGGACAAATTTGGTCGCAATCGCTTCATTTTCCAAAGTATCAGTAATAAATTTTCCTGTAAAACCACCGATAAAGCCAGTCGCTGTATTGTCAATTCCCAAACGTTTGAGTACACGACTGACATTGATGCCTTTGCCACCAGCAAATTTATCATCGCTCTCCATACGATTCACGCTTCCAACATTGACCTTATCCAAACGGACAATATAGTCAATAGAAGGATTAAGCGTAACAGTATAAATCATACTTCAATAACCTCCGTTTTTTCTTTTATCTTCTCCAATTGCTCATTGGCACAAGCACTAGTAATAATGCTTGCACGTTTGATAGGTGCGACTTTCACGAAAGAGGTCTGACCAATTTTTGAGGCGTCAGCTAAGATATAAGTCTGCTTGGCATTTTCAAGAATCGCTCGCTTGACTGCTCCTTCTTCCATATCAGGCGTTGTATAGAAATTTTCATCAATTCCATTCATACCAATAAAAGCTTTATTGAAATTCAACTGACCGATTTGGTTCAAGGCAACACCACCGATACTAGCATCTGTTGAGCTTTTGACAACTCCTCCGATAATAACCGTTGGAATGTTTTTCTCAACTAATTTTGTAGCATGGTGAATGGAGTTGGTCACAACCGTCATATGTTTGCTTGAAAGCTCATTGACTAACAATTCATTTGTCGTTCCAGCATCAATAAAAATGACATCCTGTTCTTGTATCAATTCCGCTGCTTTTTGCGCAATTCGTAATTTATCTTGAACGTTTTTGATAGATTTTTCTTGATTGCTTTCTTCCTCTTGAAGAAAATGAATGCTTTCTGCCCCACCGTGAATTCGGCGCAGTTTTCTTTCATCTTCCAATTCATCTAAATCTCTACGAACTGTTGACTCAGATGTATTTAATAAACGAACCAAGATATCTAGAGAGACAACTTGATGACGATTGACTTCCTCTAAAATCACCTGTTTGCGTTCTGATTTTAAGATAGACCTCACTCCTTCCTGCAATCGTTTACAGATTTATTATACACCAATTTATTTCAAAGTCAAGCATTTTCTTTCAAAAACTATCACTTTTTTTAATAAAACAGCAAAATGCAATAAGAAAAGGCTGACATTATCATTCAACCTTTTCTCTTTTATACTGTCATACTGCTGCTTTGATTGCTGCTTCAACAGCTGCTTTTTCTTTGTCAATCAAGTCAATACGAGCAGAAATCTCTTTGATTCCCATGCTAATGTTACGGCTAATTGCCAAATCAGATAATTGTGGCTCAAAGAAGGCTTTGTATTCTGCCAAACGTTCACGCGTCTTGAAAGTACTTGCTGGACAAATGACAAATTTATCAAAACTCATATCTCCACCAAGAGCTGCCTTAATCCAATCCCAATTGTCACGCGCCCAAGTCCAGACAGTTCCTTGTGTGAAATCGTGTTGCAAGAAAGTAAAGTACCAGCTCATTGCTAAATCTTGCGGTTTTACAACATCCTTATTTTTCCATTCTTCTAAAAGATGAGTGAGTGTTGTTTCGTCCTTGGTATAAGAAAGAGCCGAAGCCAATTGATATCGGAAGTTGCCGTCAACCGTTGCAATGTAAGTTGCTAAATATTGATCGGTCAATTCTTTTGTCTCATGGTGTTTGATTTGGTTAATCAAAATTTGCAAGCGAGTGGCTGCTGGAAGTTTTTCCATGTTTTCTTGGTAGGTTTCAAAGATTTGACTCGCTTTTTGGCTCGCTTGTTCATCATCAGATGCAATCATATTTGCCACAACGATTTGACGAACCAATTCATCTTCATCTGTTTCACCGTCTTGCGCCTCAAAGCCAAGTCGGTCAAAATTAGCTTGATTCAGCTTAACGAGTAATTTCTTAAAGGCAGCTTCTGTTTCTGTCCCTTCGTCCACAAAAGTCTTCAAACCATTTAGCACAGCCTTCACAGCAGATACTACAAGATAAGATTTTTCATTGGTTAATTTTTCGATAACTGGAATCAAGTCTGCAAATGAAACGGAACTTGCTTCCGCCAACAGACGACGTTCTTGCACCACCTGCAACTTGCTTGTATTGTCTAAGTCCGTAATAGTCGCCAAAATATTATCTAGAAGCTCACCTTGGTAATCGGTAATGTAATGCGCCGTATTTTCTGTATTAAATCGAAGGGCTCCTTCATTTTGGGCTGCAAGAGCTGCATAATTTGGAATTTCAAGCGTCTCTGTTTCTAGCGTATCTGGAATACCAGTCCAATTGCTATTCAACGGTACAACCCATAGACGACCTTTTTCTTCTTTTTCTCCAATAAAGAATTGTTTTTGAGAAATTTTGAGAGTGTCATTTTCCACAACCGCTGTCAAAACAGGATAACCTGGTTGTTCTAACCACGAATCCATAAAGGCTGCTACATCACGTCCTGAAGCTGCACCGAGAGCATTCCATAAGTCACGACCAATCGTATTACTGTATTGGTGTTTTGCAAAATAAGCATTCAAACCTTTTGCAAAGGCTTCATCTCCTAACCAACGACGAAGCATGTGCATGAGACGGCTTCCTTTGGCATAAACAATCGCTGGATCAAACAAAGTATTGATTTCATCTGGGTGTTTAACTTCCACATGAACAGATTGAACACCGTCAGTTGCATCTCGTTTTAGAGCCAGTGGAACGCCACCTGTCTGGAAATCCTCAAAGATGTTCCATGTTGGTTCAATGGCATTCACACAGACATATTCCATCATATTGGCAAAACTTTCATTGAGCCAAAGGTCATCCCACCATTTCATTGTAACCAGGTTACCAAACCATTGGTGAGCCAATTCGTGAGCAATCACAAGAGCTACTTGCTGACGGCTTGTAACGGTTGAATTTTCATCTACTAAAAGACAAACTTCACGGTAAGTAACCAAGCCCCAATTTTCCATAGCTCCTGCAGAAAAGTCTGGCAAAGCTACATGCAGAGATTGAGGAATCGGATATTTTATTCCGTAGTATTCTTCATAAAAATCAATAGAGCGAACTGCAATATCTAAGGCAAACTCCAAATTTGAAGCAGGGTGAGCTTTGGTAGAGTACACGCCGACCAAAGTACCATTCTTCGTTTTTGCTGTAACGCCCTGCAAATCACCAGCCGCGAACGCCAAAAGATAAGACGACATGCGAGGAGTTGTTGCAAACTTCCAGATGCCAGTTGCTTTTCGATTTTCTACATCAACTTCTGGCATGTTTGAAAGTGCAATTTCTCCTGCTTCTTGGTCAAATTTCAAAGAAAGATCAAACGTAGCTTTTGCTTCTGGCTCATCCACACTTGGAAATGCTTCACGCGCAAAATGACTTTCAAATTGAGTAGAAAGAACTTCTTTTTTGACACCATTGACAGTATAGTAAGATGGATAAATCCCCGTCATATTATCTGTAATTTTACCTGTATAAGTAAGCGTTACTTCAACAGCTCCCGCTTGACCAAGTTCAACGTAAACTGCTTCATTTTCATTATCCACAGAAAAAGGACGCGCTTCGCCAGCTACTTCAACAGATTGGATTGTCAAATCCTTTTGATGAAGAGAGATTTTTTCTCCTTTCGCTTCCCCGCTAATGCTGACCTTACCTGTAAATGTTTTTTGCTCCCGATTCAAATCTAAAAAGATCGTATAATGTTCTGGAACAAATGTTTCAATAAAATGTGCAACTGCTTGCATGTATTTCTCCTTAATAAATAATATAATCTGTAACTATTGTATCATAATTCATGTATCCTAACACAATTTCTCTATCGTTTTCCTCATTTTGTGATAGAATAGAAATACGTTATCATTTTAAGGAGAAATCATGTCTGAAATTTTTGATATTACAATTATTGGTGGAGGGCCTGTGGGGCTTTTTGCTGCTTTTTATGCTCACATGCGTCAAGCAAAAGTGAATTTGATTGATTCACTGCCTCAGCTCGGTGGACAGCCAGCCATTCTCTATCCCGAAAAGAAAATTCTGGATGTTCCTGGTTTTACCAATCTAACAGGTGAAGAATTGATTGAGCGTTTGATTGATCAAGTAAAAACATTTGAAACAAGCATACATCTCAATGAGACCGTATTAGATATTGAAAAAAACGATGAATTGTTCACTTTAACAACCAGTAAAGGAAAACACATCTCAAGAGCCATTTTGATTGCCATGGGAGGCGGAGCCTTTAAACCACGTCCGCTTGAGCTAGAAAATGTAGACCAATTTGAAAACATTCACTATCATGTTTCTAATCTCAACCAATACGCTGGACAAAATATTGTTGTTCTAGGAGGCGGTGATTCTGCTGTTGATTGGGCATTGGCTTTTGATAAGATTGCACCAACCAGTATCATTCACCGCAGGGACAACTTCCGATCTTTGGAGCATAGCGTCAATGAATTAAAAGCTTCAAATGTGACGATTAAAACACCATTTGTACCAAGCAAGCTTATCGGAGAGGGAAACAAACTGACTCATCTTGAAATCACTAAAGTGAAAAGCGAGGAGACGGGGCTCTTACCACTTGATCAACTCTTTGTCAATTATGGCTTCAAGTCATCTGTCGGAAACTTAAAAAAATGGGGGCTGGAGCTCAATCGCCACAAGATTATTGTCAATAGTAAACAAGAAACTTCTGTCGCAGGTATCTATGCTGCGGGAGATTGCTGTAGCTACGATGGAAAGATTGATTTGATTGCCACAGGACTAGGCGAAGCACCTACGGCTATCAACAACGCCATAAATTATATCTATCCTGACCAAAAAATACAGCCAAAGCATTCGACTAGTCTTTAAAAAGCAAAAAACTTGAAGTTCTCTTTTGAGAACTTCAAGTTTTTATATACGCTTATTTCACACTGTCCATTTTTTCTCGGCAAGCTTTTTCGATGAGGTCAAGTTTTTCAACACTTTCCTTTTCATCTTTACCAATTGTATAGATGTACAATTTGATTTTAGGTTCTGTACCTGACGGTCTAAGTGCATACCACGAACCATCGTTAAAGTAATATTTCAAGCAATTTTGTTTTGGAAAATCAAGATAACCATCTTTAAAGTCAATCACTTTTTCCAGCTTCATTGCTCCGACTGTTGTCAAAGGATGCTCTCTAAAATCTTCCATCATGCGACCGATTCTCTCTTGACCTTCTACACCTTCTAACTCCAGCGAAACTTGTCTTTCATTATAGAAGCCAAACTCTGCATAAATATCATTTAAAACACCTAACAAAGTCTTACCTTGCTTCTTAAAGTAAGCAGCCATTTCCACAATCATCATAGAAGCACTGACAGCATCCTTGTCTCTGACAAAAGTTCCATAGCAGAAACCAATGCTTTCTTCGTAACCGAACACATAAGTCTTTTCTTTAGTGCGATCATATTCGTTGGCTTTTCCACAAATATTTTTGAATCCAGTTAAGGTTTCAACTGTTTCAATACCATATTTCTTCGCAATGGCTCTAGATAAATCACCTGTAACGATAGATTTCACCATGACAGGATTTTCAGGCAAGTTATTGAGAGCATGTCGTTGTGAGAAAATGTAATAAGAAAGCAAAGCACCAATCTTATTTCCATTTAAAAAGACATAATCACCATTTGCGTCTCTTACTTCCAAAGCAACACGGTCACAATCTGGATCATTAGCAATCAAAATATCACAATCATTTTCTTTTCCAAGCTTTTCAGAGTAAGCAAATGCTTTTGGAAATTCTGGATTTGGATAACCAACCGTTGTAAAATCTGGATCAGGGAATTCTTGTTCTTTTACGACAAAGATATTTTCAAATCCTCTTCTTTTCAGAATTTCTCTGACAGGAATATTTCCCGTACCATTCAAAGGAGTGTAGCCAACTTTGATAGATTTATCAACATCTTCATTGATTGTTAAATCAAGAACTTCCTTGTAGTAATCTTCTTCGACAGATGCATCAATGTAATTTGCAAGACCGCTTTCCAAAGCTTCTTCAAAAGGAATGGACTTAATGTCTTCAAAGTTCACAATTTCATCCATATGACCTGCAATTTGTCCTGCAATGTCATCTAAAATTTGTGAACCTTCTTCCCAATACGCTTTATAGCCATTGTATTCTTGTGGATTATGGCTAGCTGTCACCATGACCCCTGCTTTACAGTGCAATTTTCTAATTGCATATGAGCACATTGGCGTAGGATGAATCCCATTGTAAATATAAGTTTTGATGCCGTGAGCAGCCATGATAGAGCAGGTTAATTCAGCAAATTCTTTTGATTTATATCTGACATCATAGCTGATTGCAACGCCTCTTTTAATCGCTTCTTCACCATGGTCTTTCAAGGTTTCAGCCAATGCTTGGGCTGCTTTTCCCACCATGTATTTATTCATGCGGTTGGTACCAGCACCCAATTTCCCACGAAGACCAGCGGTCCCAAACTCAAGACCTTTGTAAAATCGATCTTCAATTTCAGCTTCATCGTCCTTAATAGACAGCAAATCAGCTTTTGTTTCTTCATCGAAGAAATTATTGTTTAGCCATTGTTCATAAACTTCTTTATAGTTCATATAACAACTCCTTTTATTATATTTTTTCTCAATAATTCCATTCTATACCACCTTTTCATTTTTAGCAATCCTTTTTCAAATTTTTGTCTAAAACGCTTGCAGTTTTTATTTTAATGGAAGAATTTACAATACTTTTAGAAGAAATAGAAGATTTCTCTTATCCAAATGATTGGTTTTTGACATTTTTGTATTCAGTTTTGAGGAAATCAGCATCAAAAATAGGCTCTATAATTTCTGAAGCGGTAGATCTACTTCAGAGATTATAGAACCTCTATTATTCTTTCTGCCATTACTTATCTCATGGTCAATCTTTCATGAAAAATAAACTCCGATATCTTAATCACGCCACAAATCCATAGCTTTCAAAAAGTCATCCGATACAGTAATATTTTGCGGATTAGTCGCTTCACGTTCTTCTCGCTTCGCTTCGACTTGCGCTACTGTTGTAATGCCTTCACGGCGCCAATTTCGCAAGATTGCTTGGATATATTTCCAATTTGCTTTACCGTTAAAAACAGCTTCGCGAAGAGCAGCTGTGACGAGTTCTGGACTAGTCTGATCATCTTGAATTGTTTTTGTTAAATCTTCAATTTCAAACGGTGTCAAGAGACGGCCTAATTCTTGCTGAAAAGTTTCGACCAAGTCTTTTAAAACATTTTGAGAAACAGCTTGCGCAACAGTTGAGCGACTTTCTACAATTTCATCCAATCGTTCAAGCGCTGGCAGCGCATCAAAAACTGCCTCAATTTCACCATTGAGTGCAATTGTTTTGTACTGCAACAATCCCTTTTCTGTCAGATTTGACATAGAGCGATTGACCTCTGCAACGGATTTCCCAATACTTTCCGCAATCTGAACAGGAGAAATCTCTTCTAGCGACGTTGTATTTTGCAAATAGAAAAATTGCCAGACCAAAAAGTCATCACTATTATCAAATATCTCATGAAAATGAAAAAGAAGCTCAGTTGGCAATACTAAATTGCCCGTCTTATACGCTGATAAATAAGTCATAGCACCTCTTATAAATAAGCAAACAAGGAAACATCATTCGCTGCATTTTCCCAGTCAAATGGCGTTTCTTGGTAAACAGCATAGTTGATCCAATTGTTGAAAAACAGCGCCGCAGCTAGATTCCATCGCAAACACGGAGTTGAAGTAACATCATCATTTTTGAAATAATTTTCTGGAACATGCGGATTCAATCCTTCATCTATATCTCGAAAATATTCTTTTGCCAACGTATCGCGATCATATTCTAAATGTCCAAAACTATATACCTCGCGAAGATCACGGCTTGCCACAACAGAGACACCGACCTCTTTTCCACAAGCTAAAATTTCCAAATTACTCTTATTTAGAATGTCTTCTTTGCAAACTTCTGTATAGCGCGAATGAGGTGCCGCATACTCATCATCAAAGCCGCGAAACAATAGACTTGGTTTTTCTGGTGTGGATTGACTGTAAATGCCAGACAACTTACGGTTCATCTGGTGTTTGGCGATACCATAGCGAGCATAGAGACCCGCTTGCGCTCCCCAACAAATATGCAAAGTAGAGTAAACATGCGATTTAGACCAGTCAATAACTTGATGAAATTCTTCCCAGTAATCTACTGCTTCAAAAGATAAATGTTCAACTGGCGCTCCAGTGACAATCAAACCATCAAAATAACGATCTTTTATCTCATCAAAAGTCTTATAAAAAGTCTCCAAATAATCTGCATGCGTCGTTTTAAACGTATGAGAAGTCATGTAAAGAAATTCAATACGAAGTTGCAATGGCGTATTTGCTAAATGACGCAACAACTGTGTTTCTGTCACTGTCTTTTGCGGCATTAAATTCAAAATCAAGATATTCAGAGGACGAATATCTTGGTGTTCTGCACGCTCGTCATCCATGACAAAGATATTCTCAGATCTTAAAATGTCAACAGCTGGTAATTTCTTATCAATTTTAATGGGCATGAAAATATCTCCTTTTACTTTCTGCTTTTATTATACTGAAAGGAGATATAGTTTTCAATTATACTTTTTCTTCAACAAGATATAGCTTTTATTTATACCTTAATAATGCATGAGAACTTTGTAATCGTAGTCACCAATAGCTTCGCGGCCTTTTAGCTCGTCTAATTCAATAAGGAAAGCACAACCTGCAACGATACCGCCTAGTCGTTCAATCATTTCGATTGTTGCTTTAACCGTTCCACCCGTTGCAAGGAGATCATCAACGATCAGTACACGCTGTCCAGGTTTGATAGAGTCTGCGTGCATTGTTAATGTATCTACACCATACTCTTTTTCATAACTAGCTGAGATAACCTCACGAGGCAATTTCCCAGGCTTACGTACTGGAGCAAAACCAATTCCAAGTTCATAAGCTACCGGACACCCAACAATAAATCCACGCGCTTCTGGTCCGACAATCATGTCAATTTTCTTGTCCGTAGCATATTGGACAATTTCACGAATGGCATAGCTATAAGCATTTCCATCTGCCATCAATGGGCTAATGTCGCGAAATAAAATCCCTTCTTGTGGGTAGTTTTCAATGGTTGCAATATAATCTTTTAAATCCATAGCTATCTTTCTATCAAAAAGTTTTTACTCTCTATTATATCATGTTTTTTAGGAAATGGGGCAGAAAACATATTGAGCACATGATTTTGTGCTATTTTAAAATAATACTTGCAACAATTGGACTGACAATCACATACATAATCCCTGTCACACCAATAGCAAGACCAGCCATAGCTCCTGCAACCTGTCCGTATTTAAAGGCTGTTCCTGTTCCAACAGCATGTCCCGTTCCTCCAAGAGCTAAACCTACTGCAACAGGATCTTTAATTTTTAAAATTCTTAAAACAGTCGGTCCGATCACACTTGTCAAGATTCCTGTTGCTACTACGACCACCAACGTCACCGTCGTCAGCCCTTGCATTTTATCCGTAATTCCAACCGCCATAGCTGTTGTCACTGATTTGGGAAAGAGTGAAATTGCTAAGAAAAAATCCATTCCAAAAGCCTTAGCGACCAAGGCCGTAAAACTGGTGTTCACTACCACTGCTACAAAAGTACCAATCAAAATGCTTCTGGCATGGTGTTTCATGAGATGAAATGTTTTATACAAAGGAATTCCCAGCGCAACCGTTGACGGCACAATGAGATTATTCAAATACGTTCCACCTACATAGTAATGTTTATAAGAAATTCCTGTCAATTTTAAAAATACAATGACAAATATGGTGGCTAGCAACAAAGGTGTTGTCAGAGGATGTGGAAACCTACGAAAAATCAACATTCCTACCAAATAAGCAAAGATTGATAAAGCCAAACCAAATAAAGGATTGCCCCACAAATTAGACATTTCTTGTTTCTCCTTCTCCGTAATTTCCTTCAAAGCGGTTTTTGATAAAATGAACGACTAATGCAATGACAATCACATTGATCACAATCGCTCCAATAATAATCAAAACAATTGGCAGCAGATAAGGCGCAATGACATGAAATTTATCCATAATTCCGACCGCTGGCGGCAAAAATAGAATCGTCATATTGGCTAATAAAAAATTTCCCACCATACTCACATGCCGTAATCTGAGAATTTTAAATTGCAAAGCCAAGAAAAGAAGAACGAGTCCAATAATGCTTCCTGGAATTGGCAAATGAAAAAGATAGGAAATCCCTTCTCCTATCAAAGAAATCGAAAAAATAATCATCAACTGTACATATAATTTCACGAGAAACCTCCAAACTTTCTAGTAACAGTCTACTACTTTTCAGAAAAAATTCAATGCTTTTCAAAAAATAAATGAGTGAATCCGTTCTCTTCACTCATTTTATCTTCTAGCAAGAAAAAAACGCCACTAACGAGCGTTTTGTAACAAAACGGAAGACATGGGATTCGAACCCACGCACGCTTTCACACGCCTACTGCGTTTCCAACACAGCCTCTTAAGCCTCTTGAGTAATCTTCCATATTTAATAATGGAGCCGGTGGGAATTGAACCCACGTCCAAACACCTGCCAACACATTTGTCTACAACCATAGGTTATGTATTGGATTTAACTTCGCTTTGACACATAACTCAAGCCCAAGCTAAGCGAGTCTATCAGTCTCTTATCAAGCCCCTAGACAAGGCTTAATCGTATCTCGCTGTTATTAAGACCAATCATCGAACACGAGCGATCCGAATCTGGTCACGCTGGCTGTTTTTTAGGCAGCTAAAGCGTAAGAATTATTATTTTTTGCAGTTATATTTAACTGGCGCTTTACATCCGCTCGATGAGTCGCAAAATGTGCCTCATAATGCCTGTCGAATCCGTAACGACCCCAAGACATAAAAATATTATACCATATTTCTAAATAATATTTCAATTTTTAAGTCCATTGTTTTTTAAATCTACTTTTTGCAGGAACTTTTATGCTATACTAAAAAGGAATCTGTTTGAAAGGATTGTTATCACATTATGGTCTTGCATCTTATTTGGCTTCTTCCTGCTCTTCTTTTTCTTGTCTTGTTTTATATAGAACCAAGGCGACTCTTCAATGCGTATTTGCTTAGTATCGTTTTAATTTTATTTGCCGCTATCGTTTCTGGTTTGTTTGTGATTCATATGGAACAACTTGTCAATAGAAATCTGGCAATGCTTTCTTTGCTTATCTTGGCACTTTTCATTCCTTTGAGTGTCATAATTTCAACCATTTATCTCATTTTTAATGGCAAACAGATGATGACCTTTGAAGGCAGGCGTTTAGCAAACCTCCTCTCCTTCTTTTATGGGCTCGCTATTGCTCTTTCCCTAGCGCTTACTTTTTTCTTTCCTCATTTTATCTTTCTTCATAGAATTCTATCTCTTACAAATGGACTTCTAATTTATGGTAGCTATCTTTATGTGACCTATATCCTTTACGGTTTTGTTTATAATGTATTGCCCGTTATAAAACATCCAGACTACATCATCATCTTAGGGTCTGGTTTGATAGGAGACAAGGTTCCACCTCTTCTCGCTCAACGGCTTGAAAAAGGAAAGACGATATATGAAAAATTTAATAACAGTCCTAAAATTGTCGTGTCTGGCGGGCAAGGTACGGACGAAAAATTAGCCGAAGCAGATGCTATGGCACAGTATTTAAGGCAAGCTGGTATTTCAGAGGAAGATATTATTGTGGAACGGAAATCAACAACTACCTTAGAAAATTTGCGTTTTAGCAAAGCTATTTTGGATGAGAAACGTGAGAAAAATTATCGTTGTCTAGTTGTTACCAATTCTTTCCACTCCTTGCGAGCAGGTATTTACATGCGAAAGCTTGGTTTGAAAGGACGTAGTATAGGTTCCCGAACTGCTCTTTATTTTCTCCCATCGGCTTGGATACGTGAAACAATCGGACTAATCGTGCTGTATTGGAAATGGCATGCTGTTTTTCTTGGATTGTATTTCATTGTCTGGCTCTTTCATTAGTCTTATTTGATAAAACCAAACTAGTTTTTTAGTGTGATTTTTGGTAAAATAAAACCGCTCCAACTTCATATAAGAAAGGAACATCTCATGTCTCAACACAAATCTAAGAGAGTATCTAACTATGAACTCTTTTTTGATTTAGCTTTTGTAATAGCTATTAGCCAATTAACCTCTGCTATCCATGTTAGCACAGTTGGATTCAATGAAATCTTATCTTTTATCGCTGGCAGTATCATCATGCTCAACATCTGGAATAACGAAGCATTCTACTACAATAAATACGGTGATTCACGTCGTGGAGATATTTTCACTATCATCATTTTAATGCTTCTAGTTGGAAATCTTGCTCTCAACTACAATTTTGATATTGAGCGTTTAAGACAAGATTATTCAAGTGTTATCGCCTTTAATATTTTTCTTGCGCTTGTCTACGGAGTGATTGCTATTCAGTATTACCTAAAAGGACGCGCGCTGGGTTTTAATAAAGATATCAAACTCAGTATCGTTTTGCTAGGTATTTATATTCTTTCTGTTCTTCCCGTAGCAATGGGACTCATTCCATACAGCCATTTCATCCTCCCATTTTATCTTTTGCCGCTCATTCTGCCGATTTTTATCAGATCTTACAGCCAATCTCATTTTATGAATTTTCCTCACGCACTAGAGCGAAATCAATTACTGACGATTATTACTTTTGGTGAAACGGTGATTGCTATCATCAAAACTTACCCTTTGGCAAAATCACCATTAGAAGGGGCAGCACTCTTTTTTGGTATGGCAGGACTCTTTATGTTTTATATGTCGCAGACTTTCTTAAATATCAATCATCATCGAGTTGGTTCGACCATGCAACTTTTCTATGCTCATGCCATTATTGTTATCAGTCTTCTTTTCTTTACTGTAGGGCTGGAATTTCTCGTCGATCATCATCACCACGAACAGGGTGCTATTTTCCTCATCGTTGCAATCATTGGCTTTTATTTAGGGGTTTTAATGACATCTGCTTATAACCATGAATTGTATCGTCTAAATGGAGCTGTTCTGATGCGCTTTGCAAGCATTTTAACCCTTGAAGTACTGGCCTTTTATCTTTTGCGCAATCATGTCGCTCTTCTTGGTCTAGCTATGATGTTGATGAACTATCTGATGAATCGCACTGCTATGCTTTATAGAAGAGAATGTCGGGAGCGTCAAAACGTGCCTCACCCAGATCCAAGGCAAAATTTGTGAGATTTTTCATAAGATAGTAAACCCGTGAAGTGAGGAACTCGCGGGTCTTCTATTTGTTATAAACCGAATCAAAACCGTCGACTGGGGCGACGAAGCAAACCAAAACTGGTTCTTACTGTCGACCAGGGCGACGGGATAAACTGAAGTCATTTCATTTCGTCCGCTCGGCTGACAGTGCAAACTAAAACTCATTCATCTCGTCCGCCCGGCTGACAGTATAAATCAAAACTAGTTCATTTCGTCCGCCCGGCTGAAACTATAAACCAAAACTACTTCATCTCGTCCGCCCGGCTGACAGTATAAATCAAAACTAGTTCATTTTGTCCGCCCGGCTGAAACTATAAATCAAAACTAGTTCACTTCGTCCGCCCAGCTGACAGTGCAAACTAAAACTTATCCACCTCGTCCGCTGGGCGGACGGAAGAAATGTCATGCAGTTTTGAAGATTTATCAAAAAATAGTTGTGGAACAGAACGGGTGCATTTTAGCTTTATGTCACCAAAGATAAAAAAACACGAACTCGCCCAGATTAGCTAACTGCTAGTCAAGACAGGGTTCGTGTCTTCATTATTTTTTGGAGCTTTGTTCTACTCCCTTATTTGTCAAGCCTCTTTCTTGGCAAACTGACTCGTATATAAATCATAATAGAAACCTTTATCGGCTAGAAGCGATTCATGATTTCCTTGCTCAATGATTTGCCCGTCTTTGAGAACTAAAATCTTGTCCGCCTCTTGAATCGTCGATAAGCGGTGAGCAATGACAAAGCTTGTCCGCCCCTGCATGAGGTTCTTCATCGCTTTTTGAATCAAGAGCTCTAGGCGTGTATCAACGGACGAGGTTGCTTCATCTAAAATCAAGATTTTTGGATCAGCTAATAATGCTCGCGCAATGGTCAGCAATTGTTTTTGCCCCAGCGAAATATTGCTGGATTCCTGATTCATTTCCATATTATAGCCACCTGGAAGCGTCCGAATGAAATGATCGACATTAGCTGCTTTGGCAGCTTCTACAATCTCTTCATCTGTCGCATTCAGATTTCCAAAGCGCAAGTTTTCTTTGACCGTTCCTTCATAAAGCCAAGCGTCTTGCAAGACCATACCAAATTGTTTGCGGTATTCTTGGCGGGATAAATTGCGAATATCATGACCGTCAACAGAAATCGAACCGGCAGTTACATCGTAAAAGCGCATCAGTAGATTGATGAGGGTAGTCTTTCCAGCACCGGTCGGACCGACAATCGCCACCATTTCGCCCGGCTTGACCTCTAAGTTGAAGTCTCGAATGAGCGGTTTGTTTTCCACGTATTGAAAGTCAACATGCTTGAAGCTGACCTGACCTGTCAAATCATGCTCCAAATGCTCTTTTACATCCGTCACTTCGTCTGGTTCATCCAAGACTTGGAAAACACGATCCAACGAAGACTTGGCACTCTGCAATTGCCCAGCCAATTGCGTTAGGTTTTGGATTGGTTGGTTCACTTGCCACACATATTGTACAAATGCTTGCATGTTCCCAATCGTTAATTGTCCAGAAATGACTTGCAAACCACCAACAACCGCCACAATCAGATAGGTCAAATCTGAAACTGCATTCAAAATTGGCATCATCAACCCAGAAATAAAGCTAGCTTTGAAGCCGACTTCTTGGAGATTTTGCGTGATTTCTCGAAAATCTTCTGAAGATGTTTCTTCACGGCCATAAAGTTTCAGCACATTAAAACCAGTTAAATTTTCCTGCACAAATCCATTCATAGCTCCCAGCGCGTCTGCTTGCTTTTTAAAATAAGGCTGCGATTTCTTCAAAATAAAGTTCGCCCCAAAATAGGTCAAAGGAATGCTGGCAATCACGATCAAAGCCAATTGAAAATTGAGATACAAGACCATTCCGATAACCAAGGTAATGGTCAAAACCGCATTGACAACTTGCAGAAATGACTGTTGAAGCGCATTTGAAACAGTTTCTACGTCGCTGGTAAAACGCCCCAGCAAGTCTCCGAATTGATGTTTGTCAAAATAAGAAACTGGAATTTGATTGATTTTAGAACTCAGCTCATTGCGCATGTCGCGTACGGTATTTTGCACCGCATTGGTCATAAAATAATTCGAATAATAAGCACCAATCTCATAGAACAAACCACGTAAGAGATAGAGCGCCATTACCCAAAAGACATATGTGGTATTGATGCTTGCGCCTTCCACTCCCTTTGCCATATCCAGCAAATTTCGTGTTAATTCTGTAATGGCAAGACCAAGTACAAAAGGCTCTAGCACGCTCATTACAACACTTACCACTTTCAAGAAGATAGCAAGGATTACTGAGACTTTATAAACTTTTAAGTAGCTCCACAAACGAATAAAACTATGTTGTTTTTTCATTTTCTCTTCCCTCCTATCCTTCTTCTGTTAGTGATTGGCTATTGAGTTGAGAATTGGCAATTTCGCGATAGATATCGTTATCTTGCATCAATTCTTCATGCGTTCCGCGGCCGACGATTTCTCCCTTATCAAGGACAATAATCTGGTCAGCATCCATAATGGTTCCCACGCGTTGTGCAACAATCAAAACTGTCGCATTTTGCGTGACTTCCTTTAGTCTGCTGCGGAGAATGGCATCGGTCTTATAGTCCAAAGCAGAGAACGAATCATCAAAAATATAAATATCTGGCTCTTTTACGACTGCACGCGCAATGGAGAGACGTTGCTTTTGACCACCAGAAAGATTGCTTCCACCTTCTGCCAAATGCGTTTCAAAACGCTCTTCCTTGCTTTCGATAAAGTCTCTCGCTTGTGCCACATCTGCTGCTTGTACCAATTCCTCACGACTAGCATTTTCTTTCCCATAGCGGAGATTTTCTGCGATTGTGCCGGTAAAGAGTAGAGCTTTTTGTGGGATGAAGCCTATCTTCTGCCGCAGTGCTTTTAGATTATAAGAACGTACATCCACCCCGTCCACTAAAATCTTTCCAAGTGTCACGTCATAGAAGCGCGGAATCAATTGCACCAATGAGGACTTCCCTGATCCAGTCGATCCGATAAAAGCAATCGTTTCACCAGGCTTGGCTTTGAACGAAATATTGTGCAATACTGGGCTTTCTGTCTCGCCGGGATAAGCGAAAGTAACATTGTCAAATTCTAAATAACCGCGACTGTCCGTCTCCGTCACACCATCTTCATTTGGATTGATCGAAATCGGCATTTCCATCACTTCTTTCAACCGTTCACTAGAAACAGCGGTTCTAGGATACATGGTGAACAGACTGGACAGCAACAGGAATGACAGCAATGCATGAAAACTGTACTCGATAAAAGCAACCAAATCCCCAATCTGCAAGTCTCCTGTACCAAGCGGTTTTAAAGCAGACCAGACAATGGCAACAATCATCGCAATGATAATTTGAACAAAGAGCGGCTCTGTCAATCCTGTTAATTTGAATAACCGATTGGAATTATCCGCATAAATATCATTTTGTGAAGCAAAGCGCTCTTCTTGAAATTCTTCTCGTGCAAAAGCTCGAATGACACGCAGACCCGTTAAATTTTCACGCGCATATTGATTGATTTTGTCTAACGTTTTTTGTTGCTTTTCTGACAAAGGCCGTGTTTTAACCGCCACATACCAAACGACAATGCCAAGAAAAGGAACGGAAATTGCGACAATCCAAGCCAAAGAAGGGCTAGTGACAAAAATCATCATCACACTAGAAATCATCATCATAGGCGTGATGACACCCATTTTTAAGGATTGTTCTGCAAATTGCATCAAAACAAAGGCGTCACTGGTAATCCGTGTCACCAAAGATGAAACACCAATCTGTTCGTATTCATGGTGTGAATACTCTTGCAACTTGTCATAGACATCATTGCGCATGTCACGCACCATGCTCGTTGTCAACTTACCAGCCGCATAAGAAAGTACGATACGTCCAAAAATCCCCAGCAAAATCACAACAAGCATCACAATCGCCCAATAATACAAACGATTGCTATCCCCTTGGTTAATCCCTTCGTCAATCATCCGTGCTAAAACAGTCGGCAAGCCGAGATTTACCACAACAAAGAAGATAGCACCAAAGAAATCCAACATCAACCATTTGGGATATTTTTTCAAATAAGACCAAATATACTTCATGTTTCTCCTCCCTACATCATAAAATAAATCCACAATAAAAAAGCACCAACGCACTTTTTAGACAAAATGGGAGTGGGACAGAACTTATCTTGAAAAATTTAAGTTCGTAGTCCCACCCCCGCAAGGGTGATTAGGTGCTCTTTCGAGCTTGAAAAGCGAATAAAGAATCCAATCACCTACTGCGTCATTCGCTTATCACTAAATTAGATAGAGGCTGAGATACTTTTTGTCCGACCTCATGTAAAAACAGTATAACAAAAAGATGATAAAAATGCAAAATTATTAAAAACTTAGTTGGTGACGATCACTTCTCCTGTTTGATAATTTAACCGAATTCCTGTCTGTACATTGGGAACAAAAACATTTATTTCCAGACTGCCATCATTAGATTTGCCTTCAATATGCGAACCAACTGGCACCAAATCCTGTTCATTGGCATAAATCAAAGTCACCCGATACCGAACTCGTTTATTTTTGTCTAGTGCCTTACGGACCTTTGTTTCATAAAAATTTTGACCCGTAGAATGACTAGTATTGGCTTGATTGGCCCAAGCTGTTTGCACAGCGATGTTTTTCGGGTTGCTGGTCGAAGCATCAAAACCTTTCAAATTACCAATCAAAGCATAACCCAGCAAATGTCCACGGTCAACTGCATGGTTGTATTCACCTGATAAATGCTTGACTTGATGCCAACCAGCAGGTGTCCACGTCGTTGAGCCATTTCCTGTCTCTTCACGGCTTCTATATTGGCGAGTTGCTTTGGATAAAAGAGCATTGGCTACAGTCGGAACAGTTTGTCCTCTAACTAATTTTGTCTTATTATCCGCATAAGGAACACTTGCAACTTTGGCATCCAATGTTGTTTGATTTTCGTTAACTATGAATGCTCCTGCTCCATTCCACTCGATTTTCCCCCTGAGCTGTCGCTTAACAGGTTCTGTCAAAACACTCTGTGCTAATTCTTGACTGGGTGCTGCATGATTCTTACGAATACTCCTGTTAATAGCAGTGCTGTCAGAAGGCTTCGTACCACCATGATGATTGCTAAAAGAATAACCTCCCAGCGCAAGAACGAGTGCAAGAAATACGCCTACTACACTTTGCGCTACTTTCTGGTTGGATTTCTTTCTCGCCATTTCTACTCCCCTTTTAAATAAATAGGAGGGGGTGGGACTACAAAGTCTATTTCAATGAAATCATGACTTTTGTCTCACTCCCTCAAAGTTATTAACTTCTAAAAACTGATCCGCTCAATAACTAGAAGTCACGCAACTACTGCGTGTAATCGAACATTATTTGAATGAGAGGTCAATTTTATTTCGACCTCTTCTTGCTATTAAGATTATTGTCCTGTAAATTTGCTGATAATCTCCTGCCACTTATCTGGCGATAAAATATTCCATGGATTTTTGCCACCGTAGCCAACAACTAAGCCAAGTGCAAACAAAATCAACCCCAACAATAAGACTATCAGAACAATTCCGACTTGTTTCCCAACGTATTTCAAATCATTATTCATCGTCTTCTTCCTTCACTCGCTTCACATTTGCGCCTAAGTTAGCCAACTTTTTATGAAATTGGTAATAGCCTCTATCCAAATGAGTTAGTTGTCCTACTTTTGTTTCACCTTCTGCAACCAAGCCCGTCAAAATCAGTGCGGCACTTGCACGCAAGTCTGTTGACATCACTTCTGCTCCCTGCAAAGCTTGACCACCAACGATACGAGCTGTGTCCCGCATAATTTCTGAGTGCAAGCCCATCCGACGCATTTCTTCCAGATGTTGGAAACGGTTCTCAAAAACAGTCTCAATCATAGTGGATTCACCCTTGGCAACCGTCATCAAGGCTGTAAATTGCGCCTGCATATCTGTCGGAAAACCGGGATGAGGAAGAGTTTTGACATTGACAGCTTTTAGTTTAGACAAATCGGAACGAATCCGAATCCCTTCGTCCTCTTCGGTAACAGACACACCCATTTCCATCAGTTTCGCAATGAGGGGACGATTATGCTCCCAGATAGCGTCTTGGACAAGAACATTGCCACCAGTCATAGCAGCTGCTACCATAAAAGTTCCGGCTTCGATACGGTCTTGTACCACGCTGTGACTTGTACCAGTCAGTTCTGTAACTCCAGTAATCGTTAATGTTTCCGTACCTGCACCACGGACTTTAGCTCCCATTTTATTTAACAAAACAGCCAAATCTACAATTTCCGGCTCCCGAGCTGCATTTTCAATGACGGTCACACCATCTGCTAACGTTGCTGCCATCATAATGTTTTGCGTCGCACCTACACTTGGAAAGTCCATATAGATATGAGCTCCATGCAGTCGATCAGCTTTTGCTTCGATGAATCCAGCCGTCTGCTTAATTTCAGCTCCCATTGCCTCTAAACCTTTCAAATGAAGATCAATAGGACGGCTGCCAATCGTACAGCCACCTGGCATGGAAACTTTTGCGTGACCATTGCGCGCCAAAATAGGACCTAATACTACGATAGAAGCCCGCATTTTACTTACATATTTATAGGGTGCTTCTTCGCCCAATGGTTGAGTAGCATCCACCGTAATCTTGTTTTCTTCTTGCTCAAAGGTTACTTTTGTATTCAACCCACGAACCACATTGTTCATCGTAAACACATCGGATAGAACAGGAACATTTGTAAGAGTTGTTTTCCCTGTTTTTGCTAAAATAGTGGCTGCAAGCAAAGGCAAAACAGCATTTTTGGCACCTTCAATTTTAACCGAACCGACTAACGGATTTGAACCACCTTGTATAATAATTTTATCCATATTTTCTCCAAAACACCTATTGTATTTCTTTTCTCATCTTATAAATTGCTATTAAACACATCACGTCCCAATGTATAGAGACTAAGGAAGAAAGAGCTGAGCAAAAACCCTAACGCAATACTAAGCAGTAAAATTAAAAATCGAATCTTAAGAGCATTGTCAGCATTCACCTTCAATAGTTTTTCCCAATTCACAACAGTAGAAAGTAAGTGAAATGAAAGAAAAATAAAAATCATGTGGCTACTAAGCGTAAAAATTAACTGAATCATATCCCCATTATACCAAAAAAATAGGTGAGAGCAAACTATCGGACACGAATCATTTACTGATAGCAAAAAAGCCATTATAAAAAGGCCAATTGGCCTTTTCATATTATAGTCTTGTTCCAACGTTAATTCGGTTAATGGCACGTTGAAGGGCAATTCTGGCACGACGTTCTTGGTCAATCAAATGCTTTTCATGTGCTTCTTCAATGTCACGTTCAGCACGTAATTTTGCTCTTTCAGCACGACTGATGTCAATATCGCGAGCACGTTCAGCAGAGTCTGCAACAATAGTAATCAAATTGTCAGCAACTTCGACAATCCCACCATTCACAGCGATCCAATTAACATGATCTTCATCGTCAATCCGCTTCACTTTGACCTCATCGACAGCCAAAACAGCAATCATATTTTCATGATGCGGTAAAATCCCCATTTCTCCATCAAGAGTTTTAACGGAAACAAACGTTGCATGGTGATCAAAAACCAGACCATCCGGTGTAACGATTTGTACTGTCATTTGAGCCATAGGTCACCTCTTAGAATCCCATTTTTTCAGCTTTAGCAACAACATCTTCGATAGAACCAACACCACGGAAGGCGTCTTCAGGAAGATGATCGTATTTACCTTCAAGAATCTCTTTAAAGCCACGAACTGTATCAGCAACGGGCACATAAGATCCTGGTTGACCGGTAAATTGTTCCGCAACATTAAAGTTTTGTGACAAGAAGAACTGAATCCGACGTGCGCGAGCAACCAATGTCTTTTCTTCGTCTGACAATTCATCCATACCCAGAATAGCAATAATATCTTGCAATTCATGGTAACGTTGAAGAACGCGTTTCACTTCTGCTGCAACAGCATAGTGTTCTTCTCCGACAATTTCAGGAGCAAGAGCACGAGAGCTAGAAGCAAGTGGGTCAACTGCTGGGTAAATACCCAACTGAACCAATTTCCGTTCCAAGTTGGTTGTAGAGTCCAAGTGAGCAAATGCTGTCGCTGGTGCTGGGTCTGTGTAGTCATCAGCTGGCACATAGATAGCTTGGATAGAGGTTACAGAACCTTTTTTAGTTGAAGTAATCCGCTCTTGCAATTGTCCCATTTCTGTCGCAAGTGTTGGTTGGTAACCAACGGCTGAAGGCATCCGTCCAAGAAGGGCTGATACTTCAGAACCTGCTTGCGTGAAACGGAAGATGTTGTCAATGAATAACAGCACATCTTGCCCTTCGACATCACGGAAATATTCGGCAATTGTCAAACCTGTAAGAGCCACACGCATACGTGCTCCAGGTGGTTCATTCATTTGACCGAAAACCATGGCTGTTTTTTCAATAACGCCAGATTCTTTCATTTCCCAGTAAAGGTCGTTCCCTTCACGTGTCCGTTCCCCAACACCAGTAAAGACAGAAATTCCACCGTGTTCTTGGGCAATGTTGTGAATCAACTCTTGAATCAAGACGGTTTTTCCAACTCCGGCACCACCGAAGAGACCAACTTTCCCCCCTTTGAGGTAAGGTGCCAAAAGGTCGATCACCTTAATTCCTGTTTCTAAAATTTCTGATGAAGTAGACAACTCATCAAAAGTTGGAGCTTTTTTGTGGATTGGTTGACGTTCTGCATCTTCACCAAACGGAGCATCCAAGTCAATGGTATCTCCTAAAACGTTAAAGACGCGACCGAGTGTTTCTTTCCCGACAGGGACAGAAATTGGACGACCTGTATCTAGGACTTCCATACCACGAGTCAACCCGTCAGTTGATTCCATGGCAATGGTCCGAACCACTCCGTCACCAAGCTCAAGAGCTACTTCAAGGACGATTTTCGATTTTTTTTCGTCATTTTTATAGACTACAAGTGCATTATTTATCTCAGGTAATTTATCACCAGCTGCAAACGCAACGTCAACGACTGGTCCGATAACCTGAGCAATTTTGCCTGAGCTCATTCTTTTCTCCTCTTTATATTTATTTTCTGTGACACTATTCTAGTGCACTTGCACCCGCCACAATCTCAGTAATTTCTTGCGTGATAGCTGCTTGTCTAGCACGATTATACTGAATAGTCAAATCACTGATAACTTTTTTCGCGTTATCTGTTGCTGTCTGCATAGCTGTCATCCCTGCCGCATTTTCCGCCGTTTTCGCATCAATAATAGCCCCATAAATCATACTTTCAGCAAACTGAGGCAACAACTGATCCAAAATGACATCGCGGCTTGATTCCAATTCCAAATTTAAAATGTAATCTTCATCAGCTTCGTTTGGATCCAAATCCACAATTGGAAGCATTTGTTCAACACGCATTTGGCTAGTCAAACTATTGACGTGATGATTATAACAAACATACAATTCATCAAATAATTCGTTTTGATACATTTCAACCGTTTTATTAATGATTTTACGAACCTCATCAAAGCTTGGTTGATCAGCTAAGCCACGTAGTTCATAAATTGGTTGAATACCACGCGCACGAAAGAAGTCCGAGCCCATACTTCCGATTGAAATAATGACAAAGTCATCTTTATCATGATATTCTGCAAAGAGTTCCATCATGGATTTGAGAATAGTTGCATTATAACCACCAACTAAGCCACGATCCGATGTGATCACGATATAAGCTGTTTTCTTAACTGGACGACTAACAAGCATAGGGTGGTATTTGGAATTTTGATCTTCATGTCCATGAAGTAAATCCGTCAACAATTTTCTGACCTTAGAAGCGTAAATTTGAAAATTTTTAGCTGCTTCTTCGGATTTTCCCAACTTTGCAGCAGATACCATCTGCATAGCATTTGTGATTTGACTGGTGTTTTTTGTGGATGCAATTTTATTTTTTATATCATTTAATGAAACTGCCATCTGACACCTCTCTTCTTACTTGAAGCTAGACTGATTGATAAATTCAGTAATTGCAGCATCTAAGACTGCTTCCTCTGGAAGGTCTTTTGTTATACGAATGATTTCGTAGATGTCTTCATGATGTGCATCAAAGTAATCAAACAATTCTGCTTCAAAACGAAGAATATCATTAACCGGCACACTATCTAAGAAGCCATGTGTCAAGGCGTACAAGATAACGACTTGTTTTTCAACTGGTAATGGTTCATGGACAGGCTGTTTCAATACTTCTACCGTCCGACGACCACGGTTTAACTTCGCTTGTGTCGCCGCATCCAAATCACTACCAAACTTAGTAAAGGCCTCTAATTCTCGATAGGAAGCAAGGTCAATACGCAAAGTTCCGGCAACCTTCTTCATCGCTTTTATCTGAGCAGAACCACCTACACGAGATACAGATGATCCGGCATCAATAGCAGGCCGGACGCCTCCATTAAAGAGACTGTCGCTCAAGAAGATTTGACCGTCTGTAATTGAAATTACATTGGTTGCGATGTAAGCTGAAATGTCTCCTGCCTGTGTTTCAATAAATGGCAAGGCTGTAATAGAGCCACCACCTAATTCATCGGAAACTTTAGCAGAACGTTCCAAAAGACGGCTGTGAAGATAGAAAACATCTCCTGGGAAAGCTTCACGACCTGGCGGACGACGAAGTAAAAGTGACAGTTCACGATAAGCTACTGCTTGTTTTGATAAATCATCATAGACAATCAAAACATGTTTGCCATTATACATAAATTCCTCTGCCATTGCTACACCCGCATAAGGAGCCAAAAACAGCAATGGTGATGGTTGAGAAGCTGACGCTGTGACAACGATTGTGTAGTCCAGCGCTCCATACTGACGAAGCGTTTCTACTTGCGTACGAACTGTTGATTCTTTCTGACCAATGGCAACATAGATACAGATCATATCTTGTCCCTTTTGGTTCAAAATCGCATCAATCGCAATACTTGTTTTACCCGTTTGACGGTCTCCGATAATCAATTCCCGTTGACCACGACCGATTGGCACCAAAGCATCAATCGCTTTCAGACCTGTTTGAAGCGGTTCTGATACAGATTTCCGTTGCATAACCCCTGGAGCAGGTGTTTCAACTGGGCGCGTCTTATCTGTCTTAATCTCGCCAAGCCCATCAACCGGACGACCAAGCGGATCCACAACACGACCAATCAAAGCATCTCCGACAGGCACTTCCATGATTTTACCAGTCCGACGGATTGTATCTCCTTCGCGAATATCTGTAAAATCACCCAAAATAATAATCCCAACATCTGTTGATTCTAAGTTTTGTGCCATACCGTATGAGCCATTCTCAAAAATCAACAGCTCACCGCTCATTGCATTGTCAAGACCATGAGCACGGGCGATTCCATCACCAATATATGTGACGACCCCTGTTTCTGTGACGTCAAAATTTGGCTGGAAATTTTCAATTTGTTGCTTAATTAAAGCGCTGATTTCTTGTGCGTTAATCGCCAAAATTCACACCACTTTCTATTTCAAATTTTCTTTTACTGTTTGTAATTGACGTTTAATACTTGCATCAATTGTCTTATTATTAGCAGTGATGATAAAGCCACCAATGAGACTCGCATCCAGTTCTTCTTTTAAGGAACGAACTTGCAATCCAAATTTTCGCTCAATAATCGGAATGATTTTAGCTTTTTGCTCCTCAGACAAAGTCTGAACTGATTTAATCGTCACTTCAAATTCATTACTAATCTTTTCAAGCTGGTGAAGACTTTCTACCAAAATATCATAAAAAAGATCTTCACGATGATTGTGAATAATAACTTCAATGAAATTGTCAATCAAAAGCGAATCAGAGTCTTGAAAATAGCGAAGACTTCTTTCTTTTTCTGTATCATCAACACCAATATGTGATAAAAAAGCGGCTAAATTTGTATTGTCAAAAATGTCTTTGATTTGCTGAAGCTTTTCAAAGACATCTTTTTGTTGCCCTTTTTCGATCACAAGCTGGACAAAAGGTGTGGTATATTTTTCAATTACCGCAAATCTTTTTTTGTCCATTAAGCATCTCCTAGCTTATCAATATAGCGGTCAATCAACTCTTTATGAGCTTCTTGATCCAACTGCTGACCCAAAATTTTGCTAGCAAGATTTACAGTCAAATCAGCTACATCACCTTTAATGCTGTTCATGGCTTCTGCTTTCGTTTGAGCAATTTCTTGATTAGCTTTTTCTTTTAAACGTCCAGCTTCTTCAGCTGCATCTGCCAAAATACCTGCTTTATTTTTTTCAGCAGTTTCTTTAGCATTTTCAATAATTATTGTCGCTTCTTGACGACTACCTGCTAATTCTGTTTCTCTCTTTTGAGCCAAATCTTCTGCTTTTTGACGAGCAGACTCTGCTCCATCAATGTCATCTGAAATTTTCTTAGCGCGTTGCTCAAAAGTACTTGTAATATTATCCCAGGCAAACTTCTTAATTAAAATGATTAACAGAAGAAATGAGCCTGCTACAAGGATAAAATCCCCAATAAGACTACCTAAAGTAATATTCATCTCTTTTCTCCCTTCTATTCCTCACCGTTAATTTTCTTACCTAGATACATAGATGTCAACATGGTAAATACATAGGCTTGAATACATGAAATAAAGACTGAAAAAGCAGTCCAAACAAGATTCAATACAAAAGCTATTGGATACCAGGCAGCAGCTTGCTGTGACAAGGTTAATAACAAGCCAGATAGAACTTCACCTGCATAAATATTACCATAGATACGCAGAGCCAAAGAGGCAAAATTGGTGAATTCTTCCAAGATATTCATTGGAGTCATTCCAGCGGGTGTCGCAAAAGCCTTTAAATAAGCCTTCACTCCACGTCGGCGAATCCCTTCAATGTGACAAATCAAGGTGATGAAAAGTGAAAATCCCAAGTCAAATGCAAGGTTAGCGGTTGGAGATGTCCACAAGTTATAACCATTTGTTGTCTGCACTTTTGCCATCAGCCCAAGGTTATTGGCTACTGCAACGAAAAGGAATAAGGAAAAGATAAATAGAGAATAATTCTTCATGTACTTATCGCCAATATTTCCCTTTGTAAAGCCAATAACAAAATCATAGAGATATTCTAAAACATTTTGCTTTCCCGATGGCTTAAGAGTCATTTTTCGGCTAGCCCAATAAACAAAGGCAAATACGATAACTATTGTCAGAAGAGACATAGCAAGTAGAGTCAAATCAAAGGTCACAGGACCTAAAGTGATGGTTGGATTTACACTTTCTTCCAACGAACTCCACCCCCTTTTCTAAAGGATAACTTTCTTTTCTTATTTAATGATGAATGACATCGCAAGTGTTACGAAGAAAGTACCTTCAATAAAGGCAATCCCCATGATCATAAGTGTTCTCAACTGACCAATGATTTCTGGTTGACGTGATGCTGATTTAAATAGATTTGCCATTAAAAAACCTTCAGCGAGTGAAACACCCATACAGGCAAGACATAATCCAAAAAATGTTAAATTCATGATGAATTCTCCTTTATGTTTAAAATTTACTTACTTAGTTTAGTCCTAAAAATTCTTTTTGTCAAATGTTTTTATGTTTTGGAAACGTTTTATAAGGATTTCTTTCGTTTTCTAAAAAAGCAGGCTATCCTGCAACAATTATGGATTTAGCATAGTAGAAAAGTGAATTTGATTTTACTGTTTAATCTATTGATATATCAAATAGTCGTTTCCATTTATTAACTTCTGATTTTCTACATAATTATATTATAACCTATCTTTAAACAGATAAAATAGATAAGAACTACAAGTATCTTTCAACAAAGAGGCTGGATAAGTCCCAGCCCCTAGCTTATTACTTTTTCAGGTTCCAAATTTCTTTGGCGTATTGTTCAATCGTATCATCTGATGTAAATTTATCAGATGTTGCGATATTAACAAGGCTCATACGCGCCCATTTTTCTTTGTCGCGATAGAGTTGATCAATCTTTTCTTGGGCAGCTACATACGAAGCAAAATCTTCCAGAAGGAAATATTCGTCATTGTGCGTAATTAAAGCTTCATAAATCTCAGAACCTTCATTCCGAACATTTGGAATGCTTCCATTCACAAAACTATCCACTACGCGACGAATGATTGGATTTTTTTCGTAGACACCACGTGAGTAGTAATCATGACGGGCATAGTGGTCGTAGACTTCGTCTTTGTCCATACCGAAAATTACAATATTGTCATCTCCGACTTCATCTTTGATTTCAATATTGGCACCGTCAAGGGTTGCCAGAGTAATGGCTCCCGTCATCATAAATTTCATATTAGATGTACCAGAGGCTTCCTTAGAAGCAAGCGAGATTTGCTCTGACACATCTGCAGCAGGAATGATGAGTTCAGCCAAACTGACACGATAATTTTCAAGGAAAACAACCTTTAGCTTGCCTTGTAAACTCTCATCATTATTGACGAGATTAGCCACTTCATTAATCAATTTGATAACAGATTTGGCAAAATGATAACCCGGCGCTGCCTTGGCACCAAAAATGAAGACACGTGGCACCATATCTTTATCAGGATTTTCTTTTAAATCCCAATATAATTTAAGGATATGAAGCAAATTGAGCAATTGACGTTTATAGGCGTGAAGCCGCTTCACTTGTACATCAAAGATAGCTTCCGTTGACACTTCCACTCCTGTAGATTCTTTGATGAAAGCTGCTAAGCGCGCTTTGGCCTCTTGCTTGATATTATAAAATTCACTCAAAACTTGCCGATCATCTTTGTAGTCTAAAAGTCTGCGAAGTTCATGAATATCCGTCCGCCAATCTTTACCAATCAAGCGATCAATTTCATTTGACAATGGTTCGTCTGCAATTTGCAGCCAGCGACGTTGAATGATGCCATTCGTTTTATTATTGAATTTTTCAGGATAAATAGCATAAAAATCACGGAGCGTATCTTCTTTAAGAAGTTCTGTATGAAGTTTTGCCACCCCATTGACCGAATGCCCACCAATAATCGCCAAATGTGCCATGTGGATTTGATTATCCTTGACAATCCGAGTATTTTCAATCACTTGTGGATCAATGCCACGCGCAGCCATATCAGAGACATAGCGATTGTCAATTTCAAGGATGATTTGATAAACACGAGGAAGAACATTTTTAAAGAGTTCTGCATCCCATTTTTCTAGTGCTTCTGAAAGAATGGTGTGATTGGTATAACTCATCGTCTTAACTGTTGCATTCCAAGCATCTGCCCATTCAAGACCGCAATCATCCAACAAAAGTCGCATAAACTCTGCTGGTGCAACCGCTGGGTGTGTATCGTTGATATGAACCGATACCTTTTCATGAATTTGCTCTAAAGGCAGGCCTTGCTTCCGATAAGATTTGATAATTGTCTGCAAGCCGGCACTGGTCATAAAATATTCTTGAATCAAGCGCAATTCTTTTCCTTCATAACTTGAATCATCTGGGTAAAGAATAGCTGTAATATCGTGTACCTTGCGACGCGCTTCAATCGTTGGATAGTCTAATTCATATTCTTCAGGAATTTCAACATCCCAAAGACGAAGATTATTGACAATATCATTTTCAAAACCAATTTGTGGTACATCGTAAGGCACTGCACGAAGAGTTTGTGAATTTTCATAAAAGGGAACGATTCGTCCTTCTTCGTTGGCTTGAAGATAGACATTCCCAAAGATTTTGACATCTACAACATCGTGATCCTTACGCGTTTCCCAGACATTTCCGAGACTGCCAAACCAATCATCTGGCAATTCGACTTGATAGCCATTTACAATTTTTTGTTTGAAAAGTCCGTAGCGATAGCGGATTCCATTACCAAATCCAGGATAGCCTGTAGTTGCAAGTGAATCCATAAAAGCTGCTGCAAGACGACCAAGACCGCCATTTCCTAACGCCATATCGTGCTCAGCCTGTTTGACAGCCGTAAAATCAACACCTAATTCGTCAAAACCTTCTTTGACAACATCAAGGATTCCAAGATTTAGTAAATTGGTTTCCAGCATTCGCCCAGGCAGAAATTCAATAGAAAAGTAATAAGCAATTTTTTGCTTGTCTTCTACTAGTTTGTTTCGTCGTTCCAACCACATAGGAGTGATGTATTTGCGAATTGTACGTGCTAAGGTTTGAAACAGCTCTGTTGGAGTGGCATCTTCTACCTTAATCAATTGTTCTTCATGTAAAATATCTTTAAAGTCATGAAGAAACTGTTCTTTTGTTAGTTCCATTTCTTAACGGCAAACTCCTTTCTATGAATAAAGAGATTGGTACAAATGACTATAAGCTTGGCTAGCTGTATCCCATGAAAAATCACGTTCCATAGCTTGTATTTGAAGGTCATGCCATGCTTCTTTATCATTGTGATATAAGTCAATAGCCATGTCAAATGTCCATTTCAGCCAGTAACCTGAGAAATTATTAAAGCTAAATCCAGTTCCTGTTCCTTCGTAAGCATTGTACGGTTGAACAGTGTCACGCAAGCCACCAACTTCATGCACAAGCGGCAATGTTCCATAACGCATTGCCATCATTTGGGACAATCCACATGGCTCAAAGCGACTCGGCATCAAGAACATATCACAAGCTGCATAAATTTCTTGGGCTAATTTCACATCAAACGTAATATTGGCAGATAATTTTTCTGGATAAGCTTGACCAAACCAAGCAAAGGATTGCTCAAAAGACGGGTCTCCTGTACCTAAAAGAACGATTTGTACATCATCTTGCAGTAAATTGTGCAATTGATCTACAACCAAATCAAAGCCCTTTTGTCGGGTCAAACGAGATACAATCCCTACCAGTGGCACATCATCTCGCACAGGCAGACCAACTTTTTCCTGCAAGGCCCGCTTATTAGCAAGTTTGCCAGATAAATCGTCTTTGCTAAAATGATGATCCAACAGCGCATCTGTTTCTGGATTATAAATATCTGTATCGATTCCATTGACAATACCTGATACTTTACCAGACTCCATCCGCAAAATTTGATCCAAACCACAACCAAATTCTGGCGTCATAATTTCACGCGCATAACTTGGTGACACGGTTGTCACACGATCTGCATACAGAATCCCTGCTTTCATCCAGTTGAGACAGTCATTCCAACGCAAGGTACCGTCTGCATAGCGCTCATAGCCCACTCCGAACAAATCCCAGAGCATGCCATCAGAAAATTGCCCTTGAAATTCTAAATTGTGAATGGTTAAAACAGTCCGAATGCCATGATAAGCCTGAATCCAATGATATTTTTCTTTTACCAAAAATGGAATCATTGCTGTATGATAATCATGCGCATGAAGAATATCTGGAATAAAATCTATTCGTTCCATCAACTCAACAGCCGCCATTTGGAAATAGGCAAAACGTTCGCCATCATCAAAATCGCCATAAACATGACCACGGAAGAAATAGTATTGATTGTCTATAAAGTAGAAAGTAACACCGTTTAAAACCATGCGTTTCACGCCGACATATTGACCGCGCCAACCGACTTTCACTTCAAAATGGAACAGGTCTTCCATTTGGTCGCCAAACTTTTTATCTACCATATCATAATAAGGAAGAATAACGCCCACTTCATGACCTGCCTTCACAAGAGATTTAGGGAGAGCGCCAATGACGTCCCCCAAACCTCCTGTTTTAGAAAAAGGTGCACCTTCTGCTGCTACAAATAAAATTTTCATTGAATTCTATCCTCTGTTACTTTTTCGCCTTTTTTAATAACAACTGGGTTATCAACTGTTCCTCGAACGGTCACATTCTCAGCAACTTCAACACCCTTATCTAAAATAGCATTTTCTACAACAGCATTTTTACCAATAATGGCACGCGGGAAGAGAATACTGTTTTTAACACTACTTTCTTTGTTAATGCGGGTATTACGAGAAATGACAGAATCAGTAACTTCTCCTTCAACGATACTACCAGAAGCAAATTGAGAATTTGAAACCTTAGAACCGACTGCATAATAAGTTGGTTCTTCATTTTTTACTTTAGTATAAATCTTTTGATTTGGAGAGAAAAGAGAGTAGAATTTTTGCGAGTCAAGCATATCAATATTGGCATTGAAGTAAGAATTAACAGAATGAATATTTGCCAAATAACCTGTGTATTCATAAGCAAATGCTTTTTCCTGAGCAGCTAAATCACGCAAGACATAACGCAATTTTTGAGGAAATTCTTTCTTCGCTTCTTCTTCCAATTTTTCAATCAACCAAGGTGTATCCACAACGAAGATATCTGTTGACATGTTATACAGCTCTTTAGTATCTTTTTCATCAAATAAATGATGACTTTCCACATGGTCTGTATCATCAATTTCTAACACAGCATTGACTTCAGAAATTTCTTCTTTTGGTAATTTTTTATAGACAACTGTGATTGGCTGATCAGTTGTATTATGTAAGTGGAAGACTTGGTTCAAGTCAATGTTCACCAAAACATCACAGTTCAATGCTACTGTCTGATCACTGCCCGAACGTTTTAAGTAAGTCAACAATTGCTCGTAGTATTCTTTGCCAACAGTAGAGCTTTCTACGCGCGTATTGTAAATGCCGAGATAATAGTGACTCAAAAGAGTAGACAGACCCCATTCACGTCCAGAACGGATATGGTCAAAGACAGAGCTGATATTATCTTGTTGGAAAATGCCAAAGACACTCCGAATGCCTGCATTGGCTAAGCTGGACAATGAAAAGTCAATCAAACGATATTTCCCACCAAAAGGCAAGCTGGCAACTGGACGATGACTTGTCAAAGTAGACATATCATGAAATCCAACTGTATTTCCTAAAATTGCTGAATATTTATCAATCTTCATCTGATGGTACCCCCACTTTCTCATTGTATCCGATAACTTGTACTTCGTCTGTTCCATCAATTTCTACACCATCAGAAATGACAGCTCCTTCACCGATAATAGCACGTTTAATTTTCGCCCCTTGACCAATGATGGCGCCACTCATTACAACAGAATCTTCTACAACTGCATCTTTACGCACTTGAGCTTCCGTAGAAAGAATGGAATGCTTAACTGTTCCATCAACAAGACAGCCATCCACAACCAAAGAATCTTCAACATGAGCATTTTCTCCAAGGAAGTTTGGTGGGGAAATCAAGTTACGTGAATAAATTTTCCATCGACGATCACGGCTATCTAAAGCATTGTTTGGATCAATATATTCCATATTGGCTTCCCAAAGTGATTCAATCGTTCCAACGTCTTTCCAGTAGCCTTTAAATTCATAAGCATAGACGCTTTCGCCGGATTCGAGATAATTTGGAATAACATTCTTACCGAAGTCAGACATATCTACATTGCTCTTTTCAGCAGTGACCAACATATTGCGGAGACGTTTCCAGTCAAAGATATAAATCCCCATAGAAGCCTTGGTAGACTTAGGTTCAGCTGGTTTTTCTTCAAATTCGACAATGCGATTATTGGCATCTGTATTCATGATACCAAAACGACTTGCTTCTTTCAAAGGAACATCCAGAACAGCTACTGTCAGGCTGGCATTATTGTCCTTGTGAGATTGAAGCATATCATCGTAGTCCATTTTGTAAATATGGTCACCAGACAAAATCAAGACATATTCAGGATTGATAGTGTCAATATAATCAATATTTTGATAAATCGCATGACTAGTTCCTTCAAACCAACGATTGCCTTCACTTGCTGAATACGGCTGGAGAATAGACACACCTGTATTGATGCCATCCAGCCCCCAACTAGAACCATTTCCAATATGACTATTCAAAGCTAATGGTTGGTATTGAGTAATAACACCAACATTATGAATCCCTGAATTTGCACAATTGGACAAAGCAAAGTCAATGATACGGTAACGTCCACCGAACTGTACTGCTGGTTTGGCAATACTTTGAGTGAGTTTTCCAAGGCGTGTTCCTTGCCCACCGGCAAGAATCAAAGCTAGCATTTCATTCTTCATCTGTTACTCCTTTTTGGACTTTTTACTTACATTTGCTGATTTCACACGACGTTTAATCTTCCAAATACTTGCCCCTAATGCTGGCAAAGTAAAGGTCAACGTCTGAGGATAATCCTTCCACAAGCCTTCTTGAGACTGAACTGTTTGATTGTACTCTTTCCATACACCTCCCCATTCTTCTAATTCGGTATTCCAAATTTCTTCATATATGGCTGCCACCGGAACACCAATGGTAAAGTCTTTGCGCTCTACCGGAGCCATATTAAAGACGCAAACTAACATATCTCCTTTGTCATTTTTCCGAATAAAGGAAAGCACACTTTGATCTGTGTTATCCGCATCAATAATTTCTAAGCCATCCCAGCTTAAGTCATTTTCCCACAAAACGCGATTGTCTTTATAAAGCTGATTGAGTTGAGAAGTGAAATGCTGCATCTTAGCATTCATATCATCTGCCAAATCACGCCATTCTAAAGATTCTTCGCATTTCCATTCTAAGAATTGTCCCCATTCACTGCCCATGAAAAGCAATTTCTTACCTGGGTGACACATTTGATAAGTATAGAGATTGCGCAGACCGGCAAATTGATTATAGCGGTCTCCCCACATCTTATGCATAAGGCTCTTCTTACCATGCACCACTTCGTCATGAGAGAATGGCAATAGGAAGTTTTCAGAGAAAGCATACATGAAGCTAAAGCTTACTAGATTAAAATCATACTTGCGGTAAATCGGATCTTCTTCGTAGAAGCGCAGAATGTCATTCATCCAGCCCATGTTCCACTTGTAGTCAAAACCAAGACCACCCATTTCTGCCATACCCGTAATCTTCGTATCACTCGTACTTTCCTCTGCAATCATCATGACATCTGGATGAGCCAATTTGATAACCGTGTTCAATCGTTGAAGGAAGTAATAGCCTTCGTAATTTCGATTGCCACCGTCTATATTTGGTTGCCATGGACCACTATCGTAATCCAGATAGAGCATGTTGCTGACAGCATCTACACGGATTCCGTCTAAGTGATAAAAGTCAATCCAAAACTTAATACTAGAAATCAAGAAAGACTGCACTTCATTTTTCCCTAAGTCAAAATTTAGAGCGCCCCAGCCATAATTGTGGGCACGGTCATGATCTTGATACTCAAATGTAGGTGTACCGTCATAATAAGCCAAGGCATCATCATTGATAGTAAAATGACCCGGCACCCAGTCGACAATAACTCCGATATTATTGACATGGCATTCTTCTACAAAATCACGAAACTCTTCAGGAGTTCCATACGTGTGCTCAAGTGCAAAATATCCCATCAGCTGATAACCCCAGCTCAACCCAAGTGGATGCGCCATTAGTGGCATGAATTCCACATGAGTATAATTCATTTTAACCAGATAAGGAATCAGTTCGTCTTTTAATTGAGCAAATGAATACGGACTGCCGTCTTCATTCTTCTTCCAAGAACCTGCATGAGCTTCGTAAATATTCACTGGACGTGAGAAAAATCCCCAACGTTTTCTGCGAGCTAACCACAGACCATCTTTCCATTTCTTTTCTGGAATCGTCCGAATCACTGCACCTGTACCAGGACGTTTTTCAAAATAGATAGCTAAGGGATCAATTTTTAAAATTTCTTGACCACTGCTTCGTTTAACGTTGTATTTGTAAATATCTCCTTCCTTTGGCAAATCCGTGAATACTTCCCAGACGCCGCCTTCATTGCGTGTCATAGGAATCTGATTTTCATACCAGTCGGTAAAGTCTCCTATTAAATGCACACTTTGAGCATTTGGCGCCCATACACGAAAGGTATAGCCGCTTTGTCCATCGACTTCATCTTGATGAACCCCCAAATAGTGCTGCAAATGGAAATTTTCACCTGTGGTAAAAGTTCTCAATGCTTCTTGTCTATCCATTTTTTCACCTCGCTTTGTAAGCGTTTTCTATGATTCTATTTTACTATTTTTCCTATTTCTTTTCAAGTAAATTTCCATTATTATTACAAAAAATTCTCAAAACCAAACATTTCTTCAAACAATGCTCACTATTATTAAAAATAACTAGATTTTGTTAGAATTTCGAAATTTTTATTCCATTCCTACTAAATAGACGCTAACATATTAAAATTACTTAAATGAAAATTTTCATAAAGGTCTATACAGATTTATAAAAAAGACCGCACAAAGCTGCCTTTTCTGTTTAATTTATAGTAGCAAATTACAAGATTACGATCTAATTGCAAATATTTTTCCTCCACTCTCTGATGTACTACTATTCTATCGAACTTTTCTGAAATTTTCAAGCTGTATTTTCAACAAAATACAGAATTTAGGAACTTTTTTGATTTTTAATAATAAAACATTCGTAAATAAGAGGACGATTTTGCTATTTCACGTTGTAAAGCATAAAAAAGAATTGGAAATATTCATCATTCCAATTCTATTTTAGCTATTCTACTTTCACTACTTGAAGCTGCGTTCCGCCCAACAGCACTAAATATTTTTCAATTTTTTCAATACCATACGAACGACGAAGAGCTTCAGCGTAAAGCTCTAGTTGTGCTTGGTAGCGTTCCACTAATTCACTTGGATTCGTATATTTATCTGTCTTATAATCAAAGAGAATGATTCGGTCAGCCAGTAGGAGATATCCGTCTAAAATCCCACGGACTACAAAATCCTGTCCGCTTGCTTGATCTTGCTTTAACATAGCAAAAGGGGCTTCTCGATAAAGTTTATCTGCATGTTTTAGCAACATTTCACCCAATTCTGTTTCAAAGAAAGCAGCAACTTTTTCAATGTCAATTTTATCTTTGACAGCCTTTTCTGCCTGAACTTGAGTCAATGCCTGTTTCAATCTTGTGAGATCAGGCTTCTTATCCAAAGAAATCCGCTGCATCAATTCATGAACAGCGCTACCAATTTGCGCCCCTGTAACTGGAGCTTTTTTAGCAAAGTCTGGTAGTTCAAAAGAAGTTTTTCCAATAAAATCTAGGGCTTTTTTCTCCATAATCTCAACACCGTCTGTGTCCATGACCGGTTCATAAAATTTCTTGATTTGGCTCGGTGTTCGAACACTTGGCAAATGAATAGCGGCTCGATACTGGGTATTTAGCCTGTCCACATTTTCCAAAATATCCAAAGCCCTGCGAATATCCTCAGACTGGCGATTATGCGCTACACTTTCTTCAACAATTGGTTCCTTTAGCTTTAGCTGACCTATTTTTTCACTTGTTAGGTCACTATCCGTCACAAATTGTGTTGAAAAAGCTAAATCATCATTCTTAAAAACAGTTCGCAAAGCCCAAAGCCACTCTTGAAAACTTGTCATAGTTTGCCTAATGGAGGTTGCTAAACGACCCTTTTCTGGAGAAGGGAAAGTCTTTTTCTCCAAGCTTTCCTGACGACCTTTGCCAACCAGATACAACTTTCTTTCAGCCCGTGTCATGGCAACATACAGCAGACGCATTTGCTCAGAAATACTTGCTAAATGAATTTCACGCTCATTTTGCTCATAAGGAAGAGTATCAATAGACAAACGAACATGATTAGGCGCCAACTTATCAGCGACATCTACCACTACGTCTGCGACATACTTGATACCGACGCCATTTTGACGACTGAGGATCAAAGCAGAGCTGCTATCCTTACGATTGAAGGCCTTGTCCATATTGAGCAAAAAGACATATTTAAATTCCAGACCTTTGCTCTTGTGAACCGTCATCAAGCGGACTGCATGTTTCGGAGCTGCAACAACTACACTTGCCAAGTCATTTTGAGTTTCTAAGATCTTATCAATCATCCCAATAAAACGAGACAAACCTTTAAAACTCATCTTTTCATAATCGTTCGCTCGCAAAGTAAGAGCGTAGAGATTCGCTTGACGCCCTGCTCCATTTGGTAGAGCTCCTACGTAGTCGTAATAAAAGCGGTCTTGATAAATTTTCCAAAGCAAATCATAGAGCGAATTTGTTTTTGCATACTCTCGCCAAGTTTGCAGTGTTTCTTGAAACTGCTGGATTTTCTTTAAAAGAGGAGGTGTGATGAGTTCAGGATGTTGACCGTGCCCGCTTAAGACATTTTTCAATTTCTCATAGAGATTTTCCTGATGAGCAACATGATTAGCTTCAGTCACCTTTTTTTGCAAGGCCAAACGAGCCAATTCATCCTCAGTAAAGGTGAACATTGGCGATTTTAAAAGCGCCACTAGAGCGTAATCATTGAGAGGATTGTTAATCGTACGCAACGTATCTAACATCACCATGACTTCTACAGATTGCAAATAATTATCCTCGCCACCGTCTGAAACGACTGGGATATCATACTTGGCAAATTCAGCTAAAATCACATCATTGCGCGTCCGTGAAGCTGTTAGCAATGTTATGTCTTCAAATTGGACGTTTTCTTCATTGTGCAAACGAATAATCTCTTTGATAACCAGCGCCACTTCTCCTGCAGACACAGAAGAAACATCCTTGTCGTTTTCCTCATTATCCGTCTCAAGTGTTCCATCATAAATGAGAAATTCTGTCTGATATTGTGGATTTTGTTCTTTCTTGTCAGGATTTCCAGCTACCAGATAATGCGTTTCATTGTAATCAATTTCTCCCACTTCCTCATCCATGAGACGTTTGAAAACGTCATTCGTGGCTTCCAAAACTTCCACATGACTGCGGAAATTTTCCTTCAAAACAATCAATTTCCCTTGCCAGCTATCCTCTTGATAGGTTTTAAATTTCTCATTAAAAATCTGCGGATCAGCCTGACGAAAACGATAAATAGACTGTTTAATGTCCCCCACCATAAAGCGATTATGCCCATTTGATAACAGCTCCAGCATACGCTCCTGCGTGTGGTTGGTATCCTGATACTCGTCCACCATAACTTCATGATATTTTGTCCGATAAAAGTGGCGCACATCAGGGAATTCTTCCAAAATCTGAATGGCAAAATGATTGATATCCGCAAATTCAAACGCATTTTCTTCTTTTTTGCGGTTCAAATAACTTTCAACAAATGCTTTCATAAACCGTTGCAAGACAAGCAGGATTTCTTTTGCTTCCTCATGATAGGTCATTTGAAATTCAAAGCGATAAAATCGATCCGCTAAATCACGTAAAACCTGAATTTTTTCTTTGCGTTTTTCATTGTATACCTTGATAATTTCTTTTAATTCTTCCTTGCGTCCGCTGTTGGTCAAAGCTTTTCCATTGCTTGCGCGCGAGATTTCTACAACCCTATCAAGCACTGTGAGATAGGCTTCTTCAGAGGGCTGCCCTTGTAAACTTACCAGGCAATCAAGCACAATCTGCACATTTTCAAGGTATTTTGCTTTGGGAAATTCCTTAGCTTCATTCGCCAAATGATAGTGGAAGAATTCTTCTAGGTCAAAAAGAGCTTCTTTTGTTTGTGCCAAAAGTTGCGCTTTTTCTTCTTGGAAATCCGTACACTCATAGCCTTTCAAAAAATCTTTTTCCAACCATGCTATTGGATTACTGGTGGATTGCAAAAAAGCATAAATCTTATAAACTTGTTCTCGAAAACCAAGCAAATCTTTTCTCTGACCTGTAAAGTTTTTGACTAATTTTTTAAATAAGGCTGCCTGATTCGATTGATAGAATTCTTCAAAAACTTGCTCGAAAACTTCATTTTGCAACAATAACTGCTCACTCGCACTTTGCAAAATGCGAAAATTCGGCGCCAATTCCAAAAGATAACCATATTTATTTAGGACTTTTTGAGTGAAAGAGTCCATGGTTCCAATGTCGGCATTCGGAATATCAGCTAATTGCTGTGCCAAATGCTGTTTGAGCACCTCATCATTTGTTGCCTTCAAGACCTTTGCCAATTCTTTTTCCAAGCGCTCTTTTAATTCACTGGCTGCTTTGACAGTGAAAGTTGAAATGAAGAGCTGCTCAATGCGAACTCCCCGCAGAATTTGGTCAATAATCCGCTGCACCATAACAAAGGTTTTTCCTGAACCTGCAGAAGCAGACACAAGAATATTTTGACCGGAGGAGTAAATGGCTTCAATCTGTTCTGGTGTATGTTTTTGAGCTTTGTTAGACTGGGCTTCTTGATTCTGCAAAGCACAAATCTCTGCTTGACTCAAAAATGGAATTTGCTTCATTTTTCTAACTCCTCCTTCATCTTTTCTATCCATGCTTGACGTTTTTTTTCACCTGTCGGGTGGCTATCTAACTTAACCAAATGGCGGGCGCTAGAAAGGTGAAGATTCGCTTCAAAACCTGTAATGGATTTGTATTGCTCTACAAAAGGTGCAATACTTCTGCCATTTTCCGTATAAGGATTGATGTTAAAATGCCCTGCCAATATCTTCTCAGCAGCACGGCGATACAAGAGTGCATTATAAGCCAACAAAGTTTCTAGCTCTTCTTGACTCAATAAATTGACTTTCTTTTTATTATACAAACCATTGAGCTGATGAGCCTGCGCAGACAAGAATAGACCTTTATATTCTAGGTTCTTCATCGCCTCTTTGACTGCATCACCCTGTGACTTCGTCTTAGCTAATGGCACGAGCGGATTGGTCATCTGCAAATACATGGCACCAAAGACCTGTACTTCATCATTCGCCCACTTTTCTTGCTTCAGCGCCATTAGATATGTAGGCAATTGAGAATTTAAGCCATTGAAAAATTTTTGAAAATCAAAATTCGTGTCACTTGATTTATAATCCACAATTCCCAGACTGCCGTCCATCTTCAATCGGTCGATGCGGTCAACTTTGCCTCGAATTTGAAGGTTGCGTCCGTCTGACAATGTTAGAACATTTGTTTCTTCCTGTCCGAAAACAGCTTCTTCTTGAATGGTTTCTACTAAATCATTTCTTTCTAGAACATGTCCTGTCGCACGCACGGTGTCCAGCAAAACTTCGTAAGCAAATAATGCTTCTGCATTTTCTGTATAAAGAGCTTCAAATTCCGCTTCCTGACTCGCTTCTTGAATGGCTTTTTTTAGACGATCATCGAATGGCTCACTAGACTGCTCTTGCATGACTTTTTCAAACACACGGTGCAGAAAATTTCCATGACTGCGCGCATCTGGGTGAATCGTCATTTCTTCCTGCAAAGCCAAGACATACTTCAAAAAATAAGCATATTGATTGCGATAGAATTCTGTCAAAGCTGAAGTTGACAGCTGAAATACCTGATGAGGCGGATAAAGAGCTTGCAATGTCTGCGTTGACAAGGTTTCTGTTTCAAGACTTGACGTTACATTAGGAATCGAAATGCCTTCACTTTCCAATTTTTTGCGCAAAACCCGTACAGCTACTGACCAAAAAGTCTGCTCTTTCTCCGTCAAAGAACGCTCCCGATCAATATCTCCTTGATTCAACTCAATAATTCTCGCCAACAAAGCACGGTAAGTACCAATATCATCACTTGTTGCCTGCGGACGCTTCACTTCAATCGGCAGTCCAATTGGTTGTTCATGCAGTTCTAACAGATATGGAGAAATATTGTTCTCTATTTCATTGACAATCTGAGGAGTGGAGAGGACAAGCCTCTCTGTTGCAGCATTCAAAAGCGACAAGGCGACAAAACGATTTTTCTTGAGATTTTCCTGAGCAGCAATCAGCAATTCCGAATGCTCATCTGTTGCTTCATTTAATCGTAGTCGGTCTTCGTCTGACAAAAGGCTCTTATTTTGGGAAATTTTGGGAAAATAGTCTTGGGTCAAGCCAACAGCATAGACAAACGGACTTGACAAAGGCTCGATCAAGTCATAAGACTGAATGGTCACAACATCTACTGTTGCTGGAATAGTTCGATAGTTGGATAACAGCATTCCTGACTGTACCAGAGTCAAAAAATCATCTAGCTTGACTTTGCTGGCTGAAAAAACACTGGAAAATTGTTCCAAGACATGGCAAAAAGCCTTCCAGACTTCTTCTTGTCTTTCTTGGTCTTGCGGGTCAATAGAAGTGACTAAACCAGCAAAATTCTGAGAAAGAGAAGTTGTCGTTAAAAATTGATGAAATTTTTGAAGCAAACCTGTCGCTGTTTGACTGCGAGATTTAAAAAATTCCAAGAGCGGAGTGATTATTTTTTTTCTTAATTGATTGATGTGAATCAGGTCAAATTTTTGATGCTGATTGTGAGTGAAATCTTTAGAAAATTTACTAATCCCTTTTACATCCGCAAAGCGAATATATTGCTCAAACAAGTCCAGCTCTTCTTGCTTTAAATGACCATAAAGACCTGTTTTTAAGAGATTGAGCAAATCTTCCGTCCGAAAATTATAGCGTTTCAAACGCACTAAAGATTCGATAAATTGCACCAAAGGGTGATGTGCCATAGACTCGCTTCGCCCCAGATAAAAGGGAATCTGATACTGATCAAAAATCGTCTTTAACTGCAAACGATAGGCTTCTACATCTCCTAAAAGAACGCGAATATCCTTGTAACGAGCACCGTCATGAACTCGCTGGCGAATGCTCTTTGCCACATACTCCAGTTCTTCCTTTTGATTGACCGTTGACCAAATCTGTATATGCGAGCGGTCTTGCTCCGTCAGCTCCAGCTCAACATCTGAGAAATCATAGCGACTTTCTAGCAGTTTTGAAATCTTTCCAAAAGGATCATCTAGCTGTATTGACGGTATGTATTCAGGTTTTACCTTATATTCATCTGCCAAATGACGCAAAAAATCTACACTTGCCTGATACAGATTGCCCTCTCGAAAACTTGCACGATAAGCTTTTTCACTTGCATAAGCACCGATGACGATTTCCACGCCCTTGCTATGCAAAAGCTCGATCAAATAAGCTTCCTCAGCAGAAAATCGCGTAAAGCCATCAATCACCAAAACCAAATCCTGCAGTTCCTCATCCACGTCACCTACTATAATATGATTGGCAAATACCATAATATTTGAATCAGAAGTAAATTCACTCTGATTTAGCTGATGTGTTACTAACTGTAAAATATTGATTAAATCTGCTTTTTTCTCATCCTCATCTAGATAATCTAAATCCGCAAAGGTCATCTGAGCAGCTTGCAATTCATGATAAAGATCAACCAATTGCTGAATAAATTGCGCATCCGTACGAATACCACCGTACACCCGCAAATCGTGCTCATCCATTTCTGACAAGACTTTGTAAAACAGCATTCCCAAACCAATATCGTCTAATGGTCTACCTTGCTGCACATCATTGAGGACAAAATAACGCGCCATCTGCGCAAAACGTGTCACTGTAATAGCAAACGAGGCGTGGTTTTCTAAAAGACTCAAAACAGCCCTCTCTTTTTCAAATGAAAGAGAGTTAGGAGCAATATAAAACACGCGCTTGCCTGCTTGTGCCAAGCACTCTGCTTCTTTCACCAAAATCTTCGTTAAGGGATTGCGAATATCAGTATAAAGTAATTTCATGAGCATCCTTTTTGTCAAAATATAGTCTTATTATATCATTTTTAAAGTTTTTCAACAGCGATTGACTGCATACCTTATCAAGAAAAAATCCCCACAAGAATACTTGTGGAGAACGATTTTTAATGATAAGCTAAAGCTTTTTTGAAGCTCTTCCAAATGCCAATATCATCTGTCTGCAAAATCAAACTGGAGTAAATCCGACCGATATAAACTGTCATTCCTAAGGTAAAGACAAAGGCAATGGCAAATGAAATCCAAGCTTCTAGCCCATTTGCATAACCGTTAATCGCACGGAAAGGCATAAAAAAGGTCGAAATAAACGGAATATAAGAACCAACTTTCAACAAGATCGTGTCACCAGCGTTTCCAAGAGCCGCCACTCCAAAAAATCCCAAAATAATCAGCATCACAACAGGCTGAACAGCTTTCCCAACGTCTTCAATTCTCGTCACCATTGACCCTAAAAAGGCAGATAAGACTACAAACATAAAGACACTCAAGGTGATGAAAGCAATAGTATTAAAGGAAATTGCTTCTCCCAAATGTTTCATCAGATTTGGATTGGCATCTAAGAATTCTTTTACAAAAGAAATCTGGTCTGAAAAAGCAAGCAACAGCACAGCGCCGATTACATAAATGCTGACATGGGTCAAGATAACTGCAAAAATCCCTGCCATTCGACCATAGAAATATTCAGAAGCCTTGATACTGGAGAAAATAACCTCCATAATCTTGGTTCCTTTTTCACTAACAATTTCTTGAGCAGTAGAGCTTGTATAGACAAGGAGAATCATGTAAAGCATAAACCCAATTGCTGTTGCGACAATCGTTTGAGTTGCCTTCTTCGCTTCTTTCTTCTCATCAATCTTTTCCTTGAAATCAATAGCTCTTGAAAGCAGCTTGACTTGATTAGCTGATAAATTAGCTTGACTAATATTTGCAACCTGCTGCAACTGCATCAATTTCTGTGTAATCTCAATTTTTGTAGCACTACTCATGCTCGTATCTGCAAAATAAGTTGCCTTGATCTGCCCCTCTGCTTCTGATACTAGCAAATATCCGCCAACATCGCCATCTTTTACAGCTTTCTTAGCTGCTGCTTCATTTTTATAATCGAAATCCAGATTCTTAGTATCTTTCAAAACTTCCTTGACTTGAGGATTATCTACTACGACTGCAACACGGTTAGAATTACTACTTGACATGGAGGAAAGATAACCAACTCCCATACTCAGACCGATAAAAATGAAAGGCGAAATAACCATGAAGACAAAACTCCATGACTTGACATGACGAAGATAGGTTTCTTTGATAACAATTAAAGTCTGTTTCATACTTCCACCCCTGATTCTAACTTAAAGATTTCATCAATTGTTGGAGCTTGTTGGTCAAAAGTTTCAATATATTGTCCTTTAGTCAACAAGCCAAACAATTCCTTACCAGCTGCTTCGTCATCTAATATCAATCGCCATGTTCCTTGGTTGGTTAGATTGGCTTTACTTACGTGAGGAAGTGCTTCTAATTCCGTTTGAGACAGCGAGCTAGACACAAACAGACGTGTTTTGCCGTATTGATTACGAACCTCCTGCACACTGCCATCTAAAATAACTTTACCATCACGAATCATAACAACATCATCACACAATTCTTCCACATTGGTCATCACATGGTCAGAGAAAATAATCGTTGCTCCACGCTCTTTTTCTTCAATAATGACCCGTTTCAAAATCTCGGTATTCACAGGGTCCAAACCACTAAATGGTTCGTCTAGGATAATCAAGTTTGGTTCATGCAAAAGCGTGATAATCAACTGAACCTTTTGTTGATTCCCTTTAGACAAGCTCTTGATTTTATCGGTCACTTTTCCTTTGACTTGCAAGCGCTCCATCCACTGAGGCAATTTTTCTTTCACAACTGCATTTGGCACTCCCTTTAAGTTTGCCAAATACCGCACTTGCTCATAAACGGTTAACTTAGGCATCAGACTTCGCTCTTCTGGCAAATAACCAATTTTCCGATAGGTCTCCTGAGAAATCGATTGCTTATCAAATGTAATGTTTCCGCTGTATTCTAAAAAACGCAGAATACTGTGGAAAATCGTTGTTTTCCCAGCACCGTTCTTTCCGATCAGACCGAGGATTTGTCCTGATTCAGCCCTGAAATCAACACCAAATAGCACTTGTTTTTGCCCAAAACTTTTTTCTAAATTTTGAATTTCAAGCATCCTAAACCTCCTAAAATTCTAAGTTTACTATATGCATATATAGATTCTCTATATTTAATAGTATAATCTTTTGAAAGCGGATTTTCAAGTTTTTGTGTAAAATTTTCTTATTTTTTTTTACAACAAAAAGAGAGTCATCAATAGCCGCCATTTATAGATTGACTGCCTCTCACTCTCTTACCTTGATTCTATTTGCGCTTTACTAAGCCTTAAAAGCATCCACTAATACTTGAAATTCTTCATTAGAGAGCGTAATCCCTTTCCCCATTTTTGTATGGTCAGGACTCCAACTACGAATATCGTATTTGGCTGGCGCACCATTGAAGCTCACACGATTCAGCTCTTTCGTCCAGCCTTTATCATTTTCTGACAACACCAATAACTTTTCTTCTATCTCAAATTTGAATTCTGACATTTTTGTCTCCTTTTTCTTCTTTCTTGATTTATTCGTAAAAAATTTACTTTTTTAGCGAGTTTGTTATATAATATATTGTAACAAGTTATGGAGAATTTAGCTATGAAAAAATTTCTCGAAATGATTTTAGAGCGCGCAAGTGAATTTATCAATTACAAAAAGGATACACAAGAGATAAAGGAAGACAACGCCAATATTTTGCAGACGATTGAAACAGCTTTGCAAAAAAAATCAGGTGTGCATGTCATTTTTTCAGATAAAAGTTTTACTGGTGATATTGTCAAATATGACGAAGAGCGTCAGCAATTGATTGTTAAAAACTTCCAGAAAAGTATGTCAACGATTATTCGTATTTCAGATATTAAGCGGATTCGTCTGGTTCCAAATACTATCAGAGAAGCGCAAAAAAGAAATTCCAACCTCAGCTAGGAGATTGGAATTTTTTTATTCAAATAAGCTGTAATAATCCGCAATCGTCATTTTCGCTTTCTCTTCTTGATGTAAGTCTTGGATAATTTGTCCGTCCTTCATGACAATCAAGCGATTGCCGTATTTGAGAGCATCTTCCATGTGGTGAGTAATCATGAGAGCAGTCAGTTGGTCACGATTCACAAATTCATCTGTCAGACTCATCAATGCCACACTGGTTTTGGGGTCAAGCGCTGCTGTATGCTCATCCAAAAGCAACAGCTCAGGGCGTTTGAGAGTCGCCATTAAAAGACTCAACGCCTGTCTTTGCCCGCCAGAGAGAAATTCAATCGGTGTGTCCAAATGTTTTTCTAAGCCATTGCCGATTTTGTCTATTGTCTCCTGAAATTCTTTGCGATAATGGCTCAGACGGCGTGGCACTAGACGGCGTTTTTCACCACGAAATTTAGCAATCAATAGGTTTTCTGCCACCGTCATGCGCGGAGCTGTTCCCATCTTTGGGTCTTGAAAGACGCGTGACAGATACTTAGCCCGTTTTTCTGGTGAATAACTGGTCACATTTTCACCTAGAATATAAATGCTGCCACTCGTCAATGGTAATGTTCCTGCAATGACATTGAAAAGCGTAGATTTTCCCGCCCCATTTCCGCCTAAAATGGTAATGAAGTCATGCTCAAAAATATCCAGTGAAACATCATTTAAAATAACTTTTTCTTCCTCAATACCTGTGTTGACAATTTTTGTCGCGTTTTTTAATTCTACAATTGCTGTCATTTGCTTAACTTGACTCCTTTAAAGAATTTATTTTTGAAAGTCGGAATCATGAGACAAATTGCCAAGATAACCGCACTGTAAAGGCGAAGATAGCTGGTATTAAAGCCAAGCGCAATCACGCCCCAAATCAGGAATTGATAGAAAATAGAACCGACAACAATCGTCAATAGGCGTTCTGCCAATGTCAGGCTGGTAAAAAGCACCTCTCCGATAATGAGACTGGCAAGCCCCACAACGATGACACCAATCCCACGCGAGACATCCGCATAACCTTCCTGCTGGGCAATAAGGGCTCCAGCTAGGGCAATGACGCCATTAGACAGCACCAACCCCATTAACTCCATTCGTCCTGTGTGAATGCCAAAACTCCTTGCCATATCCGGATTATCACCCGTGGCAATATAGGCTTGACCCAATTTTGTATCTAAGAAAAAGAGCAATGCTGCAATTACCAAGCTAACAAAAATCAATCCTGTCAGAAGATTGTTTAATTCGACAGAAAATGGCAGAAAGTCCTGAATTTGCTTCGTTCCGAGAAGTCCAAGATTAGCCCGCCCCATTAGCATGAGCATAATGGAGTGGCAGGAAGTCATGACCAAAATCCCTGAAAGGAGAGTAGGAATTTTCCCCTTAGTATAGAGAAGCCCTGTTACCATGCCTGCCAGACAGCCAGCTAGAATGGCAGCAGCAGTTGCTAGAAAAGGATTGATTCCCTTACTAATTAGCGTAACTGCCACTGCTCCGCCCAATGGAAAAGATCCTTCTGTAGTCATATCAGGGAAATTTAAAATGCGGAAAGTCATAAAAATCCCCAAGCCTAAAATAGCCCAAACAAGTCCTTGTGAGACAATTGAAATAATCATACTGTTGTCCTAACTTTTAAAAATATCGTTTCTTATCAATCGGATTACTCAATGACTTGTCCTGCTTTTTTCAGAACATCATCTGGAATCGTTATTCCTAGCTGAGCAGCCACTTTTTTGTTCACAACTGATTTGCCAGTAGCAAAGATTTCAACAGCTGTGTCTGCTGGTTTGGCACCTTTCAAAATTTTCGCTGTCATTTTTCCAGTCGCCACTCCAAGATCTTTTTGATCGACAACAACCGAGCCCAGACCGCCTTCTTCTACCATAGCTGTCGCACTTGGATAGATAGGTTTTTTAGCCGTTTGATTGCTGGAAACAACTGTTGAAAAAGCAGAAGCAATGGTGTTGTCAATTGGAATCCAAATAGCATCTACCTTTCCTGTCATCACATTCATGGTTGAAGCAATCTCATTTGTAGAAGGTACAGCATAAGGAAACACTTTATAACCTGCTTTTTCAGCCAAAGCTGTAAATTCTTCTACCTGCGTTTTTGAATTGTCTTCACTGCTTGAATAAAGAACGCCAATTGTTTTCACATTCGGTGTTAATTGTCTGATGAGCTCCAATTGCTGCTTAGCTGGATTGTGGTCAGACACACCTGTAATGTTGCCTCCCGGCTTTTTCAAATCCTTTACTAAATTCGCCCCAACTGGATCAGTCACTGCTCCCATGACGATTGGCTTGTCTTTCGTTGCACTAGCCAAACCTTGAGCAGCAGGCGTTGCGATTCCAATCAGCACGTCATTGCCATTGGCAACTAATTGCTTGCTCATCGTTGCCACTTTACTTTGGTCACCTTCCGCATTCATAAAGTCAATCTTGATCTTCTTACCTTTATAACCTTCTTGTGCCAATCCTTCTTGAGTCCCTTTATAAATCAAATCAAGTGACGGGTGGCTGACATATTGCAGCACACCAACTTTCACTGTTTTTGTTGTATCGCTTGTCTTCGTCGCTTTCTCGCCAGTTACACTAGAATAAATAATGCCTCCGACAACTAATACCACTAAAAGAGCAATCATTCCCATTAACCGTTTGTTTTTCATATCTGTTCTCCATTTCGTATTTTCTAATTTTTATTCGAGTAAAAGCCAGAGTCGCCATCGTTTCAACATATTTTTACCTCCATTAACGAGACTGAAACAATAAAAGAAAAACCCACACACAGTTCATCCTGTGTGAGGGCGTAAATCGCGGTGCCACCTCAATTATGGGAAAAATAATAGACTTCTCCCACATCTCTATCTTGTCTAACAACAAGTTGCACTGTAAGGTGTGCTCACCGAATTTTTATCGTTTCAAATTCAATTTCTATCCATTAGCCCAATTTCATAAAACGCTGCTGCTTATTTTCACCAACCACAAGCTCTCTGCCAACAACTATTTTATTACTTTTCTAATTTGATATTATTTTAGATGTTTCTGAAACAAATGTCAAGTGTTTTGTCAAACTTTTCTGACAATAATTTTCCAACCTTTTCTTGCTATTTTTTGTTATAATTTTCTTTAGTATCATTCAAGGAGAGAAAACCATGTCCTTTGACGGATTTTTTTTACACCACATGACAGAGGAATTGCGGCAACAGTTGCTATATGGTCGCATTCAAAAAATCAACCAACCTTTTGAGCAGGAATTAGTGCTGCAAATCCGCAGCAATCGGCAAAATCACAAATTACTCTTATCTGCTCACCCTGTTTTTAGTCGCATTCAACTAACCAATACCAGCTTTGAAAATCCCGCAGTGCCTAATACATTCATCATGGTCATGCGGAAATACCTGCAAGGCGCTACGATTGAAAGCATTGAACAGATTGACAATGACCGAGTTTTAGAAATCTCTGTCTCCAACAAAAATGAAATTGGAGATAGCGTGGCAGCAACTCTAGTCATCGAAATCATGGGCAAACACAGCAATATCATCTTAATGGATAAGGCAAGTGGCAACATCATTGAGGCCATTAAGCATGTTGGCTTCTCGCAGAATAGTTACCGCACGATTCTGCCGGGCTCAACCTATGTTGCTCCACCTCAAACAGGCAGTCGCAATCCGTTTACGATTTCTGATGAAAAGTTATTTGAAATTCTCCAGACAGAGGATTTATCAGCTCGTTCTTTACAGAAGCTATTTCAAGGCTTGGGGCGCGATACAGCGACCGAGCTCAGTCAGCGCTTAACGAGTGACAAACTAAAAACCTTCCGTGCTTTCTTTGCCAGTCCCACACAAGCTCATCTGACAACTAAATCCTTTGCGCCCATTCTTTTTATGGACAGTCAGAAAGAATTTCCGAGCTTATCGCAGCTGCTAGACGACTTCTACCAAGACAAGGCGGAGCGCGACCGTGTTAACCAGCAGGCTAGCGAATTGATCCGTCGAGTGGAAAATGAGTTAGAGAAAAATCGCAAGAAATTAAAAAAACAAGAGCAGGAATTAGTCGCGACTGAAAATGCGGAGGAATTTCGCCAAAAAGGAGAATTGCTGACTACTTTCCTCCACCAAGTCCCTAACAATGAAGATCAGGTTTCGCTAGAGAACTACTACACAGGCGAGACAATTAGCATCGCTCTGGACAAGGCATTGACTCCTAACCAAAATGCTCAGCGCTATTTTAAGAAATACCAAAAGCTGAAGGAAGCGGTCAAGCATTTGACAGGATTGATTGAGGAGACCAAAGAAACCATTCAATATTTGGAGAGTGTGGAAACCGCCTTGTCACAGGCTAGCTTGACAGAAATCGCAGAGATTCGTGAGGAATTGATCCAGACAGGCTTTATTCGCCGACGCCAGCGCGAAAAAATTCAAAAACGAAAAAAACCAGAGAAATACTTGGCAACTGACGGTAAAACGATCATTTTGGTCGGTCGAAATAACTTGCAAAATGATGAGTTGACCTTTAAAATGGCTAAAAAAGAGGAGCTTTGGTTCCATGCGAAAGACATTCCCGGCAGCCATGTGGTCATCACAGGCAATCTGCAACCAAGTGATGAGGTCAAGACGGATGCTGCGGAGCTGGCCGCTTATTTTTCTAAGGCGAGACTGTCCAATCTCGTTCAGGTGGATATGATTGAAGTCAAAAAGCTCAATAAGCCAACCGGTGGCAAACCCGGTTTTGTGACCTATACTGGGCAAAAGACCCTGCGGGTCACTCCCGATGAAGTCAAAATCAAATCTATGAAAATGTAAAGGTGTCCGCTAATCGGCACCTTTTTCTGACGACTCTTCGTACGTCCGACCCTCGGACGAAGCAAACCAATTCTCAGGCAAGCTGTCCGACCCTCGGACGGAGTGAACCAGTTATCAGGCAGGCTGTCCGACCCTCGGACGGAGTGAACCAGTTCTTAGGCAGGCTGTCTGACCCTCGGACGGAGTGAACCAGTTCTTAGATAGGTCGTCGACCAAGGCGACAACTTGAACTAATTCTCATTCTCTCCGTCGACTGAGGCGAAAGACCTAAAAAGAGAGTGTGGGACAGAAATCAATCATTCGAAGAATTTGATTTCGTCGTCCCACCTCCGCACAGTTGGTTAGGATAGCCGCTATCACCGGTATAACAAGGGATAAGGATATCCAACCAACCACTGCGTCTTATAAGTCTGACTATATAAACAAAGGAAGCTGAGCACTTTTGTCCCAGCTTCTTTATATTCTATTTAAGGCGTATGTAGGTCTCTTAAACCTACCCCACCGCCTTTTTATTCCGATTTCTCAATATCTTCCTTTAGCTCCGCCACATTCAATTTAGCAGAGAGAAAATCTTGATCTTGAACAGGGAAATGCTGCTCCAATGCTGCAATCGTTCCGATTTCAACCTCTCCATTTTTCATGACAAAATCCATGATATGTCCGCCAAATTGGTGGTCATCAGATAGAAAATGAAGATGATAACCGGCTACGCTGACACCGTGAAATAGCTCCGGCGTCCAAAAGCCAACGATTGTTCCCGAAATGTGTTCTGCATGGTACTCAGGTTGATGAGCTGCGATTTCTGCGAATTTCTTTCCCGAAGAGGATTTTGGAGCCATGCGTACGTGCATGTTGCTAAATTCACCATGAATCTTGATAGAGTGAAAAAGATTTTCCCCGACATAGCTAGCCTCTATGCGCTTCTTCAACGCTTCATCGGTCAGCTCAACGTCCTGACGAAAATGTGCCTCTGCTCGGTGGAAAGCCACTGCAGCATAAGGAACCGTCATATCCATTGAAACCTCTATCACTTCAGGACTTGCTCCTATCCCCTTAGCTTGATAGGCCTTGCCGTCAAGCACAATCAGCTCTCCGTCAATGGAGTCTAAAGTGCCAATCCCTAAGTCACCATGTTGAAGCAATTCTCCAATCGTCATCGTCCCCTTGTAAAGCCCCGCCATCAAAGCTCCCAAAGTATTGTAATGAAATAATGTTACAAGCTCTGCCATTTCTCCTCCCAGATAATGTTTACTATCTTTCTTTGAAAAACAGTGGAAAAAGGAACCCTTTTAAAAATTGCGAGTTCTTTCCCACTCCTTCTTTAATAAAACTCATCTGGCAGAATGGTTTCTCCCAGCGTGCTGCTGTCCTTGTAATCAACTGGCACATCAATGATGACCGGTCCATTTTCCTTTAAGGCTTTTTGAAGCAGCTGTGTTAATTCTGCTGGAGATGTCGCTCGGAATCCTTTTGCCCCAAAACTCTCTGCATATTTGACAAAATCAACAGGTCCGAAGTCCACTCCAGATGAACGACCGTATTTCATTTCTTCTTGGAATTCCACCATATTATAATGACCATCGTTCCAAATAAGATGAACAATTGGCAAGTGCAGGCGAACCGCTGTCTCTAACTCCTGAGCTGAAAAGAGGAAGCCCCCGTCGCCAGATACAGAAATAATCTTTGTGTTGGGACGAACCAAGGCTGCTGAGATTGCCCAAGGCAATGCTACACCTAGCGTTTGCATCCCGTTTGAAAAGAGCAAGTGCCGTGGTTCATAACTCTTGAAATAACGCGCCATCCAAATGTAATGCGTACCCACGTCGACAGTAACTGTCATATCGTCTGTCGTATTTTCCTGCAAGACTTCGACAATATCCAGCGGGTGCAGGCGACCTTTTTCGGTTTGGCTACGGTCGAATTTCACATCACCATCCATTTTATCGCGCAGCACTTGCAGATATTCCCGTGAGCCTTCTGGTAATTGATAGCCGTTAATCGCGGGCAGCAATAAATCCAAAGTATTTGCAATATCTCCAATCAGCTCACGCTCCGGTTGAAAGTAAGTATCAATCTCTGCTGGTTCTACATCAATCACGATAACGCGGGCAGAAATTTCCGCATTCCAATTGCGCGCTTCATACTCAATCGGATCATAGCCGATAGCGATGACTAGGTCAGATTTTTTCAGGAGCATGTCACCCGGCTGATTGCGAAACAGCCCGACACGCCCAAAGAAAGTAGCTTCTTCCAAATCACGTGAAACAATCCCAGCACCTTGGAAAGTTTCCACAACAGGTAACTGTACTTGCTCCAACAACTGACGAATAGAAGCCGTTACTTTAGCACTTGAAGCGCCATTCCCCAAGAGCAGAACTGGCAACACAGCGTTTTTAATCGCTTGCGCCAGGTAGTTGATGTCAGCCACCGAGCTAGAACCCAACTGCGGATCCGTCAACGGTTTAATAGCTTTGACTTGCACCTGACTATCCACCACATCCTGCGGAATGGAAATGAAACTTGCCCCCGGCATTCCTGACTTAGCATGACGATAAGCATTGGCAATGATTTCTGAAAGAGTATTTCCGTCTTGCACTTCGACCGAATACTTGGTAATCGGCTTAAACAGCGCAGCATTGTCCATAGACTGGTGAGCGCGTTTGAGCAGGTCAGCGCGTTTGACCTGACCAGCTAAAGCCAGTACTGGGTCACCCTCTGCGGTCGCAGTAACCAAGCCCGTTGCTAAGTTTGAAGCGCCTGGCCCGCTCGTTGCAATCACGACACCCGGCTCCCCTGTAATCCGCCCAATTCCTTGCGCCATAAAAGCAGCATTTTGTTCATGACGAGCAACGATAAGTTGTGGACCTTTGTCCTCTAAGGTATCAAATACACGGTCAATCTTTGCACCGGGAATCCCAAATACATAATCCACCTTGTGATTGATTAAACTATCCACAATTAAATCTGCACCAAATTTTTCAGTCATTTTCTTCGTCCTTCCTGAATATCACGCTCATCATTATATCATAATTCCTATGTGGCTTATAGGATTGTGCTTGTTACTCTTTTTACAAACTATCATACAATTCCTGCATGATACCGTCATCTGGAACGAGGCGAAGATACTGCTCTGCTTGACGTTTTGCTTCTTCAAATTCACCCATTTCACGAAGCAAATAGATATATTGCTCTAAAAATTCTGGATTTTCCTTTAAATCCGAGAGCAAGAGACGATAGCGCTCCAGAGCTGCTGTTGTATGCTCCAAAGCCTGATAGGCACGCGCAATATTCCATTTAGTCAGAACATTGTCTACATCTCGCTCTTCAAAGTCCAGAACTTCTTCAAAACGCTCTTGCTGCACATAAAGATTTGTCAAACGCAGTACGATTTCTTCTTCATCTTCAGCATTCTCTTGCGCTTGCAGCAAATATTCTTCTGCCTTTTGCTCATCGTGCAACTCATAAGAAAGCTGCGAAGCTAGCAGCAAAAGACGTATATCAAATGGATTTTTCGACAAGCCCTGCTGCGTAAGGCGCAATGCCTCTTCTGCCTGATGTTCTGCATGAAGCGACAAAGCATAACCATACTCATAACCTTCAAATTCCGGCGAAATCGCATCAATTTGCTTAAAGTATAGATTGGCTTTTTGATATTCTTTCTGGTCATACAAAATAGTCGCTAATTCAAAGGCTACAGCATCATCATATTCTATCTCTAAAGCCTTTTCTAAAAACTCAATCGCTGCTTCAAATTTCCCCAAACTTGCATAGGAAACGCCAATCCGCTGATAAGTAGAAACACCCGTCTGCTCATAAATCATGCGATTGTCTAAACTAGCATACTCTTTAATAGCTTGATTAAAATTTCCCAATTCAAAATCTATTTCAGCCAAACCAAAAGTCACTAATGGCTCGTCAGACAATTGCTTTGCCTCAGCTAATTTTTCCCTTGCAACATCTGGTAAACCTTCCATTTGGTAAAGATCGGCTTTAACCAAGAGTGCTGTCACATACCAATCACTATCAGAAGTAATTTCCTCCAGATAAGCAAACGCCTCTTCCGCTTGTCCATCTTCACTAGCAATCTGCGCCAAACTAATATAGGCTTCTGGATAGTGAGGAGCCAATTTTTCATAAATTCGCTTCGCTTGAGGGAAAAAGCCGATACTTTCTAAGTAGTCGGCTAATTCAAGTAATTCTTCTTCTGTATCATTTGTTAGAGTTCTTTCAAAATATTTATTGGCATGCGCCAAATCCTGCTTTTGCAAAGAAGCAACCATTTTCTCACTGTTGTTCAATTTCTTCTCCTGTTTCATCTACTAATTCTTCTTCATACAAGCCGCTGACTTTCTTATACCAATTAAAAATAGCAGCAATTACAACTTTTGCAGATGCATAAACGGGAATTCCCAGCAAAACACCCCAGATACCAAACATAGATCCCGCTGTCAAAAGGACAAAAAGGACATTGATTGGGTGGATATTCAATTGGCTACCGAGAATCAATGGTGACACAAACCTTCCTTCAATAGTTTGCTCTACAATAAAGACCACGATGACTTTCAAGAGCATAATTGGCCCAGCAATCAAACCTAAAACAAGAGCCGGCAACATAGCCAAAAAACTTCCCAAATAAGGAATCAAATTTAAAATCCCTGCCGTCACCCCAAGCGTTACTGCATAACGAAGACCGATTATCTTAAAGAAAAGGATAAACATCATCGCTACGATAATCGCAACGGTCACTTGACCACGAACATAGTTAGCAAGCTGTGTATTGACGTCTGTCAAAATTTGCCCAACAGGCTCACGAAACTTAGTTGGCATGAATTTTGTCAAATAAGATTTCAAATTTTTCCCATCTCGCAAAAGGTAAAAAAGGATAAAAGGCATGATGATAATGGCTACAATCACTTGCGAAGCCGTACTAATCAATGTGCTTACCCAATTCACTGCTTTCGATGAAAAATTACTTGCCCAAGTCGTCACTTGAGCTGAAAAATTATTCACAATCTCTTCTAATTGAGGTTTGACATCATCAGAAATTCGATTTTCCAAAAAATCCTGAATTATTTTATTCGACTTTTGCAAATTAGCTGGTAAATTCTTTGCAAAACTAACTATCTGATGTTGCAAACTTGGAATTGCCACAGCCAATCCCCAAATCAAGAGCAAAGCAATCAAAATAAAAACAGTCGTAATCGCGACCACGCGATTGATTTTATGCTTTTCCATAAAATCCACAATCGGATTTAATAGATAATACAAAAGCCCTGCTAAAATAACCGGTAGCATAATAACCCCGATAAATTCTAGAACAGGAATGAAAATGAAACTAATTTTGCTTAATACAAAAATATTCAATCCCAACAATAATGTTACCAAAAAAACGGTGATTGCTTTATTGTCTAAAAACCACCGAAAAAACCATGATAGACTAAAATCCTTCTTTTTATGTTCCATACAGACATCCTTTTCTTTATTTATCTCATTGTAGCATTTTTCACTGAAAATTTCTTGAAGAAAGAGTGACCCTTTGTGAATTTCCTCCTTGCGCCCGAGTCAAATATAAAAAGCGAGGCTAGGACAAACATTCCCAACCTCAAAGCATACTATTGTAATAAACCAACGACGCAATAGCTGATTACTCATGTGGTTGCGGATAGAGCTTGCGAAGCAAGTCACTTATCTGACATGATAACCAAAGCTATCAATGCTGGTAGCGGATAGAGCTTGCAAGGCGGTTCGCTTTTCAAGACTGGAAGAGAACTTTTAACGAAAACTTCGTTTTCTTCATTCACCACCTCAACAGTCTAAAAAACGGTTAGCAACTTTGCGAGAAGAAAAAGAACTAAATTTTTATTTCATTTAGTTCTGTTCCACTCCCACTTTTAGCCTTCTTCATCTGAGAAAAAAATTGTAAAACGCATTCGTTTACCATCAACTGACTCGAAGCGATAACGCAAGTTGTGTTTCTCCAAAATTTGTTGAACAATAAAGAGTCCCAGACCTGTTCCACCGTCTTTACGATTGCGACTGTAATCTGGACGGTAAAATGGTTGAAAGATTTGCTGGATTTGCTGTTCATCCAATACATGTTCCGCATCATTTTCAATCATTAACTGACCATTTTGAATCGTTAAAAGAATTTCCCCACCAGCTAATGCATAATGAAAAGCATTGTCCAATAAATTTTTAATCGCTTTTAGCAAATAAGTCTTGTTGCCATGAACCTGAAATTCTGCTAAACTCACCGTAAATCTGTAGCCTTTCATATCAGCCAACATCTTATAAGTACTTAAATTTTCCTCCAAAAGCTGCTTGAGTGAAAAGTCCTCTTCCTCAGCTTCTATTCGCATTTCAATCTTAGAAATTGCCAAAATGGATTGCACAAGTTTAGATTGTTCTTCTAAAATTTCACGGCATTTTTGGAGGTATTTATCTTTATCCTTGAAGTCGCCAACTCCATAGATCATTCCATCAACAATCCCCATCATGCTCGTGATAGGTGTTTTCAGCTCATGAGAAGTCATGCGAAGAAACTCTGCTTTCTCACGCTCGCTTTCAGCCACTTTTTCATTTTCCAGCCGCAAAGCTTCAATGCTTGTCAAAAGATTTTGATAAAGACTGTTAATATCTTGAGCGAGATTAGAAATTTCATCACGTCCTTTGACAGGACAAATTACATCTGGAGAAAGAGTTGCCATCTTGCGCGTACTCTCTGAAATATCTGTAATGCGTTTGGTTGCAAATCGACTGTAAAGAAAAGCCGCCATACCACCTAAGGCTAAAGAAAAGAATAAAATATAGGGATAGAGACTTAACAGCACATAATTAGCATCTGATATTGGTTGAAGAGAATATTCCCCACGTAAGATCAATGCCGTACCTTCCGCTGTTCTTATCGTCCGACTCATGCTTTTAGTTTGGTTATTCAAGCTCATGTCCGAAGGCAAAATCGTTAGCTGAAATTCTACTCTTCCGTTAGCTAGATCAATGTTCGGATAAATGAGCTTCCCATTTTTATCTAATACACTAAACCAAACTCGTGTATTTTTTCGATTGTAGTCACTCAAAAGCTTTCCTATGTCATCTGACGGCTTTCCTTGAACCTGCTGAGCAATTTGAAGAAACTCACTTTTTGCCTCTCGATGCTTGACTTGCTCATAATAAACAGGCATCACAAAATAAAGTGTTGCTAGAACCGTTGTTACGACAATAAAAATAATCGTTCCTGTCAAAAGGAAATGCTTTTTAGCAATTCTCACTCTTCTTCGTCCCCAAGTTGATAACCCATACCGGTAATAGTTTTAAGAGGAATTCCGGGAATTTTTTTCCGAATATTTTTCACATGGTTGTCCAAAACACGACTATCCAATTCACTATAGCCCCAGATTGTATTCATCAATTGATCTCGCGTCACCAAATGATTCTTTCTTTTAGCTAGAGCTTGGATAATTTCATATTCTTTCTTTGTTGGAGACATTTTTTCTTCTTGCCAATAAACTGTACAATCATCAATTGATACACGCAAGTCCCCAACAAGAATTTCAGATTCTGTTACTGTACTACGGAAAATATTTTCAATCCGTTTCATCAAAATAAGTGGTGAAAATGGCTTGGTAACATAGTCGCTAATCAAATGATTAAAACTAACCAATTGAGTATATTCATCATCTAGTGCAGTTAACATCATAATTGGCACCTGCGATGTTTTGCGGATTTCTTTTAACACATCCAGGCCGCTCATCGAAGGTAACATGACATCCAAAATGATGAGGTCAAACGATTTTTCTTCAAAGGCATGCAAAGCTTCTGCACCGTCAAACACAGGTGTCACTTCATAATGGTTTTCTTTTAAAAACTCACAAATCACTTGATTGATGGTAGTGTCATCTTCTACTACTAAAATCTTATGCATTTTTTACTCCTTAAAAATATAAATATAAAACGACTAATAATCCGTGTAAAGATTACTTTTATTATACAACAAAATAGAGAACTTACAAAGATTGAACTTCGTGATATAATACAAAACTTTCTTCAAAAAATCTAAACATTTTTTAGAAGTTAAGACAATGTTCCTTAGTCTCTTCTGATAGCTTAAAAACTTTATAACACAGCCATTTCAACGAACTTCTTTATCATTTAGAAAGCTCTATTCTGCTTCTATAAATCTATTTTATTGTAACAAAGTTATCTGTTCCCTTTCTATCCCGAATCTATTTTTTATCTATTTTTTCAGTCATAAAACCAAAAGACACTTTCATTTGTGAAAACCATTTCATCTCTTTTTGTGTTATAATAAAAGTATCAAATTTTTCGAGGTGAATGATGACTCAAACAGTTTATTTTGGAACTTATACACGTCGTAGCTCTGAAGGAATTTACAAGGCTGATTTTGATACTAGCACAGGTGAACTAGCAAATTTGACACTTGTTGCAAAAGAGCCAAATCCTACTTATTTAGCTTTTGATAAGCAGCATTACCTGTATTCCGTTGGAGCTGAACACGGTGAAGGAGGCATTGCAGCTTTTAATAAAGCCAGACAATTGCTCAATCATGTTGTGGCAGAAGGTGCTCCCCTATGCTATGTAAGTGTAGATGAAGCAAGAAGTCTTGTTTACGGAGCAAACTATCATAAAGGACAAGTCTTGGTTTATAGACGACAAGAAAACGGCAGTTTAAAATTAGTTGATTCTGATGTTCATATCGGCTATGGTCCTCATGAAAATCAAGCGGCTGCTCACGTGCACTTTGCAGATTTAACACCTGATAAGTATCTGGTTACGTGCGATTTAGGAACTGACGAAGTTGTGACATACGAAGTTAGTGATTATGGCCATCTAAATCGATTAGAAACCTATCATGCGACAGCTGGTGCCGGTCCACGTCATATCGTTTTTCACCCTCACCACAAAATTGCATATCTCATTTGTGAATTAAACTCCACTATTGAAGTGTTAATTTATGATGGTGATGGTCAATTTGAACGCCTGCAAATCATCTCCACTTTACCAGAAGATTTTTCAGAATTTAATGGAACAGCTGCTATTCGCCTATCTGCTGACGGTCGTTTTCTTTATGGATCTAACCGCGGGCATAATTCAATCGCTGTTTACAAGGTAGCAGAAGATGGAACTCTTGAACTCGTAGAAATTGTTCCAACTAACGGGAAAAATCCGCGTGATTTTAATATCACGCCAGATCAACAGTACATTATTGCAGTTCATCAGGATTCAGACAATGCGACGGTCTTTAAACGTGACCCAGAAACAGGAAAATTAACAGAATTATCACATGATTTCTTTGTCCCAGAAGGCGTTTGTGTTGCTTTTACTCATTAATCTCTTCTTAAGACACTAATCCCAATCGTCTATGATTGGGATTTTTTGTTGTCTTATATGGTCATCTTCCTAGATTATATCCGTTTGCAAGTAATTGCATTAGGGAGCACGACCGTCTGCTTTCATCTCCAATTTCACGCCGAACATCACAATATTGATATTGATGAAAGGAACATAACAAAAAGGGAGTGGGACAGAACTAAAAATCGAAAATTTTTAGTTCGTATTCCCACCCCCCGCAAGGGTGATTAGGTGCTCTTCCGAGCTTGAACAGCGAATGAAGAGCCCAATCACCTACTGCGTTATTCGTTTATTACTAAATCTGATAGAAGCTGGGACACTTTTTGCCCAGCCTCTTTCTTTATTGTTTTAGTTTAAAATCGGATATTTTCTCGTGTTTTTTCATACGATGTAACAAAACGATTGGTTACACCGGGTTCTACTACATCCAATGCTTGTGAGATTTCTTCAAATGAAGCTTGATAATCAAAATCATTCTCAAAAATTTCTAATGCACGGTTGAAGGCAGTTTGTACCCCTTCATCAAATGAACGATAACGATTTGAATACTGCAATAATTGTTCTGTCAATGTTGCATTTTCAACAATTCGATAGGTTTCATTTTCAAGTTCATTCATATCATTGGTCAAAATTTCCAACATACGATTTACTGATTCAATATTGACACGATACTGTTCTAATTCTGCTACTAAGCTTTCTGTGTTATCACTTGCAGTAAAGAAAGTGGTCAAAAAACTCCGTGGAATACCCGGCAAATTGCGCTTTTCCATATAACGCTTAATCGTATGCAATTTATTGATATAAATATTAACTTTTTGTCGAGCATTGGCATCATCTTTTTCAATTTTAGCCAATTTTTCACTCAGTACCAACTGCTCATCTTCAATTTCTTTCACTCGTTTTTGAATAGTTTCAAGATTTTCTTGAAGAACAGAATAAGCTTGTTTTCTTTCTGAAGAATCTTCAATCGCTTCTAAAACAACATCATCTAAACTAGAAAGTTCACTTTGAAGTCGACGAACATGATTCGTATCGCTTTCCGTTAATAGATATAATTTTGAAAGGCGGGCAATCTCTGTCAAAAGATTTTGATTGTTTTCTTTTGTATGACCCAAATAACCTGGTAAACTATTGACTAATTTGACAACCACTTTATGTGACTTGATTTCACGGTTGAACATGTCATATAAAGCATCCATTTCTTCTTGGATTTGCGTATTTTCATATTGCGCATTATCCAATTCCAAACTGGCAATGTTTTCACTGTTCCGTTTCAAACTAGTATGTAGTTGTTGGAAACGAGATTCAATATCAGTTTCAATGAAGTGATACCCTGACTCCAGTAATTTGCGATGACCAGATTCCAAATCTTCTAATTGCTCTGGCAATTTTTCCACTAATTCTAATACAAGCGTTGGAATTTTTTCAACGATATGCGTCAAAGCAAGGATGTGATCCTCTGTTTTATCCAAAATTTCTGCTGCTTCAACAGGGTCTCCTGATGAATTCAAGGTTACAAATTGAGAGAATTCAGATTGAATTTTTTCTAATTGCTTTTCAATCTCAGGAAGCGCCGAGCCATAACTTTCTGTATCATTCGCAACTGACACTTGCAACTTTTCAAATAAATCCAAAGCATGCAAGACACGACCGCTATTTTTAGACTCTTGCTTTTCTAATTCAGCAAGTGCATTACGGATAGCAGTAATATCTTCTTCAATCAAGTCAATTTGGCTCTCAATTTTATCAATGCCATGCTTTGCTTTTAAAAATCGAAATGAATTATTGTAACCTTCTGTCTCAAAAAGGTTGTTTTCAATATCAGCAAAGGAATTCAAAGAAAGATCAACCCATTTTTGATTCCATTCACGAAAAGCCACTTGACTTTGTCCGATCAAATGCATGTTTTTAACTGCTTCTACTTCATCATTTACAGGAAGATTATAAAGTTCTTCTTTGCGATCTTCTAACTTAGCAAGTAAAGCATCATTTCTTTTTCTTAATAAGACAGCAGCTATATAAGCAACAATTAAGAGAACTGCTATCACTATAATTAGTATGATTAGTCCGTTAGACATGTAAAACTCCTTCAAAATATTACTTGAAAATAATCATGATTATTATATCATAATTTTACTGGTAAATGTGAATTTTTTCAGATTTTTTTAAACGTCTAATGTACTATAAACGGCATTTTCTTCAATAAATTCACGACGGGGTTCTACACGGTCACCCATCAGCATGTCAAAAATCTTATCTGCTTCTGCTGCATCATCTACTGAAACACGCGCCATTAAGCGGTGTTCTGGGTTCATCGTTGTTTCCCAAAGTTGGTGGTCATCCATTTCGCCTAAACCTTTATAACGCTGAATACTTGGTTTGGAACGACCTTCAGAATAACGCTCCAATGCCAACTGTAGCTCCTCTTCTTGATTGGCTCCGGGTTGGATATATTCTTTCACTTCGCTGCCGACTTTCACACCATAAATAGGCGGTTGAGCAATATAGACGTAACCTGCTTCTAAAACAGGCTTCATATAACGATAAATCAACGTCAACAGAAGAGTTCGGATATGTGCTCCATCAACGTCAGCATCGGTCATAATGACTAATTTTTGGTAGCGAGCCTTGCTCACATCAAAATCCGCTCCAAAGCCCGTTCCCATTGCAGTAAAGAGGCTACGAATTTCTTCATTTGCTAAAATTTTATCCATGCTGGCTTTTTCAACATTTAAAATCTTACCTCGAATTGGCAAGATAGCCTGAAACTCCCGATTTCGTCCAGACTTGGCTGAACCACCTGCTGAATCTCCTTCCACGATAAACAATTCTGTTTCATGTGGATCGTTAGAAGAGCAGTCTGCCAATTTACCAGGTAGATTTGAAATTTCAAGACCTGATTTCTTGCGAGTCACTTCACGCGCACGCTTCGCTGCAATCCGAGCTTTGGACGCCAAAATTCCCTTTTCAACGATTTTCTTAGCAACCGCAGGATTTTCCAAAAGGAAATCTGAAAAAGCTTCGCTAAAGAGACGATTGGTTATTTTAACAACTTCGCTATTGCCCAACTTTGTCTTTGTTTGTCCTTCAAATTGAGGATTAGGGTGTTTGACAGAAATGACCGCTGTCAGTCCTTCACGGACATCTTCACCAGTCAGGTTATCTTCATTTTCTTTTAAAAGTTTGTTCTTCTTAGCATAGTCATTGATGACACGTGTGAGTGCCGTACGGAATCCTTGTTCATGAGTTCCACCCTCGTGAGTGTGGATATTATTTGCAAAACTCATAACTGTTTCATGATAGCCTGTTGTATACTGCATAGCTACTTCAACAGTAATATCTTCCATTTCCCCGTCTGTGTAAATCGGATTTTCAAAGATAACATCTTTATTTTCGTTGATGTATTGGACGTAGCTGGCAATCCCACCTTCATAGTGGTAATCTTTTGTTTGTTCTAAACCTTCGCGTTTATCCGTAATAGAAATCCGCAGACCACGATTCAAAAATGCTAGTTCTTGCACCCGTTTATTTAATTTTTCAAAATCAAATTCAACCGTTTCTGTGAAGATTTCTGGGTCTGGTGTAAAATGAACAGTTGTTCCTGTTCGATCTGTTTCACCGATAATCTCTAAATCCGCTACGACATGCCCGCGACGGTATTCTTGAAAATGAATCTGACCGTTCTTGTAAACCCGAACATCAAGCTGAGTAGAAAGAGCATTAACAACGGAAGATCCGACACCATGCAATCCTCCAGACACCTTGTACCCGCCACCGCCGAACTTTCCTCCAGCATGAAGAATGGTAAAGACCGTTTCCACAGCAGGACGACCCGTTTTTTCTTGAATATCCACGGGTATTCCACGACCGTCATCAACAACTGTAATCGAATTGTCTTTTTCTATAAATACTTGAATATGTGTAGCAAAACCAGCTAGTGCCTCATCAATTGAGTTGTCTACGATTTCCCAAACAAGGTGGTGAAGTCCTTCTTTTGAAGTTGAGCCAATATACATTCCCGGACGCATACGGACAGCTTCTAAACCTTCTAGCACCTGAATTTGACTAGCATCATAATCCTGCGCTTGCATTTCTTTATTTTCTTCTGACATACGATTCCTTTTCTATATTTTTATAAATTGCTTGAGATTTTCCATATTATCAAAGAGATAGGTGGCAAAACCAGCCGCTTGACCAGCTTCTGTGTCAATTGAGCGATCTCCAATAACTAAACCGTTCTCAATCTGATACTTATCTTTTAAGTAAAGCATTGACTCAGGATTTGGCTTTCTTTTAAAGCCACTACTAGAAGTCACCACTTCCGTAAAATCCGCCAAAATCTCTGTTTTTTCAAGAATCTCTAAAACCTGATCATTCCGATGAGAAATCAGAAAATTACGCCCTCCTTGTGCAATAATCTTCTTAAGCAACTCCGAGGCTCCCTCAAATAAGACAGGATGTGCTAATTCTCTTGCTTCATTCGCTTTATAAGTTTGTAAAAATACAGGGATGTTGGGCGCAAACTGAGCAATTGCATAGGGGGTGGAAATCTTCAGCGCCTTATAAACATCATCATGGGCAGCTTGAATTCCAAAATCAGCTAATGTTTCTACAAAGGCAGCCGTTGAAGTCTCGTAATTATCGAGGAGAGTCCCCCCTAAATCCCAAATATAATCTTGATAATCCATACCCTTTATTATAACATATTTTTGTAAAAAATGGCGGTAAAAAGGGATAGGAGTGCTTATTTTAGATATGAATTCCCATAAAAAAACTTACTTGGATCATTCCAAATAAGTTTTAGTATCACAGAAGATCAATCGCCATAAACATCATTGTAAAGCATCGCTGTTGCAAGCCGCTCACTATCTCCACCTAACTGATGAACCAACTCATAAGCAAAAGCTAAAGCAGTTGCAGGCCCTCGGCTAGTAATCACTTTCTCGTCAACAACGACGGTTTGTTTGATATAAGTACCAGAGTCAATATCTGATTCGATACCGTCATAGCAGGTAAACTGTTTGTCCTTTAAAACACCTGCACGATTGAGTGCAATCGGTGCTGCGCAAATGGCTGCTATCCACTTACCTTCTTCTTGCATCTTTTGTAGAGCTGACATCAAACGATCATCATCTCGCAAATTTGTCGCCCCAGGCATTCCTCCTGGCAGTACCACCAAGTCATAATCCTCTAACTTTCCAGCCCAAACTTTATCTGCTTGAACTGAAATACCATGAGAACCCGTTACAATCTCTTCAAAGCCAATCATCTCGCAAGTAATGCCAGCACGACGCAGAACATCCACAACCGTCAATGCTTCAATTTCTTCAAAACCATTGGCTAACATAACAGCTACTTTTGTCATACTTCTTCTCCTTTATTTTAATTGTTTTAATACTACTTTTTTACGCCTTGTAGGATAATGTGAGCGTTTTTCATCTGATAGATTATTTTGATAGCTCATAGAAAGCAAGAGTCCTACACCGATTAAATTACTAATAATGGATGATCCACCTTGAGAGATGAATGGAAGTGGAATCCCTGTCAAAGGCAAAATCCCTGTTACTGCTCCGATATTTTCAAAAATATGAAAGAGCAACATCATGATAAAACCAGTTGAAATATATGTATAAAACTGATTATTTGATTTCAGCGTAATTTTTAGCATACGATAAATCAAGAGCAGATACAAGGCAATCACAACTGTTGCGCCGACAAAGCCAAAATCTTCTGCAATAACCGTAAAAATCATATCGCTTTCACGCACAGGAACCAATAGATTGGATACATTAAACCCTTGCCCCAATAGACCACCGCTGCCAATTGCTATTTGACCTTGTGCCTGTTGATAAGTAGTGGTTTGAGCGTAATCAAACGGATTCAACCAAGCCAAAATGCGGTTGATCTGATAAGTTGGCATCCCAATTTGGTGCAAAAAAGCTCGCCCATCTTTTGAAATGAAGATGAGTAAAAAGCCGCCACCTACAACCAGAACGGTCAAAACAACTGGTACAATAATTTTCCAAGATACACCTGATAAAAGGACAATTCCTGAAAAGATTGCGATAAAGACTAAAGCTGTCCCTAAGTCACTCTGCAATGCCAACAAAATCAGAACGGGTAAGGTATAAAGGGCTAGTTCAAAAATCAGGAAGAAGTCCAATTGAACCGTTCGCTCTCTATCTTTATAACGCTGTAAAAAATTAACAACGGCTCGCGACAGCATGAGAATATAAGAAATTTTCATGAATTCAGACGGTTGAAACAAGGTGACATGTCCTATAGTCACCCAGTTTTTCGCCCCTGTCGAAGCAACTAATTCTGAACTATAAAAAATAAGTGGTAGCACCATCAATGCCAATCCGAACACATATAAGTATGGCGTGATTTGCCAAAGAAATTTTGTATTAAATAGCATGATAACCAGACTGATGACTGTTCCCAGAGCAATCCAAGCAATCTGCTGCCCTACAATTGGCCAAACGTTTTTTGGATAATCATGACTAACAGCGATATAAATGGCTACAACGCCGATAAGAAGCAAACAAAATACCGGTAATATTAAACTATAATCCACTCGTGAATCAATCGAGCGTTTTTGATAAGGCATATCTCCTCCAATGTACGTAATAAACATCAAAAGCTTTTATGAGAAAAAGTATTGAATAATCAAGCTAGACACAGCAACTGAAAACCAAGTAAAGGCTCCTGTCAAAAGCGGTGCTGCACCCGCTTTTCTAAATTGCCCTAAGGATACTCTCGCACCAATTCCAGCAAGAGCCATTGCCATGAGCCACTGTGACAAAAACTTCGTTACAGGAACGAGCGAACTTGGAAAAATCCCAACACTAGTAACAATGGACGCCACGACAAACCACAAAATAAACCACGGAAAAATTTTCTTTAAATCGACTTTTTGATGACTGCTTTGTGAGCGTACATATCGAACTCCTGCAAAGATGAGGCAAGCTGGTACAATCATTAAAGCACGACTTAGTTTGACAATCGTTGCCAAATCTCCAGCAGACTGGCTGTAGGTATAGCCTGCCGCTACAACAGACGACATATCATTGATAGCTGTCCCTGCCCAAGTTCCAAACGTTGCATCATTCATGTGCATGAGATGTCCCAAAAAAGGGAAAATAAAGACTGCTAAAATATTAAAGAAGAAAATTGTTGAAATAGATAAAGCAATCTCTTCATCTTTTGCTTCTAAAATCGGCGAAGCTGCTGCAATAGCAGAACCACCGCAAATAGCCGTTCCAAATCCAATTAAAGTGGTTAAAATTTTGCCCATTCCTAACAGACGTCCTACCACATAAGCTGAAAGAAAGGCAATCAAAATAGTCAAAATACTAATTTTCAAAGAGGAGATACCCGTAGCAGAGACACGGCCAATGGACATGCTAAAGCCCAACAAAATAATAGAATATTGTAGCAATTTCTTACCTGAATAAGCTAGACCAGCATGATAAGTCTTCTTTATCTGAAAAAGATTATTGGCTAAAATTCCCAAAAGAATGGCAAAAACACTAGAATCAATCAAGGGGAAGAAATTTCCCAAGACAGTAGCTACTGCTGCTAGTACAAAAGCAAAGCCAATCCCTGGAAGATATTTTTGATACATATCGAACCTTCTTTCTTTGTGTTTCTATTATAACAAAATTTAAAACTAGCAGCGGAGAAAATTACCATTTTTAACAAAAAACTCAGTCCACTTTTGAACTGAGTTTTCTAATGGGCAAAATTACATCGTTTCCTTCCTCAAAAATTGCTCAATTTCTTTTGGAATTTTTTTCATACCGGTGACGGATATTGGAGCAATTTTTTCCAAAGCTGTCTGAATTTGACGTCCGTAACGTTTGGTTAATATGCGATTGTCTAAAATAACGACTGCTGACTGCTGCTCTTGATGTCGAATTGTACGTCCCAAAGCCTGTTTTATCCGTAAAATCGCAACAGGCAAGCTATAATCATAAAAAGGATTCTTACCTTCTTGTCGCAATTTGCGATTGAGCTTCTGCGTAAAGAAATCACTCGGATTGTCAAAAGGGATCCGCGTAATGACTTCAATCATTTGCTTCTGACTAGAAAAATCTGTCCCCTCCCAAAAGCTACCAGATCCTAGTAAAATACTCGTTTCCCCTCTGTCAAAGCGTCGTTTAATATTAGCCGCTTCACCATTCTTGTACTGTGCTAAATGAGGCAGGCGCAAGCGTTCTGAAACAGCTAACAATAACGCCTTCGACGTAAATAAAACGAGAAGTGGAACTTCTTGAGTAGCTAACTTATGAACCCATTTGACAATCAATTCTGCATAAGTATCCACATCCAAGTCTACAACGTTTGGAAAATCCTTATCCAGCCATATTTTCTGCTGATGTTTCTGCTTTTGTGGTAATTGATAAAATGGTGCATTTTCAAAACCAAGTAAATGCGCTAAATGCACTTTTTTACTGATTTCAAGCGTGGCTGAAACGAACAAGACTTGCACTTCTTCAGGCAGCAAGGCTCGAAAATCTAGCACTTCTAGGCAAGCGGCTTCCAACATCGTCACTCGATAGTCATCAAACTGCTCTTCTTTTAACCAGAACTGGTCATATTTTGTAGCAAAAATAGCGTGTAAGTCAGCAAGAGAGCTTTGAGCTAACTCTGACAAATCTTGTCGGAGTTTGAAACAGGTTTCTTTTGTTAACTCATTTTTCTTATAGTGTTGGAATTGTTCCACCGCATGAGCTAGCTCAAATTGAATATCTTCTAATAAACGACGTTTCAAAATGGTATCTGTTGTTTCAAGTTCTGATTGAATCTGCTGCAAGCATTTTGTCATATTGAGCGATTTTCGAGAGAGATTTTCTAAAGCTAAAAACAATTTTTGAGCCTCGTCCACAATCAAAAGTCGATTCTCCACCATAGATTTATCATCTTCTAGCCGCGTCAAAAAATAAGCATGATTGGTCACTAACACACGGCTGCGTTTCGATTTTTCTTGACCTTTTTGCCAAAAATCCGCACCCCAAAAGAGGGACTTTTTACTTAATTTCCCATCATGAAGCACCTGTTGAAAATAGGTCTGATAGCGATGCCGTTGACCAATTTCATCTAAATCACCAGATTCTGTTTCTGTGAGCCAAACTAAAAGCAACATCTTGCAACGATTGACCAAACGATTGTCATCTACCTGCTGCAAACTGTCATAAAAGAAGTCAAGCTTTAAATAATTAGCAGGACTTTTCAAGCTATGAACAGAAGCATGAAAAATTTCTTCTAATTTTTGTCCTTCATTTGCCACAATCTGGTCCTGCAACACTTTCGTAGGAACCGTTACCAGAATTTGCTTACTCGTTTGTGCCAAAGCAGGAAGCAAGTAACCATAGGTCTTGCCTAAACCTGTCTGAGCTTGTAAAAAACTTGGTTGCTGACCTTTCAAAGCCTGTTCCACATCATGTGCAAACTCATCTTGTTCTTTTCGCTCTTCTAAATCCAGCAAATGAATATTATGTTGAAAATTTTGGGACAATTTTCTCGCTTTTTTACTTTTTCTACTTTTTCTAAGAAAAATTCCCTGCCACTTCATCAAATCGTGGCAAGGTATGTCCGACATTTGATGAAAAGCATCTTCTATTGCCAAACGTGATTCATAAATCAAACTATCCGAAAAAGTTAACAAATATTCCACTAATTCTTTTGGAAGTTTTTGAATTTTTTCTTGTATTCTTAAAAATAATGTAGCCGTTGCTGAGGCATCCGCAAGTGCTGTATGCGCATGTTTCAAAGGAATGTCTAACTGTTCACATAATATCCCTAGATTGTATTTTTCAAATGTTGGGAAAAAGACTTGCGCAAGCTCTACCGTATCTACCCTCGGAGTCACTAATTCAAATCCTTCCCAAAAGAGAGCTTCTGCCAGTAGATTGGCATCAAATTTCACATTATGCGCCACAAAAATGGCATCTTCAATCAATTCATAAATCTCACGAGCCACTTGAGAAAAGTCTGGTGCCTTTCTCAATCGCTTATCTGTCAATCCTGTCAATTGGCGAATATGAGGATCTAACTTTTCATGAGGATTCACATCGGTTTCATAAGTTTTGACAATCTGACCATTTTCAATCAGCACAATCCCGACTTGAATAATCTTTGCGTTGCTGCTGGCACTCGTCGCCTCTAAATCCACCACAGCATATTTTCTTTTTTCTTGTGTCATACTAGAAAAATTATACCATAAATCCAACTATTTCGTATCACGTTTGATGTCTCATTTTTTCTCTTGATACAATATTTCTTTTGTGTCATTTTCCATATTTTTTGCTAAACTATGAAGTGAAAGGAGTTCTCATGATAACGATTCATAAAACTTTAAATTCTCAAGCATACGAAAATACTTATTATTTAGAAAATGAGCATCATCTTATCGTAGTTGATCCAGGTAGTGACTGGGATAAAATTGCAGCAAAAATCCAAGAAATCAATAAACCAATTACAGCTGTTTTGCTGACCCATACTCATTACGATCATATTATGAGTGTTGATTTAGTTCGTCAGCAGTTTCACCAGCCTCCTGTTTATGTAGCTGAAAGCGAAGCAACTTGGCTCTACACTCCGGAGTATAATCTATCTGGATTAGCTCGCCATCAAGATATGGATAACATCATTCTCCAACCTGCCGACGTCTTTTTTGACTATCATAGTCCCTATAGTCTAGATGATTTCTATTTTTATGTCGTACCAACACCAGGACATTCAATCGGTGGCGTTTCAATCATCTTTCCGAACGAGCACTTCGTATTAACAGGTGATGCCTTGTTCTGTGAAACAATCGGTCGTACAGACCTCTATACTGGAAACTTGGAGCAGCTCATTACTGGCATCAAAAAAGAATTACTGACCTTACCTAATTATGATGTCTACCCTGGACATGGTCCTCAAACTACCATTGTTCACGAAAAAATGTTTAATCCGTTTTTACAATAGATAAATTGCAAGAATAAGTGCAACATTTACTCTAACTCATCCACTAGAGCTTCATAAGCAGTTCTGTAAGCTAAACATTTTCGTGG
>NZ_CABHMZ010000006.1 GCF_902167705.1 Streptococcus constellatus | reverse complement strand
AAAGTAGATCGGAAGCTGAAAACATGGCTTTGGCTGTTCTATCTGGTATCTTGAAGGCTAAGTAAAAACGAGTTTTTCGCTCTAGAAAAGTCGCTAAACACCCCTTGCTTTTGCCTCTGGAAGACACTACAGTATCAAGCTCCCAGTGGCCAAAAGTTTCACGATTCCGAACCTCTTTAGGACGTTTGGCAATCGGCGTGCCAATCCTAAATGTCCCACGTGTTTCTTTGGGTTGTCGAGTTCTTCCTTTACGACGGAGGACGCTTAAATCCAGATCAATCAAACCAGCATAGAGCCAGTTATAGATGGTTTTAAAAGCTACCATTGGCTTTTGTTCAAGCTGATAGCGCCCACAAATCTGTTCAGGCGACCAGGAGGATTTTAAACCGTTCTCAATTTCCTTTTTCAACTTTGGTGTTAAACAAGACTTCCGACCTTTTTGCTTAGCCCTGTGGTCGTACTGTTCCTGTGCTAAGACTGCGGAATAACCATTTTGACATCGTCTTAACTCTCTTGAAATGGTAGACTTATGGACGCCAAGTTTACTTGCAATTTGGCAAGGTTTTAAACCTAATTCCAAGTAGGTTTCTATCTTTATTCGGTCGGTTATGGTAAGATGGGAGTAGCTCATAGTTTTTCCTCGGGTTCTGTTTGTGTGGTTACTTACAGTTTACACCAATGAAACGCTATGAGATTTTTTGTTGAACTATATTTTACAATTTATCACATAAAAAAGAGCTTCAAAGCTCTTTGGGATTAAAAACAAGCCACCATTTTGAGTAGGTTTGTTTTTTATTTCTTTGATTTATTTTTAAATACAAAGATTTTACTGAAAACATAATTGAGCACAATAATAATAATTTGAGCAAGCAAAGTTTCAATAGTGTTGACCGTTTTAATGTCATTGTGGACAAATTGACCAATAATAGCAGGAAAAGTAGTAACGAAAACGAGTGTGAGTCCCATATCCAATAAAAAGGTAGAGAGTCGCGCAACAACAAACTTGATAAAACGAGAGAACCAACCCTTTCTTTCTTGTTTAAAAACAATCGTATCGTTTGTTACAAAAGCAAAGAGGATACCAGCGATATTTCCTAAGGCGGTCGCCAATAGTTCGTTGTTACTCAATGCATAATAGAGTATGCGTGTGATGATAGCAACAATCGTGGTAGCCAATCCAAAAAACAGGTAAGATAAAATTTCATTGTCAAAGAAAGATTTTATACATTTTTTCATACGTTCAGTCTATCATAATTTCTAAAATTGTGCTATACTTGAAAAGCTGTATTAATGTTCTCAATGCAGCCCTTGGCGCTTAGTTTCCTTTCGCCAAGCATATTATACGCGGTTATAGCCGCCAAAGGAGAAAACATGGAAAAATTTACTATTCGCGATATGGCTCAGATTGCTCTCGTTGCTGCGATTTATGTCGCTCTAACAATGACACCGCCCCTGAATGCTATTAGCTATGGTGCCTACCAATTTCGGATTTCTGAAATGATGAATTTTATGGCTTTTTATAAACCCAAGTACATCATTGGGGTCACACTGGGCTGTATGATTGCTAATTTGTTTAGTTTTGGAATCATTGATGTCTTTGTTGGTGGCGGATCAACCTTGGTCTTTTTGAGCTTGGGTGTGTATTTCTTTAGAAAATACATGAACGAATATTTGTTTAACGGATTGATCAATAAAGCTTTCTTTTATTTTGCGATTTTCTTTTCATTTTCAATGATTACAATTGCCGCAGAGTTATATTTTGTTGCGAAAGCCCCGTTTCTTTTTACATGGTTTACAACGGCAATTGGAGAGTTTGTTTCACTCATTATTGGTGGAATTTTAATGGACAAGCTAAATAAGCGGATTGACTTGGGGAAATAAATGCTTTGAATAGCAGACTAATAAAAAATCTGTCGAATCTTCGACAGATTTTTTATTAGTCTTGGAATTTAAATACAACAGAAGAGTCATATAGTTTCAAGATTTTTTCAAAAACAATTTTACTTGCAAGAGCTGCAAGGATTGGAACAATGAGCCATACAACAACTGCTAAAGCTATATTTAATCCTGCATCAATAGAGGCTAATGGTCCCACCAAACCTACGAGACCAAAACCTGCTGATTGAGCTGTTCCACTGACTGAGAAAAGAGCTACCGGGATAGCGGATATAACGGCTGTTGTCAAACACGGAACTAAAATAATTGGATATTTAAAGACGTTTGGCATCATCAATTTCATAGCTCCCAAAGCAATAGCTAAAGTCACCCCTGAATTATTCACTTTCCAAGAGTGAACAACTAAAGCAACGGCTGTAGCTGCCACGCCCATTGCTGAAGCTCCGGCTGAAATTCCATTTAATTGAATGGCTAAACCAATGGCAACGGTTGAGATTGGAGAAATGATAATAAAGGCAAATGAACAACAAATTAAAATAGACATCAATAGCGGTTGTAAGTGTGTAAATTCATTGATAACCACTCCAATGCCAGTTGTAATTTGTTTAACAAATGGCAAGAGCAGTAAGCCAATCAAGGCTACACCTACCCCGACGACAATTGGCATAGCTACCACAGCTGTTGAACCAAATCGATCTTTGATTAACATAAGCATGCCAACTGCGATAGCTGCTGTTAACATGGTGTTAATTAGGTCTCCTGTGCCAGCTCCCACATATTTTCCAAGTTCAGTATTGAAAGTGACGACACCTGAAGCTACAAAAGCAGCTCCTGCAGTGACCATCATCTGCATGGGTTTAAATCCAAATTGCAAAGCGATTAACCCACCGATAATCAATGGTGTAGCTAATTGGAAGATAACAGCGATATGAATAATGGTCTGTGCAATTGGCACGGTGCTGAAATATTTTAAAATAGCTGATAAAACAGCGTTTGGAATTAAACCAATAATAACTCCTAATGCCGTTCCCGACAATACTTTATTGACAAAGATTTTTGCTGTCATCTTTTCTTGTACTTGTGTTTCCATCTAATTTCCCTTTCTGGTTCCAAACTATTTAGCGCCTAATATTTGTTCTTTGCAGTGAACCAATTCTGTTAAGAAGGAGCAATATGGGGTTTGTACACCATACTTTTGCCCTTTTCGAACGACAGCTCCGTTGATATAATCAATTTCTGTCAGACGATTATGCTCGTTCAAATCTTGATACATTGATGGGTGATGTAATCCGATTGTATCTCGATTGTAGCAATTTTTTTCGATGTAATCTACAGTTTCCTCAACATTCAAATCGACATTTTCATATTTTGCAACCGCCGCAAATTCGCTGACAATGCGTTCAACAATCGTATGAGCGGGAGTGGTGTCACCAAAATCTGCCATATTAGAAAGTAAAATAGTGCATAAACCATTCATTGTCCCGTTTACACAGGCTTTTTTATAAATGGCGTGCAAGATATTTTCAGAATACTGTGCGTTCAATCCAGCAGAATTTAAGATTTCTACAATGTGATCAGCTGCTTGTTTAGCTTTTGAATCTGAAACGAGATTCTTCAGTGCAACAGTTCCGTTTCCGAATAACTTCACTCGACCTGGTCCTTCCATACCTGCTGTCCACATAGTATTTCCGATCATGATATGCTCTTTTGGAACATATTTTTCAATGATTTCTTCATGTCCAATTCCATTCAATAAACAAAGAACATTTGTGTGCTCTTTTATCAATGGCTGAATGTCTGTTAGCATTGCTTCTAACTGCATTGCTTTAGTAAATAAAATGATTAAATCACTGGACAAAGTTGGTTCTACTTCGTTTTGAAGATAAATTGGCAATTTCGCAACAAGCTCCTCGCCATTAAAATTAGCCTGCAAGCCATTTTTTTGGATAGCTTTTACATGGTCTGCCCAACCATCTACTAAAATGACCTTATGACCCGCTTGATGCAACATGAGACCAAACCGGCTGCCCATTGCACCTGCACCTGCAATTGTAATATTCACAATAAGATTCCTCCTCTACATTGTTTGGATTATTTCTTTATTAAAAGAAAATGAACTATATATATTTTACTTCTTTTATCTTTTTTTATCAATTAAATTTTGAATTTATAATTTTTGAAGTTGTAGGCTAGCTCTAGCTTTTTAACCAAAAAAATTCATTAAATTATTTGTAAAAATACAGCAGATTTTAGCTAGTAAATACTTATAATATTTAGACATCATTGTTTTTATGCTGTTTTATTTGATATGTCTAAATTTTTTATGATATTAACAGTAATAATCCTGTAGAATCGTATGTTTTATGATAAAATAGAAATATGAAAGACAGAATGTTAGAACTAGTGAATCTACTAAATCAATATGCGCATGAATATTATACAACTGATAATCCAAGCGTATCGGATAGTGAATATGATAGGTTATATCATGAATTGTTAGATTTAGAACAGCAATACCCAGAGCTCGTTCAGGCCGATAGCCCAACTCATCGCGTGGGTGGTAAGGTTTTAGAAGGGTTTGAAAAATACCAACATCAGTATCCGCTATATAGTTTGCAGGATGCTTTTTCACGTGAAGAGTTAGAGGCATTTGATGTACGGATTCGCAAAGATTTTCCAAAGGTGAGTTATCTGTGTGAGTTAAAAATTGACGGTCTCTCCATTTCTCTTATGTATGAAAATGGCATTTTGGTTGCAGGAGCCACTCGGGGAGATGGCTCCGTCGGAGAAAATATCACAGAAAATTTAAAAAGGGTGAAAGATATTCCGCTAACTTTGCCAACTGCTGTAAATTTGACAGTTCGTGGTGAATGTTACATGCCACGTAGTTCTTTTGACGCAGTGAATCAACTGCGTCAAGAAAATGGAGAGCCAGAATTTGCAAATCCGAGAAATGCAGCGGCAGGAACGCTGCGTCAGTTGGATACTGCAATTGTTGCCAAGCGAAATCTAGCAACTTTTCTTTATCAAGAAGCCAGTCCAACAGATGTGTCAACTCAAGAAGCTGTTTTAAATAAGTTATCTAAAAATGGCTTTAGCGTAAATGAACGGCATATTTTGGCATATTCGATGGATGAAGTATGGCGATTTATAGAGCAAATCAATCACGAACGTGCGCAATTGCCTTATGATATTGACGGTGTTGTCATCAAGGTAAATGATTTATCTGTTCAAGAAGAGCTCGGTTTTACCGTGAAAGCTCCTAAATGGGCGATTGCTTATAAATTTCCGGCGGAAGAAAAAGAAGCACAGCTTTTATCGGTTGATTGGACGGTTGGGCGAACTGGAGTGGTTACACCGACCGCTAATCTTACACCTGTGAAATTAGCAGGGACAACCGTCAGTCGAGCAACTCTGCACAATGTCGATTACATTGCTGAAAAAGATATTCGTAAAGACGATACAGTTATCGTTTATAAGGCGGGTGATATCATTCCAGCTGTTTTGCGAGTGGTTGAAAACAGGCGCCAATCAGAAGAGCAACTAGAGATTCCAACGAACTGTCCAAGTTGCAACAGCGAGCTGATTCACTTTGAAGATGAGGTGGCTTTGCGCTGTATCAATCCGCGCTGTCCTGCACAAATTAAGGAGGGGTTGATTCATTTCGCGAGCCGTGATGCCATGAATATCACAGGGCTTGGACCAGCAGTGGTGGAGAAATTATTTGCTCAGGAATTGGTGAAAGATGTGGCTGGCATTTACCACTTGACTGTCGAAGATTTGTTACAATTGGAGAATGTTAAGGAAAAATCAGCTAACAAGTTGTACTCTGCTATTCAAGCTTCTAAAGAAAATTCAGCAGAGAAATTACTATTTGGGTTGGGCATTCGCCATGTTGGAAGCAAAGCGAGTCAGATTTTGTTAGAGCATTTTCATGATTTGGAACAATTAGCAAAAGCAGAAAGAGAAGAAATTGTTGCACTGGATAGTCTAGGAATGGTGATTGCAGAAAGTTTGACTAGTTATTTTGCTCAGGAAGGATCGCAGATTCTACTGAGAGAATTGAAAGAAGCAGGGCTTAATCTAGCTTACTTAGGTGAAAAAGTTGCAGCAAACGCAGTTCTTTCTGGATTGACCGTTGTCTTAACAGGAAAATTAGAACGATTGAATCGTTCAGAAGCAAAAGTAAAATTAGAAAGTTTAGGTGCAAAGGTGACGAGCTCTGTTTCTAAAAAAACGAGTTTAGTCGTTGCTGGAGCAGATGCAGGAAGTAAATTAATAAAAGCTCAAGAGTTAGGCATTGACATTCGTGATGAATCTTGGCTTGAGAGCTTGTAGAGGTTTGTATGGAAACAGCTAGAAAAAGAGCACGATTGATTTATAATCCGACCTCTGGTCAGGAAATTATTAAAAAAAATATCGCAGAAGTTTTAGACGTTTTAGAAGATGTGGGTTATGAAACAAGTGCTTATCAGACAACGCCCGCTCCTTTATCAGCTCAAAACGAAGCAGAGAGAGCGGCTAAAGCAGGATTTGATTTAATTGTGGCAGCTGGTGGCGATGGAACAATTAACGAAGTGGTTAATGGCGTGGCACCTTTGGAAAACCGTCCTAAGTTGGCGTTTATTCCTACTGGTACAACCAATGACTATGCGCGTGCTCTCAAAATTCCAATGGGAGATCCAGTAGCAGCTGCTCGGATTATTGAAAAAGATCAAACCATAAAAATGGATATTGGTCAGGCTTATGGGAAAAAATATTTCATCAATATCGCTGCGGCAGGGACTTTGACAGAATTAACATATAGTGTTCCAAGTGAAGTAAAATCGCGCCTTGGTTATCTTGCTTATGTAGCCAAGGGAGCGGAAATGCTGCCAAAATCTAAATTACGTAAAGTACATATTGAGCACGACCACGGTGTGTTTGAAGGCAAGGTCTCTTTAATCTTTGTTGCCTTAACCAATTCAATCGGTGGTTTTGAAAAATTAGCGCCAGATACGGTGTTAGATGACGGAAATTTCACCTTGATTTTAGTGAAAACTGCTCGCTTATTTGATATGCTGGGCTTAATGATTCAAGCCATCAATGGCGGACAGCATGTGACTGATGCGAATGTAGAATATTTAAAAACAAGTAAATTAAAATTAGAAGTTTTAGATAAAAAAGCACCATTTATGTTGAATTTGGATGGTGAATATGGTGGAGACACTCCTGTTGAGTTAGAAGTTCTTCATAACCATTTAGAATTTTTTGCAAATATTGATGAGATTAGCGATAGCGCTTTGTCATTAGAAAATAAAAATAATCAGGAGAATTAGATGTTAGACTATCGTGTCTTAATTCATTACCACAATCAGTTAGACAATTATGCTGCTTACAATATGTGGAAGTGGCAAATGAATCAATGGGGAGAGGAGGCTTCTTTTTTTCAGAGAGATGACTTTGGCATTCAAGGGAATTTATCGTATAAGAGTAATCAGGCTTTGGGATATGTACATGTCATTGTAAAAACAATCGATTGGTCTCACCAGTCGGTTGATTATTCCATTCAGTTATTACCTCCTCATCTGGTGACGGAAATTTGGATTATTGAAGGAGACAGTCAAGTTTATTATTCCCGACAAGCTGCTATGACTAGTCCGTATTATGCAAAGCAAGATCCTCATGCTTTTGATATGGCATTAGATAGCAAACGTTTTGATCAGCATTGGGGCTATCAAGGTTGGCTAGGTTGTCGGTATGATGGTAAAAAAGCTGAATTTAAACTTTGGGCACCAACTGCAAAAAAAGTTCAATTAGTGGTGTATAAGAATGGTAGTAACCACTCGAAAATCTGGAAAGTTTATGACTTACAAAGAGGGAAAAATTTTTCAAAAGATCATTCTGAAAATACAATCGGAATTTGGTCTCGAGTGATTTCAGATGATCTAGCAGATAGAGCTTATCAGTATCAATTAGAGTTTGAACATCACAAAACATTGACGCGTGACCCATACGCCGAAGCAACAACTGAAGACGGGAAACGCTCTGTCATTTTGTCACCTACAGAGCGAAATCCAAAACATTTTCAAGTGAAACAAGGCCAACAAGCGACTTGGCGTTTGGATAATCCTTGTCAGGCAGTTATTTATGAAATGCATGTGCGAGATTTGACAAAGTCTAGTAGTTCTGGTGTATCTAAAAAATACCGAGGTTCCTTTTTAGGTGCTTGTCAAAAAGGAACTAAAAATCGATCTGGTCAAGCGACGGGATTTGATTATATCCAATCTTTAGGTATCAATGTTGTACAATTGCAGCCAATCTCTGATCGACACAAAGAGTATGATTGGCATGGAAATGTGACCTACAATTGGGGGTATGATCCACAAAATTACAATGCTCCAGAAACGAGTTTTTCAACAAATCCAACAAAGCCATCTCAAGGCATGCGGGACTTAAAAACAATGATTCAAGCCTATCACGATGCAGACATTTCCGTGGTGATAGACGTTGTCTACAACCATATTTATTCTACCTATGATTCTCCTTTTCAAGCCACAATGCCCGATTATTATTATCGAATGAATCCAGATGGCTCTTTCCAAAACGGAACAGGTGTAGGGAGCGAGACAGCTAGTGAGCACGAGATGTTCCGGAAATATATGATTGATTCGCTCCTTTATTGGGTAAAAGAGTATAATATTGACGGTTTTCGTTTTGATTTGATGGGAATTCATGACATTGAAACCATGCGTCAGATTCGAGAAGCGTTAGATGAGATTGATCTGAGAATCCTGACTTATGGAGAAGGATGGGACATGGGAACAGGATTGCTTCCTCTTGATAAAGCTAAGAAAGATAATGCTTTTGAATTATCAAATATCGGATTTTTCAATGATACTGAACGTGATGCGATTAAAGGAGCAGAGGTCTACGGTGGCTTAAAAGCTGGTTTTGTCAGTGGAGAGGCAACAGAGGCTATTATTGCGAAAGCAATATTAGGAAGCAATGAGTTAGGGACTTATCTGACGCCAAACCAAGTTGTGAACTATGTAGAAGCGCATGATAATTATAATTTGCATGACTTGTTAGTGGAACTACACCCAGATGATGATGACTTGACTCGTACTAAACGGATTGAATTAGCGACTGCGATGAATCTGCTGTTGCAAGGTATGAGTTTTATGGAACTAGGACAGGAATTTTCACGTAGCAAGCTAATAGCAACTGGAGAAAATGGTCAAACTATTCAGGAAGATCATGAGCGTGCTATGAATAGTTACAACGCTCCTGATATTGTCAATCAGGTGGATTGGGATTTGATAGCTGATCACCAAGAAAGTATTGATTACATCAAACAGATTATCCATTTAAAAACTATGACAAAAGAATTTTCTTATCAACATTACGAAGACATTTACCAGCACGTCTTTGTGCACTCAGCTCATTCAGGAAGTGGGATTGTTATTTTTGAGGTGAAAGATGAGAAATATTATCTCATTATTTTCAATGCAAGCGGTCAAAGTTACAACATTGAAGATATTGGCAATTTGAGACTTGTAGCTGGAAATAGTCGTCAAGTTAGTGATTCTTTTGTTGAAGATTTGACAGCGACAGTCTTTGAAGTTGTAGAGTGGTAAATTTAAAGATGTCAAGTTTTTTTCTTGACACCTATTCTTACTTGTGATATGATAGAGTACGTTGGTAATAGCTCTGCTATACCTAAAAATAAAAAGAGAAAAGAGAAATTTTAAAAATGGCAGTTAAAATTCGTTTAACTCGTATGGGTTCTAAGAAAAAACCTTACTATCGTATTAACGTAGCAGATTCACGTTCACCACGTGATGGACGTTTCATTGAAACAATCGGAACTTATAATCCACTTGTTGCTGAAAACCAAGTGACCTTGAAAGAAGATCGTGTTCTTGACTGGTTGTCGAAAGGTGCTCAACCTTCTGATACAGTTCGCAACATCCTTTCAAAAGCTGGTGTGATGAAGAAATTTCACGATTCAAAATACTCTAAATAACAGAATTGCAGGTTGACTATGGACACGATTGAAAATCTTATTATTGCAATAGTGAAACCTTTGATTTCACAACCAGATGCTTTAACTATCAAGATTGAAGATACACCAGAATTTTTGGAATATCATTTGGATCTTGATCCTAGCGATGTTGGACGTGTAATTGGTCGTAAAGGTCGCACAATTTCTGCGATAAGAACGATTGTTTACTCTGTTCCAACCGAAGATAAAAAAGTTAGAATTGTTATTGATGAAAAATAAAATAGAGCCACTTAGGCTCTATTTTTGGAAATCTATACTTAAAATGACTTGTGTATGTTTTACATTAGAAAACCTAAGTTTTCTAATGCTTTTTCGATATAATCTAAATCTTGCTGCGAATCGGCTTCAACCAAATGATAATGAATGCCATCTGTCAATTCAGATAAACCTCGAAAATTACTTTCATGAATTTGTTGGATAAAATGTTGGACATCTCTGCGACAAGTTAATTTCAGATACGTTTGGATTTCCCCATAAACGGGATGCTCCACCATAATATTTTTGACTCGTCCGCCATTGTCTACGATTGCCAACAATTCTGTTTCGATATCTTCAATTGTGTGCTTGACTTTAAAAAGCTGGTGGTAATATTTAACAGTATCGTTCATTTTGTAAATATAACCCCGATTTGTGCTAATAATAGGAGCACCATCAGCTCGAAGAACGGCAATATCTTGAACAATAATTTGGCGCGTAACATTGAATTTTTCTGCTAGAATTTGACCATTTAAAGGAGTTTCCGCATTTTTTAAAAGTTGTAATAAATCAGTTCTTCTTTTTTTTATCATAAATTTATTGTAGAATAAATCCGTTAAATATTCAAGATTTAGCGGATTTTTTGTAGAGCTTTATAGATAAATTGTGCGATGATAAAATCAACGATACTATGAATAATGGTTCCAACTCCTACGAGTATGAAAAGAAGGTAAAACATATTTGCCGGAAAAGAAGTAGAGGCGTAAAAGATGAGGCAAGCAAGAACTTCAGCAATTGCATGAACAAAAGCAAGAACAATATTGAGAATCCACGTCTGGATTGGTTTATCTAAAGTTTTAGGATATTTTTTAAGATAAAGCGCACCAAGCAATCCGAAAAATAGATGCGATAAAGCGCGAAGAACGATGACAATAGGATAACCAGCCACTAAAAAGCCGAAAGTAGATCCTAGAATCACGACCAAAGTCATCAACGGTGAGATAAACATGGCTAAAAAGATGGGAACGTGGCTTGCTAAAGTATAAGAAGCAGGTGGAATAATAATTTTTGCAGGCATAACCATCGGAATAACAATAGCTAGTGCAGTTAAAAGAGCTGTAAGAGTTATAAATTGGTTTTTTGTTTTAGGTTTCATAATTTTCTCCTATTTATTGTATATACATAAGTATAGTTTACTGCTTTTACAGATAATGTCAAGAGAAAATTTGGGTAGAATAGGACAGAATTTCTAAACAATCTGTGTAATTTCTGTTAGAATGTCAGTAAGAGGAGAATATTATGATAGATGTAAAGAAACAACCAGAGTATATTTCCATTGATTCTTCCTTACGTTTGCGAAAGTATGATGGACAAGCTCATCTTGCCTTTTCTTGGTATCAAGACCCTGAGGTAATTCGTTTGATTGATGGGAGTAGAGAGCCTTACACACTTCAGCGAATCAAGAAAATGTATGACTATCTTACTCAGCATGGAGAAGTGTATTTTATTGAGGTTTTGACAAATGCAACCTGGCTGCCGATTGGTGATGTGAGTTTTTGGCAAAAGGACATACCGATTGTTATTGGCAATTCAGCTTATCGTGGTCAGGGAATCGGGAGGACAGTTGTTCAGGCATTGATTGGACGCGGGCGTAAGTTGGGCTATAAGCGCTTGTATGTTCAAGAAATCTATGATTATAATGAAGCTTCTAAGAAGATGTTTGAGTCAGTAGGGTTTTATCCTTTGGAAAAGACTGAAAATGGGCATCACTATGCTTTGGATTTGATGCTTCCTTTCTCAGCTATTCAACCAAGTCAATTTTATCTTTCTGAAAAGAAATTAGAGCAGGTACAGACATGGTTTGATATAAAGGACATAAACACTTTAAAGCCTTTACCAATTAAGCGATTGAAAGGAAAAATCTTTTTCACTGATGGTCACAGCAGAGCATTTATAGCCTATCAAGCTGGTTTTGAAGAGATTCCAGTTTATGCAGAAGAGGACGATTTGAATTGGGATTTCTATTGCTATTGTCTTCAAGCTTGTGAAGAAAAAGGAATTTTCACGATAAAAGATTTAGAAAATCGTATCTTGTCTGAGTCGGATTATAGGAAAAAATGGTTGGATTGGTGCCAGCGAGTCGCGAAAGATTTTGAAGAATAACTAGTGATTATGTTATAATAAGCAAGAAAACACTTTCACATAGAAGAGGTCAAAAATGATTTATGAATTTTGTGCAGAAAATGTGACTAATTTGGAAAAAGCTATGCAGGCTGGTGCTCGACGGATTGAACTTTGTGATAATCTAGCAGTTGGCGGAACGACACCTAGTTACGGTGTCATAAAAGCGACTGTTGAGCTAGCCAAACCTTACAATGCGACCATTATGACGATGATTCGTCCACGCGGGGGAGACTTTGTATACAATGACTTAGAAATGGACATCATGCTAGAAGACATTCAAAAGGCGCGCAGCGCTGGGACACATGGACTTGTTTTTGGTGTTTTGACAACTGCTAATAAAATTGATTATCCAAAAATGGAAAAGTTGTTAGAAGCCTCGCAAGGTCTGGAAGTCGTCTTTCACATGGCTTTTGACGCCATTCCAAGAGAACATCAATTTAGTGAAATGGACTGGCTAATGGAACATGGCGTACATCGGATTTTAACTCACGGTGGACTAGCAGAAGAGCCGGTTCAAGAGCATTTTTCTTGGTTAAACACATTGATAAATCATGCAGCTGGTCGGATTGATATTTTACCAGGAGGCGGTATTACGCTTGATAATCGTGATGAAATTGTTGCAAAGCTTGGTGTCAATCAACTTCATGGTACCAAAATTGTATTTTAGAAAGTGAAGATCATGTTAGACTTATTTGAGAAATACCAAGCAAATCCAGAAAAATTACAGGTATTTGGTTTTGAAAAAAGAGGTGATAGTTTTCTTTATTCTCAGGAAATAATGAATGGTGAATTTCTGTTACAGCTAAAATTGCAGGGTGAGAAGCTGGACTATCAAGTGTTTGACCAAGAGACTGGTGATGAATACGTGCAGGTCAAAATGGAGACTATGACGGGTGAATTTGTCGGTCAAGTCCGTGAAGCCTGTCAGGAAATTTTTTTGACGATTCGAGCTAACTGTTTTGAGGAAGTTGGCTTTCTTTATGAACAGAGCAGTCGCTTGAAGGAGTACGTAGCAAGAACCTATGACGGACGACTTGAATATCTCTGGGAGAATTCTTCAAAAAATAGCAATCTTCATGCTGGTGTTTTTCGACATCAGGATACTAAAAAATGGTATGGTATTTTTATGACGATAGACTGGTCGAAGTTTGAAAATGGCAAAACTGGTCAAATAGAAGTGCTTAATGTCAAAAACAATCAAGTAGCTGATTTACTTAAAAAAGCAGGAATTTATCCAGCATTTCACATGAATAAAAAATATTGGCTGAGCCTACCCTTGGATGATACTTTGACGGATACAGAACTTTTTTCCCTTTTGGATAAGAGCTTTGAATTGACCCAAAAGAAATGAGGAACACAGTTAGGTTGCGCTAGCTGTGTTTTATTTTTACCGGTAAATACACAAAATAGTGTATAATGGTAATCAGTAATAGCAGAGGAGAGAGTATGAATCTTATCAGAAAATTGGGCTGGTTTTTCAAACTGGAGAAAAAACGTTATATTATCGGAATTCTAGCCTTGTCTTTGGTTAGTGTTTTTAATTTAATTCCCCCAAGAGTAATTGGTGTGGTGATTGACCGTATTGCTAGTCGAAATTTAACGTCAGACCAGTTGCTTTTAAATCTTTCACTTTTGGTTGCTGCGGCCTTTATTATGTATGGTCTGCGTTATCTTTGGCGTCTATATATTTTTGGTACGGCAAATCATTTGGGACGACTTTTGCGTTCTCAACTCTTTGAGCACTTTACCCAAATGGCACCATCTTTTTATCAAAAATATCGAACAGGAGATTTGATGGCGCATGCAACGAATGATATTAACGCAGTTGTCAGTGTGGCAGGTGGGGGTGTCATGTCGGCGGTAGATGCTTCTATCACAGCACTGGTAACGCTGCTGACTATGTTTTTTGTTTTAGACTGGCGCTTGACTTTGATTGCTATTCTGCCATTGCCATTTCTTTCTTGGGGAACCAGTTTAATTGGACGAAAAAATCATGAGAGCTTTAAAGCGGCTCAGGAGGCCTTTTCTGACTTGAATAACAAGGTACAGGAAAGCGTTTCAGGGATTAAAGTGACGAAATCGTTTGGCTATCAAAAAGCAGAGAGTCACTCTTTTGCTAGGACAAATCAGGATGTCTATGAGAAAAATATTTTAGCCGCTAAATACAATTCCCTTTTCGACCCTATGGTTCTAATTTTCATCGGCTTATCTTATGCGTTAACCTTGATTTTTGGGGGAATGTTCATCTCTAGAGGGCAATTTACAGTTGGGGAATTAGTGACGTTTATTACTTATCTAGATATGCTGGTATGGCCTTTACAGGCGATGGGCTATCTCTTCAACATTAGCCAGAGGGGAATGGTGTCTTATGAACGGATTGAGCGATTGTTGGCAGAAAAATCGGATGTCAAAGAGACCCAAAATCCCGTTTTCCCTATACAAAATGGCCGTTTGCTCTATGATATTCAGCGTTTTTCTTATGAAGAAGCAACAACTCTAAGAAATATTCGCTTTTCCTTAGAAAAAGGACAGACATTAGGAATTGTCGGACAAACAGGTTCTGGTAAAACAACACTGTTACGCCTGCTCATGCGAGAACAGGATATTCAGGAAGGTTCTATTTATCTAAATAATCATGATATCCGAGATTATAGCTTAAATGATTTGCGGAGTTTGATTGGCTACGTGCCACAAGAGCAGATTCTTTTTGCGATGTCGATTGCGGACAATATTCGTTTTGCAAATCCAGACTTGTCAGAAGACGAAGTGATTCAAGCTAGTAAACTTTGTGGTCTTTATGAGGATATTATTGCCATGCCAGAAGGCTTTCAGACAATTGTCGGTGAACGCGGAGTATCGCTTTCAGGAGGCCAAAAGCAACGTTTAGCAATGAGTCGAGCGCTCGTTCTGAAACCAGATATTTTAATCTTGGATGATTCTTTATCTGCTGTTGATGCTAAAACAGAGCATTTGATTTTGGAAAATCTTAAGGGAGAAAGAGACGGTAAAACAACTATTATTACTGCTCATCGGCTGTCAGCAATTGTTCATGCAGATTTGATTTTGGTGATGGAGAATGGACAAATCAAAGAACGAGGCACTCACCAAGAATTGCTGGCTCAAAATGGTTGGTATGCGCATACTTATCACAACCAACAACTGGCAGAAAGTCTGAAGGAGGAGTAATCATGAAAAAACAAGCAACTTTTCATCGCCTTCTGACTTATATGTGGCGTTATAAATGGGTGAGCATTTTGGCGCTTGCTTTTATCTTTGCGACAACTTTAGTGACGACAGCTTTACCACTTTTGGCTCGATATTTCATTGATCATTTTATCAGTCGTCATCAGATTATGGCGGGATTTTATATTCTAATTCTCTATTATGCTCTCTTTCTTTTGAGGGTGCTATTTACTTTCTTGGGACAGTATTCTTTTGCTCGTGTGGCATATAGCATTGTTCGCGATTTGCGTCAGGAGAGTTTTGAAAATATTGAGAGGCTACGTATGTCTTATTTTGATCAAACGGCTGCAGGAGCGATTGTCTCTCGTTTGACGAATGACACACAAGCGGTAGCAGATATGTTTAGTAGCATATTTTCGAGTTTTCTAAGTTCCATTTTTATTCTTGTTGTAACAGTAGTGACAATGTTTACCTTGAATTGGCGCTTGACAGGACTTATTGTATTCTTTTTACCAGTCATGCTGGGCTCCATTTTACTTTATCAACGCTTATCTAATCGTCTCCTCAAACTCGTCCGAAGCAAACTGAGCGATTTGAATGTCAAACTTTCTGAAAGTATTGAGGGAATGCGAATTATTCAGGCATTTGGTCAGGAAAAGCGTCTAATAAATGAATTTGAAGCGATTAACGGGGAGCATTTGGAGTATACAGTTCGCTATCTCAATATCAATAGCCTTTTTCTCCGTCCAGCTATGTCTTTGCTGAAAATTTTAGCTTATGCAGTTATTTTAGCTTACTTTGGTTTTACTTGGCAGGTTGCAGGAGTGACAGCTGGGGTCATGTACGCTTTTATCCAATATGTCAATCAACTTTTTAATCCTCTGATTGATTTGATGCAAAATTACTCTGTTTTGCAGACATCTATGGTGGCTGCAGATCGTGTTTTTGCAATCATAGACCGTAGAGACTATGAGCCTAAGCAGGCTAATCTTCCATTGGAAATTACAGCTGGGAATATTGAATTTCGTCATGTTTCCTTTTCTTATGACGGCAAGCGTGATGTTCTGAAAGATATTTCATTTTCAGTTAAGCAGGGGGGAACAATCGCCTTTGTCGGTGCGACGGGCTCAGGCAAGTCTTCCATCATCAATCTCTTTCTGCGTTTTTATGAATTTGAAAGGGGAGAAATTTTAATTGATGATCAAAACATTAAGGATTACAGCCAAGCTGAACTGCGTCGCAATATTGGTTTAGTTCTTCAAGCTCCCTTCCTTTATCATGGTACCATTGCTTCTAATATCCAAATGTATCAGGAAAATATGAGCCGAGAGGATATTGTAGAAGCTGCTAAATTTGTGGATGCTCATGACTTCATTAGTCAGCTTCCTGCAGGATATGACAGTCCAGTAACCGAGCGAGGTGCGACTTTTTCAAGTGGGCAAAGACAACTATTGGCTTTTGCGAGAACAATCGCTACCAAGCCCAAAATTTTGATTTTAGACGAAGCAACTGCTAATATTGATTCGGAGACTGAAGAACTTATCCAAACTTCGCTGAAAAAAATGCGTCAAGGCCGAACGACGATTGCCATTGCCCATCGGCTGTCTACCATTCAGGACGCTAATTGCATTTATGTTATGGAGCAGGGGCGTATCATCGAATCTGGCACACACGAGGAGCTTCTAGCGCTTAAGGGAACTTATTATAAAATGTATCAGTTGCAGGCTGGAATGATGGAAAAAGAGTAAAGTCTTAAAAAAGGAGTTTCGACTCCTTTTTATAAATATTCATTTAAATGTTGTAAGACTTTTTCTAAATCTTCATACTTAATTTTTGCATATTGATAAGGGCAATCCTGTATATAGCTCGCTTCAAAAAAATCCAATGGCAGATTGCTATGTTTGAGGGAACTGATAGATTTAAGTCCACGTAGATCTAGTAAAATACCATCCCTATTGAGAAAGTAAGGAAGTTTGAGCTGATTTTGGCTTAAAAGTTTTCTAGCTCTCGTCAATTCTTTTTCTTGCTGATTGAGCAGAGAAAGACGATTTTTTTCAAACATGAGATTGTCAATATAAAGCGATAAAGCTTTCTGCATGATGAGATTGCTGTCGTAGTCTACCGCCTTTTTATAGGCGATAAAAGTGGGTTGAATGACTGGAGGAAATAGCAGAGCTGTTATCCGAAGGGCAGGAAAGAGGCTGGTAGAAAAAGACTTGATATAGATGACATGCTGGCTGTCGTCCAAGTAATGGAAGGTCAGTTCGCGCTTACTGTCAAAGTCAGCCAAATAATCATCTTCTATGATATAAACATCATAAAGCTGAGCGAGACGAACGATTTCTTCCTTTTCCTTTCGACTGTAAGAATGCCCTAAGGGGTAGTGAAAGCGTGGGATAGTATAGAAAAATTTGATATTTCCCGACTGGAAAATTCGTTCCAATTCTTCTAAATCAATCCCTTCAGGGGTTCGCTCAATTGTTTGATAAGGAATTTTTTGCGCAGTTAGCAAATCATTTATCCGATGATAGGTCGGCTGCTCCACTAGAATTTCATGCTTTTCGTTTGGAAAAGCAATTTGTGAAAGAATATAAAGAGCTTGCTGGGTACCAGATGTCAGAACAATTTTATCAGCAGATGTGTAGATAGCTGAATCCAGAAGCAACTGCTGGACAGATTGTCGCAAATCCTCTAACCCTTCCTGCTGTGAGTAGTAGTTAAAAAGATAATTTTCTCGTCCAATCAGCGTTTCATTAAGACAAAGTCGAAAGTCTTCATAAATTTGGTAATGGTCATCTCTGACGATTAGCTCCATGTCCTGCTGGTCTTCCAGATTATTTTCCAACACATAGTAGCCACTTTTAGGAACTGCATAGATATACTTTTGATATTTCAACTCTATCAGCGCTTTCTGGGCTGTGTCTTTGCTACAGTGATAGTCGTCTGCCAGTTGACGAATGGAAGGAATCTTTTGTCCCTTGGACAATTTCCCACTTTTAATATCCTGGCTAATCTGATCTACGATACATTGATATTTAGATTTTGGCATCTTAACTGTCCCCATACAGAAGAAATTTTCTCTATTGTAGCGTATTTTGAAATCTTTTACAATCAGGAAATGATAAGTTGTATTGTGTAGGATTACCTCATGGATTTCTCCCTAGCAATAATTGATGTAAAAGAAATTTAACGAAATAGTTATCTGCGTAATACATTAGTGGAATTGTAATTTGGGTTGAAATAGTTTATAATGAAAGGTAGCAAGTATATTAGGAGGCCGTCTAATGGAGAGAAAAATTAAAAAATCAGTAGTTGCGACCGGTTTAGCAGCAACCACTATTATTTCGGGTAGTTTATCACATCAAGTAAATGCCGAAGAAGTAAAAACACAATCTACTGAGCCGAAGACATCTGAAAAAATTACCAAACCAGTTACAGAATCAGACGTTCAATCGGCAAAATTAGAAGTAAATGCTGCGAAAGTTCAAACAGATGTTCAACAGAAAGTTGTAAATCAAGCGAAAGATAACGCTAACGCTTCAAAGGAAGCGGTAGCAGATAGCGAAAAAGCTGTTGCAAATGCTGAGGCAGAAAAGAAAGCAGCAACTCCAGAAGTTATTGAAACCGCAAAAGAAGAAGTGGCGACATCAGAGAAGACGGTTACAACAGAGGAAAATAAGGTTCAAGAAGCAGAACAGTCTGAAACAGAGGCAAAAGAAGCTGTTAAAGATCAAGAAAATGTTGTTGCAGGACAACAATCACTTGTTGACGTTGCACAACGCGAATTAGACACAGCTAAAGCTCCAGTTGCCAATGAAGAACAAGACCTTAACCGCGCAAAGGAAGAAGAAAAACAAGCGGAAAAGAATTTGGCAGAAAAGCAAAAAAATCTTGCTAAAGTGAAAGAAGAGATCGCTAATCTTCCTAAAGAAATCAATTCAGCGACTGAACAAGTCAAGCAAAGTGAGCAAAAAGTTGCAGAAAATCAAGCAGCTATCGATCAAAAAGCCGGTGAAGTAGCCCGTGCTGAACAGTCAGCTACCAATAGAAGAAACGTTGATTTAAACAAGGCAACCTATGGTGAATTTTTACAACACGCTAAAACAAATGGAGCCAACCAAGCGATTCGTAATGCAGCTGCGGAAGCTCTAGCAACTTATGAAAGAGCTAAACGCGAAGATGGTATTACAGTTGGTTCTGACGCAACAAGTCCAGCAACTTTAGCAAATAATTTAAAAGCGATTGAATTGGTTAGAGCTATCAATGCTTATCGTAGACAAGCTGGATTAAAAGAATTATTGATTGATCCTTATAAAAATCCAGCCAGCCAAGTCCAAACTCTTTATTTTGAAAGAGCAGATTGGCATATGGGCAAATATTTTGGAAATGAAAATGTAGCGATTAGTTTTACTCCGAAAGGAGCCGTTGACTTCTGGCATAGTGAGAAAGCTCTATATCAGCAAATCGCTGCACAATATGGTCTTCCAACCGCTGAAACTAAAATTGATGCTAACGCTATTTATATGAAAGTGGGGGCTGCTGTCTTTGCACGAATTGGTCACTACGTTCAAATGATGGATAATCAAGCCAACACTATTTCAGCTGCATATGATCAAGTTCCAAATCAATACAGCAATGTATATGGAACGTCTGAAGTTGGATTTCATAGAGAACCTAATTTTAATGCGCGTGTTAACAACGGTACTCTTCTTAGCGCAGACGCGTATGAGCAAGCAATCCGTAATTTTGCTGGTGCTGCAAGAGCCGCAAATGCACAAGCAACAGCAGCGAAGAGTCAATTAGGCGTGTTGCAAGCTCAAAGAACGGGTTATGTATCTACTTTAAATATTCAAAAAGCAAAATTAGCAGACCTTCAAAAGTTGGCTGCGAATCGTTCAGCTGCCCTTGCTACTGCGAATGCTGGAGTGATTACAGCTGAAGCGGCTTTGACAAAAGCGAAGCAAAATGTTGTGACAAAAGAAGCAGCTTTGAAGCGCGCAACTGCAACTATTGCATCCAAGTTGGCACCAAAACAAGCAGCATTAGCAAAAGAACAAGGATTACTAGAAGCTGCTAAAAATAAATTAGCAGCACTCAAGAAAGTCTTAATTACAGCAGAATTAAATGTTGCCAAGGCAAAAGACGCTTTGCAAACTAGTCAAACCAAGCTAAAAGGAGCACAAGATAACTTGGAAAAATTACAAAATGCACCACAAGCACTGGAAGCAGCTCAAAAGGCTCTTCAAGCTGCACAAGCTGACTATGCTGCTAAGGTTAAAACGTTAAAAGATGAAGAAGCAAAACTAGAGATTTCTCGTTCAATTTATACCAAGTTACAAGAAAACTATGAGCAATTGAGAAGTCAACTTCCTCCGAAGGCTCAAAAAGAAACAGGCGGAGAAGTACAAAACTTACACTTATCCAGAACTTACCAACCAAAACCATTGTTAGTTAGACAACAAAATACTGGTCAAAAAGTTCTGCCTGCTACAGGTACTAAAGCAGATCAGGTTGCTGCATTAGGTTTGCTACTTGGTTTGGGAACTCTAGCTAGTGCTCGCCGTCGTAAAAGAAATAACGAAGATTAAATAATTGAAGATTTTAGAAAAAATCTAATCTTTCTTCCCAAAGACAAACAACTCTGTTTTTGAGTGTTTGTCTTTTTTTAATCAAAATAATCAAAAGCAAGCATTGAAAACCGCAGCTTTTGTCTACCAACTCTCCCACAGTATCTATCGTTTTGAGAATTGGTGGAAAAATAGTATAATGTTTTTACTGTACTAAGTACACAAAACTAACTAAGTGTAAAGGAGTTTCCCATGCAAGTTATCAAACGTAATGGAGAAGTTACTGATTTTAATCCAGATAAAATTTATCAAGCTATTCTGAAAGCGGCACAAACAGTCTATGTTTTGACAGATGATCTACGTCAAAATTTAGCGCTTGTAACTAAAAAAGTAGTGTTGGATCTGGAGGAAGCTGGTGTTGAACGAGCTACTATCAGTATGATCCAATCTATGGTAGAAAATCGTCTGCTAGGTGCTGGTTATATCACTATTGCCGAACATTATATTTCCTACCGCTTGCAACGTGATTTAGATCGGAACGGCTATGGCGATCATATCGCAGTTCATTTGCATTTTGAACAAATTCGATAAATTTGCAGCCTAGATTACAGAATGAAGTAGTTGGCAGATTTTTTGGAAAATTTGCTAAAAATCAACTCTCTTTTAAGTTAATACATATTGCTTGTTCTACAAAAGTTTACCATATTCTCCTAATTTCTAAGACTTGACAAGTGTATTTTAATATGATAAAATTTAAAAGATTTTAAGCTTGAAGGGAGTGAAAAAAATGTCAAAAACCGTAGTACGCAAGAATGAATCCCTTGACGATGCTCTTCGTCGTTTCAAACGTGCGGTTACTAAAGCTGGTACTCTTCAAGAAACACGCAAACGTGAATTCTATGAAAAACCTTCTGTAAAACGTAAACGTAAATCAGAAGCAGCTCGTAAACGTAAAAAATTCTAATAAAAGAAAAAGCAGGATTGAAGTCCTGTTTTTTTGTGGCTATTTCAAAAGAAAAGAGTCTGGGATAAAAATTTTCCCAAACTCTTACAATCTCTTAATTTTTCCCAAACCTCTATTTCTTTTCAAGCAAGGCTTTGATTTCTTGAAGCACTTCTAATTCAGTTGGTTTTGCCGGTTCTTCAACAGTATCTTCTTTTTTAGTAAGGTTTTGTGCTTTTTCAACAGATTTGACGATAAAGAAGAGTACCGTTCCGATGACGAGGAAATTGATAACAGCACTTAAGAAGTTGCCATATGCAATTCCATTCCATTTTAGACCAGCAATTTGTTCTACACCAGCAGCTTTTAAAGCTGGATTGAGAAACAAAGGAGTGATAACATCTCCGATAAGTGAAGTAACAATAGCTCCAAAAGCATTGGCAATGATAACACCGACTGCTAAATCAATTACATTACCGCGGAGCAAAAACTCTTTAAGATCCTTTAACATTTTCTTTTTCCTTTCAAAATACTAAATTATATTATATCTTAACAAAAGGAAAAGTTCAATAAAATGTCTAAAAAACATAGTGAATATTTTACTTTTTGGCAAATTTGTTATAAAATGTAAGTTGTTATTCTATGATAAATTGGGGGTGTTGTCTATTGATTGATAAAGAAACCATTTCTGATATTAAAAATAGCGTCAATATCGTCGAAATCATAGGAGAAGTCGTTGCTCTAACAAAGGCTGGAAGGAATTATCTGGGACTTTGTCCTTTTCATGGTGAAAAAACTCCTTCATTTAACGTGGTAGAAGAAAAGCAATTTTATCACTGTTTTGGCTGTGGAAAGTCAGGTGATGTCTTTAAATTTATTGAAGATTATCGTGGTGTTTCTTTTATGGACGCTGTACAAATTGTTGCAGATCGTGCAGGGATTCCATTAGAAATAGAGCATAACAGAAAAGAACAGTCAACACGTACACATCCTCATCAAGCGCTTTATGACATTCATACGGAAGCTGCAAGATTTTACCATGCAGTATTGATGACAACAAAGATAGGAGAAGAAGCACGTTCTTATCTTTATGAGCGTGGCTTGACAGATGAGGTCATTAAGCATTTTCAAATTGGCTTAGCACCTAATGAAAGCAACTATCTTTATAGAAGTGTTAGTGGGAAATTTGACGAACAAGTCATTATGAATTCAGGCTTATTTAACTTAGCTGATAATAATCTGGTTTATGATGCCTTTCAAAATCGAATTATCTTTCCGTTGACAAATGATACAGGGCAAGTCATTGCTTTTTCGGGTCGTATTTGGCAAGCTAGTGATATAGAGCAGAAAGTCGCGAAGTATAAAAATAGTCGCATTACACCGATTTTCAATAAAAGTTATGAGTTGTATCATCTGGATAGAGCCAAAGCGACTATCAAGAAAAGTCATGAAGTTTACTTGATGGAAGGCTTTATGGATGTTATTGCGGCTTATCGTGCTGGCATTGAAAATGCTGTAGCGTCTATGGGGACAGCATTGACGCATGAACATGTAGAGCATCTCCGTAAGTTCACAAAGAAAGTTGTTTTAACATACGATGGTGATAAAGCGGGACAGGCAGCAACACAAAAAGCACTGAATGAATTGCATAATTTATCAGTTGAAATTGTCAGGATTCCTGATAATATGGATCCAGATGAGTTTATCAAAAAAAATTCTGCTGATGATTTACAAAATTTACTAACCAAAACACGAATTAGTGATATAGAGTTTCTTTTGAACTATCTGAAGCCAGATAATGTAGAAAACTTGCAAGCTCAAATTGAATTTGTTGAACAAATGTCTCCTTTGATTGCGCAAGTTCAATCTATCACTGCACAGAATTCATATATTTATATGTTAGCTGAACTATTGCCTGATTTTGACTACCAGCAAGTGGAGCAGGCTGTTAATAATCACCGTTTGGTCAATCGAAAAGAACAGCAACAGCAAGCTCGCCAGCAGGTGAAACGCTTTGATATTCCAATAACGAAGCAAGTATCGCGATTGATTAAAGCTGAAAGTCATCTCTTGCAACGTATGATTGAGAATCCTGTCATCTTAAATGACTATCGTTTAAGAGAAGATTTTCATTTTGCAACAGCAGAATTGCAAACTTTGTATGATATTTTAAAAACGAATGGTGAAGTTACACCACAAGATTTATCTGAGCAAAATGATTCAGTACAGCAAGCTTGGTATCGGGTTTTAGAGGAGAATTTGCCCGAAGAGGTGTCTGAGCAGGAGCTGGTCGAAGTGGAGCAGACTCGAGATAAGGAATTGCTTCGCAAAGAAAATCAATTGATTGGTAAAAAAGTTCGTGAAGCATCTCACAATGGTGATGCGGATACGGCATTAGAAGAGTTAGAGCGATTTATTGCTCAAAAAAAGAGAATGGAGTAGGAATGGCTACAAAACAAAAAGAAGTAACAACTTTTGATGTTCAAGTTGCAGAATTTATTCGCAACCATAAAAAAACTGGTACAGCAACCGATGATGAAATCAATGATCAACTAGTCATTCCATTTACTTTAAATGCTGATGGCATTGAGGATCTTCTTCAACGGATTCAGGACGCAGGGATTGCTATTACGGATAAAGAGGGCAACCCAAGTGAACGGGTTTTAAATACAGAGGAAGAAGAAGCTGAATTAACAGACGAGGAATTGCTTGGCAGCAATTCTGCTAAAGTGAACGACCCTGTTCGTATGTATTTAAAGGAAATTGGTGTTGTTCCGTTATTGACCAATGAAGAAGAGCAAGAATTAGCTGTTCTTGTGGAGCAAGGTGATTTAGAAGCGAAGCAACGTTTGGCGGAGGCCAACTTGCGGTTGGTCGTTTCCATTGCTAAACGCTATGTCGGACGCGGTATGCAGTTTCTTGACTTGATTCAAGAAGGAAATATGGGATTGATGAAAGCCGTTGACAAGTTTGACTATACCAAAGGTTTCAAATTTTCAACCTATGCTACTTGGTGGATTCGTCAAGCAATCACCCGTGCGATTGCTGACCAAGCTCGTACGATTCGGATTCCGGTTCACATGGTTGAAACAATCAATAAATTAGTGCGGGAACAACGAAATCTTTTGCAAGAATTGGGACAAGATCCAACGCCAGAGCAAATTGCTGAGCGCATGGATATGACACCGGATAAAGTCCGTGAAATTTTGAAGATAGCACAAGAGCCTGTCTCTCTTGAAACACCAATTGGGGAAGAAGATGATAGTCATCTTGGTGATTTCATTGAGGATGAGGTTATTGAAAATCCAGTTGATTATACAACGCGTATCGTTCTGCGTGAGCAATTAGATGAGGTTCTTGATACATTAACAGACCGTGAAGAAAATGTGTTGCGTCTGCGTTTCGGTCTAGATGATGGGAAAATGCGTACGCTTGAAGATGTTGGAAAAGTCTTTAACGTTACACGTGAACGGATTCGACAAATTGAGGCCAAAGCGCTGCGAAAATTACGTCATCCAAGCCGCAGCAAACCGCTTCGTGACTTTATTGAGGATTAGTAAATAAAAGGAGGCACCATGACATACACAAACGAACAAATTGATGGTATTAAAAATCGTATTTTGGAAAGTTTGGAACAAGTTATTGACCCTGAATTAGGAATTGATATTGTAAATCTTGGTTTAATTTATGAAATTCGGTTCAATGGTGAAAATGGTGAGACGCAGATTGATATGACTTTAACCACAATGGGCTGTCCGCTGGCAGACTTATTAACTGATCAGATCCATGATGCAATGTCAGATGTACCTGAAGTGAGCAAAGTAGAAGTTCGATTGGTATGGTATCCAGCATGGACTGTTGATAAAATGAGTCGTTATGCTCGTATTGCTTTGGGAATTAAATAAATGCAAACCTCTTCTAATATATGAAGATGAGACATTAGGTGCTTTTCCGTGCAAGCTTACTTTGAAAGTCTTGTCCGCCGCCTCAAAGTACTACTTTAAGCAATCAGCCACTGTGTCGTTGATTTATTGTATAGTTATCCTTTGAAGCTGTAGACTTTTCGTCTCAGCTTCCTTTTCTTTTGCTCCAAAGTTCAGAATTTACGCAATATTTTCAATTTAGATCCTGTATTGCTTGAAGTATTATAAGAATTTGCTATAATAGTTGAATATAGGTAATTTTATAAAAGGGAGATAGGATGTTAAAAAAAGGAGCACTAACAGGATTACTCTTGTTCGGAATATTTTTTGGTGCAGGGAATTTAATCTTTCCGCCAACTTTAGGAGCTATGTCAGGTGAGCACTTCTGGCCGGCGATTGCGGGATTTGTACTTTCAGGAGTTGGAATTGCCATTTTGACGTTGATTATTGGGACTTTAAATCCAAAAGGCTATGTTTATGAGATTTCTAAAAAGATTTCTCCGTGGTTTGCGACCAGTTACTTAGTGGTTCTTTATCTGGCAATTGGTCCATTTTTTGCTATTCCTCGGACAGGAACGACCTCTTATGAAGTTGGGATTGCGCCATTACTTCCGAGTAATATGACTGGATTAGGACTTATTGTTTTTACAATCTTGTATTTTGTGGCTGCTTATCTGATTTCATTAAATCCTTCCAAAATTTTGGATCGGATTGGTCGGATTTTGACCCCTGTATTTGCTATTTTGATTGTCATTCTAGTCATTTTAGGAGCTATCAAATATGGGGCTGATGCACCACAAGCAGTTAGCGCGGAATACGCAAAGGCGGCTTTTGGAGCTGGCTTTCTTGAAGGGTACAATACGCTTGATGCACTTGCCTCTGTTGCTTTTAGCGTTATTGCTGTACAAACATTGAACCAACTTGGTTTTGCTAATAAAAAAGAGTATATCTCAACAATTTGGATTGTTGGAATTGTTGTTGCATTGGGATTTAGTGCACTTTATACTGGATTAGGATTTCTTGGAAATCATTTCCCTATTTCTGCTGATGTAATGGCATCAGATGCCAATAAAGGGGTTTATGTCTTATCCCAAGCTACACAAGCCATTTTTGGACCGACAGCGCAAATTTTCCTTGCTGCAATGGTGACAGTGACCTGCTTTACCACAACGGTCGGGTTGATTGTCTCAACATCTGAATTTTTCAATAAGACATTTCCTGCGATTGGCTACAAAACTTATGCGACAGTCTTTACATTGATTGGGTTTGCAATTGCAAATCTTGGCTTGGGAGCGATTATTCAGTACTCTGTACCAGTTTTACAAATTCTGTATCCAATCACCATTGCAATCGTGATGATTGTAATTGTCAATAAGTTTGTTGCCTTATCTAAAGTAGGAATGCAACTGACAATAGCCGTTGTGACAGCGATCGCCTTTGCCAGTATTATTGGACCACAATTTAAACTAACTGGTCTTGTGAGTTTAATCAATGCTTTGCCGCTTGCACAAGCATCTATCCCTTGGCTAATACCAACAGTCATTGGGATTGTATTATCTCTGTTTTTGCCGAACAAGCAGAAAAGCGATACTTTTGAAATGGAATAATTTAAAAACTATCACGAAAAGTGGTAGTTTTTTTATGACCATATCAAATTCAAGTTTTTTCAAATCGTAGTTTCTATTTTTTACTGTTAGACGAGTATATACTATATATAAAGAAAATTCGTAAGGAGAACAGGTATGGCATCGATTGTATTTTTGATTTCTGTATTTCTGGCAGGTATCTTATCCTTCTTCTCACCATGTATTTTGCCTTTACTACCGGTCTATGTTGGAATTTTGCTAGATACAGATGAGCCGAGGACAGTGACTATTTTTGGAAAGAAAATTTCCTGGTACGGCATTGTAAAAACACTGTTTTTCATTGCTGGTTTGTCAGTTGTATTTCTAATTCTTGGATATGGAGCAGGATTTTTAGGAAAAATCTTCAATGCAGATTGGTTCCGCTATGTGCTAGGTGCTATTGTCATTCTGCTAGGTATTCATCAAATGGAGTTAGTAAATTTCAAAGTATTGCAACGACAAAAAAGTGTTCAATTAGAGCAAAACAAAAATCGAAATGATTTTTACAATGCTTTCTTGCTAGGTGTGACCTTTAGCTTTGGATGGACACCTTGTGTTGGACCGGTTCTTAGCTCAGTGTTGGCTATTGCAGCATCTGGTGGTAACGGAGCCTTGCAAGGCGGTTTACTCATGCTCGTTTATACGCTTGGCTTAGCCATACCGTTTCTTATTTTGGCTTTAGCTTCTTCAATTGTGTTGCGTCATTTTGGGAAAATAAAACCTTATATGGGAACCTTGAAGAAGATTGGAGGTACCCTCATCATTTTGATGGGAATTTTACTCATGCTAGGAAATCTTAATGTTCTAGCTTCAATATTTGGTGGATAAAAAAGGAGGAATCTCATGAAAAAATCAATGTTAGTTGTCACAAGTCTGTTATGTGCTACCTTTTTAGGGGCGTGTGCAAATCAAAAAACAAGTTCTTCAGCAAATAATACAAGTAAAACTGAACAAGGCCAAGTCACTACTAAGGATAATAAAGTTATTGCTACAAAAGCAAATCAAGGTGAAGCTGTTCCTGACTTTAGTCTAAAAGGAGTGGATGGCAAGACTTATAAATTATCAGATTTTAAAGGAAAAAAAGTTTATTTGAAGTTCTGGGCATCATGGTGCTCGATCTGTCTGTCTACTTTGAAACATACAGATGAATTAGCCAAAGAAAATGGCAAGGACTATGTCATCTTATCAGTTGTTTCGCCAGGGCATAAGGGCGAAAAATCAGAAGCAGACTTCAAAAAATGGTATTCAAAATTAGATTATAAAAACTTACCTGTTCTGATAGACTCTAGCGGAAAATTATTGGAGCAATATGGAGTTCGTTCCTATCCTACAGCAGCATTTATTGATAGTAATGGCAAACTAGTTAAAACTCGTCCAGGTTTTATCAAAAAGTCTGAAATTGAATCAACTCTGAAAAGTATCAAATAGGAGGTGAAGATAATGGATCAAAAAATGAAATTGCTTTTACTCTTCGGATCCATTTTGCTTATCCTTGGTACAATTGTGTTGGGCGGTCGTTTTATGACAACAAAATCTTCTATTGACCAGATTAAAGAGGCATCCGTTAGTCAAACAACAACCGTCAATAACAAAAATCCTGATTTGAAAAATGCGAATGTAAAGCATATTTATCTCGCAGGCGGCTGTTTCTGGGGTGTAGAAGAATATTTTTCACGTGTCAATGGTGTCGTTGATGCAGTTTCGGGCTATGCAAATGGGACAAGTGAAACGACTAATTACAAGTTGATTTCACAAACTAAGCATGCTGAAACAGTTCATGTGACTTATGATGCCAATAAAATTTCTTTGAGAGAAATATTGTTGCATTATTTTAGAATCATTGATCCAACTAGCAAAAATAAGCAAGGAAATGACCGTGGTGTACAATACCGTACAGGCGTGTATTACAAGGATAAAGCCGATGTTGAAACGATTAACAAGGTTTTTGATGAACAAAGCAAGAAATTTAAAACCACTTTAGCTGTCGAAAAAGAGCCGCTTAAAAATTTTATCAAGGCTGAAGAATATCATCAGGATTATCTGAAGAAAAATCCAAATGGATATTGTCATATCAATGTTAAGCAAGCTGCCTATCCAGTTATTGATGCTTCTAAATATAAAAAGCCGTCAGATGCTGAAATCAAAAAGAAATTGACAGATGAAGAGTATGCAGTGACTCAAAAAGACGATACAGAACGTGCTTTTTCAAATCGTTATTGGGATAAATTTGATGCAGGAATCTATGTGGATGTGGTAACAGGTGAACCGCTGTTTTCATCAAAAGACAAATTTGAATCAGGCTGCGGCTGGCCTAGCTTCACCCGTCCAATCAGCCCAGATGTCGCAACTTATAAAGAAGATCATAGTTTTAACATGACTCGAACAGAGGTGCGAAGTCGTGTTGGAAATTCTCATCTAGGGCATGTCTTTACGGACGGACCGAAAGATAAGGGCGGACTTCGTTATTGTATCAATAGCTTATCTATCAAGTTCGTTCCTAAAGACCAAATGGAAAGCGAAGGTTATGGATATTTATTAGACTATGTCTAACAGCATTTTAAAAAAATTTGCTATAATGAGTTTAATAAAACAATAGGAGTGCGTTCGTGTATTCAATTATGATTGTGGAAGATGAATACCTTGTTCGACAAGGCATTTCGTCTTTAATAGACTTTAAAAATTTTGACATGCAAGTCATGGGCGAGGCTGAAAATGGGTTGGAGGCTTGGAAAAAGATTCAAGCAGAACAACCAGATATTATCTTGACAGATATCAATATGCCCCAGATGAATGGCATTAAATTAGCCCAGCTAGTGAAAGAGCACTATCCGCAGCTGCATATTATTTTTCTGACGGGGTATGATGATTTTGATTATGCTCTTTCGGCGGTTAAATTAGGCGCAGATGATTATTTGTTAAAGCCATTTTCGCGAGAAGATGTTGAAGCTATGCTGATAAAAGTAAAAGAAAAATTGGATAAAGAAAAGAAACAGCAACAAGTGCATGAGTTGGTGGAGCAAGCAGAGTTTTCGGACTTGGAGCAAGCGATTCATGACCGATTGGCTGATGCAGAATTATCCTTGAAATCTTTGGCGTTTCAATTGGGCTTCAGTCCGTCTTATTTGAGTGTATTGATAAAAAAAGAGCTTGGTTTGCCATTTCAAGATTATTTAATCCAAGAGCGGATGAAAAGGGCTAAGTTACTACTGTTGACTACCGATTTAAAAGTGTATGAAATAGCAGAGCAAGTCGGGTTTGAGGATATGAATTATTTTTCTCAGCGCTTTAAGCAAATTGTTGGAGTGACACCTCGACAATTTAAAAAAGGAGACCAGAAATGAAACGTTATTCGCTTCTGATTCAGTTAGTGATTTATGTTTTTGTTATAATTTTGATTCTTCTGGGAATTGTCGGTGGGCTGTATTATCAAACGAGCTCGGCTGCCATTCGGCAAACGACAGAGCAAACGACACGCAATACGATTCAGCAAAGCGGGCAGTTTATCACTTCTTATTTACAAAAATTAAAAGAAACTACTAGCAGTTTAGCTGGAAGTGATACGGTGAAGGCTTATACACAGAAACCTGATGAAAATAATGCTGAACAACTTCGTCAGTTACTGAAAATGATTTTAAAGACAGATTCAGATTTGGTATCCGCTGTTTTGGTAACAAAAGATGGCAATCTCATCTCAACTGATCCTAATGTAACAGTAAAAACATCTGGTGATATGATGCAAGAAAGCTGGTATCAGGAGGCTATTCATAAAGGGGCTATGCCTGTCTTGACACCAGCGCGCAAAACTGTTGATAAAACAGAAGCTGCTGAAAAATGGGTCATTTCTATTACACAAGAAGTCGTAGATAAAGATGGGAAAAATCTAGGAGTCGTCCGACTTGATATTGGTTACAAGACCTTGGAAGCCTATCTAGATCGCCTGCAACTGGGAAAAGACGGTTTTACCTTTATTGTGAATGACAAGCACAATTTTGTCTATCATCCCAAGAAAGCTGTTTATTCGTCTCATTCCGAAATGCAAGCGATGGAACCTTATATTGCAGCGAAAAATGGTTATGTGAAATCAAAGCAGGCTTATGTTTCTCAATACCAAATTCCACACAGCGACTGGACTTTAATTGGTGTGTCTTCAATGGAGCAGCTGCATGCTGTGCAAAAGCAGATTCTCTGGTCTTTCGTTGGAACGGGCTTACTAGCTTTAGGAATTTGTCTCATTGGTATTTGGTTTGTTTTACGATTATGGATTAAGCCTTTACGTGAGCTGCAAGGGACTATTTTAGCTATCGGAGCTGGAAATGCTCAGTTGCGTGCTGTTGAAAACGGCTCTCCTGAGTTGATTGATTTGGCAAGGCAATTCAATACTATGTTGGATCAGATTGATCAGCTAATGATTGCCGTCAAAGAAGAGGAGCAGAATGTTAGAAAATATGAATTGCAGGCACTTTCCAGTCAAATCAATCCTCATTTTTTGTATAATACGTTAGATACCATTGTTTGGATGGCAGAATTCAACGATAGTAAGCGTGTAGTAGAAGTAACAAAATCACTAGCTAAGTATTTCCGTTTAGCGCTCAATCAAGGTCATGAACAGATTTCTCTAAAAGATGAGATTGACCATGTTCGGCAATATTTGTTTATTCAAAAGCAGCGTTATGGCGAGAAGTTGCAATATGAAATCGAAGAGTTGAAGCAATATGATGAATACCAAATTCCAAAATTGATTTTGCAACCTTTGGTTGAGAATGCCATTTATCATGGTATCAAAGAAATGAATCGTCAAGGAATGATTCGAGTTAGCGTTTCTGAAAATGACACGCAGCTCATCGTTTCAATTTATGACAATGGTCGCGGTTTTGTCGCAAGCGAAACGACAAATGCTACACTCGTTCGCTTGGGTGGTGTAGGTCTGAAAAATGTTGACCAGCGTTTGCGTTTGCAATTTGGTGAAGCCTATCACATGGAAATTCAATCTGAAGAAAACACTTATACAGAGATTCGTCTCTATTTTCCAAAATAAAACAGAAACTCCAGCTGAGAATAGCAGCTGGAGTTTTGTCAAGATTAGTTTCCTACGCTGGAGAATTTTTTCATTCCATATTTAAATAAGGTATAATTGATAGTAAAGACAATAAGTACTACCAGTGGAAGCAGTAAGCCAATCCAGCCTAAATTTAAAAAGTAAAGAGCTGGGAAATAGGAAGTAAAAGCATAAGGGAAGACGAAAATCAGTATCATTTGGATAAAGGTTGGATAAATCTTGATAGGATATTGCGCCATTTGATTGAGAGAGAAAATTCCCATTGTGATAGGGAAAGATTCGACAATCCAAAAAGCAAGAGCGGTTGGTCCTAATTGAATGGCAGCATAAAGCAAGCCAATACAAATACAGATGAAGACAAAGAGTAACAGATGAAAAAGATTCCAATGTAGACTGAGCAAATGATAGGCCTGATAGGTTGCAATAGCCCCCATAAGTGTTGTGCCAAAACCTTGTAGTTGCACGAGCTCACAAATTAACTGAAAAAGAGGGTTGACAGGCATAATCAGCACACGCTCAAACTCTCCTTTGCGGATATAGCGACTTCCAAACATCCAGAGATTGTCAAAGAAAATCAAGTGAATTGAACGTCCAATGGTTGCCATTCCATAAATAAAGAGCATTTGTCCATAGTTGAATCCCGCCACTTCCTTGATATTTGCAAATAAGACATTTAAAAAGATTAAATAAACAATCTGTTCAATCAAGGAAGAAACAAGTCCGATGAAAAAGTCCATTCGGTAAGACATGCTAGCAATCAAGTAAGCTTTGAGGTTATAAAAATAAATATTGATGTATTTCATCTTCAACCTCCTAAAATGACTAAACGGCGTTTAGCTTGATACCAAAGCAGAGCAATGAAAGCTGAAAGTATCGGAATCCAAGCTAATTGAAGCCAGAAGAGTTCAGTATTAACAGGTCTTTTCAAAAGGATATTGACAGGAAAATTAACAGCAAAGTTGTAAGGTAACAGTTTCAAAATGTTTGCAATATTTTCTGGATAAAAACTCAGTGGCAAAAGCGCTCCAGAAGCGAGTGAAAAAAGCCCGTTTCTGAGAATCAAAATTCCCCATGTATTGGTCGTGAAAAAAGCTGTTAAGCTAAAGCCTAAATCTAGTAAGAGGATAATAAATATTCCTAACAAACTGGAAAATAGGAAAAGCAAGCCTGTTTGCCAATTTGGAAGATAGAGCTGCCCTTGAACAAAAGGAATCACTAGTAAAATTGGAATGAATTTGACAATTTCAACGATTTTGACAGCAAAGTCTTGGAAAAAGAGTGAAGTAATTAAAGAGTAAGGATAAAGCAGCTCGCCGGTAATATTTCCATCAACAATCATCAAAGATAAATCTCGTCCAATGCTAAAACTATTTAGATTTCCCAGTAGATTCGCAAAGATAATATAGGTGGTAAAAGTTTCTAAAGTATAGCCATTGACTTGAGATTGGGTGAAAAATATGGTTTTCCAAACGAAAATAGAGACTAGCACTTGTATGAACGTACGAACCAGTGTTGCGACAAAGAAAGATTTATATTGAAGTTGTGTGATAAGGGCTAATCGTGTGATATGAATGTATTTACGCATCAAGCCCCTCCTCGTAGATCTGTTTGACAATATTTTCAATTGTCAGTTCCTTAATGGCAACGTCTTCGATTGCATAATGTTCAAAAATCTGATTGATAACTTGGGCGCTGGTATGAATATCTGTCTGATAATGGATATTGAAGTGGTAGGAGTCAATTTTCTCAAAGTGAAGACCGTTGATTTGGAAAGTTTTTTCTATAGGCATTTGCGTTTTAAAGGAAATTGTTTTGATTGTCGAAAACTTTTCTCTTAATTCTGCTAGAGTTCCGTCATAAATCTTTCTGCCCTTATCAATAATAAAAATTCGTTCACAGAGCGATTCAATATCCTGCATATCATGAGACGTAATGAGGAAAGTTGTCTGATGTTCTTTATTCATAAAGCGAATAAAGGAGCGGATTGTTTCCTTTACGCTGGCATCAAGACCAATTGTCGGTTCATCCAAGAAAACAATGGCAGGCTGATGAATGAAAATAGCAGCAAATTCACAGCGAACTCTCTGACCGAGTGAAAGATTGCGAACAGGTTGGTGAATAAAATCTCCAAGTTGCAACAGGTCAATCAATTGCTCCAAGCGTTCCTCAAAAAGTTTATCAGGAATGTCATAAATTTTAGCATGTAAGATAAAAGATTCCAGCACAGGAATATCCCAACGCAAATGTGATTTCTGCCCAAAAAGAACCCCGATTTGTTTGTTGACCGCTACGCGATGTTTCTGTGGATTAAGCCCATTGATTTCAACACTTCCTTGGTCTGGATAAAGAACACCTGTTAGCATTTTAATGGTCGTAGATTTTCCACTTCCATTTGAGCCAATATAACCGATAATTTCACCCTTTTGGACGGTTAATGAAATATTGCGTACGGCATGAATTTGTTTTTTAGCAGGGCGAAAAAAGGCTTTAATAGAACCTTTTAAACCTAATTCTTTCTCAACGATACTATATGTTTTATATAATTGATTGGCTTCAATCATTATCATCTCCTTGTGATAGAAAACGTTTGCAGACAGTAATTATTATAGCAAGTTCATGGTTTCTATGCAAGAGGATTTTATGAAAATGCTTTTTACATACAAAAAAGACTGAGATATCGACTCTCAATCTTTCTTTCATTGTAATAGCTGGTGATTGGTGGAACGTTTAAATTTGAGCCAACTAAACCGATGAGTTTTACAATCATCGCTTCCTTTCCAATATTAAAATAGGAATTCTGGCTTTAAGCCAGAAGTGTAAAATAATTGATTATCTTTTGTAATCCCTAGCGCTTCAATCTGTTCTTCTTTTTCGACTTGTCCTAAAATAGAAGCTGGACTTTCGCCAAATAATCGTGTTGTCCAAATTTCGCCATCTACAGAGCGATTAGACACAATCGTTAAACTAGCGACATCTGTCTCAACGGGATAACCAGTTTTGCTGTCAAGAATATGATGATAGGATTGCCCTTGTTTTTCCAGAGTTCGCTCATAAATCCCAGAAGTTACAACGGATTGATTTATGATAGGAAGAATAGCCAGATTATTTCCGCGTGTTAATTTTGGGTGCTGAATTCCAATCCGCCAAGGACGCTTAGAAACTTGGTTGATTCCTAAGGTCAATACATTTCCACCTAGGTTGATGAGAGCAGAAGTCACTCCTTCATTTTTTAAGAATCCCATCACTTTATCGGCAATATAGCCTTTTGCAAGTGCTCCGAGGTCAATTTTCATTCCTTTATTTGCTAAAAAAACACTAGAAGAAGCAGAATCTAGTTTAATAGAAGCGGGATCTATTAAAGAAAGACAATGTTTTATTTCTTCTGGATGAGGAATTTTTGCATCTGGAAAACCAATTCGCCATGTTTGAACAAGCGGGCCGATAGTAATGTTTAAATGACTATTTTGAGCTAAACTATGCTGTTTTCCTAACTCAATCAACTCAAACAAATCAGAATGCACCTGAACCCATTGCCGTCCAGCTTGATGATTGATTTGCATCAACTCAGAAGTATCATCGTTTGCACTAAAGCGTTTCTCATACAGAAAAAGGAGATGTACAACCTCATCAAGCAATGAGTCGGCTTGAGGGTGAAGGATTGAAATCGTAATCGTCGTGCCCATTAAATAAATGGAACGAGAACTGAAATCCACCGTATCACATCCCTTCTATCAATAAAAATATATGTCTATTATAACAGATAGATAACATTTTCACAAACTTATTCCTAAGAATTTTATGACAACTTCAACAGAGTTGTCTGCCCGTAAGAAAAGATGAGAACTTGAATTTGAATACATTGAGAGTAGAAATGAAATCATTCATGAAAAGTTCTATTAAATTGATACAAAATGTAATATTTTTCAGTTTTATGAGCAAATATATTGTAAACGCTAACACCTAATGTTATAATGTTTTAGTAAATTAAAATTAAGGTAGGAATTGCTCTATGAGTAAAATTGTTGTTATTGGTGCCAACCACGCTGGTACAGCTTGTATCAATACGATGTTAGACAACTTCGGAAATGAAAATGAAGTTGTAGTTTTTGATCAAAATTCAAACATTTCCTTCTTAGGATGCGGAATGGCACTCTGGATTGGAAAACAAATTGACGGTCCAGAAGGTCTGTTCTATTCAGATAAGGAAAAGCTTGAAGCAAAAGGTGCTAAAGTTTACATGGAAAGCCCTGTTTTGTCGGTTGATTATGACAAAAAAGAAGTGACCGCACTTGTAAATGGTCAAGAACATCTTGAATCTTATGACAAATTGATTTTTGCGACTGGTTCACAACCAATTATCCCGCCAATCAAAGGTGTTGAAATTGTAGAAGGGAATCGCGAATTTAAAGCGACTTTGGAAAACGTTCAATTTGTAAAATTGTATCAAAACTCTGCTGAAGTAATCGAAAAGCTGAAAAACAACGAAGGTATCAATCGCGTTGCTGTTGTTGGAGCCGGCTACATTGGTGTTGAACTCGCAGAAGCTTTTGAGCGTCTTGGAAAAGAAGTAATCCTGATTGATGTGGCAGATACTTGCCTTGCTGGTTACTACGATCGTGAATTGTCTGACTTGATGAGTAAAAACTTGGCAGATCATGGCATTAAACTCGCTTATGGTCAAACTGTGCAAGCGGTTGAAGGTGAAGGCAAAGTTGAACGCATTGTAACGGATAAAGAAACATTTGACGTAGACATGGTTATTATGGCTGTTGGTTTCCGACCAAACACAGCTCTCGGCGCTGGCAAGATTGAACTTTTCCGTAATGGCGCATTCCTTGTTGATAAAAAACAAGAAACAAGTATTCCAGGTGTTTATGCAGTTGGTGATTGTGCAACGATTTATGACAATGCTCTTGATGAAATGAGTTATATCGCACTTGCTTCAAATGCTGTTCGCTCAGGTATTGTCGGAGCTTACAACGCAACTGGTCATGAATTAGAAGGCATTGGTGTACAAGGTTCAAACGGTATCAACATTTACGACCTTAAAATGGTTTCAACTGGTTTGACATTGGACAAGGCAAAAGCTGCTGGCTACAATGCAGTTGAAACTGGCTTTAACGACCTTCAAAAGCCAGAATTTATCAAACACGATAACCATGAAGTAGCTATTCGCATCGTATTCGATAAAGATACACGCGTCATCCTTGGAGCACAAATGGCTTCGCACGAAGATATTTCAATGGGAATTCATCTCTTCTCACTTGCAATCCAAGAAAAAGTGACTATTGATAAATTAGCGTTGACAGATATTTTCTTCCTGCCACACTTTAATAAACCTTATAACTACATCACAATGGCAGCATTGACAGCTGAAAAATAAAGATAAGATATTGAGTTTACAAACCAGTTTCGTATGAGACTGGTTTGCTTTTTTATCTGGATTTCATTCTCTAAAACAATTTCCACAAGCAATAAAAAATTATGCTAAAATAGAAAGAGAACATATTGGGGAGGAAATGATGTCTGTTCAGACAGAAAAAGGAATATCAAATACCAAGAAAGAATTTGCGTTTACTTCTAGTTCGATCATTCTGCAAGTTTCAAGAGGAATTTTAGTCGGGATTATCGTGGGTGCAATTGTCGGTTCTTTTCGTTTTTTGATTGAAAAGGGATTTCATATTGTTCAACATTTCTATCAGCAAGGGCATGATAGTATCATTGGGTTTGCTTCTATTCTGTTATTTTATGCTTGCGTGATTTGGATAAGTGCAAAATTAACGCTTTCAGAAAAGGATATTAAAGGTTCTGGAATTCCGCAAGTAGAAGCGGAGCTGAAAGGGCTGATGAGCTTGTCATGGAGGAGTGTTCTCTGGAAAAAGTATATTCTGGGTGTTTTAGCCATTGCAAGTGGCTTAATGTTAGGGCGTGAAGGTCCAAGTATTCAGCTTGGAGCAATGGGCGGAAAAGGAATTGCCAAACATCTTCATTTAAGTCCTGTGGAAGAGCGTTCTCTGATTGCGAGCGGAGCGGCAGCAGGGCTGGCAGCGGCTTTTAATGCTCCAATTGCAGGTTTATTATTTGTTATTGAGGAAGTCTATCATCATTTTTCTCGTTTCTTTTGGGTCTCGTCTTTGGCGGCAAGTTTGACGGCGAATTTTGTTTCGCTCATGATGTTTGGGCTGACGCCTGTATTAAATATGCCTGATAATATTCCTCTGATGGGACTGGGGCAATATTGGCTTTATCTGTTGTTGGGAATATTTCTTGGTTTTTCCGGATTTTTATATGAAAAAGTTGTTCTAGCTATGCCTCGTATTTACGATATGATTGGAGAAGTTTTGCACCTTTCTTCGCAATATTATCCTATTATAGCTTTCTCTTTCATTTTTCCAATAGGGTATTTTCTTCCACAACTTTTAGGTGGTGGCAATCAGCTGATCCTTTCTTTGACCAGTCAGCATTATTTGTTGCTGACATTGGTGATGTTTCTCATCATTCGCTTTATCTGGAGTATGATCAGCTATGGCAGCGGGCTTCCTGGCGGTATTTTTCTACCAATTCTGGCTCTCGGATCTCTTTTGGGAGCAATTGCTGGTGTCGTTTGTGTGCAATTGGGTTTTGCAACACAAGAGCAATTTCCTATTTTTATTATTTTAGGTATGAGCGGCTATTTTGGTGCAATTTCTAAAGCTCCGTTGACAGCAATCATCTTGGTGACTGAGATGGTTGGTGATATACGAAACCTCATGCCTCTTGGTTTAGTGACTTTAGTGGCATACGTTGTAATGGATTTATTGGGTGGAGCACCTGTGTATGAAGCTATGCTAGAGCGAATGCTTCCAGATAGTGTAGCAGATGACGGAGAGACGACGCTTATCGAAATTCCTGTCTCTGAAAAAATAGCCGGCAAGCAAGTTCATGAGCTGGAGCTGCCAATAGATATTCTGATTACCATGCAACATCACAATGGGAAAAATCAAACAGTGAATGGCAGCACGCGTCTTTATCTGGGAGATATGATTTATGTAGTCTTGAAAAAATCGGATATTGGGCGCATTAAAGATTTGCTCTTATAAAGAAGAGGGGGACCTCTTTTTTTGTTTGCAAAGAGAGAATTTTTAGATAATTTCCGAACAAAATACATCTATTGGTATCAATATATTGTAATTTCTGTACCTTGTGTTATAATACTAAAGGAAACGTCAGGAAAGACGTAGCGATGCAAAAGCATAGGTAGGTCATTTTTAGCATAAGATTAAAGGAGAATGACATGCTGAACGAATTTCCTATTTTTGACTATGAAGATATCCAATTGATTCCGAATAAATGTATCATCAAAAGCCGCTCAGAAGCAAATACGACCGTTACTTTTGGAAATCATACTTTTAAACTTCCTGTTGTTCCAGCCAATATGCAGACCATTCTTGATGAAGACGTGGCAGAGAGATTGGCTAAAAGTGGCTATTTTTATATCATGCACCGTTTTGATGAAGCTGGTCGCATTCCTTTCATTAAACGCATGCACAAGCAGGGGCTGATTGCTTCCATTTCAGTTGGCGTGAAAGACTCTGAATACGACTTTGTCAGTCAGTTGAAAGCAGACGCTCCAGAATACATCACGATTGATATCGCTCACGGTCACTCAGAAAGTGTGATTGAAATGATTCAACATATCAAAAAGGAATTACCAACGACTTTTGTAATTGCAGGAAATGTTGGAACGCCAGAGGCGGTACGTGAGCTGGAAAATGCAGGAGCTGATGCGACCAAAGTTGGCATTGGACCAGGGAAAGTTTGCATCACAAAAGTGAAAACAGGCTTTGGTACAGGAGGTTGGCAATTAGCTGCTCTTCGTTGGTGTGCAAAAGCTGCTCGCAAACCGATTATTGCGGACGGTGGTATTCGTACGCACGGCGATATTGCCAAATCCATTCGCTTTGGTGCTACTATGGTAATGATTGGTTCTCTATTTGCAGGTCATATCGAAAGCCCAGGTCAAACGGTTGAAGTAGATGGCGAACAATTCAAAGAGTATTATGGTTCAGCTTCAGAGTACCAAAAGGGAGCTTATAAGAATGTGGAAGGAAAGAAAATTCTTTTACCAGTTAAAGGACATTTAGCTGACACTTTGGTTGAAATGGAGCAGGACTTACAAAGTGCTATTTCCTATGCTGGCGGAAGAGACTTAGCTGGCCTTAAGCACGTAGATTACGTCATTGTGAAAAATTCCATTTGGAACGGTGATGCGCATTAACAATAAAATAATTACTTATTTATATTACGAATTTGGCGTAATGTTTCTACAAGACACCTAATGTCTAACAATAAGTAAGTCTTCAGCTTTCCTGCTATGTTTTTTAGTAAGGAATTTTGTATTCAGTTGGTTAACCAATTGTTTTAGGCTTGCTTTTGGCAAGCCTTTTGTTTTTTCTAAAAGGAGATTTTATGAAATTATTAGAAGAACGCATCCTAAAAGACGGAAATGTTTTAGGAGAAAATATTTTAAAAGTGGATTCATTTCTAACTCACCAAGTCGATTTCAACTTGATGAAAGAAATTGGGAAAGTGTTTGCAACCTATTTTCGAGCGGCCGGTATTACAAAAGTTGTGACAATTGAAGCATCTGGCATCGCACCTGCTATTTATACAGCAGAAGCATTGGGCGTTCCGATGATTTTTGCGAAAAAATCAAAAAACATCACCATGACGGAAGGTATTTTGACGACCGAGGTCTATTCTTTTACCAAGCAAGTGACAAGTACGGTCTCAATTGCAGGGAAATTTTTAAATTGCCATGATAAAGTGCTTATTGTCGATGATTTTCTAGCAAATGGGCAAGCAGCTAAAGGGCTGGTTGATATCATTGAACAATCAGGTGCCCATGTGGAAGCGATTGGCATTGTGATTGAAAAATCATTCCAAGAGGGAAGAAAGTTGCTAGAAGAAGATAAGCGAAAAGTCGTTTCGTTGGCTCGTATTCAAAAATTTGAAAATGGAAAAGTTGTATTTATGGAGGCTGATGCATAATGGAACTGAAAGAAGAAAAACACTCACAGGCAGCTGTCTTAGGTTTGCAGCACTTATTGGCAATGTACTCAGGATCAATCCTTGTACCCATTATGATTGCTGGTGCGCTAGGTTATTCGAGCAAACAGCTGACCTATCTCATCTCCACAGATATTTTTATGTGTGGTGTGGCAACGTTTTTGCAATTGCAGCTCAATAAATATTTTGGCATTGGCTTACCAGTCGTACTTGGCGTTGCTTTCCAATCGGTTGCGCCTTTGATTATGATTGGTCAAAAACACGGAAGTGGAGCCATGTTTGGAGCACTCATCATTTCTGGTGTCTACGTTCTTTTGATTGCAGGAATTTTTTCTAAAATTGCTAATTTCTTCCCAGCGATAGTGACAGGATCGGTGATTACAACTATTGGTTTGACACTTATTCCTGTTGCGATTGGAAATATGGGAAATAATAGTGAAAAACCAACTGCACAAAGTTTGCTGTTGGCTGCTGTTACGATTCTAATTATACTGTTAGTAAATATCTTTGCGAAAGGCTTTCTTAAATCCATTTCCATTCTGATTGGCTTAATTATTGGAACGATTATTGCTAGCTTTATGGGCTTGGTGGATTTTGCGCCAGTAGCTCAAGCCCCTCTTGTACATGTTCCAACACCGTTTTATTTTGGAATTCCTAAGTTTGAATTTTCGTCTATCGTCATGATGTGTATCATCGCAACGGTTTCTTTGGTAGAATCAACAGGTGTTTATTTTGCGCTTTCAGATATTACGAATGAAAAGTTAGACAGCATTCGTCTGCGAAATGGGTATCGTGCAGAAGGACTTGCAGTGCTTCTTGGCGGTATTTTTAACACTTTCCCTTATACAGGATTTTCGCAAAATGTTGGTTTAGTCAAACTTTCTGGAATTAAAACACGTCTCCCAATTTATTATGCAGCAGGATTCTTAGTCTTGTTAGGATTGGTACCGAAATTCGGAGCTTTGGCACAAATTATTCCAAGTCCTGTACTCGGTGGTGCCATGCTTGTCATGTTTGGTTTTGTTTCTGTCCAAGGAATGCAAATGCTAGCACGAGTTGATTTTGAACACAATGAACATCATTTCTTGATTGCCGCTGTGTCTATTTCTGCAGGAGTCGGTTTAAATGGAAGCAATCTTTTTAACAGTTTGCCAACTGGCTTGCAAATGTTTTTCTCAAACGGGATTGTTATGGCGAGTGTCATTGCGATTGTATTGAACCTTATTTTAAATCGTGACAAGAAATAAAGTTTGAAAAGGCTAGGAGATTTTCTCTTAGCTTTTTTGACTATTCTGAGTGCTTATAGTATAGTTAAGAGAGAAGGAATAATTTGAGGAGATTTTATGTACCAAGATCGCAATTTAAAAGAACGGATGACTCTATTTATTTCGATTTTTTTGCCAATTTTGATTTATCAACTGGCCAATTTTTCAGCTTCGTTTGTGGACACAACCATGACAGGGCAATACCATACTTTGCATTTGGCGGGAGTTTCAATGGCGACTAGCTTATGGAGTCCGTTTTTTACCTTTCTGACTGGTATTGTTTCAGCGTTGGTTCCGATTATTGGACACCATCTGGGACGAAAACAAGAAGAAAAAATCGCTTCTGATTTTTATCAGTTTATTTATTTATCTCTCGGCTTGTCTCTTCTTTTGTTTGGACTCGTTTTTTTAGGTGCACCGCTTGTTTTGTCCAATATTGGTTTAGAACCACTAGTAGCAGAAGTTTCTATACACTACCTCTGGTATTTGGCATTTGGAATTATCCCTTTGCTTTTATTTAGTGTTGTACGCTCTTTATTAGACGCATTAGGATTGACAAGATTATCCATGTACCTTATGTTGCTCTTGTTACCGTTGAATGCCAGCTTTAACTATGTTTTAATTTATGGAGCATTTGGCTTTCCAGAAATGGGCGGAGCAGGAGCGGGGCTGGGAACCTCGCTGGCTTACTGGGTGTTGTTAATCCTTTCAGTAGTAGTTGCTAAAAGACATCCTAGAATTAAAAAATATCAATTATGGAACATTCGACCTTTGGATAAAAAAGGATTGCAGGAAGGGATTCGTCTCGGTTTTCCTATTGGCGGAACTGTCTTTGCAGAAGTTGTGATATTTTCAGTCGTAGGTTTGCTCATGGCTAAATTTTCTTCGTTAATCATTGCCAGCCACCAATCTGCTATCAGCTTTTCCAATCTTATGTATGCTTTTCCCATGAGCATTTCTAATGCTATGGCTATTATCGTTTCTTACGAGATTGGCGCAAAACGTCCAGATGATGTCAGAAAATATTGTGTTTTGGGAAGATTGACTGCACTTGGGTTCGCTGTTTTCACGCTGACATTTTTATATCTTTTCCGTTATCAAGTTGCTTCGTTGTATGGAACGAACAGGGAATTTATTCGTTTAACGTCTATTTTCTTAACTTACAGTTTATTTTTTCAATTAGCAGATACTTTTGCAGCGCCACTTCAAGGGATTTTACGCGGATACAAGGATACAAAAGTTCCATTTTATTTGGGCTTGATTGGCTATTGGGGGGTGTCGTTACCAGTTGGGTTACTATTGGATCACATGACAAATTTAGGTCCCTTTGCTTATTGGATTGGTTTAATTTCTAGTCTGGTTGTTAGTGGCATTTTATACCAACTTCGTCTCAATCATATTCAAAAAAGAAATTAGATTTATACATCATTTATCATTCTGAATCAAAAAAGAATCTCAGATTTTTATCCAAGATTCTTTTTTGTTATTTTGTACGCATTTCACCTTGTGGGAAATAAGTCCCTTCTGGCATGTCGTTGATGATGACATGAACAGCAGATTGTGGCGCGCCAGTATTTTTTACAACAGCGGCAGTAACTTCTTTTGCAAGAGCTTTCTTTTGTTCTAACGTGCGCCCTTCAAATAAATCAATTCTGACAAATGGCATAATGTTTCTCCTTTTTATCTTTGATATTTTTATTTTATCATAAATTAGGTTTTAAAGCGTGTCAGAATATGGTAAAATAAGAAGTATTAAAAATTGGAGAATTTGAAACGAATTAAAGAAAATGGCTCAATTGTATTATAAATATGGCACGATGAATTCGGGCAAAACAATCGAAATTTTAAAAGTAGCACACAACTACGAAGAACAAGGCAAAGGTGTTGTCATTATGACGAGCGCACTTGATACACGCGACGGTTTCGGCGTTGTTTCTAGTCGTATCGGAATGAAGCGAAAAGCAACTGCAATAGCAGAAGATACTGATATTTTCCGTTTTATTCAAGAAATGTCCGAAAAACCTTATTGTGTATTGATTGATGAAGCACAGTTTCTATCTCGTCATCATGTCTATGATTTGGCAAGAGTAGTTGACGAATTAAACGTACCAGTTATGGCTTTTGGTTTGAAAAATGATTTTCGCAATGAGTTATTTGAAGGCTCGAAATATCTCCTGCTTCTAGCAGATAAAATTGATGAGATTAAAACGATTTGTCAATTTTGCTCCAAAAAAGCAACCATGGTATTAAGAACAACGAATGGTAAGCCGGTCTATGAAGGTGAGCAGATTCAAATCGGTGGGAATGAAACCTATATTCCTGTCTGTCGGAAGCATTATTTTCAGCCAGAGATAGAGAAAATGGGAAGTGAAGGAGAAAATAGCAAACGATGAATATCTATGAACAGTTACAAGCCGTTGAAGATCGCTATGAAGAGTTGGGGGAACTTCTGAGTGACCCAGATGTTGTCAGTGACACCAAGCGTTTTATGGAATTGTCCAAAGAAGAAGCAAGTACACGCGATACGGTAGCAACTTATCGTGAATACAAACGAGTGCTCCAAAACATCACAGATGCCGAAGAAATGATCAAAGACGCTTCTGGCGATGCTGATTTGGAAGAAATGGCAAAGCAAGAGCTCAAAGATGCAAAAGCTGAAAAAGAAGAATACGAGGAAAAATTGAAAATTCTTCTTTTACCAAAAGATCCAAACGATGATAAAAACATCATCTTAGAAATCCGTGGTGCAGCAGGAGGTGATGAAGCTTCACTCTTTGCTGGTGATCTTCTGACAATGTATCAAAAATACGCCGAATCGCAAGGATGGAAATTTGAGGTTATGGAAGCCTCCATGAATGGAGTCGGTGGCTTCAAAGAAGTGGTAGCGATGGTTTCTGGTCAATCCGTTTATTCCAAATTAAAATATGAATCAGGTGCTCACCGTGTACAGCGTGTCCCAGTGACAGAAAGCCAAGGACGGGTTCACACTTCGACAGCAACAGTCTTAGTCATGCCTGAAGTTGAAGAAGTGGAATATGATATTGATCCAAAGGATCTTCGGATTGACATTTATCACGCTTCTGGCGCTGGCGGTCAGAATGTCAACAAAGTTGCAACAGCCGTTCGGATCGTTCACTTGCCAACAAATATTAAGGTTGAAATGCAGGAAGAACGAACCCAACAAAAAAATCGCGACAAAGCTATGAAGATTATCCGTGCGCGTGTAGCGGACCATTTTGCGCAAATTGCGCAAGACGAGCAAGATGCCGAACGGAAATCAACTATTGGTACAGGAGATCGCTCAGAGCGGATTCGTACCTATAATTTTCCACAAAATCGTGTGACAGATCACCGTATTGGTTTAACGCTGCAAAAGCTAGATACGATTTTAGCTGGAAAATTAGACGAGATCGTAGATGCCTTGGTATTGTATGACCAAACACAGAAGCTAGAAGAATTGAATAAATAATGAAATTAGCTCAAATTCTTGCTGAAATGGAAAAACAGCTTGAAGCAGTTGGTGAAGAAGCAGAAAGCCTCTCCTTTACCTTTCGGTCTTTGAGAAACTTATCCTTCACCCAATTTGTGCTGAAAATGCAAGCAGAAGCGACAGTAGAAGATAGAGAATTACTGAAAAAGATTCAATCTCAATTATTGCTTCATAGACCTGCCCAATACATTATTGGGAGCGCAGCATTTCATGGTCACTCGTTCAAAGTAGATGAACGAGTGCTGATTCCCCGACCAGAAACTGAGGAATTAGTTGACCTGATCTTGTCTGAAAATCAAAATAGTAGTCTGAAAGTTTTGGATATCGGCACTGGAAGTGGAGCAATTGCTCTATCTTTGGCTACTGAGCATGCGAATTGGCAGGTCACGGCTTCCGACATTTCCCGAGACGCTTTAGGTTTGGCGCAAGAAAATGCGGAAGCAATTGATGTAGTGATTGATTTTGTTCAGTCTGATTGTTTTCAGGCGATTACAGGAAAGTATGATATTATTGTATCCAATCCGCCTTATATTTCAGAGACGGACAGAGAAGAAGTAGGTCTCAATGTCCTTGCTTCAGAACCTCATCTTGCTCTTTTTGCTGAAGAAGACGGATATGCTGTTTATCGAGAAATTGCTGAGAACGCTCAAAATCATTTAACAGAAAAAGGAAAAATCTATCTCGAAATTGGCTACAAGCAAGGGGAACATGTAAAAAAACTATTTGAGTCTGCATTTCCAAAAATGAGGATTCGCGTCTTGCAAGATCAATTCGGAAAAGATAGAATGGTAGTGGTAGATAATGGATAAAATTGAGGAAGTACTGAGTAGCGGAGGAGCAGTCGTGCTGCCAACTGAGACTGTATATGGTTTATTTTGTAAGGCAATGGATGAGCAGGCCGTCAGTCATGTCTATGACTTAAAAGGTAGACCTCGCGAAAAGGCCTTGAATTTAAATGTTTCAAGCTTAGAAGAAATTTATCAATTTTCCAAACGTCAGCCTCAGTATTTAAAAAAGCTCTACCAAGCCTTTCTACCCGGTCCTTTGACCATTATTTTACAAGCTAATGAACAAGTTCCAATTTGGATAAATTCAGGTATGAAAACAATTGGTTTTCGTGTTCCTAGTCATCCCAAAACATTGGACTTGATTAGAAAATTTGGACCTCTCATTGGTCCGTCCGCAAATTTATCTGGAAAGAGTAGCGGAATAAACTTCCAGCAAATTATGGCCGACTTCCATCATGAAGTTCTTGGTCTAGAAGATGATGCTTTTTTAACAGGACAGGATTCAACTATTTTGGATTTATCTGGTGAAACAGCACATATTCTACGTCAAGGTGCTGTCACTTGCGAAGAAATTCTCACCAAAATTCCAGAAATTCACTTCTAAAACCTTGATTAGTAGGTTTTAGAACCGTTTTAAGAGAAGGGAGAATCTTATGATTTTTGACCATAAAGACTATAAAGAATACGATGCTGAGCTTTGGGAAGCTATTGCTGCAGAAGAAAAACGTCAGCAAAACAATATTGAATTGATTGCTTCAGAAAATGTTGTTTCAAAAGCTGTTATGGCAGCACAAGGTTCTATTTTAACCAATAAATATGCCGAAGGTTATCCAGGTCGTCGCTATTATGGTGGTACGGACGTTGTGGATGTGATTGAGACATTAGCAATTGAACGTGCTAAAGAAATCTTTGGAGCAAAATTTGCCAATGTTCAACCCCACTCAGGCAGTCAGGCGAATTGTGCAGCTTATATGGCCTTAATTGAGCCAGGTGATACAGTAATGGGAATGGATCTTGCAGCAGGCGGACATTTGACACATGGCGCAGCTGTTAGCTTCTCTGGGAAAACCTACAACTTTGTGCCTTATAACGTTGATCCTGAAACGGAACTTTTAGATTTTGATGCTATTTTGGCGCAGGCTAAAGAAGTCAAACCTAAATTGATTGTTGCAGGTGCTTCTGCCTATTCACATATTATTGATTTTGCTAAATTCCGTGAAATTGCAGATACTGTTGGAGCAAAACTCATGGTAGACATGGCTCATATTGCCGGTTTAGTTGCCGCTGGTTTGCATCCAAGTCCAGTACCGTATGCACATATTACGACAACTACTACTCATAAAACCCTTCGAGGACCCCGTGGTGGCTTAATTTTGACCAATGATGAAGAGTTGGCGAAAAAGATCAATTCCGCAATCTTTCCAGGAATTCAAGGAGGACCACTGGAGCATGTCGTGGCGGCTAAAGCAGCTGCTTTCAAAGAAGTATTGGATCCAGATTTTAAAGTTTATGCTCAGCAGATTTTGGATAACGCTAAGGCAATGGTTCAAGTATTCCAACAACATGGGAATTTTCGTGTCATTTCAGGCGGTACGGAGAATCATCTTTTCCTTGTGGATGTGACCAAAGTCGTTGAAAATGGGAAAGTCGCTCAAAACCTTTTGGATGATGTCCATATCACTCTCAATAAAAACTCTATCCCTTATGAAACTTTATCTCCATTTAAAACAAGTGGCATTCGTATCGGAACTGCAGCTATTGCAGCCCGTGGCTTTGGGGTAGCTGAAAGTATTAAAGTAGCAGAATTAATCATCAAAACTTTAGAGAACGAAAACAACGAAGCTGTTTTAGAGCAGGTCCGTGCAGAAGTTAAAGAATTGACTGATGCCTTTCCACTATATGAGGACTGAAATGGACATTTACGTAAAAAAAGCCATTATTCATCAATTTAGTCCGTCAGACACCGACCTTCTTTTAGCAGATAAATATCTCAATATTACTCCTAAAATTGAAGAATATCTTCGCAAGAAGATTGAACGTGTCTATTCAGATGAGGCCAAAACGGGCATTTTTACCGAAGATAATGTCTTTTTATCACATATTACAAAAGACTTTTTAGAAACTTCTATAACGATTGCCAATCTCTGGAAAGAGGAATTTTCGGTGAGCGAAAATCAGAAAACCAACGATTTGATTTTTGTTCAATTTGACAAGGAAGGCGTGGAGCATTTTGCTTTTTTGCGGATTGCTCTGCGAGAAACACTCACTCACTTAGGTGGAGAAGTAGACAATCCTATCAAGATTACCCAGAACAATTTGCCGGGATTTGGTACAGGTGCCGATGAGGCCTTGGTTATCAATCTTCAATCACGTAAATACCATTTGATTGAAAAACGGATTAAATACAATGGTGCTTTTCTCAATTATTTTTCTGCTAATCTGTTACAAGTCAATCCTAAAATTTCTCCTAAAAAATCTATCAAAGCCTTAGAAAAAACAGCTCAAAAAGTTGCAGAGAGCTTTCATCAGGATGATTTTCAATTTCAATCCAAGGTTAAATCGTCTATTTTTAAAAATTTAGAAGAAAATAATGAATTATCGCCAGAAAAATTAGCAGATGACTTGTTCGATAACAATCTGACAGCTCGTTTGACTTTTATTGATCAGGTTAAGGAAGCAATTCCGGAAACTGTTAAATTTGATGAAATTGATAGTAGTCGTCAGAAGAAAAAATTTGAAAACCAAAAGCTCTCTCTTTCAAATGGAATTGAGCTTATTGTCCCCAATAACATCTATCAAGATGCGGAATCCGTAGAATTCATACAAAACGAGAATGGAACCTATTCCATTCTCATCAAAAACATAGAAGATATCCAAAGTAAATAATGTTTAAAATTCTTAGAAAATTGATCCTTCTCATTCTTTTAATTCTCGTTGCTTACAAGTTGGTTCAAGTTCATCATGATGTCAAGCAAGTGATGACCTACCGTAGCTTAGTGAGAGAAGTGCTAGACGAGCAAGATACTGCAGCCAATGAGGAATTAGTCCTTGCTATGATTTATACTGAAACAAAGGGAAAAGTTTCTGATGTCATGCAATCTAGCGAGAGTGCGACGGGTCAGAAAAACTCTATTTTAGATAATAAAGAAAGCATTCGTCAAGGTGTTCAGACCCTATCCACTAATCTAAATGTAGCTCAAGAAAAGAAAGTAGATGTTTGGACTGCTGTACAAGCCTATAACTTTGGTCGAGCTTACATTGACTATATTGCAAAACACGGTGGTGAAAATACCCTTGATTTGGCAAAAAAATACTCTAAAAATGTTGTTGCACCAAGTTTAGGAAACGTGACTGGGCAAACCTATTCTTATTACCACCCCATTGCACTCCTACATGGCTCTAGACTCTATATAAATGGCGGAAATTTCTATTATTCTCGTCAAGTTCAGATGAATATGTATATCATGAAAGTGATGAATTGGTTTTAATAAATCAAAAGGTTAGAGAGCTTTATTTTCTAACCTTTTTAGATTAGTCATAGAAAACAGCAAAAAGATTGTTTTTTCTAAATATTTAAAATATTTCATATTTCTACTTTTATTTTTAAAACGAGAGTGCTATAATAATCACGTAGAATTCTATAATAATTAAAACGGAAGGTTTTGAGAATATGAATTTTTCAGGTAAAACAGCAATTGTTACCGGTGGTGCAAACGGAATTGGCAAAGAAGTTGTTCGCGGTATTGTTGAAGGTGGTGGTAATGTCATTATTGCCGACATCAATCAAGAAGCAGCTGAACGAGTGATTGCCGAATTTGGAGCAGAACACACGAGCTTTACTTATATGGATTTAGGAAATCACGAATCTATTGTAGAAGCAATGAACAAAATAATCGCAACAGCTGGTAAAATTGATATTTTAGTCAATTGTGCTGGTGTTATCAGTGCTAAACCATTTGAACAACTAACTTACGACGAATGGGAACGCACCATTCGTATTAACCTCTCTGGTTGTTTTTCAACTATTAGTACTATTTTCCCACATTTTATTGAACAAAAAGGGGGAAGAATTGTTAATGTTTCCTCAGTAGCTGCAAAATTAGGCGGTGGTTTGCTTGGAACAGCTGCTTATGCATCTTCTAAAGCTGGTTTGAACGGTCTTACAAAAGCAGTAGCGAAAGAAGGAGGCAAATATGGTATTGCATGTAATGCGGTCTGTCCTTCTTTTACACGAACGGATATGACTACTGTATTGTCAGAAGACCCTGAAAAGAGTCAGCGTGTCATCAACATGATTCCACTTGGACGTCGTGCAGAACCTGTTGAAATTGCTCAAATGATTCTTTTCTTTGCTAGTGACTTAGCCAGCTTCGTGTCTGGAGAAATCGGTGATTGTGATGGCGGTATTACGCTGGATGGCTAATTTTTTATCGAAAAGATGTATGGCATTCAAGCCTTGTTAAATAAAAACAAGGCTTGAATATATAGAGGAGATATGATTATGAAAATTTTTAATAAGAAAATTAAGATTCCTGGTGATACAATTATTGTTCCCATGTTTATCGGCTGTGTGATAAATACATTTTTCCCTCAAGTGTTGAAAATTGGAGGTTTTACAACCGCTATAGTTCAGGGAGCTGGTCCGCTCGTTGGAGCTTTTCTATTTTTTATAGGAGGAACAATCTCGTTAAAGAACACTCCAAAAGCTGTTGGGCGTGGAGCGGCTATTATCACATCTAAGATTGTCGTTTCAGTTCTTTTAGGTCTGTTGGTAGCAAAAGTCTTCAATGACAATTTTTTAGGTTTAAGTGCTTTGGCGATTATTGGAGCTATGTCTGTCGCTAATAACGCTATGTATGCTGGAATTGTAGAAGTTTACGGAAATGAAATTGATGCAGGGGCTGTTGGTATTACTACCTTAAGTGTTGGACCGATGGTGACAATGGCAGCTCTCAGTAGTGCTGGTCTTGCTAATATTTCTATTTGGAGTTTAGTAGGAACTATTTTACCACTTGTTTTAGGGATTGCATTAGGAAATGCTTTTCCATATATGAAAAAAGTTCTATCAAATGGTGTGACAGCAATTATTATTATTGTTGGATTCTGTTTAGGAGCCAATATGAGCTTTATGCAAATTATTCAAGGTGGTTTGCCAGGTATCATACTTGGAATCATTACAACCTTAGTTGGAGGCTTCTTTGCTATTTTTGCAGATAAAGCCACAGATGGATCAGGAATTGCTGGTGCAGCTATTTCAAGTACAGCAGCTAGTGCCATAGCCACTCCAGCAGCTTTATCGGCTGTAGATGCTTCCTTTAAAGCTGTTGAAGCTACAGCTACCACCCAAATAACAGCATCCGTTATTGTAACAGCGATTTTAACACCAATTTTGACAGCTTGGGTAGCTAAACGTGTAGATACTACAGAACAAGAGAAAACAATGAATTGATTTTAAAAGTTCACTTGTTGTTTGATGATAACATTTAATAATTTATTAAAGGGGAGTTTTTGGGACTTTCCTTTTTTACTATTCAACAAATCGCCTTAAATCCAAAACGTCATTTCAAACAAATCAATTGTCATTTAGATTGTTACATGTTATACTTAAAAATATATCTCACAGAAAGAAATGCTAAACATGATGAAGAAAATAGCCCTAATTACAGGAATTTTAACAATTTTGATTGCTATTTCTACTTTTTTATTTTACCGTGTCAATGCTGAAGGGAAATTAGACAGACAGAAGTATGTGCAATCAACTACTCCAACCCTATTCTTTCATGGTTATGGAAGTAGTGCCAATGCTGAGCGACACATGACGAATGCAGCAAAAAAAGCAGGAGTAACGAAAACAGTTATTCGAGCAAATGTTGACAGAAATGGTGTGGTTACGTTGAGGGGAGACATTCCCAAAGGCGCTATCAATCCAATCGTAGAAGTGAATTACGAAGACAATCGCAATCCTATTGATGTTGGACGATATGCAAAAGCTGTCGTCAGCAAGCTACAGGAAAAGTATGGGTTTACCAAAATGAATATGGTGGGGCATTCTTTAGGAAATATGGCTATTTTGTATTATCTTTTAGAGCATGGACAAGATGAGAAATTACCACAATTGCAAAAACAAGTGAATATTGCTAATTTTGCTGCCGGTTTAGAAGCTATGGGCTTACCATCTGATGTAAAAGTAGATAAAACGACAGGGCAACCAAATCAACTCACACAAACTTTCCAAAGATTATTGCCATTACGTGAAGTTTTTCCACAAAATCAAATTGACGTTTTGAATATCTACGGTGACTATAAAAACGGATCAGACGGTTCTGTTTTAAACGCTTCATCTCGCAGCTTGAAATACTTGGTTGTCGATAATGCAAAATCTTATCAAGAAAAGAAAATCACAGGTAAATTAGCACAACATAGCCAATTACATGAAAATCCAGAAGTAGATAAAATACTGATTCAATTTTTGTGGGGAAAATAAGCTGACAAATTTAAAAGCCAAACTTCAAGAAATAAGAAGTTTAGCTTTTTTGTTTTTACTCCCACTCAACCGTTGCTGGTGGTTTACTGGTAATGTCGTAGACAATGCGGTTAACGTGATCTACTTCATTGACGATACGAACAGAGATTTTTTGTAATACTTCCCAAGGGATTTTAGCAAAATCTGCTGTCATCCCGTCGATAGAAGTGATAGCACGGATAGCAATGGTATAATCATAAGTTCGACCATCACCCATAACACCTACTGAACGAACACCAGTATTTACAGTGAAGTATTGCCAGATATCACGATCAAGTCCAGCTTTCACGATTTCTTCGCGAAGAATGGCATCGGATTCGCGAACAGTTGTGAGTTTTTCTTCTGTAATTTCACCCATAATGCGAATGGCAAGCCCTGGACCTGGAAATGGTTGACGCCAAACGATTTCATCCGGCATACCAAGTTCTGTACCAAGTGCACGAACTTCGTCTTTATAAAGTGTATTGAGTGGTTCAATCAGTTTGAACTGCATGTCTTCGGGAAGTCCACCGACGTTGTGGTGCGATTTGATTGTTTGGGCAGTATCAGTACCAGATTCAATCACATCGGTGTAAAGTGTTCCTTGTGCGAGGAATTTTACATCTTTTAGCTTACTTGCTTCATCATCAAAGACATAAACAAACTCATTGCCGATGATTTTACGCTTTTGTTCTGGATCAGAAACACCAGCTAATTTATCAAGGAAACGTTTGGCAGCATCTGCTTTGACGATATTAAGACCGAATTTCCCCCCAAGAGAATCCATGACTTGATCTGCTTCGCCCTTGCGGAGCAATCCATGATCTACAAAGATACAGATAAGCTGGTCTCCAATAGCTTTTTGAAGGAGAACACCAACAACTGATGAATCAACACCGCCCGAAAGACCTAGAAGGACGCGTTTATCACCAACCGTTTCTCGAATTTGCTTGATTTGCATATCAATAAAATTATCCATTGACCAATCGCCCTTGGCGCCACAAATGTTTAAAGCAAAGTTGCGCAGAATATCATAACCATAAACAGAATGACGTACTTCAGGGTGGAATTGGATACCATAGATTTTCTTAGCTGGATTTTCAATAGCTGCAAATGGACAATCAGCAGAAGTTCCAGTTCGTACAAATCCTTGAGGAATTTCTGTAACAGCATCTCCGTGACTCATAAGAACGATTTGTTTTTCAGGAGTGCTTGCAAAAAGCTGTGAATCAGTATGAATAAGCTCTGATTGACCATACTCACGGTTTCCGGCATTTCCAGCAGGTACAACTTTCCCACCTAATTTGTGAGTCAAAAGCTGCATTCCATAACAAATTCCTAGAATTGGAATACCCAATTCTAAAATTTCAGGGTCAAGATCAAATGAGCCTTCTTCATAGACAGAATTTGGTCCACCAGACAGGATAATTCCGACCGGATTTATCTCGCGAACTTCAGCGGCTGTGATCTTATTGCTTTTTAGCTCAGAAAAAACACCAATCTCCCGAATACGGCGTGAGATGAGCTGATTATATTGGCTGCCATAATCCAATACAATGATTCTTTCAATATCTTGCAATTCAGTTGTAGTTGCCATTTCTTTCCTTTCTCAAATGAAACTTCTTTGTTTATTCTAACACAAAATAGAGACTTTTTCCAATAACATTGAATGGGAATTGACTTTTATTTCAATTGATAATACAATGAAGAGAGAAAACCAGTCTTGAAAGGGGTTATTATGCTTCCAGCCTATATTAAAATTCACGATCAAATAAAAAAAGAAATCGACGAAGAAATTTGGAAAATCGGACAGCGCTTGCCAAGCGAGCGCGATTTAGCTGAACAATTTGAAGTTAGTCGCATGACACTCCGTCAGGCAATCACTCTTTTAGTAGAAGAAGGAGTGCTGGAACGTCGTATGGGAAGTGGTACGTTTGTAGCCAGTACGCGAGTTCAGGAAAAGATGCGTGGCACAACCAGTTTTACAGAAATCATTAAATCTCAAGGCAAGATACCATCGAGTCAGCTAATTTCTTACCGTCGAACATTGCCGAGTAAAGAAGAGGTCGAAAAATTAGGAATCGAAAAGACGGAAAATGTCATTCGTATGGAGCGGGTGCGGTATGCGGACAATATTCCCGTAGTTTACGAAGTCGCTTCCATTCCAGAGAAATTCATCAAAAATTTTAATAAAGAAGAAATAACGAAGCATTTTTTCCAAACCTTACAAGAACATGGCTATAAAATCGGAAAATCTCAACAGACCATCTATGCTCATCTTGCCAAAGAAAAGATTGCGCAGTACTTAGAAATTCCTAGAGGACATGCCATTCTTGGTTTGACACAGATTTCTTATTTTGACAATGGCACCGCTTTTGAATATGTTAAAAGTCAGTATGTAGGGGAACGGTTTGAATTTTATTTAGAAAATAACTGATTTGATTTACATAATTTAATATACGTAAACACCCTTAGCGATTTAAGAGTGTTTTTTAGTGAGTAAAGCTCTTCACTAGTAGAGTTTATCTGTATTTTTTGATATAATATTTCTTATGGAAATTGAAAAAACCAATCGAATGAATGCTCTTTTTGAGTTTTATGCAGCGCTTTTAACAGATAAACAAATGAATTATATCGAGCTTTACTATGCGGATGATTACAGTTTGGCTGAGATTGCTGAGGAATTTCAAGTTAGTCGTCAGGCTGTCTATGACAATATCAAACGGACAGAAAAGATTCTCGAAGACTACGAAAAGAAGCTCCACATGTATTCAGACTATATCGTCAGAAGCCAGATTTTCGATCAAATAATGGAAAAATATGCTAATGATACCTATTTACAAGAGCAAATCGCACTTTTATCCAGTATTGACAATCGGGAATAGTGAATTGTCAGCTCAAAAAACGCAAAAATCAATAACCAATAACATAGAAATTAACTAGGAGAAATAAAATTTATGGCATTTGAAAGTTTAACCGAACGTTTGCAGAACGTTTTTAAAAATCTGCGTCGCAAGGGCAAAATTTCCGAGAGTGATGTCCAGGAAGCAACTAAAGAAATTCGTCTGGCGCTCTTGGAGGCCGATGTAGCTTTACCAGTTGTCAAAGATTTCATCAAGAAAGTTCGTGAGCGTGCTGTCGGACATGAAGTTATTGATACGTTAAATCCTGCTCAACAAATCATCAAGATTGTTGATGAGGAATTGACTACTGTACTGGGGTCTGATACGGCAGAAATTATCAAATCTCCAAAAATTCCGACTATTATCATGATGGTTGGTCTTCAAGGTGCTGGTAAGACTACGTTTGCTGGAAAGTTAGCCAATAAACTCAAGAAAGAAGAAAACGCTCGTCCTTTGATGATAGCTGCTGATATTTACCGTCCAGCAGCCATTGACCAGCTTAAAACTCTTGGTCAGCAAATTGATGTACCAGTCTTTTCACTGGGCACAGAAGTACCAGCAATAGAGATTGTTCGTCAAGGTCTAGAGCAAGCTAAGGCTAATCACAACGACTATGTATTGATTGATACGGCAGGTCGTTTGCAAATTGACGAAAGACTTATGAATGAGCTGCGAGATGTCAAAGCACTGGCTCAACCAAATGAAATCCTCTTGGTCGTAGATGCTATGATTGGTCAGGAAGCTGCCAATGTAGCTCGCGAATTCAATGCTCAGCTGGAAGTAACTGGGGTTATTCTGACTAAGATTGATGGCGATACACGTGGCGGTGCAGCTTTATCTGTCCGTCAAATTACTGGTAAACCAATCAAGTTCACTGGTACTGGTGAAAAAATTACCGATATTGAAACCTTCCACCCAGACCGAATGTCTAGCCGTATTTTGGGCATGGGAGATATGTTGACCTTGATTGAAAAAGCCTCTCAGGAATACGATGAGCAGAAATCGCTTGAGATGGCTGAAAAAATGCGAGAAAACACCTTTGATTTCAATGATTTCATTGACCAGCTAGATCAAGTGCAAAACATGGGACCGATGGAAGACTTGCTAAAAATGATTCCTGGTATGGCTAACAATCCTGCTATGAAAAATTTTAAGGTAGATGAAAACGAAATCGCCCGCAAACGTGCCATTGTTTCATCTATGACACCTGCCGAACGGGAAAATCCCGACCTTCTTAATCCAAGTCGTCGCCGTCGGATTGCTGCAGGTTCTGGTAATAGCTTTGTCGAAGTGAATAAGTTTATTAAGGATTTTAACCAAGCCAAATCTGTCATGCAAGGTGTCATGTCTGGCGATATGAATAAGATGATGAAGCAGATGGGTCTCAATCCTAACAATTTACCGAAAAATATGCCAAATATGAACGGTATGGATATGTCAGCCCTTCAAAATATGGACATGTCCGCTCTAGGAGGTGCTGGAAATCCTGACATGAGCCAGATGTTTGGTGGCGGACTTAAAGGAAAAATTGGTGAATTTGCAACCAAACAAGCAATGAAACGAATGGCAAATAAAATGAAAAAGGCTAAGAAAAAACGGAAATAAACAAACGCAAAAAAAACAAGTCGCTTAATTTAAAGGAGCGGCTTGTTTTTTGTATAATTGCAATCACTGAATAGAGATATTGTATAGAACTTCCTCCAACATCTTTCCGAAAAACTATAATTTTCTTGAAAAAAATATAGGAGTGTGCTATACTTCTATTATAGAAAATGATGGAGAATATCTTAATGAAACGCGAAATATTGTTAGAAAGAATTGAAAAACTAAAGGCCATCATGCCTTGGTACGTTTTGGAATACTATCAGTCTAAATTGACTGTTCCATACAGTTTTACAACTTTATATGAATATCTCAAAGAATATGATCGCTTTTTTCATTGGATTTTAGACTCTGGAATTGCTGATGTGTCGCAGATTGCAGAAATTCCTCTGTCAGTATTGGAAAATATGACTAAAAAAGATATGGAAGCGTTTATTCTTTACTTACGGGAACGTCCATTACTTAATGCTAATACTACACAGAACGGAGTATCGCAAACTACTATTAACCGCACGCTCTCTGCTCTCTCTAGCCTTTATAAATATTTAACTGAAGAGGTGGAAAATGAGAGTGGGGAGCCTTATTTCTATCGTAATGCCATGAAAAAAGTGTCTACTAAGAAAAAGAGAGAGACTTTAGCTGCGCGCGCTGAAAACATCAAACAAAAACTCTTTTTAGGCGAGGAAACTGAACAGTTTTTGAATTATATTGATGAAGAATACCCTAAAAATTTATCAAATCGGGCTCTCTCCTCTTTTGACAAAAATAAAGAGCGAGATTTGGCAATCATAGCACTGCTTCTTGCATCTGGTATTCGTCTATCCGAGGCAGTAAATCTTGATTTGAAAGACCTGAACCTCAAAATGATGGTCATTGAAGTTACTCGTAAGGGCGGGAAAAGAGATTCTGTCAATGTTGCAGCTTTTGCCAAAGCTTATTTGGAAAGGTATCTGGAGGTTCGCTCTAAACGCTATAAAGCTGAAAAATCAGACACTGCCCTCTTTTTGACAGAATATAGAGGTGTTCCCAATCGGATCGATGCTTCTAGTGTAGAAAAGATGGTTGCCAAGTATTCTGAAGATTTCAAAATTCGAGTGACACCTCACAAACTCCGTCATACGCTGGCTACTCGACTTTATGATGCTACTAAATCTCAAGTTTTGGTCAGTCATCAGCTAGGGCATGCCAGTACTCAAGTTACAGACCTCTACACCCATATTGTTAATGATGAACAAAAAAATGCATTGGATAATCTATAAAATAAAAAAGTTTGCATACCTTAAATTATGCAAACTTTTTATTGAATTGAGCTAAATGCTGCTAGTTTGTGCCCATGCTCATAGTTTCTGGTAGGGTACTACCGCCGTCAATGACAATTTGAGATCCTGTAAGATAGGAGGATTCGTCACTACCTAGAAAGGCAAAGAGTTCCCCTACTTCTTGCGGTTTAGCCAATCTTTTCATTGGGACAGCAGCCGCAATATCTTGAATAGGAATTTCTGGATGTTCTGGGTTGGATTCTAGGGCCATTTTTTCGACCATCGGTGTTCGAGCATAGCCTAGCTGGCTGCAATTGACCCGAATATTGCGATCGGCATATTCTACTGCAAAGGCCTTGGTTAAGCCGACCAGAGCTGCCTTGGTCATAGCGTAAGCTGCTTCTCCAGCATCAGCAACCAAATCGCCTGTCACAGACGATGCGATGACGATAGCACCTGCTCCTTGTTTTAACATGGGCTTGATGGCTGTCTGACAAGTGTTCCAAACGCCCTTGATATTGACATTAATATGTTGATCTCGTATCTGATCTGTCATTTCTTCAAAGGGCATCAGCTTGCAGATACCAGCATTACAGCAGGCAATATCAAGATGCCCAAAGGCTTGGATAGTCTGAGAGACAGCCGCTTCCAAATCTTCTCGACGACTGACATCACCGATATAGTTGATAATATCTATTTGGTAGCTGTCACGAAGTTCTTGAGCAGTTGCTTCTACTTGGGGGTCTAGGTCGAAAAGGCAGAGCTTAGCGCCATATTTGGCATAGACTGAGGCAATGCCCTGACCCAGACCGACAGCAGCTCCAGTAATCAAAGCAACTTTTCCATCTAATTTAGCCATGGTAACCATCCTTTCTAAAACGAAGAAGTTTGGCAGATTTTTGTGACATTTTATGATGTATTTCTAACTTTAGTCTAGTACTTTTCTAGTTGCTTGTCAATATAATAATAAAGGAAAACCCCGCATTTGCTGTGATTTTCCGTCCTCGTTATAAAAATTCGATCCAATAATTTCTGTAGGGTTCAATAATCAAAGGCTTGTTCCAGAAGAATTTCAGATATTCTAAGTTAACCGGGCTGACTGGCAAATGCTGGCTGTTGAACTTCTGAGCACTTTCCTCAGTCAAAAAACAAGGAATAGCTTCGTAGGTGTGTCCACTAACTTCCCTCTTCAGGGTCTGATAGCCAAACTGCTGACCTAGATTTATATCAGCTCGTAGCATCTCTCCCAGAAAATAGACGGTCTTACTTTTCAGCAAGTTATAGGCCTTGATGTTGTCCAGACGATTGTTTGCTGCGGCATACATGATACAAAAGCTGTCTACCTGATCCTTTATCGTGAGTAGGTCTTCCTTTGGCACGGAAATATCCAGCAAATACAGACCTCCAATGACTAGTTGCCGATATTCCGGTCGTTGGATTACATTATCTAAGGCCATGCCCAAGGGGATTTTTACAATATCATAATTGCTGGATAACAGTTCTCTTTTTTTCTTATGATAAATTGTAAAATATAGTTCAACAAAAAAACTCATAGCGTTTCATTGGTGTAAACTGTAAGTAACCACACAAACAGAACCCGAGGAAAAACTATGAGCTACTCCCAT
>NZ_CABHMZ010000005.1 GCF_902167705.1 Streptococcus constellatus | reverse complement strand
CCACGAAAATGTTTAGCTTACAGAACTGCTTATGAAGCTCTAGTGGATGAGTTAGAGTAAATGTTGCACTTATTCTTGCAATTTATCATATGAATAACAGACCCTAAATAATACATAGCAATTACCTCCATTATTTAATCCATTTTCCCCTCACAAACAAAGATTGATTAAATCACCCCTGCTTTTTCAAAATGTTTTTTAAGTATCCTTGTTGCAACAAATGCTCCTATGCAAGCAAGAATAAAAGTTATAAAACCAAAGTCTACTACCCACGAAACTTTGAAATAAGATAATGCTTCATTTATTTGTGCTTCGCTCATTTTCCATTTTGATGCTCTTTCCACAAAAGAAGCTGTCCCGAATAAAATCACAGGAATTACTGTCCCTAAAAAATCTGCTAATGCAAATGTCCCATATCCAATAATCATTCGTCCCTTGCTCTCATAATTTCCTATAATCAAATCACATATAATTCCACCGATTACAGCAAAGACTGCATGAGGCAAATGTCCTCCTGACAATGCAATTAAACCAAGAAGCGTTCCTGATATTGTAAATACACCCTTCTTTTTAACTTTTACAGCCATAAGAATATAAACGGTGGCAGCTACCATAAAGCTAACTCCTGAAGCAATAAATCCTCCAATAACTGTTGTTGCCATAGCAAATGCAACTGCCATGTATATGACAATTCCAATTGCATTAAAAATTCCGATTGTAATAAAATCACGACCATTTAATTTGTTTTTCATAAAAGTCCTCCTAATAAGTTCTCTGTATTACTATCACAAGAGCAATTATCAAAGCTCCTAATAGTCCAATCATTAAGTCTGCCCATCTAAACCGCAATTCTGTTAATGTTACCCTATTCTCACCACTATCAAGTCCTCTAATGAGTGCTGAAGCTGACAATTCATCTGAAATCTTAATCATTCTCATTAAAAGCGGAACAAGCGTATATTCAATATATTTAATTGGATGTAGCAACGGGAAAAATCTGCTTGTTACGATTCCTCGAATCTTCATATTCTCTTTTAATGCCTTAATTTCTATTTTTATAGTTGGAACAAACCTAAGCAAAACACTAAAAGGGATACCAATGCTTCTGGGTACTTTCATTCTATTTAATGCTTCAAGCATTTCACTTACACTTGTAGTCTTTGTTATATATCCACCAAACATAGCGATTAATGTCATTCTTGATGCAAAGTAAATAAACATATACATTGCAAATACAACACTTGCTTCACAAAACTTTCCAAGCCCTAACTCTATGCAGTATAAAAGCACAAAAAACAAAATAAAGCGTAATGCTCTTTTCCACATACTGCTGTATACATACAGAAAAAAGGCAAAGGCAATCAGTCCGAAAAGTAGAATTGTATTGCTTATAAAAAAGCTCGTAAATCCAACAATTGGAAGTAGAGTAAGTTTTATTCTCGGATCGACTGTTTTTCTATCTATCAAGCTCTCTACCTCCTCTCATCTTGTCTAATATGAGAAATTTATTACTTTCACTCATATTCAAAACTTTTTCTATTTTTCCATCTCCCATTACCCAGAGATTGCTCACTGTGTTTGCTAAAAACTCAAAATCATGACTTATCACCAAAACTGTTGTCCCATTTTTTAATTGTTCTTCAATTAATTTTGCCACTGAAAGCATTGAGTCTTTATCACAACCTGATGTTGGTTCATCATAGATAAAAACTTTTGCCCGTTTCATCATTCCACAAGCTATTGTCAGTCTTTGTTTTTCTCCTCTTGATAAAGCAAACGGATGCTTATCAATGTATTTATCTAAGCCAAGTACATTCAAAATAGACTTTGCCTTTTGAGTATTTTCTTTTTTATCTTTACTTGAAATACCAAGCAGCATTTCATCAAGTACACTTTCCGAAAATAACTGATAGTCTGAAGCTTGAAATACAAAATATGACATATCCATTAAATCTTTACGATTCAACTCTTTATCTTTTTCCGCCCATATTTTCCCCTCTTTTATCTTCTCAAGTCCTGAAATTACCCTTGCAAAAGTAGTTTTCCCGGTACCATTTAACCCAATAAGACCAATGGCTTTTCCGCACTCCATATTGAAATCAAGATGATTTAAGATGTATTGGTTTTGCTTATTTCCAACCTTAGTTGCACTTGGGTAACAAAATTTCAAGCCTTTCCCACTGATACTTTCATCATTTAATTGATATAAATCTTTCTTCTCACTTATCCTGTATTCTTCTAATTCAAGAGTTCTTAGTCCATTATCATCCCAAAACTCCCCTTCAAGATGGATACTTCTTCCCGACTCAAGTCCTGTGCAATTTCTCCATCTTTCACCAAAAGAAAACGGTCAAATAAAGATTTTACATAGTACAAACGATGTTCAATTAGAACAACCGTTGTTCCTTTTTTCTTTAATTTTTCCAAAATTAAAAATAGGTCAAATGTTGCTTTCATATCCAAATTTGCTGAAGGCTCATCTAAAATTAAAACTTTCGGATTCATTGCATAGATGCTTGCAATAGCTATCTTTTGTTTCTGCCCGCTTGATAATTCAAAAACAGATTTTCCTTTCAGTTCCTCAATATCCAACTCCACATATACTTCTTCTACTCTCTGTTTGATTTCATCTCTTGATTTGCAGATAGTTTGAAGCCCAAAAGCTATTTCTTCATCTGTCGTTGTCGTGAAAAACTGACTTCTTGGATCTTGAAATACAGTCCCTACAATATGCCCTACTTCATGAAGTAATAATTTGCTTATATCTTTTCCGGACGCAAAGGCTTCTCCTTGCATTTTGCCTTTGTAATAATGTGGAATAAGACCATTCATTACACTTCCAAGAGTGCTTTTACCACTTCCACTTTTCCCTGAAATTAAAACAAATTCACCTTTTTTAATTTCAAGATTGATATTTTTCAAAGCAGTTCGCCCATCTTCCCATTCATAAGAAACATCTTTTAACAAAATCATGGTTACACCTCATACTGAGCTTTCCATAATTTTGTGTAGTAGCCATCTTTCTCAAGAAGTTCCCCATGCTTTCCTTTTTCAAGTAAATTTCCTTTTTGAAATACGAGAATTTGGTCAGCTTTTTGAATTGTTTTTAAATGATGAGCCACTACAAGTACGGTTCTATTCTTTGCAAGTTCTGTAATGGCATCTTGTATCAAAGATTCATTTACAGGATCAACATTACTTGTCATTTCATCAAGAATTAAGATCGGTGCATCTTTTAGAAAAGCTCTTGCAATAGATATTCTTTGTCTTTGTCCACCTGAAAGAAGCCCACCATTTTCTCCAATATCAGTTTCATAACCTTTTGGTAAACTCATAATGAAATCATGTATCCTTGCCTTCTTTGCAGCTTTAATGATTTCCTCTTTTGTAGCTCCTTTTTTACCTACTCTGATATTTTCTTCAATCGTGTTATCAAACAGTTGAACATTCTGCATGACAATGCTGATACGATCTAAAAGCTCATCATAAGGAATATCCCTTATATCAATTCCTCCGAGTGTAATTTTTCCTTTATGCACATCATAAAATCTTAAAAGCAAGTTGGTTATAGTAGTCTTTCCACTACCTGATTCTCCAACTAAGGCTGTCATTGTTTTTTCAGCAATAGAAAAGCTCAATTTTTCCATTTTAAATTCATCTTTTTCATAGGAAAAATCTATGTTTTCAAAAGCTATATCATTATCTTTCGGAACAATTCCATTCACTTTATCCTGGATTACATCTGCATATAAAATTCTTGAAAGTCTTTCGTAACTATCTACCGCCGAAACATAGTACATATAGTGTTGTTCCATAGAAGCGAACGGCTTATAAAACTCTTTTGAAATTACTGCAAAGATAATAAAATTAAGTACATCAAGACTTCCTTTTATAACAAGTATTGCTCCTGTAATTAAAAGAACTAAATATCCAATATCCAGTAAAAAACCAAATATAGATAACTGTTTTGCCTTAAATCTTGAAGCTGCTTTGCTTGTTTCTCCAAACTTTTTTGTCTTATTCATAAGCTCATTATCCAAGCTCTTATTGTTTGAAAAACTCTTTAGTACAGGTATTCCTCTAACATATTCAACAAATAAGCTAACCATATCAAGAAGTGCTGAGTTATTCTGATTTTCTATTTTTTCAGATTGCTTAATTGTCAGATATAGAAAGATAAGTGCAAGCGGAACAGATACAGCCATCAAAATGGCAAGTTTGAAATCAATACTTGCAAGACCAACAAATACGACTGCACCTATCAAAAAATCGCCAAACATTCTTGACCACATGTGTCCTACAACAAGGGACATATTATCAACATCTTTGTGTAAAATTGTATTGATTTCTCCCAATCTTTCATTTGTATAAAAACCCAAACTAAATTTCTTTAATTTGATAATCATGCGTTCTCTTATTTGCTGAACAATATCAAAACCTGCACTATGCTTTTTCATATCTGCAACCATATTACAAATACCTTTAAACACTACAAGTAATCCAATCGCAATAAAATATTTATAAAGCCTATCTAAACTCGTACCATCAAATATCTGAAACAGTATAGAAAATACGATAACAATCATGGCTATGGAGCTTAGTCCATAAAGGGCAAAGAATACACTTGATATAATCAAATCTCTCTTCCCGGTTTTTGTAAGTAGTTTTAACATTTCTCTAAACATTTTCTGTTACCACCTCTTTCAAATTCCATCTATCTACCTTGTTCTGTGCTTCAACCATATCCTTATAAAAATCACATCTTTTCATCAGCTCTTCATGGCTTCCTGCATCAAGAACAATACCCTTATCCATAACGATAATTTGGTCTGAATCTCTAATCGTATTTAGATGATGAGCAATTGTAATGATGGTTTTATCCTTACTTAAATCATCAATCGCTTCACCGATTAGTCTTTCATTTTCACTATCAACAGCTGCCATTGCCTCATCTAATATTAAAATCGGTGCATTTTTAAGTATCATTCTTGCTATGGAGATTCTTTGTTTTTCTCCACCGGATAACTTAACTCCCATTTCACCTATTCGTGTTTCATATCCATTTGGTAAAGCAGAAATAAAATCATGGCATCTTGCTTTTTTAGCAGCTTCTATGACTTCTTCTTTTGTTACATTTAGTTTTCCGATTGCTATATTTTCAAAAATACTTAAATCAAAAAGGATAACTTCTTGTTGCACACTACCAATCAGCATTGAGATGTTTTCTTGACTATATTCTTTTATGTCTTTTCCATTTATCAGTATTTCTCCTTCGTCTGCATCCCAAAATCCCATAAGCAAATTAGATACGGTACTTTTCCCACAACCGCTTGCACCTACAAAGGCATTCAAGCTATTTTTCTTAAAAGTTAAATTGATGTTTTTTAGCTCAAAGCAATCTTTTCCGTATGCAAAATTCACATCTTTAAATTCTATGTTTCCAAATTCTAAACCTTGTTCTGTCTTTTTGTTTGGAAGTGGAACTGTTAAAACTTTTCCAATCGCCTTTAATGCCTCCCTAAACACAATAGAAAAATGTTGCAATGTAGCTGTCTTACTTATAGATGCAGTAAAAGCAGACGATAAAATAATGGCAAGTATAAAATTAGGTGTTGTAATATTTCCATAGTAAAGAAATATGCTTCCTAAAATCATGACAATAACTACTCCAATTTCCATAAATATGTCAATGAGTCCCATTGGAATTGTAATTGCTCCCATGCTCTTTTTAACCCAGTAAATATATTCTCTTGCCGTTTTTAATGTTCTTTCACTAATCTCCTCTTCTTTAGCAAAAGCCTTAATAACAGAAATATTTTTTACATATTCCATTAGCTCTTCTCTCATCTTGTTTTCATGGTTAAAGTAAATAGCAAAGTTTTTATCCATTGTTTTCTGTGAAAGAACTTTTACCAAATACATGAGTGGAACTCCAGCAATCATACCAAGTGCAAGACGCCAATCCACAAAAATCATGGCTATGAAAATGATAGTAGGCAGAAGTGTAACTGACATTATTTCAGGAAGACCATGGGCAAGGTATACTTCCACTTGCTCTACATCATGCTGAACAATGTTGGTAAGCTCCCCGGTATTATGTTCTTTGAAAAATCCTAAACTTAGTTTTTTTAGATGACCGATAATATCTACCCTAAGTTCTGTCAATTTTTCGTATGCTTTCTCATGAGCAACCTTTGTTGCAAAATAGTAAAACACGCCTTTTAATACAAACGATATAAAGATTCCCAAGAATATATACTTTAAATTACCTTCGTTAATATTGTTTGTGATTAAAGAACTAATCAAATATACAAGTAAGATTTGTGGTATCAAATCAAATACTATTTTTAAAGCAAGAAGTGAATTGGATAAACCATTTTTCCCAATCACTTTTTTCCTTAATTCTTTTTCCGGCATGAACAACTCTCCTTTCAAAATTGAATAATATTGAATTTTAATTCAGTATTAAGGTTTAAAGTAAGACTTTGCTGATTACGCAAAGTCTATTTTTTAGTGCTGATTATAGGGATTCCACTCCCTTGTAATAACACCTTGCAATAAGTTTTAGCATATCTTTTGCCCACTTTTCACTTTGATAGTGCCTTGCTATTTCAAGAAGCCCCTCTGTAAAGTTACTGGCTAAAATATGGGCAAGCATTGGATCATATTCCTCTTTCGATTGTCTTTTTAAACTTACTTCAATATGAACTTGCATTTGCGATATGAGTTTTTGTTTTGCTTCTGTATGCTTTGTACCTGAGCTTTTATCCATTAAAATAATTAACTTTTTACGCTCTTTTAAAAGTTCATGAATATAATTTTCTCCAACCTCATCAAACCTTTCAGAAGCAGAACCTTTTTCCAAAGATTCTTCCTCATTAAAAGCTGACTCGAAGTTTATATAAACAGAACTTACTACTGCATCAAACAAAACTTCCTTGTTTTTAAAATAGGTATAAATGAGTGCCACAGGAATATCTGCTTCTTTTGCAATATCTGTTAATTTAGCACCTCTATAATCCTTTTTATAAAATACTTTTTCTGCTGCTTCGAGTATTCTATTTCTAACTTCTTCTTTTAATACTTGTGCCATAGCACACCTCTTTCTATTCCAATACTGAATTTATATTTAATAATAAATTATAATTCAATATTTGTCAAGTTACATGTGGAAATTATGGCGTCCTTATGGTATAATTTAGTAATAAATTCAAAACTTGCTTAACGCTTGCTATCTAAATTATTCTTATGTAGCAAGCACAGTAAGTGTACGGACACTTACGAAAAAATTGATGAAGCAGCCCTCTGGGATCTGCTTCTTTTTTTATCAATTTTTAACTTGTTAGGGTGCACCCTAATACCCCGAATACATTCAAAGGAGGATTTATCTATGGCAAATAGAATACGAAATGAAAGACTTGAAATTAAATTAACCGAAGAAGAAAAGGCTCTTTTTGAGGAGAAAAGAAAACTTGCGAAATGCAGAAATATGAGTCATTTCATCCGCAAGTGCGTTTTAGAAACGGAAATATATCAAGTGGATTTAGAACCGTTTAGAGATTTACAGGGATTACTTTCCAATGCTACAAGCAATATCAATCAGATTGCAAAGCGTGTAAATTCCACCGGCATAATCTATAAGGATGATGTAAACGATATGAAAAAGCAAATTGAATATTTCTCAAAAGAATTGTGGCAAATACATTCTCTGCTTCTTAACAGAACTTCCGGAGGTGATTAAATTTTATGGCTATTACAAAAATACATCCTATAAAATCAACCCTTAATCTTGCCATTTCATATATTGTTAATGGAGAAAAAACAGATGAGCAAATCTTGGTAAGCACTCATAAATGTCATCAGGAAACTGCTCATACTCAATTTTTAAGAACACGAAATAATGTCGGAACAAACGGAACTGTCCTTGCAAGACATCTTATTCAATCCTTTTTACCGGGAGAAACAAGTCCGGAAATTGCACATCAAATCGGTCTTGAACTGTGTAAAAAGATATTAAAAGATGAGTACGAATATGTCTTATCTACCCACATAGATAAAGGACATATCCATAACCATATAATCTTCAATAACGTAAATATGGTAACAGGTAAGTGCTACCAGTCCAACAAGAAAAGCTACCACCAAATCAGGTATCAAAGCGATAAGTTATGCAAAGAAAATAACCTATCTGTAATTGATGAGTTCTACGAGAGCTATAAGAGAAAGTACAAAACAAATGGTAAGTCATGGTATGAAAATGAGCAATCTAAAAAAGGTACTTCTTGGAAAAGCAGGCTTCAATTTGACATTGATCGACTGATAAAACAGTCTAAGGATTGGGAAGAATTTCTAAAGAAAATGGCGGAGCTTAATTATGAAATAAAGCATGGAAAACATATAGCCTTTAAGCCAAAAGATAAGCAGAGATTTACAAAGGCTAAGACGATTGGTGAAGATTATACAGAAGAAAGATTACAAGAGCGTATTACAGAAAATCAATCTATTAAAGCCCCACCTGTCAAAAAACAAATCGGAAATGTTATCAATATGAATACCAATGCCAAAGTGAAAGAGAGCAAAGGCTATGAATACTGGGCAACAAAACATAACTTAAATACAATGGCTGAGTCAATTGTTTTCATCAGAGAATATAGCATTAACTCCATTAAACAACTTGATGAATACATCAGGAAAAGTGCTGAAGAAAGACAAGCCTTACAAGATAAAATCAAAGAAATTGATAAGGACATGCAGCTACTTTCTGATACTATGGAACAAGTTCATGCTGTTAAAAAATATCGAGCCTACTACAAAGAATATAAAGCAAATCCTTCTGATAAGGCATTTTTTGAGGAGCATAAGGCTGAAATCACACGCTACGAAATGGATCTTTCAAAACTAAAAAAATCCTATTCAAAGCTGCCAAATTCAAAGGATATTTTAGATAAACTTGATAAATTGCAAGAAAAAAAGAATACCCTTATGCAAGAGTATTCTTCTACCAAATCTACTATGGACGAGCTTTATCAAATACGAAAGAACTATGGAATTTATATGGATAAGGAGATGGAGAGATAATTTTTCTCTCCACTCTCATTTATTACCAAGTAGACGGTTTGTGCTCAATGCCATATTCGATCAAATCTTCTATGTTATCCTTAATATCATTGTAAACATATTTACTTGATGCATAACTCGAATCAAAACATTTAACATACTTAGAAAGTTTCTCTCCTTCTAATGTCAAATAATCAAATGGATTATTTCCCTTATCATCTTGTTCACCTGATGAATTCTCTAATTTATGAATATAGATTCCTACAATTCCTTTATTTAACTCATATGCTTTTTTAATTTCATAATTTATCCATTTTCTATTTGCAGTCTTTTCTCCGATTAAAACCACTAAACATGAACGCTTATTTAATTGTTCATCAATCCATTCTTTGATTTTACTGTCTGTTTTTTCTTTTACTTCCTCCCAATCATTATCAGAAAAAGTAGAGCTGCTATCCACCTTTCCCATATTGCGTACCTGTCCTGCTCTCCAATTATCATTGTCATAATGAAAACTGAAAAATACTTGCCTTTTTGACATTTAAAAATCCTCCTTATTTAATATTTTAACTGCTTGCACTATGTTTTTAACAGATATATCAATATCTCCATCGCATTGTTTATTTGCCTGTTCAATTGCGCTTATTGTATTTTTATCTGAAATTTCTTGAGTTGTTTTATCATATATTTCTTTAGATGCCCCACCAGTATTTTCAATAGGCAAACATACTAATCCATGCTCTTTAGATAACTCATATTCGTCCATAACTCCACTTGCAATATTTTCTGTTTCATTATTTCCAAAAACAAATATTGCTATGCCACAATTTTCAATCATCTGCTCTCTATTTTCTTTATACAAGGTATCTAAATCTATTTCTAATGAACTATTTTGAGGAAAAGGCATAAGCGTCAAAAAATCATTTATTTTTGCTTTTTGAGTCAAACAAAAATCTGCAACACCATTTAATATAAATTCTCCTACACCTTTTCCATATCCATTAACAATGCGATAACCATTCTTCGATAGTTCAAAAGATAATTTATGAATAAAATTTTGAGCGGTTTCATGAGAATAACCCGGATAATTGTATGCACTGCCTGAAATAAATATTGTTTTCCTTCTAAATCTATCGACAAGAGTGCTTAATAATTCGGTAATTTCATCATATCTATTTACTAAATATGTAAAAATACCATATCTATTTAAATCTTCAATTTGTAGCTCCTGTTTTGCTTTTTTGTATTCATAATCCTCATCAGTATCTTGGACTCTTTTCATAATACAATAATGCTTTCTTGTATTCTTTTCATCGAGCAATACCCTTAATCTTCCAATTACATAGTTAAAGTTTGGATCTTCAAAACTAAATCCTAAAAATAGAAATGTATTGGTAAGCAAATCTCCTTCTAAAACTTCTCTGAATAATTTTCTTTTGTTATATCCAAATTCTTCATAATCACTTCTTGTTAGTACTGCGTCTTCAGGAGATTCTACATCGCCATGCAATTTATATACTATTGCATCAAAATCATGATTTGTACCTCTTAATTGTTCATCCTTTGTTTTTATATAAGGCTTTTTCATATTATCTTCTAAAGCTTTTTCAATTAACTTATCATAATTAGTTGTCCAAAAAGTGGAAATCGGTAACTGTGATAATAATTTATGGTTTTCAGTAGGTTTTACTAATTGAGAAAATTGACCTTTGATCAAGTCATCTATCGATGTTCTTTTTTTTGAATTAGAATAATACTGAGCCAAGTTAACCAAATCATTTTCTTTTTCAACATCTAGTCCAATTTCTTCTGCAGGTTCTTTTAGAAGTTCTTTCCAACTACAAAATCCGGCAGGAATTGATAGTCCTGCTCCAATAAATGCTCCTAATTCATCACTTTTAATAGCTTTTTCAATTTCTCTAATCAAATCTTTTTTTGATACTTCACCTTTAATAATGAGCACCTCCTCCTTTATTTTCTCGGTCCTAAGAATTTATCACCATTTAGATGAATCATATGGTCCGGCATATCCGCAATCCATACTTCCGTTTCCCAAGCTAAAGACTCTGAAAATTTCTTAAATGTTTTAAAGTCTAAAAATGCTGTTACATATATTTTCCCAGCAGAAACATTTTCTGTCATTTCTTCAATTTCTTTTATTCGCTTTGGCTCCATTGCACCCACAGAAGTTACAGACTCAATAAAGTAAATCCAGTTCTTATCCTCTGAATATAAAACAACATCTGGCATCTTATCATGAAGTGTTATCTCAAAACCAAGTTCTTTTAATTTCTCCTCATTTTTCACCAAATCCTTTTGAATTGTATCTCCAACATATAGGCATTCAGAGTTCTCAGCGAATCGGGGAGCAAATTCTTCAATAATCAATTTCTGTAATTGATTATGCTTACCAGGAGAAAATGTAAAATCGTCTCCGTTTATTTTAACAGGCATTTTTCTTACTGCCTTTTTAGAACTATACAAATCAATTAAGTTCTGATGAGATTTCAAAAAATTATTTTTTTGTTCTTCCCACTGATTTGATTGAAATGTTTTTACTAATAACAACATTTCATCAGTTAAACGATACCTATAATTAGGGCTATTTGTTGCTTTGCCATTATCCTCAATAAACGCTGCATTTCTAAAATGATGTATTGCTTGCTTACGGAATGTTTCTCTACTATTCTCTGCATATGAAACTTCATAAAAATCTCTAATAAAAGCGATAACATCATGTATTCTTATCCATTTATTAGTTGCATTAGCCCATTCATCATTCTTTTTAATATCTGCCATTGCTAAAATAACATATCCACATAGATCTGACTGCTGTTTTGGTGGAACTTTCAACTCATTCAAAATATTCTTTGCTTCTTCTAATTTAGACATATATAAATCTCCCTAATATTTCATCACAATTTTCTTCAGACATATCCTTTAATTTAATCAGTTCCTTTCCCATATTCTCAATACAGGTTAGTGGTGGAATTGGCATCGAGTTAATTTCAGTAGCATTCACTTGAGTTGATCCATTTAAAATTCTGTAATAATTATCATAAAGCGTAGAGTTCATTACAACATACAAACCATAAACCAAACAATCTGATAATCCTTGTAAGCCTGTAATAAAATTTATCTTATTCTGTGTGCTAATTGCCTTATATGTTGGAAATTTTTTAGCTAAATAAATTCCACATTGTAATCTACGCTTTTCTTCCTTTGCCGTAAATCTTTTCACAAATAAATAATTAGTGTTCTCCTGCAATAATCCTTTTTGCTCCGTTAATAGATACTCATTTTCTTTTCCAACAGGAAAAATCACTTTACCATCTTTTATATGTTGCGAATAAAATAAAGGAACTGCTTTTTCCTCTGCATCATTTCTTAGAGCCTCTCGATTTCTAAAATCAACTGTCAAACCAGTTTTCATTTTCAAGCCAAGAGTTGGCAAGGTATCATTCCATTCATTTACCTTTTTAATCGTATCAGCTTCTTCTTTATCAGTTATCAAAAAAACATATTTGTGTTCTCCAGAAACAACCATATCGTAAGGAGCTTCAAAAACAGTCTTGCTGTCGAAATCAAAATTAGCGTTCGTTGTAGTTATAGTAATATTTTTAGGCTTGTTAGATTCTTTCTTAGCCTTAATAATTATTGTTTCTTGCAAAACAGCTTCCTTATCGAAAACTTTATCTCTGCTCACAAATAAATGAATATGCCTCAAAACTACTTCTCTTAAAAATTTCTCGCGAAACTTTCTGAAATAAGCTCCAGAAGTCCATGATCTCGGAACGATAAATACTAATTCGCCATTATCGACTAAATTAAAACTTGCCATCTCCATAAAAAGAAAATACAAGTTCGGTGCTCCATAACAGATGTCAGGCATAGATAAAGCTTCTTTAGCCGTTTTCCCAATCTTTAAATAAGGCGGATTTCCTATAATCACATCGTATTTTTCAGGTTCAGTACACACACCCAGCATGTTGTTGTATTCAAGCGTTTGACTCGTTATATAATTATCTTTGACTATTTTGTATTCAATTTTTAATGGTGAATTGTCTCTTATCCACAACAAATTTTTATTTAAAAGTTCTAAAATATCACCATCAGTTTCATAACAAGTTATTTTTATCGTTTTAATCTTATCCGTATCAATTATTCTTTGGACCAGTGCTGCAGTAAGTATCCCTGAACCCGCTCCTGGATCAAGTATAGAAATTTCTTTTGAAAATGATGATAAATCAAATAATGATGCCATAAAAAGAGCTGTTTCTTTGCTTGTAAAAAATTGCCCATTTTTCTTGCGAATTTCTTTTGGCATCTGTTCAATATATTTATTTGTAGATTCAATTACATAATCAATTATTTTCATCATTCACCAACTCCATAATTTCATTTATACCACAGTTCAAACTATCACATATTCTGACAATCACATCAGTAGTGATATTCTCACTATTCTTCATTTTATAAAAAGTACTTCGACTAACTTCCGCTTTTTCCATTAGCTCAGAGTTTTTCATGTCTAAATCTATCATTTTTTTAAATAGCTTTTTATAACTTATTTTTGACACAATTGTCCTCCCCATGCATCTGATTTCGTTTTTATCATTATATCATATTTATTCACTTTTTTCACTACAAACTTCCTTTTACGCAAACATACGCCATTTGTATAAAAAAAGAGTCGGTGCAGTCCCAAGACCACACCGACCATAAATTTATCTCTCAGCTTCTTTGGTTGCTTCTTTCTTTTCTTTTGGCTTTTCCTTATCTTCAGCCTGATATTTCTTAATAGCTCCAAGTACAGATTCTTTCTTTTCTTCTTGTCCTCTCATCTGTTCCTTTGCCTTTAGTAGCTTTGAAGAAAGTATTCTGATATTGTTATGCTCCTTGCCGTTATCATCAATTGATATTCTGATTTGTCCAAAGAGCTTAACAAAATCTCCCTGCTTAAAGTTCTTTGGAATATCACTTTTTTCTCCATAAGCGGAACAACTATGATATATCTTGTTACCTTCATCATCTTTGGATACTACGGAAAAATTCGCTACCTTGAAGGCTTCTCCGTTCTTATTTTCCCTTTCAACTACATCAACCTCTCCAACGATATTTCCGACAATATTGATAAGATTATCCTTTTCTTCCTGAACATAAGGTAAGTCTTTTATCTGTCCCTGTTCTCTTAAATCCTCAATCATATAGTCAAATTCCTCATGTAGCAAATTAAGGCTGTCATTGTCCATATAAGCGTCATAGAGCTTGTCTAAAGCACTTTCATCATTGATACCTTTTTCCATGCTTATAATCGCCTTCACAAAGTCCTTGTGGTTATCATTTACCATATCTTCTATTTGATTTCTCATTGTTTTGTAATCCATGTTTTTTCTCCTTTCATGGCAAAAGGGAGGTTGCCCTCCCATTATCTCAAAATATCTGGTTCTTTTGTTTTTTGCTTTTCTTCTGTTTTACTTTCATTTTGATAAGCTTTTATCTGTCCTAAAATAGATGGCTTATCCTCTGATTTTTGTGCGATTTCTTCTTTACTATGAAGATTGTCCTCCACATCATAAGTTGACTCAAAATAATCACTGTCCTTAAAGTCATTGTCATATCTATCCGGAATACCATCATTATCTAAGTCTTTAGAAAGTGGATCATAGAAGTTTCCTTCATCATCAATATCAAGTCCCGTTGCTACTCTTAAATCTTCGGAATCAACATAAACTAAATCGTTAAAAGAGGACATTTCTATTTCATTTTTCATATTCCTTAGAGCTTCATTTTCTCCTTTATTCTCGTAATCAAAGCTCTCCGTTTTGATAGGAGTATCATCAATGTACTGCGTCCAAGTTTTCTCCTCTAAATCAAGCTCATACTGAATACCATGCCTTTCATCTGGTGTATTGGTATAGGCGATGCCGATATGCTTCAAATCAGGATACAAGGTATTAAATTCATCATAGCTATGATTTTCTTCGTACTCTCTGTTGCAGAAGTCGATGATTGCCCTTTTTACATCTTCTACAAGCGGATTATCATTTCTCTTTTCTTCCACTTCTCCCATATCGAGGAGCTTATTCAGTTCTGCAAGTCTTAATACCTTAGTTTTTAGCTCATCTGCTTTTTCAAAAGGCTTTTTTAATTCTTCTTTGGCATTTTCCAGTTGTTCCTTTGTGCTGATAAGTTTTTCTTCAAGCCTGTTTAATTTCTCAGGCATTTTCTCAAGAGCGTTATCAAGTCTTGTAATGTTACCGTCCGCACTTGTTCCAAGCTCTCCTGAATGCTTTGCAGCACCGTTTAGGCTAAAGTTATGTTCATTGGTAAAGAAGTTATAGCTTACCTCTAAATCCATATTTCTATACTTGCCTATAACCTTGCTTTCATTGATTTTAACCTTTGAAATAGCTTCAAGCAGTCTTTCTCCGGCTAATTTCTTATCGGTAATCTTTTCTCCCGCAATGGTAATGGAAGTAAACTTTTCCTCACCTTCCGCTTTAGGCTCTACACTTGCTATATCTTTCTTAACAGCTTCAATTAGTTTTTCCGTTCTTGCGATTTCTTCAGGATAATTTTTCGCCACCTTATCCTCTAATCTGTAACGGTTGGACTTGTAGTTCGCTTCAAGCATTTCAAGTTTCGTAACCTCGTTATCCAAGTCCATCTTCTCTTTAATCTTCGGATCACCCGTTGCAAGTGCTTTAATCTCTGCATAGTTAAGGGAGCTTTCGTCTACATCTTCCGCCACACGAACAGGTGTCTTGCTGGTCATAATCTGAGAAATAAACTTTTGCTTATTTTCGATCGTCTGCCAAAGGTACGCATCAAAGGTATTCTCTGTAACATAACGATAAATATTTACTTTCTCATTTTCGTTTCCCTGTCTTACAATTCTACCTGCTCTTTGCTCTAAGTCAGTCGGTCATTTTTTGCGGACAGTTCAATACATGCCTGTCTGTTTCGCTCCCTGCTCCTGCGTTTGCTCTCGTTTGATTTCTCCCTCTGTATCTTCTTGGCACAAGCAGGACAATACTTCGATATGCCAGAGCGGGGAACATATTCAACACCGCACACCGTACAATTCTTAGGCTTTAACGCAGTCCACCGCTTTGTCGGTGTGATATGTAATTCACCGACAAAGCCGATGAATTTATAATAAATCTTGATTTCCTGCCGCACCATTCCGTCTGTAAGTTTCTCACGTTCCGAAACAAGTATCTTGTCTATAAGTGCGTTTATGATGGTTGCGTCCAGTTCCTTAATGCCTTGATAGTTGCGGATTAGGGAGAGGAAATCACGGACACCCTGCGTCTTCTCATAGCTGTCGCTGAGCGTTTCCGTTACCTCTTTCAGCCTTGCTTCAATTTCAAGCTGTTCTTTCTGGTATTTTCCCGACATCATCTCAAAATTCCGCTCGGTAATACGCTCCATCACCTTATCTTCATAGAGTGAGGAAAACAGCCTGTCCAGTTCTGCAAGGCGTTTGTTCAGTTTTCTTTGCTCCTTTTCCAGTGCCTTTGCCTTGCTCTGGTCTGTTTCCGTGAGCCGCTTTTCAATCGCCCTCACTGCCTTTTCATCATTGACTGCCATATCCGCAAATCGGTTGATGTCGGTGAGGACAGCGTTGAACAAGTCCCTCGCTTCAATGCTGTGTGCGGTACACATGATATTACCGTATCTGCCATAATTATTGCAGGAATATTGTACGCAGTCGATGATGTCGGGGCGTTTCCTCCTGTTGGCACTCATAGCCCGCATCGCATAGCCGCAGTCCGCACACTTAATAACGCCTGCAAAGATGTTCTCAAAGCCGCCCTTGTTTTCTGGTAATCTGCGGCTTGTAATAAGCTGCTGTACGGTATCAAATTCCTCCTGCGTGACTATCCCCTCATGGGTGTCTGGTATCACTTCCCATTCTTCGGGCAGCTTAGAGGGGCGTTTCTTGCTTTTCATGTTGGCGGCAATCCGCTTGTAGCCTGCAAGGTTTCCCGCATATATCGGGCTTCTTAAAATGCCCCTTACGCTGTTCTCGCTCCAAATATAACGGTTCTCCTCATTCTCCTCAAAATACCTCTCATAGCCTGTTGCCCCCTGCTCCGCCGCATAAGCGGCGGGGCGTAAGATATGCTGTTTGTTGATGTGCTTGCGGATTTTGGCGATTCCGTTGCCCGCTAACGCAAGGTCAAATATTTCCCTTACCACATGGGCAACTTTGTCATCTATCAGCAGATGGTTGTGGTCGGCGGGGTCTTTGACGTAACCGTATGGTGCTGTCGTCCCCATGAATTTCCCCTGCTGAAACCTCGCTCGGTACGCCGATTTTATCTTGACCGACACATCGGCGGAATACATTTCGTTTAGGATGTTGCGGAAAGGCGTGATGTCCATAGCGGATTTATTGAGCGTGTCCACGCCGTCATTGACCGCTATATACCTCACATTATGCTCTGGGAAAAACACTTCCAGATACAGTCCGCAATCAAGATAGTTCCTCCCCAGACGAGATAAATCTTTCGTGATAACGCAGTTTATCAGACCGCTTTCAATGTCCTTAATCATGTTCTGGAAACTTGGTCTTTGGAAATTTGTACCAGAGTAACCGTCGTCCACATACGTTTTTGCTAAGTGCCATCCCTGCTTTTTCACATAATCCGTGAGGATGGATTTCTGTGTCGCAATGCTCGCACTCTCGTTATCCGTGCCATCGTCTTTTGACAAGCGGCAGTACATGCCGACTTCATAAATCTTGTTCTCCATTCTTATTCCTGCCATACTGTAAAACCTCCATATCTGTCCTATCTGTTTTCATGTTCCATTGCGTACATTCTAAGCGGACAGCCCCTCATTGTCGAAGGTGTCGCCCTCGGCAATCTTCTTCCGAATATCCTCGGAAATAATCGGGATAAACGCTTCTGTGACTGTCTGCGTGCCGACATATTCACGGCTGATTATCATCTGAACTGGTGCTTTCGGCACGATACGCTTTCTCTTTTTATCTGCTTTCTTATCCTCGCCCATACTTAAATCTTCCTTTCCAGACAGGGCAGGAGAACGTCTGGAAACGCCCCGCCCTGTCAATCAGATACCATCAATCCCCGCTGTTTACTTCTTTCTGTAATGCTTCAAGGAGTGCTGCTGCTTCATCAGCGTTCAACGTGATACCCTTTCCGCACTTCTCACGGTTCGGGGAAAAGCTGCGGATGTCATATTTCGGCTCTCTTCCGTTCCATGAGATAAGATTGATTTCTTTTGTGTAGCCGCTGTCGCCCTTAGACAATACGGCGATTTCCTTTACAATCTCATACTGGATTTCTTTCATTCTTCATACCTCAATTTTCTGCATTTACCTCCCGAAAAGAGAAGATTAGCGGCTGTCCCTGCCCCGTTTCCTCTGCAATTCACGCTCCAAAAGTTTAATGATGGTTTCCTCCATCTGCTTCGGCGTTGTGTTCTTCGGAAAATACTTTTTCAGCTTGCTTGTGTTGATTTTCAAGGTTTCTTTCTGGTTTCCCTTTTCCTCCGTCATAATTGCAAATATCGTATCCATGTCAAGCCGCCCGCTCTGGCTTAGGCTTTTCATCCGCTGTGCCTGTGAGAGTGAGGGCGTTGCTTCTTCGCTCTCCATCGTGGCAAAGAGGTTTTCCTGCTCGTCTTTCTTCAAAAAGGACAGTTCCACCGCAGGCGTGAGGGCGATTTTCCCCTCGTCCACCATCCGCAAAATCGGCGGTATCAGTTCCGTCAAACGGATAAATCTTTGTACGGTCATCCTGCCTACGCCGAAGCCCTGTGCCACCTTGTCGTCCGTCCGCAACTTCGTCACAACTTGTGACGAGGTTAAGTCTGTGCGGAAACCCTGCCGCTTCATGGCTTCGGATTTCATCTTGTAGGCAAACGCCCGCTCTGATGGCAGGATATTCTCACGCTGTAAATTACTGTCTACAAGGGTGATGATGGCTCGGTCACGGTCTAAGGGCAGGACAAACGCAGGCACGGTATTTATCCCTGCAAGTTCAGACGCACGGACACGCCGCTGCCCTGCAATCACTTCATAGCCGTTCCCGTCCTCTTTCGGGCGTGTGATTATCGGCGTGACAATGCCAAATTCCTTGATGCTTTCCGCTAATTCTGACAGCGTTTCATCCTCTGCCACATGAAACGGATTGTCGGGAAACGGGTACAAGTCTTTGGTCTTTAACACCTTAAAATCCTGTTTCTTCATTCACATATCTACCTTTCTTTCGCTCTGCTTTTATGGTTTTTCTGCAATTCTTCCAACACTTCGGGCGGTATCTTTGAGAGCAGCCGCCCCATCTGCTCGTTGGTTCTCTGCAACTCAAATATCTTCTGGTTCGCTTTCTGCACCTTTAGTTCCTGCTCATACTTTTCATCACGCATACGCCCCGCATAGTCTGATTCCTGCCCGATTTGCTCCTTTAGGCTATTGATATAGGCACTCTGCTTACTGATTTCCTTTGAGAATTTCTCCACGTCTGGGAGCCATGCCGCAATCAGTTCCAGAGCCTTGTCACGCTTCTTCCCTGCATTAAAGGCGTTGATGTCGGACAGTGCAGACACAATTTCCTCATACTGTTTATCAAGCCTGCCGCCCAACTTATAGAGCCATGTGGGGACATGTTTCCGCTTCGTTTCCATTGAGGACTGACCTCTTTCAAGCTGATTCCACCGTGAGGACATCCGCTCATGGTAGGCGGTCTGCCATTCGGACAGGCTCTTTTGATTGCCTAAAATTGTTTTGGCAGACAGCTTATTGTCTGGTGTAATCGGCACAAAACAGAGGTGCATATGCGGCGTTCTCTCGTCCATGTGGACGACTGCGGAGAGGATATTTTTCTCCCCGACACGCTCTGAAATGAAATCCAGAGCCATCGTAAAATACGCTTTCTGTTCTTTGGGCGGCAGGCTGTTCATAAATTCTGGCGAAGCCGTGATAAGCGTTTCCACCATCATCACGCTATCTTTCCTCGTCCTGCACCCTGCTTCGGCTACCATGCGGTTAATCTCTTTCTTGTAGGTGTACCTCGGCGGATTCACAAGATGGTAGTTATCTTTCGAGCGTTCCATATCTATATCTGGATTGCTTTTATAGGCTTCTTTTTTACGCTCGTTGTGGCGTTCGCAAGCCGCAACGCCGCCCGCTTTGCGTTTCTGGAAACGCAGGATTGCATAGGGCATAATTCATCATCTTCCTTTCTTCGGCGGGTAAACTGCCCTTTGGGTGACAGCGGTGACGGCGGTGACAGCAGTTTTGGGATACCCCCTACCGACTGCCTCAACTGTCACCCTTATTCCCTGCATGACGGTCATGTCGATGATGACGGTGTTTTTGGAATACCCCCTCGCAAGAGCCGTCACCGTCATGCTGCCATTCTTTTATCCGAAGCGTGGAGCGTAGGATAAGCAGGGCGTAAGACCTGCCATAAGGGAGTCCAGAGGGAACGTCTGGCACACGACTTTGCAGGGCAAAGTGTAGTGTGTTACACCCTGTAAACGCAGTCGGAAAAATCGGAAGGATTTTTCTGACCGCAGGGGTGGTTTTACACGCCGAAAAGGGCGGGTAAATCCTACGCCTGCACTTTGCGTTTACGGGGTGTTCTCCCGCAGGGATGACAGCGGCAGGGTATCCTAAAATCACTGTCACCGCCGTCACCGCTGTCACCCGCAGGGCAGAGTCGCCAGCTTTACACGGCTTTAAGCGTCAATGACAGTAACAGGGGGTATCCCAATATCGCTGTCACCACCGTCACCGCTGTCACCCGCCCGCTTTGCAAGCGAAATCTGCCTGCCGTGTTTTTTGCGGCTGTACTGATAAACGATATGGTTCTCATTTAAAAATGTGGTGCGGTATTCATTGAGCCATTTCGTAATCACCGTGGGTATGGTTTCCGTTTCCCTCATAGCGGCTAACAGCTCCGTTGCCGTGCCTGCCCATTCTTCCTTATCCCTCATAAAATCCACCAACCGAAAAAGGACGTCTGGTATCGTTTCTTTCGCAAGCTGCTCCTGCGTTTTTCTCTCCACAAGTTCCCAACTGCAATCACGGAAACGCAGCGTGTATTCCTGATAGGGCGTGTCCCTGCCCGTCACATACAGCTTGGCGGTGTCGGATGCCCGTTTCTCCTTTTCCAGAACAAAGGTAGCGTCCGCACTCCCCGTTAAGCCTGTCGTCCCAGACACCTTGTTGAACACATCGCTGTCATTCTGCTTTCGGATGTGGTGTACGACAATGACCGCCAATGAATGCCTGTCGGCAAAGTCTTTGATTAGTGAGATGTCCCCATAGTCGCTTGCGTAGGCATTGTCTTTTGAAGCTGTACGGACTTTCTGCAAAGTGTCAATGACAATAAGCCTGCTGTTTGGGTAATCTTTCAGATAATCTTCAAGCTGCACGATAAGACCGTCTGACAGCTTGCAGCTTGCCACGGCAAAGTGAAGCCGCCTGCTCGCTTCGTTCGTCAATCGGAACAGCCTGTCCTGTATACGGCAGAACGTGTCCTCAAGGCAGAGGTAAAGCACGTCGCCCTCCATTGTCGGCATATCCCACAAGGGAAGTCCCTGCGACACGCATAAACATAGCTTCAGCATGAGCCAGCTCTTTCCTATCTTCTGTGAGCCGCAGAACAGCGACAAGCCTGTGGGGATAAGGCTGTCCACCACAAAGGACGGCTTCTCAAGCGGTTCATAAAGGAGCGTTTCGGCGTTGACTGTCTGTAACTTCTGCATGGCTTTCCTCCTTTCGGGCGGTGTTTTTGTTTTCGTTGCACATAGGCGTTGACCTCCTTAAAAATAGATTTACTCCCACGAAGAAAAAGTGAGAGTATGTAATGCCGCCAATCCCACACAAATAAAAAACAGATTTCTTTTTCGGGCGGTGTCGGTCACGGTTGGAGATACTTCCTCATTTCCGCCTTTACTTTCTCCTTTGCAATCGCAACAGATTTCTGTATTGCCGAAGCGGTGCAATGCTCCATAGCGGCGATTTGGTAAAAATTGAACTCATACTCGTAGTAGAGCAGGAAACGCCGCCTTTGTATCTCTGGCAGTCCGTCAACCGCCTTACAGAGCAGTTCTGCCCGTTCTGCCTCAATCATTTGTTCCTCTATGCTCTTAGGCAGCTTCAACGCCCGCCTGTTCAGCGTTTCGTCCCATACTTCCGAAAACTCCCTGTGCCGCTCGTCCCATTGGAGGAGATTCCTGTTCCTGCGTTCCATCTGCCGAAACTCCATAAAGAACTGTTCCGACACTTCCAACTCGTGGGATTTGCCCTGCCCGTCCTTAAAGCTGATAAAATACCTTGTGCCGCTTTCCGTGGATTCCTCCCGAAGCGTGTACGCCTTAACTCTGTATGCCATCCCGCTTGCCTCCTGCAAAAAATAAGTGAGGGGATTTCCATCCCTCACCCAGTAGCCCGCAGGACGGCAGGCTGTTTTAGACGCTATAAAATTTTCGTAGCTTCTTCCGCAGATGGTCTAACCTCGCATAGATGGCACCAGTCGTCAAATGCACGAGCGGGGCAATCTCCTTTGTGGAATACCCCTGCATTTTCAGCAGGACGATTTTCAAGGTACGCCCGTCCACCGCGACTAATACTTGATAGAGATTTTCGCTCTCAATCTCGTCCAGTAACTCCGCAACCGTACCCACTTCCGTCTGCCGCTCCCTGTCTGCCATGTCCTCAAGGTATTCCGCAATGTCATTCGTCCATCGGTAAAACCGCCTGTTGGAATTGAAGTCTGCCCTGTCCGCAATGCGTATCTGCTCAATGGTCGCTTCATCAACGCCGCACTCACGCAGCAGCTTTTCCTCCGCTTCTTTCCAGATACGCCATTTCCTGTCCTCCCGTCCGTGGTTATATGCCATGCTTCTTTTCCTCCAATCAGAATTGATTGAGAGGGCAGAGAAAAACCCCCTCATTTTCCCAAAGGAAAAAACAAGGGGGCTGAACGCCTTAAATTTTAATTTTCTATTATCTTTCTTAGTTTTCTTAGGATTCTGGCTTTGCGTTTGTTCACAACGCTCTGGGTTATGCCGAACCTCGCCCCGACTTCACGCTCAGAAAGTCCGTCAAAAAAGATTGCCTGTATCAATTCCTGTTCACTATCCGACAGCAAAGGCAGGGCGGCTTTCAGCCTGTCCACCATAACCGCATTGACAACGGTTTCCGCAATGTCTGCCGCTTCATCAGCGATAAAGTCTAAAGGCTTCCCCTCGCTGTCCGTAAATCCATCCAGAGAAAGCAGGCTGTTCTTCGTATCTAATTTTTTCAGATAACGCCACCGTTCCTTATCTCGGTAGAAGTCCGTGTATTGCTCCCTCACGACTTCAAGCAGACAGCCTTGAATGGGGATAAACAGCTTGTCCATATAGGTCTGGTCGGATTCCCTGCGGCGGCAGAAATCCGTATAGGACAGTTCCACATATCTGCCGCTTTCCTTGATATATACCTTTCTCGGTGCGTATTTCACTGTAAGTACCTCCCATCTGAATTTTTGAAATGTTCAAAATCCAGATGGAGAGGTGGCGAACGACACCTAACACCACTAATAGCCCTATGGCACTTTCCAACAAAAATCGACAAAAGAAAAACCGCAAAGGCTCTATGACCTTTACGGTTATGGGAAATATTAATTCTGTTGTATGGAGATTGTACTTCTACATTCAAGGCAGGAAGTGCCGTTGCATAGGCAGAAATTTTTTTAACTGGTTTCCTGCCGTTCTCTGATATGCTATGTATTGATAAATTTTGCTTCGTATGAGCAGATAGATAACTGCCCGAAAAAAGGACATAAAAAAATCCCTCCAAATTTAAAAACAAATTCAGAGGGTAATTTAGGGTATAACAAAATAACCCACCCGAATATCGTTTTTTTTATTTGGTGAGTTTGTTCTTTCAAATACGAAACAAAAAGAGCCGATGATTCGTGAATTGTTCCACAATTTCATCGGCTCTGCGTCTTAAGCGTCTGGCTCTTTGATGACAGTTATCTTCAAGTTGTCAACTTTAATCAATCTTTCTTGTCTGCATTTTGGACAATAAAGGGGATAATTCTCCAAAACAGTGTCCTTCCTAATTTTATTACGGGTTTTGTTCCCACAAACAGGACACAATATCCATTCGCATTTCATCATAATTAGTCTCTAATCCTTTCAAATCTCATTTTATATGACTTTTGCAAGCTGTTAAGCTAACTTGTGGAACATATGCCGAACCTTATCTATACGGCTATTCGGGCGGCGGGGTTGGCAAATAAATTTACCAATAGCTGGCTGGTATCCTTTTAACTCTGTCAAGCAGACTCCCTGCCCATTTGTGAAATAAGTTAAATCGTTCCTGTATTCTTGAATACATCTAGCAGGGATTTCTCCTTTCAGAATGACCTCGTCATTCTTTATCTGAGTACTTACAATATCTGCACAATACCTTGGAGCATCATGATACGCCCGTGAGAGATATTCCTGCGGTGCATAAATTTCAAAGTGGAGATATGGCTCTAATAGTTCTGTCCCTGCTTTTTTTAAAGCCTGCTCCAATACGATAGGGGAAAGCAGCCGAAAGTCTGCGGGGGTACTTACAGGACTATAATACAATCCATATTCAAAACAGATTTTACAGTCTGTCACTTTCCATCCATACAGCCCCTGCTCGCAGCCATAAAGAACCCCCTCCATAACCGCATTTTGGAACGATTGATTTAAATATCCAAGTGAAACTCTGCTTTCATACTGCACTCCGCTTCCAATAGGGAGCGGCTCTATGGACAACCCGACAGAAGCCCAGAAAGGATTTGGCGGGACTTCTATGTGGATGGTATATTCTGCTTTTCTAAGCGGTCTTTCCATATATATAACAGTAGGCTCTTTTATTTCTGCCTCCACATGATATTTTTCCTCAAGGATGGCACAAATGACTTCCATCTGCACTTTCCCCAAAAAAGAAAGTATAATCTCATGCGTTGTAGTATCCACATAATATTTTAAAAGAGGGTCGCCATCTGAAATTTCTGTAAGTGCCCCAAGCAATATTTCCCGCTGTTCAGATTTCTTTACTGCAATCGTTGTTTGGAGCATAGGGAGAGGATTTTCAATAAATTTTCTCTGCGGCAACAGTATTCCGTTCCCCAAAATACTGTTTAGCTGCAAAACATCATTTGGTAAAATTACAATATCACCAGAGCAGGCTGTATCGGATGAATATAATTCACCGTTTGTCGGAACACACATCTCTGTGATTTTTATTTTCTCTTTTTCAGATATTCTAATAACATCCCTCAAATGCAATGTTCCGCTATATATACGCACATAAACAAAACGCCGCCTTTTCTCTGAATATTCAATCTTAAAAACCTGCCCGCATAGTTCAGATTGACCTTCAGGCGTTGATGAATAAAATTTACTGGCAATCACTTCTATAAGCTGCCGAATCCCCAGATTGTTTTTAGCGCTTCCGTGATAAACGGGAAATAACGTTCCGTTTTGGAATCTCCTGTTTTCTTCCTGTTCCAGTTCTGACATTTTAAACGGTTTCCCTGACATATATTTCTCTAATAGTTCATCGTTTCCCATAATTACCGCATCCCACTGTTCCATATCGTCATTGTCCGTTACATTTATATGGGGATGCTGCCCAACCTTTTGCTTCACTATAATTTCCGAAGAAAGCTTTGCTTTCATTTCTCGATATACCATTGGCAAATCAATCCCCTCTTGGTCAATTTTATTGATGAAAAAAATTGTCGGAATCTTCATTGTCTGTAGTGCATGAAACAGTATACGGGTCTGTGCCTGTATGCCATCCTTTGCAGAAACTAATAATACTGCTCCGTCTAATACGGATAAAGAACGGTATACTTCCGCCAAAAAATCCATATGGCCTGGCGTATCTATAATGTTGACTTTTACATCCTCCCACTGAAAAGATGTCACTGCTGTCTGGATAGTGATTCCCCTTTGACGCTCCAAATTCATTGTATCTGTCCTTGTTGTGCCTTCATCTACGCTCCCTAGTTCTGCAATTGCACCACTGGTATACAATAAACTTTCCGTTAATGTTGTCTTTCCTGCGTCAACGTGAGCCAGAATGCCTAAGTTAATTATTTTCATGTGATTTTCCTCCTATCAACACCCAAAAAAGGGCATAAAAATACCCAGTGATAAATACTCCTATCACTGGGTAAATAACTCCAATAGCCCCAAAACACTTATATGTTTTCGGGCATATAAAATTACATGATAAAAGTATTCTTAAACTGGGTACAAAAAACTAAGCCCCATATTAAAAGTGAAACGAGACTGCTACTTTTTGTTCCCACTATCAAATTGACAGTTTATTTAAGAATACCTTGCCGCATATTTATTAACTCCTTGTATAATACTGAATCTAATTATATTCCTTAACCCTTTATTTGTCAAGCTGACAAACTAAAGCAGAAAAAGCGGCAGGATTTCCCCCTGCCACTAATCATCTGTTTATGCAAAAATAATTTCCTTTTCCACAATCTCCCTCGCACAAGCCCTTATGTTATTGAGGCATCCTGTCCATTCTAAGGCGTTTTCTGCCTTTAGCTGTTCCGTTATGCCCTGTGCCTGTTTCATACCCTCTATGAGCCTTTCAAAGCGTTCCTGTGCCTGTCTGTTGATGTCGGCAAGGTAGGCGTTTAGCCTGCCGCTTGTAAGAAGATTGGTGTATGTAACTTTACGGTACTGTTTTAGATAATCTAAATGCCGTTGCCCCCAGATGCCTATTGCCTGTTCTTCTTCGGCGGGTACAGTTAAGCACGGTATCAAATAATCCCCTTGCCTTTCGTATTTGCCGCCCAGTTCCTCAAATAATGATTTTGCCATTGTCTGTTACCTCCACATTCTTTTTTATTTTGAATGTCCGCAAAATCCGTCCTACATCAGCAGGACGCCAAGGCACATCGAGGTCATGCAAAGCAATTAGTTTATTTTGCACATTCGTTCCGGCTCCCATCTTCTGCGTTGAACCCATTAAGATACGAACTTCGCCTTTTCTTACCTTCGCAAAGAGTTCGTCCTTTTGCTTATCAGAATTCGCTTCATGGATAAAGGCAATCTCTTCTTTCGGTATTCCCATTGCTACGAGTTTTTCTCTGATGTCATCGTAAATATTAAATTCTCCATCCCCTTTTGGAGTTGACATATCAGAAAAAAGTAATTGTGTTGACCTGTTTTCTTTTGTCTTATCCCAAATAGCAAATACATTTTTCACGCATACATTTACTTTACTTTCGGGATTATCAGGAAGTAGGGGATTGATTAAACGCTGATCTAAGGCAAGTTTCTTACCGTCATTGGTAATTTTAAGCATATTATCAACATCTGGTTCTACAGCCCTATTTCTAACATCATCTGCTCTTTCAGAAAGGCTCTTTAAGATTTCCTTTTGTTCTTCAGAAGGCTTTGTTTTAATAACCTCATAATTAGCTTCAGGTGTAGGAAGATTAAGCATATCCGCCGTCTGAATATCTGCAACTTCCTTAAACATACTCATAAGCTCAGGTAAGTTATAGAACTTTGAAAATCTCGTTTTTACCCTATATCCTGTTCCTTCGGGGTCGAGTTTGTCAAGACACTTTTTGTGGATTTTCTAAATTAAACGATTTGTCCGTAAAGAAGCCACCCAAAACCTCGTGCTTGCAGATGTCCTGAAACACTGTATTCAAAGGCTTTTTGGCACTTTCGGACTGCTTTACATTTACGTTGAATGTTGTCTTTCCAATTCGCTGTGAATAAGAATATTTCTGTTCTTTCATATAGTCCGTTCCTCTCTTTCATAAAATTTGATTGCTGGGCATTCACATTAGAACACCCAGCAACCGCAGATTTTCAATATGTCAAGAAGTCATTAAGTCGTGAGTATAATGGAAATGGTTATCTTTCCATACCACGCTTGTTTCTTCGAGCCTTGATACGCTCCTGTCGTTCTTTTTCCCTTGCTTCTTTTTCGGTTCGTTCCTGTGCTTCCTTAAAAGAAAAAAGCTGCTTCACTTTCTCGGTAAAAAGTTTAGCAACTTCGGGGAAATGCTCCAACGCTTGAAGAAAAGGTCTGCACTTTTCTTTCAGTTCGTTGTATTTAGTTTTCATTCTTTCGAGTGCGTTTGCACAGTCAAAATATTTCTGTCGGTAATAGTTGGCACTCTGTTCTAATTCGCTGATTTCCGCACGACTTGTAATGCCCTCTTTGGCAAGGGCAGTCAGTTGGGAATAATCCTCTTTTGAGATTGCCATTTTACCCGTGATTGTTTTCTGCCCCATACTGTCAATCTCGTTATAGGTTTTGGAAACATTACGGGCAGGCTCATACTTTATCTATCTGTTCACGCTGAATACGCTTCTGCAACTTCTCCAATCGCTCCTTGTCCTGCTTGATTTGATATTGCAAGGAAGTCAAATGCTCTGCGGTACTTCCGTATTCGCCACGCTGAAAGCCTTTGAATCCTCGCTCTGTCATATAATTAAACAATTCGTCTTGCAGTATGCTGTACGAAGCTCGAAACATAGGTTTTCCGTTCTTTCTGAGAAGCAGATTGCCTTTTTCATCGGTCAGCGGAATATCCGATTTCCATTTCTTTGAATGGCTAATTTGATGAACAACTTCCTTAACTGTTCCTCGCAGTTTTTCATCTTTGCAACGCTTGCTCCATAGGATTTCTTTCTCCACCACAGGCAAAACCATAGCGTGAAGATGATAGTGGTAAACCTCTTTTCCCAGTTCCTCAGTTGCCGCTACATTGATTTCATCAGCGTGCATAACAGCCGATATGACATTATCAGCACCGAATTTTTCCTCGATAAAATGAAACGCTTCTTCATAAAACTGCTTTGCATATTCGTAGCCACCGTTATGCTCAAAGTACATTGTGTTCACATCAATCACAATCTCATTGAACAGCGTTGCGTCTTTTCTCAACCCACGAAGCGACACCATACCATCAGTTTCCATCAGCTTTAACTGCTCCATATAGGTTGGGGCAAAAGGCTTTTTGAAATGCACATTATAGGGTATGCGTTCCTCAATCACATTCATATTTTCATAGGTTTCATTCTTGCGTTCGTTGTGCCTTTCCGCCTTGCTCACATCAGAAGCGGTGTACTTTTTTACCCTTGCACAACTCATATCCGCCTTGTTGCTTTTCGCCATTTCGTTCTCCTTTCTCGGCAGGGTGAAGCCATTACACAACATTCTTTGAATGTGTGTAACCCACTATGACACTTTCAGACTTTGTCTGCAAAGATGTCGTGGGCAAGGGTGTTCCCCCTTGACCTCCTTTGATACCTCAATCATAAAAACAGACTGTCCTATCAACAGACAGCCTATTTATATTCTCTTGGTATATCGCCCATCGGCAAAGACCAGTACCACAGAAAACCTTTCTTTCGGGAGATAACTCCTGCGTTCTTCTTTGCCTTTTTAATGGTCGATTTCCTGAACCCTGCGGCTTCAAGTTTTTCTTCACAATCCGAAGAAAGCATTTCTCCGTCTTTCAGCATTTCAATCAGAAATGCTTTCGCCTTGACTTCCTTGTCGTTCGGTCTGCCAATTTTCGGGGCAAGGGAGTGGAACGCTTCTTCTGCTGTCATTTCCATTTCGGAAATGAAGTCCACACCTTTCTCCGACACCTCAAACAGAATGGCAGAGCCTGTCGGAGCAAGGTTTGATTTTACCTGCACCAAATATCTTTCCGTAGGTGCTTCTTTGTTCGGTGTGCGTGTGATTGCAAGAATACTTCTTGCAGCACCCGCAATGTCAATCGAACCGTTGGTGCGGTAAAGGGGATTGGTATCCCTCATCTTGTTCATATGAGCGATAATCACAATCGCACAACCTGTATCTTTCGCAACCGCTATCAAATGATTAAACTCGGCTCGAGTTTCGTTGGCATTGTTCATTGAACAGCTTTCTCCGATATAAGAACTCATCGGGTCAAGAATTAAAAGTTTTGCGTGGTACATCTCAATCGCTTCACGAATACGGTTATCCCCAAAGGATAAAGACTTTTCATCTTCCTTGATAAAGATAAGGTTCTCACCGTTGCCACCGGCAGAATTAAATCGAGGTACTACCGTATCGTCTGCGTCATCTTCCGTTGTCTGATAGATGATAGTCATAGGCTCGTTTTCTTCCGTTTCGGTAAAGGGCAGAGGTTCGCCCTTTGAGAGCAGGGCGGCAATGGAAAGCATTAGCTTGCTTTTTCCATCGCCGGGATCGCCCTGCAACAGCGTAACCTTGCCAAACGGAATATACGGATACCACAGCCATTTCACTTCTTTCGGCTCGATTTCGCTTGCCTTGACAACTTCAAGAGGTACGCTGACAGTCATTTCATTTTCAATCATTTTTCTTTGTTCTCCTTTTCGATAAATATTTCGGGCAAAGCACCACGATACAGCGGAAACTCTGCTTACAGTCATTCCTGCATTTTCTGCAAAGTTCGTTGTAGGTAATGCGATTTCTTTCATTCAGAAACAATGCCCACTCTTGTTTCCGTTTCTTGCTCATTCTCGGCATAGCAATCAATCCTCCTTTCCTGCCGAAAATATAAAAACCACAGAGAAGATACATTAAGCCTTGTTTGTGTCATTTCTCGGGGCGAAAATCGGGGTAAATATCCCTTTCTAAGCCTTTTAAAAAATCACATAAGGTATTTGTACTAACCTGTGGTTATGTATTGAATTGTGGGTTTTGGGTAACAAAAAACACCGTATTTCTACAGTGCTTTCTGTCAGATATATTTTGTTTTGTGATAGTGCTAAACTGAATTTTCTTATTTTTTAGATTGGTAAAAGCAAGTCCGATAAGGCGTATTATAATGGCCGACTATTTTATTCCAAGTTATTGCTTCGTTATACATTAGCAAATCAACAAATATTAGAATTGCTGCTATTACTTAACGCTATTGACGCTTTCATATTCCTTTATCCAATCAATCAGATAAGACGAGATGGTAACTGTAATCAATGAAAATACAATACGCATTACTGGAATGTAGGTAAGTGATAAAAATAGAACTACAACATCCGTAAACAAATAGGAACGAGATAACTTCCAGTGCGAAATATGAGAAATTGTTAACGCCAGTGCATCATCTCCACCACTGGATCCCCCCTGTCGAACAATTAGACCAACACCTACACCAACAAAAATACCGCCTAATACAGAGGCAACCAAAGGATGTGCAGATAAATCAGGAAGCATTGGCGGAAACAACTCCCATATTTTATAAAAACCAGAAACAAACATAGTTGAAATAATTGATATTTTTATAAAGCTTCCACCCAAAAATTTAAATGCGAGCAAATAACAAGTTATATCCAAGATAGGTGTAATGTAGGCTGGAGAAATTTTTAGCCAATGTTCAACGAGAAGCATTAACCCAATGACCCCACCTTCTGTTATGTTTGTTCGCTGATGAATGTTGTGAATACCAAAGGTACAAATCATTGCTCCGAGCAATATCAGCAGTATTTTCTTAAAAGTCAATCCATCCATAAATTCTTTGCAAATGGATGTCATACAGTGTTTCAATTTGAGTATCCTCCTTGATATGTTCATATTCCTATGTTATAATTATAAACTGTATAGTAACTATAAGGTCAAGGGGGGTTGTATGAAAAATTTGTTTTCCATTGGTGAAATGTCCAAACTTCAAAATATATCTCGTCAAACTCTGATTTTTTATGATAAAATCGGTCTTTTTTGTCCTGCATATACGGATTCTAACAATGGCTATCGTTATTACAGTTCCAGTCAACTCGACTATTTAGATACGATTTGCATAATGAAAAAAATCGGCTTTTCTCTCGATGAAATTAAAGTACATATGAAGAATTTTACGGTTGATAATTCCATTATCGCTCTTCGAAAACAACTTACTATCATCAATCGTCAAATTAATGAACTGCAAATGATTAAAACTCGTGTCGAACATCGTTGCTTACAGTTGGAACATTCCGCCTCCATTCGTGATTGCAGTGATGTTATTTCTGTGGAAGAAGTAAACCCTCAATACATTTTACTGCAAGAGGTTGCTAAACCTTATACTTTGGAAATGGTCAGTATCGCCACCAAGGAATGTTTTGTTCGTTCATTCAAAGAGCAACTTCCAATTTTCTTTCAAAGTGGTGCAATTATGCCCTATGAACATATTTTACAGAAAAGATATACGGAAGCTTCTTTTGCTTTTCTCCCTATCGAAAAGTCGGATAATATTGAGGGTGTTCTGGAACTCCCCAAAGGAATGTGTGTGTTTACTTATCACACGGGAGATTATCCTTCCATTGGTAAAACTTATGAACGCATTTTGCAATACTGTCAAAAGAATCAGTTGAATATTATTTCAGACTCATATGAATTTGCAATTAACGACTATCTTTCTACGAGCGATGAAAACGAATATATAACGAAAATTATGTTTTATGTTGAGTAATCATCAAATGTATTTACCACATATTTTATACCCACTTCGACTATACTCGCAACTTAATGACTTCTTGAATACTTGCCGAAAAAGAAAAACTGCCATCAAGCAGACAGCAGTTCTTCTTCGGCTGGTATTAAATTACGAGTACACAATATCATTCAATACAATCTCATCAACGCAGGCTCGAATGTTATTCATAAGCCCGACCCATCGCATCATATCCGTTGCTTTCAGTTCCTCTGTTACGCCTTGCTTTTTTGCCATTTCCTTTATCAGATATTCAGCCATATTACAAGCCGAAGCATCAATTTCAGCAAGATGTTCATATAGCTTTCCGCTTGTCAGCAGAGTAAAATATAGCACACGCTTATGTTCCCTCAAATATCGTTGCCGCAACCGCCCGTATTTTGAAAGAGGGGGACTTTCTTCTACTGTCAAACAGGGATAATAGTAATCTCTGATGAGTTCGTATTGGATATCTGTTTTTTCGTCTGTAATAAATCTTTGCATAGTTCTTTCTCCTTTTGCTTCTTGTAGTAAAACTCCAAGGTTTTCTTATTGTGGTTTACCTTTTTACATTCCGCTGAGCAGAATTTCTGCTGACTGTGTGTAGGCCAGTAGGTACTGCCACACACAGCACATACACGCTGACGATAATAATGATTGCCTTTTTCCGCTTCTCTGTCGGCTTTCGTCTTATCCTGCCTTGCCTGATAGCAACAATCCTTTGAGCAGAAAATCTGTCGGTTGCTTGTAGGGATAAATTCTTTCTGACAATGCGGACACACCTTTGTTTTGACGATTTCGCCACCGTTTTCAGCAAGTTTTTTCGCCTTTTGCTTCTCTCGATAGGCTTTTTCACGCTGACGCTGTTTCTCCAATCGCTTCTTTTCTTCCTGTTCTTCTTGCTCTTTTATCTCGGCAAGTTCTTCCTCGGTGTAGGCAATATCGACCTGTCCGACATAATTGAAGTAAATATCAACCTTTTGTGTCCTTGCTTTTCCCAAACCCTCGGCTTCATACACCACAATCTTGTCAACAAGTTCGGTAAACATCAAATCAGAAACTTCCGTAGGATTTTTATACTTGCTTATCAGCGATATAAAATGCTGAATACCCATAGTGCTGTCTTTTTCTTCGGAAAGTTCCTTTTTCATCGTTTCCATTTTTGCTTCCAATTCAGCCTGTTCATCATCATACTGCTTCATCAGTTGCTTGTACTGTCTTTCGGGCAGTAATCCCGATATAAGATTTTCATACAAGCCACGAATGAGCGTAGAGAGTTCGTCATAGCGTTTCTGACAGCGTTTCAACTCCGATTGATTGTGCTTCGGCTTTTCCTCTTGCTTGTCTTTCCAAAGGGATTGCAGTTCCAAAGCAAATGCTTTTTCGTCATTCAGAACGAATTTTGAAAAGCGTTTAACCGCCGATAATATCAAGGCTTCAACATTATCAGCACTAATCGTATGGGAAGTACAGGAATTAACCCTGCTTGCATACCCGCCGCAACGGTAAGAATACTGAGTAGAACCATCTTTCTTGCTGTAATGCGTTTGCAAAGTCATTCTCCTGCCACAGTCGGCACAATATAGATAGCCGCTTAATCGGTTTATATGTGTACCTCTTGCCGCAGCTCTGTTCACTCGTTTCTTTCGCTTCTGAACGCTGTCCCAAAGTTCCTGCGATATGATAGGCTCGTGGGTGTTATAAAACACATACTGCTCATCTTCATCGGTAGTCTTTCTCTTATGCAGTTTGAAATTGCTGCTGACCGACTTTCTCAAAACAGTATGCCCAAGATATTCCTGCCTGCTTAAAATCGTTCTAATGGCAGATATGCCCCAAATATAAGGGTCTGCAAACTTAATTCCGTTGTACTGTTCTGGATGATATTCCTTTGCATATGCGGCAGGAATTAAAACCCTTTCTTCGGTCAGTATTTCCGCTATGGCTCGTGGGCTTTTGCCCTCATTGGCAAGCAGAAAGATACGCTTTACCACCTCAGAAGCCACAGGGGCAACGACAAGCGTCTGCTTATCGCTTGGCAATCGGTTATACCCATAAGGAATAGAACCACTGCAACGCTTTCCGTCTTTCATTCGTGCGTCAAACATAGCCTTGATTTTATTGCTCGTGTCTTTGGCATAGAATTCGTTCATAATATTCAAAAACGGAGCAAAATCATTATCCGAAGCATTGTTGCTGTCAATGCTGTTATTGATTGCAAGAAAACGGACATCTTTCTGCGGAAACAGAATTTCCGTATAAAAGCCGACTTGCAGATAGTTTCGCCCTAATCGGCTCATATCCTTAACAATCAATGTTCCGACATTGCCTGCTTCAATTTCCTTAATCAACGCTTGAAAGCCGGGGCGATTGAAATTTACACCCGAAAAACCATCGTCAGTAAAATGGCGGATATTCTCAAAGCCATTCCTACGGGCATAATCTTCGAGGTATTTTTTCTGATTAGTAATGGAATTACTCTCGCCATTCAGGTCATCATCTCTTGATAATCTCTCATAAAGTGCTGTAATCTTTGAAGTCCTTGACATTCTCTTAACCTCCTTCCTTATGTATTTTCAATTTAGGACAGTTAATTTTATCGTCCTATTAAAGTATAGCCCTCAGGGGATAGTTCAAAGGAGCTTTGTGTTTCTCCAAAAGTGGAAGCCCAAGAATCAAAATGCTCCAGTCCATTCTTTTTAAGGCTCTCATACTGAAGATACCTTTGCATGGTATAAAGCTCTGTCATAGAGTTACTTACAGGCGTTCCTGTGGCAAATACGATACCTTTCCCTCCTGTCATTTCATCCATGTAACGGCATTTCATGAACATATCGGAGGACTTAAAGGCTTCTGACTGCCCGATACCTGCGACATTTCTCATTTTGGTATAGAGATAAAGGTTCTTAAAGCCATGTGCCTCGTCAACAAAGAGTTTATCAACTCCTAATTCCTCAAAGGTAATTACATCGTCTTTCTTAAAATCATCATTTAATTTCTCAAGCCTTGTTTCCAGTTTTTTCTTTGTCTTTTCAAGCTGTTTTACCGTAAAGTTTTGGTTTCTATCATGCTTGTATTCTTCTACATAGTTTACGATTTCATCAATCTGATCTTGGATATGCTTTTCCTGATATTCCTTACTCATAGGGATTTTTTCAAACTGCGTATGCCCAATAACAACCGCATCATATTCCCCTGTGGCAATCTTTCCGATAAATCTCTTTCTGTTTTTCGGTTCAAAGTCTTTCTTATCAGCCACCATAATGTTGGCCGACGGATATAGCTGCATAAACTCACGACCGATTTGCCCTGTTAAGTGATTTGGTACAACAAATAAGGACTTACTACACATTCCAAGCCTTTTACTTTCCATTGCGGAAGCTACCATTTCAAAGGTCTTTCCACTGCCTACTACATGAGCAAGCAAGGTATTTCCTCCATAAAGGCTTCTTGCTATGGCATTTCTTTGATGAGGTCTTAAATCAATCTCCGTATTCATCCCCTCAAAAGAAAGATTGCTTCCATCATATTCTCTGTTGCGGATGGAGTTAAAACGCTCGTTATAGAGTTTTACAAGACGGTTTCTTCGTTCTTGATCGTTAAATATCCAGTTCTTAAATTCTTCTTTTAATAGTTCCTATTTTTGTCCTGCAAGCATGGTTTCTTTTTTATTTAAGACAGAAGTTTTAGAGCCGTCCGGATTTACAATCTGGTCAAATACCTTCGTTTCTTTCAGGTTTAAGGCATCTTCAATCAGCTTATAGGCATTTACCCTTGATGTACCAAAAGTCATTTCAGCAAGGTCATTTCCTCTGTCCCTGCTTTTTCCTTCTACATTCCATTCGCTTGTAAGGTTTGAAAATTTAACCTTAATATCCCATCTTGCATATCCCGGAGTTTTTAATGTTTCAAAGATGAATTTCTCAATATCTTTAATCGGTATCCAAGTTGCACCAAGACGCACATTGATTTCACTTGCTTCTAATTCTTTTGGAAGAACTTTTGTAAGCTCCGCTTTTTGATATTCCAAACGGTTCATTTCATAGCTTATCAGCTCTTTTTCTTTTCCATTCTCGGCAAAGCCAAGATGAGGAAGCTCTCTTTCCGTTTGTCTTAGTTTTGATAGATAGCTATCTACAATGGCAATCTTGTCCCTGATATTCCCACTTAGGTATTCATCTTTTGTTACATAGCCATATTTATATGAATTGCTGCCATTTGCACAGGCAAAAGGTAAATCACCATCCTCCAAGTTAAAGGAAAGTGGTCTGTAAAAGTTTTGTTCTTCTCTGATATTTAAGTAGATTTCCCCTCGAAGCTCCTCAATCAAAGTCGCTCTGTCTTTTCCTGTAAGACTTCCCATATAGTCAAAGTCCACATATCCTTTTTCGGATACCGATAAAACAAGGGCTTCTAAAGAGGTATCCACATGGTCTATGACTTTGGCTTTTGTAATGGTTCTTTTGGAGAAAATATCTCCCTTTGCCTTGAAATTTTCTTCTTCATCAAGGATTTCTATGGAGGAAACAAGTGGGAAGTTACTATCCTCTTTCAAGGCTCTGGTATTGCTTAAATTATTGACAAAGCCATGCTTCTTTGAAAAATTGTCATATGCTTCATTTAGTTTTTCCTGTGAATCCTTGATTTCTTTCTCACTAAAATCTTCCTTCTGCTTGTAAATCACATCTTTTAAGGCAGCATTCAGCTCAAGGTAATCCTTGATTTTTTCTTTGTTTTTATCGCTTACTTCTTTTTTGATAAAAAGCGAGTTTTCTCTGTAATAGACTTCATCATCAATCAGGGTATAAGAGAAGTTTTTTACATCATCGGTTGCAGGAATAGAGGTTATTTCATCATCCAGTAGCTCTATTTCTTCATACTTGGCATCTTTTGAAATTCTTTCTCCTGCAATCTCGATACGATCCTTTAATGAAGCCATATTTATCTCTTGCCCTAAAAAAGCTATCGGTTCACAAGTTAGAGTTTTCCCAAATCTTCCGCTTACTTCACGCATAGAGCCAAGCACCTGCTCAGGATGATCGACAAAGTATTTGTTATATACAAGCCCGTTTTCATCTTCCGCGAGGTGTATCCAATCTTCATCTCGCTCTAATACGCTATCTCTTTTCTTTAGGAAGATAATATCCGAAGTTACTTCTGTGCCGGCAACACCCTTAAAGGTGTCGTTTGGAAGTCTGATTGCTCCTAAAAACTCGGCTCTTGCTGCAAGATGCCTTCTTACACTTTCGTCTTTTTTATCCATTGTTCCTGAAGATGTAATAAAGGCAATAACACCCCCGTTACGAACCTTATCAATGGACTTGGCAAAGAAATAATCATGGATAAGAAAGTTATTTCGGTTATATTCTCTGTCATTTACCTTGTACTCTCCAAAGGGAACATTTCCTATTGCAACATCAAAGAAGTTATTGGAAAATCCCGTTTCTTCCAGTCCCTTTACCTGTACTTCACTTTCCGGATATAGCAGTTTTCCAATGCGACCGCTTACTGAATCAAGCTCTACACCATAAAACTTTTACTTACTCATTTCATCAGGAACATTACCGATAAAGTTCCCAATACCCATCGATGGTTCAAGGATATTTCCCTGTTTAAATCCCATACCTGAAAGTGTCTTATATATTCCGTCGATGACTGTTTTCGGTGTGTAAAAACTCGTCAGGGTAGATTCCCTTGCAGCTTCATATTCCGCATGTGATAGATGTTCTTTTAAAAAGTCTCTTGCCTCTCTCCACTGTCCTTCCTTACTCTCATCAAAGACATCAGCAAGTCCTCCCCAGCCTACATATTTTGCTAAAACTTCCTGAGCTGTAATATCAAGCTCTCGTTCTCCGCTTTCCACCCTGTTAAGCATAGAGATTGCTTCAAGGTTATTGTTTAACCTCTCACTTGGAGATAACTTTGCAGGGAGCGTTTCTTCTGTAATCTTGAAATTATGAGCTTCATTTTTCTTTATTTCTACTTCTTCAAAAGTCTTTTCGGGTTTTATATAAGTCAGATTTTCAAATATTTTATCAAGTTCACTTTCTTGACGATAAGGAATTACATCGGAGCCTGTAATCATACCTCCAAGATATTCGGTATTATCCTTGACTGTTACTGTCTTTAAGTTATTTCCCATATCATCAAATCTTGTGATGGTATAGTCTTTCCCCTTGTACTTCACTTCATCACCGATGATAAATTCAGGTCTTTCAAGACTTACTTGTCTTAATAAATCCTCATTATCCGTAAAGGCTACAATCGGTATTTGATGATTCCCTTGCCTTGCAGGATCAAGCCATAAGTCATTTCTTCCTGTGATTTGATTTTTAGAAAGCTTTCTTACCTTGTACTCCTCATGATTTAAATAGACGGTATCGCCTTCTTTAACTGCAAACTCATCTGAAAGGCTGTCCTCTTTTTCGTTAAGCTCTACTTCTTCTCTTTCCTTTAGATAATCAAATAAGGTAGCCTGAAAAGGTTCTGATTGTATGCTTTCTTCTACTTCTTCAGGTGCTTCAAGCTCTGTATTATTCTCCTCAAAGCTAAGTTCTCCGTTAAAAACATGATGAAGCTCCTGTTCATCCATCTGCTTTTTAAGTTCACTGTCTTTAAGTTCTCTAAAGGTCTTTGGAAAATCTTCTAAAACAAGCCTCTGGGCATTTAGTTCCTTTAGCTCATCAAGATTAAAATATCCCCATTCAGGCTCTATTCCAAGCACAAGTCCAAAAGCATCTTTACTTTCCCTGTCATATTCCGTCATATACCAAGTCCAGTTACTTCTAAATGGAATAATATATGCTGCATGAACCTGTTTATCCGCTAAAGCTACATCCTCTTGTGCATAAAGCTCAGGCACTCGCTCAAGCATTTCATCAGTCATTAAATTATATGGATCGTCTTTAGAGTAATAACTTGGCTCTTTTTGTTCTTCTATCTCTGTCTTGCTTTCAATTTTATTTTCTTCAAGATAAATTGCAAGAATAAGTGCAACATTTACTCTAACTCATCCACTAGAGCTTCATAAGCAGTTCTGTAAGCTAAACATTTTCGTGGTCGGTGATTGATATCATATAAGGCCTTGTTCAAAGCCTCATCAGAGATAGCAGCTAAATCTGTTTTCTTTGGGAAATATTCTCTTAGTAAGCCATTTGCGTTTTCATTACTTCCTCTCTGCCAAGATGAATAGGCGTCCGCAAAGAAAAAGGAAATTCCTAAATTCTCTACTAGAGGATAGCAGGCGAACTCTTTTCCCCTGTCTGAAGTGAAGGTTTTAAGAGTCTCTTTTGGAAATAGCTTACAAAGTTGTTCGATGGCTGAAAACATGGCTTTGGCTGTTCTATCTGGTATCTTGAAGGCTAAGTAAAAACGAGTTTTTCGCTCTAGAAAAGTCGCTAAACACCCCTTGCTTTTGCCTCTGGAAGACACTACAGTATCAAGCTCCCAGTGGCCAAAAGTTTCACGATTCCGAACCTCTTTAGGACGTTTGGCAATCGGCGTGCCAATCCTAAATGTCCCACGTGTTTCTTTGGGTTGTCGAGTTCTTCCTTTACGACGGAGGACGCTTAAATCCAGATCAATCAAACCAGCATAGAGCCAGTTATAGATGGTTTTAAAAGCTACCATTGGCTTTTGTTCAAGCTGATAGCGCCCACAAATCTGTTCAGGCGACCAGGAGGATTTTAAACCGTTCTCAATTTCCTTTTTCAACTTTGGTGTTAAACAAGACTTCCGACCTTTTTGCTTAGCCCTGTGGTCGTACTGTTCCTGTGCTAAGACTGCGGAATAACCA
>NZ_CABHMZ010000004.1 GCF_902167705.1 Streptococcus constellatus | reverse complement strand
ATGGGAGTAGCTCATAGTTTTTCCTCGGGTTCTGTTTGTGTGGTTACTTACAGTTTACACCAATGAAACGCTATGAGATTTTTTGTTGAACTATATTTTACAATTTATCTTATAAATAATGTATAATTATAATTGATTAAGCAAACGGAAGGGATACTTATATGAAAATAGCAGTAGCAGGTACAGGTTATGTTGGTTTATCTATCGCGGTTTTACTAGCTCAGCATCATCAAGTAGTGGCGGTGGATATCATTCCTGAGAAGGTTGAATTGATTAATCAAAGACGTTCGCCTATCCAAGATGATTATATAGAGAAATATCTAGCAGAAAAAGAATTGAATCTTTTGGCTACTTTAAATGCAAGAGAAGCTTATCAAGACGCAGATTTTGTAGTTATTGCAGCTCCGACGAATTATGATCCAAAAAAGAATTTTTTTGATACATCTGCTGTAGAGTCTGTCATTAAAACCGTGCTAAAATACAACCCTGAGGCCATCATGGTGATTAAAAGTACTGTTCCTGTGGGCTATACCGAGTCAGCAAGGAAAAAATTTCAGACTGAAAAAATCTTATTTAGTCCTGAATTTTTGCGTGAGTCAAAGGCACTTTATGATAACTTGTACCCAAGTCGAATTATTTTAGGAACAGATAAAAGCAATGAGCGTTTGGTAAGTGCTGCTGAAACTTTTGCGGGTTTGCTTCAGGAAGGCGCTTTAAAGAAGGGTATTGAGACATTGTATATGGGCTTTACAGAAGCTGAAGCGGTGAAGCTTTTTGCCAATACTTATCTTGCTTTGCGTGTATCTTATTTCAATGAATTAGATACCTATTCCGAGATGAAGAATTTAGACACTCAAGCGATTATTAAGGGGGTGAGTTTAGACCCTCGTATTGGTGATCATTACAACAATCCTTCTTTTGGCTATGGTGGTTATTGCCTTCCGAAAGATACCAAGCAACTTCTTGCAAACTATTCTGATGTTCCTCAGGATATGATGACAGCAATTGTACAAAGCAATCGTACAAGAAAAGATTATATCGCAGATCGAATCTTAGAGCTTGCAGGAGCTTATGTCGGTAATGAATCCTATGAGCCGGCTAAGGAACGAGCGATTACGGTAGGTGTCTATCGTTTGACAATGAAAAGCGACTCAGATAATTTCAGACAATCCTCTATTCAGGGTGTTATGAAACGTTTAAAAGCTAAAGGGGTTACGATCATTATTTATGAACCGACGCTTGAGGATGGTGTTACTTTCTTTGGCAGTCAGATAGTCAATGATTTTAAAAGATTTAAAGACCTTAGTCAAGTGATTATTGCCAATCGTTTTGATGAAACCTTAGAAGATGTAAAAGAAAGAGTTTACACCAGGGATATCTTTAAGAGAGATTGATTAAATTTATAAAGCTCTGTAATTACTGTAGTGGATAAATCCATGAGGAGTTATAGAGCTTTTTGAGTGTATGAAAAAAGCCCTATATGACTTATAATGAAAAGTGCCTAAACCATCATTAAAAGGATTCATATAGAACAACTTAAGAATACCACAGAATTATCATTGTGAAAATCTTTGACAAGAATTCTATTGAATATCGTGCTATGAAAAATCACTGGAAATTCCCGCAAAAGAATAAGTGGAAGTTCATGATCACTCTTTTTATTCACACACAGTGAAACAGCCTCTAAATTCTTAGAAAGCTGATTCAAAGAATTCCTCAATGCTCAATGAACTTCGTTATCATTACGAAACCTAATAATGACTCCTTTTTCATTTTCAAGAAAGGACCGAACAAAAACTTTGCTGGAGTAGTAAGTTACTTATTATCTTCTATTTAACTTACTATTCTTATCTACTTAAAGACTGTTTTAGACAGCCGATTTTAAATTTACTCTATTAACGAACGCTTGCTTTTGAATTTAGTACTTTTAGTTCCACAGGATTAACCACTGTACTGCCCGCTGGAACATCATGTAAAACCATGGTTCCTGCTCCAATCTTAGAATTAGCACCAATTTTCACATTTCCTAAAATAAATACATGAGCCCCTATAAAGCAGTTCTCACCTATGATAATTCTATCATCAGCATCTTTAATCCCTAATGTTACATGATGTTGTATAGTCACATTGTCTTCAATTATAGCATTGCTACTTACAACTGTTCCTAACCCACGATGTTCAAAATTTACATTTTTCCCTATTTTAGCTTTACGTGGACACTCAAAACCATACAAAACTCTAAGTAGAAAAACTCCACCCTTTAATTTCCTACTCCAATTATATATAAAATAAAATAATCTCATAATTTCTTCTTTCTTTGCCTAGTAAACCATCATTTTTTATAAGCTTTAAAATAGTGATGCCCTACTCTATCCTTTTCTGGAGGTAAAGTCATATAATCTCCATATTCATGCCGAAGAACCTTATCAAACTCTTTAGGAATTCTAAATTCATATTTCTCAAAAGGAACCAAAATAGTCTCATCAAACCACTCACGCGGAAAGATATCTTTTTCTCCCCATGACAGCCAAATCACACAACCAACAAATTTACTGTTGTCATAGTTTTTAACTCTCGCTAACTTATTTAATTGATTTTGAAAGTAATTTTTCCCAATCATTTTAGAGAAAAGATAAACTGGATATTTAATAACCTTCCTAACAGTTGATGTTGTCGTTTCAATAGCAAAATGTTCCCTAGTCGCTTGGTAGCAAAACGAGGATAAACGATCCCCTTTCATGCCAAAGGCAATCGCCTCCTGTTTAGTATCTCCCAATCCGTCATAAGGATATATATCAATAAAAACTCCCAATCCGAACGATTTCTCATTTTCCATCTTAATTCGATATCTTTGATCACTGATTCGAGTAATCATATACGGATATTCTAGGCACTCTTCACGATTAAATACTTTTAAATGTGGATAATCAGCTATGTTTTCCTTCAAATAATGTAATAGGCGATCATAATCTGGTCGTGGCATCATGATATCAACATCATCATCCCAAGGGATGTAACCTTTATGTCTAACCGCCCCAATTAAAGTCCCATAAATCAAAGCATAACGAAAATGTTGCTTTTCACAGATGCCAGCAATTATATGTAAAATTTCCAATGATACTTCTTGCATCTCGCGAGTAGTTAATTCTTTCATTTCATACCTTTTCTATAATATCTTAATAAGATTCTATCCTTGATAACAATTTCCAAATAGTTATTATCATTTTTGTCAAAATAAGTTTTTATAATACGTGTTCGGTATTTCCAACTTTTCTTCTTCAAATTTATAAGTTAACTTATGAAATGGTGTTTGCTCAATAATCGCACGATATATTTTTTCATCGTACTCCTCAAACATACGCAACTGTAAAATATGAGGAGTTGAGTTGTTGAAAGGAACTACTTGATTCCAGTATTCAGGAAACTCTTCAATTGCTAATTGAAAGAAGTGATGAAAAATAAAATAATCAATGGCACTATTATGATTCCTCCAATAATCATAAAGCAAATCTTTTGTCATATTCAAAAGAGGATGATTGGAATAGCTAGCAGTAATAAACCAATTGGAGATTGCCAAGACTTGCCCATCAAGACCAGGTTTTAAGTTTTGAAATAAAAATAAATCAGAATCCAGCATATAGGAAGGAATGTCTGAACTCGAACAAAATACTGTCCCATCAATCCAAGTTCCACCATATTTGGTTAGCAATTCCAATCTTAATAAATCTGAAAGGTGTGCCTTTAAAATAGACCCCTGTTCTACTTTTTCTGTTATATAGTCTGGAAAAGTTACATACTGGTGGTAATTTTCATCTGTTAAAACAACCACTTCTCTATCAACCAGATGTTTTCGTATCGAAGCAATACACTCTTGAACTACATGGGGTGCATCATTTAAACCTTGAAACCAACAAATCCATATCTTTTTGGAAGAACTTCTATGTTGTTGATGATACACAAGTGAATACTGATTTTCTTCCCTAAATTTTTTAATAGTTAACCTATATTTCCTTCTCAATCTTGAAAGAACCACATTACTATTATTTAGACGAACTATTTCTAAAGATTTTTTTGAAAAACCAACCAACGGTAAAAGAGCTATCGTCCTAAAAAGAACTCTTGATCTGATTAAATCTTTTAGAATATCTCCACCTTTTGTCTTTATCAATTTTGCAAAAACACTCATAAAAAATTCCTTTCCATATTGAATAACGACAATCTTTTCTACCAAGTAATCTAAAATATTATCAGCTTCTTGCAAAATAGATTTTGGACTGTAACCACTTGTGCTATTCTTATTTTTTTCCTAAAACTATTTTTAATTTGGTCTTCATAAAAATTCTCTCACATATAAATAGTGAGATTATTGTGCCTGCAAAAGCGAACAATAAAATCAATTGCAAAGACAAGCCTAATTTATTAAAAATTGCTTTATAGATATTTATAAATATTTCATTTAAGCAGAGATAAACAATAGACCTCTAACCTATCTGTTTTACTAATTTTATCACAAAGGTTTGATTCAGAAAACTATTGCTCAACTTATAGGAAAATACAATTACAGTTGTTCCAAATAAGACAGAACCGTAAATAAATAGAAAAATATTATGAAAGGTTCCCGTACGCATGCTAACCAAACCATTAGATAGTATTAATGGTGCAGTTAAACAGGAAAGCAAAAGCAAAAACAAACTGTATTTATCAGATAGAAGCTGTAAATAATGTTTTAATATGTAACCATAAAAATAGAACAGCAAGCCTATGCTTGAAATCCCAAAAGCCCAAGGTAAAACTCCTTTATAATGAACTTCCATAAAAAAACCAAAAAACACAAAAGGCATTACTTGAATGGCGATTACATACGGATTCTTATGCTTTTGATGAATAATCGCAAATAGCAAGCTGCACCACAATAACGAGGGTAAAAACCATAACGCACCAGCAATAGGCATGTTATTCGTATTGTCCCACATAACAGCAACTAGTGGCTTCATAGCATGATTCAATGTTTGGGGCTTTAATTCTATAAACCATAAGATATAAGCTGGTACAAAGAAAAAAGCATAAGGAATTAACAATTTTTGAAATTTCCTTTTGATAGAGGTGAATGTTAATAAATTACTCTCTGACTTCACTAACAAGCCCGACAAAATAAAAAATAAGGGCATATGAAAAGAATAAATCAAAATCATTGGTGTTTTAGAGACAGGAATGTGTCCTAAAACCATCAAAAGAATACCGAAACCCTTGCAAATATCTATGTAATGTAATCTAATCTAAACTTTTCCTTCTTTTTAGAAATATCGCTCATTGCTATCAAAATTCCTCTTAACTTTTTAAAAATCTTTTCCCCACTTTTTCAATAAAGGACCTAATATATTTATTTTGAGTTTTCCGAAAATAAAACAAGGAACAGATAGAGTAAACAACCGCTCCAACAATAATCTGCATCAATAAGCCAACTGTTCTGCTTGGAATAAATTCTCCAACCAGAGAGACAATAGTGGCCATCAATAAACCAAAAGCACAGAATAGGAGTGTTTTTGAAATATATTGTTTAATGTCTAACTGCTTTCTAACATAGAATGCCTGGACAGCACAGACAGTAAATTCAGCAACAGCAGTTCCTACAGCCGCACCTAATGCTGCAAATCTGCTAATTAATAGGGCATTTGTTACTAAATTAATAACCGCTCCTGCAAAAATAGAAATGATATAAGGAACATCTAATCTTTTAGGAATCAGATATTGCATCCTAATAATATTAGCAAAAGCTACAAAGATAATGGATATCGATAGAACTTGAATGAGATTCCCCGAAGCAATGAACTCATCCCCCCAAAATACAACCGCAAAATTGTGAGCTACTGCAAATATTCCAAAAGACATAGCACTGGTAAGGCACATTATGAATTCCATAGAAAGGCCTATGTAATGCCTCTCGCGTTCCGTATCTCCTTTAGTGACAAGATTAGACATTTTAGGAAGCATTACCGTCCCAAAAGAAGCTATTACACTAATTGGAATATTGATTGCACGTTCAGCATTTTCAAAAAAACCAACTTGTGCTTTAGTCGTCAGCAATCCTAACATAATCTTATCCATATACTTATATAAACTAACTGCTATCGCTGGAATAAACAAGGTAAGTAATGGCATAATATGGGTTCTCATACCTTGCCATGTTACTAGTCTAAGATTAAAATATTGCCGAATATATGGCCATAAGGCAAGTTGACTGAATAAGGAACCAGCTGCCATAATAAGACAGTAAAACCAAATATCCTGTGGTTGATGAATAAAAAGAAAAACACATATTGTAGTTACAAACTTGACAATTAAATTAATTGTCACTGTCAGTTTAAATTTTTCTAATCCAAAAAAGAACCAACTGACATCAAAGAATGATACCAGTACCCATATCCCTTGGATAAAGGCTGACATATAATCCTCTTTTACAAAAAAAAGAAAATAAATATAATAAGCCATAACAGCCATAAAGGCAATAATACAATGAACTAATAACAACTCGGAAAATGTTTTAGTTAGCTTTTTTTTATTATCGCGAACACCCGCTATTATTCGATTGCCATGGTTAGCAATTCCAAGTAGTGCAACTAATGAAAAATAGTAGGCAATAGCATAAGTATAAGAGTAAACCCCTACTCCCTTTGCTCCTAAAACACGTGCTACATAAGGGGAAGTAACCAAAGGTAGGATGATATTTGCAACTTGATATATACTTTGGTATGCAAAATTTTTCTTAACACTCGACATTAATTAGTTTTTTCCTCACAATTATCTAATAGCTTGCAGTACAAATGATAAATTTCCTCTGCATTTTTTTTAGAAGTGAAATTCTTCATTGCAAATTCTTGACCATTTTTTGCTTTTACTTTCATTAAGGATTGATTTTCAATAATATAGTTCAGTTTTTTTGCCAAGTCCGCTTCATCATTTGGATAAAAGGTCAGTCCGGTCTCCGTTGTTAGGATTTCTGCCGTTCCACCACTATTACTTCCAAGTGCTACACAACCTGCTAACATTGCTTCTATGGTGACTCTGCCGAATGCCTCGCATTTCGAAGCCATACAAAACACATCATTCCTGCTATAGACTTCACTCATATCATCACATTGACCTAAAATATTCACATACTTTTCGATGCCGTAAGAACTAGCAAGATCCAATATCTGATTATATTGAGTTTCTTGATAGGAGCCTGCTAAATTTAATGTAATAGATTTATCATACTCTGTTTTTAAACGACCAGCCGCTCTAATAAGTAATTCTTGACCTTTACCTGGACTAATGCGTCCAACACATAGAACACTAATGGGATTTGATTTAAAAATCTCTCTATCTGTATTGAGAAACTTTTCAATATCTATACCATTATAAATCAAGCTAAACTTATTATTATCTATCTCACCTTTATATTTGTCATAAACAGCCTGCGAAACTGCAACAATCGCATCTGACTTATTCATCAATTGCAAATATGCTGTTCTCCTCCAAAATCTTCGATTGAAGTCTTCCTCCATGAACTCTCTGATATGCCAAACATGCTTCACTTTGGCATACTTAGCAGCGTACATACCTATATAACTAACCGAAGTATTATCATGAACTATATCTATTTGATTGTCTTTCAAGTATTTTGCGATTTTTCTAGCAGAAAATTTCAATACAAGATCCTTTACAGGCATCTTTATTTGCTCAATAAGACTTGGTTCTGCTAACATCATTCTAGAGTATGCACAGCTTTGCAATTGAATAAACGGAATATGATTTTCCTCTAACAAAGAGACTCCGTCTGCCGTTTTGGGTAAAGCTACGTGTGCCTCAACACCATGCTTTTTCAACATAATAGCAAGGGATACCAAACTCCTAAAAGCACCTGCTGTCTTGTGCCCTGCATTTTCAATAAATAATACTTTCATTTCTCTCCTAAACAACTTATAATTTATAGTCTTTTTTATAAGCAAAAAAACTTATAAATATAATAGCCAATACAAATCTACTATCTGAAAATTGGAAACGAACAAAAGAATATAATACTGAGTACAATATGAGACAAAATACGCTAAGCATTCTTGGATTATTAGTTCTTATAGCATTCCAGAAACTTTGTGCAGAGATTGTTCCGTATAAGAAACTACCGACTAAGATACCGCCATAACGGAAATCCGTATATAAATTCCAAAACATAGAAACATAAGCATTTGCCGTAATTTTCGGACCTGGCCAAACCCATTGAACATCCGTCAGTTGAATCATATCATAGACAGCGTTTATATTGGTCGCATCCCATATTTTCAAAATATTGTTAAAGATATACTTAATGGGGAGAAGAAAGCCCATCAATGAAGCCTCACCATAGCCATGTAGCTCTACTTCTTGAACTGTTTTACTCCAAATTTCAAACATCCTAGGTGGAATGGCTAAATTTAAATAGATATTGGTTGACAAATCAACTCCGCGTGATATTGTTGTGATAACAAGTACTAAACTAGCTATGATTACGATAGCAAGCAACAAATATTTATACCTTTTCAATAATCTATTATTTTTAAAACTCAAAGAACGACTATTTCTAATAAATATCAATCCTACTATCAATATATATATATGAATAACAATAAGAAGCCACTTCTATTTGCTGTAGACATCATTTTAAAAAGAAGCATCAGAACCGTTATCGTTATTAAGCGCTTATTTTTTTCTCCATAAAAGATATCTACTGCACAAATAGCTGGTAATGCAAAGGCAATCGGCTGGATAAATAATAAATTTATTGCATTTTCAATGGGATTACTCACGATAGTGTAGTCACTTGAACGCAGAAACTGTTGAATATACCGTAAATTAAAACTCCCACCATTCAAAAAAACTAGTATCAAATCTCTTAAAAAAAACAACATGCACACACTGGCACAAAACAATAATAGTTTGTATCTAGGAATGGCTACTTGATCTCTTAATGTAGTCCAACTCCCAAAAGTAAAACGAATTTTCAAGATTCTTTGAAAGATATAACCTAAAGTATATGCACCAACACCTATTATAATCCATCCTATAGTTTCATTCTGAGGATAATCTAATCTCGTTGTATTTGTCGAGAAAAACAAAACTGCCATCCAAACAAAACAAAAAACAGAAAGAGGGTTAATGACTGTTCTCTCTTTCCTCATCGCTACTAGAGCAACAATAAAACAGAAAGCAATTCCTATCTGCACTAGTGACATCTATCCATCTCCATTATCTATATTTATAATCTTCCCAAGAGAATAGCTAACCTAAAACTAATAGCTTGATTTAGTCGTCCAAAACTTAATCCTTTGTAAAAAGCCAATTTAAGTCGGTTTATGAAACTTTTTTTATAATCCTTCGCCAAATTCAGTAAAATTTTTGAATCATCATCTAGGGAAGCTCGGTTCAAATTTATAAGTTCTTGACTAAATCTCTGCAAATCAAAGAAGTCATTTGTTTGGAAAACTGTATTTAAATTTCTCTTAACTTTCCCTAAAAAAGAAGTATCAATTCCAAAAACATTATTTCCATGTTGTCTATACTTCATATGACTGTCAGAATCATAAAAGACTTTTCCGCCAACTGCTAAACATACTGCCGAAACATAATAATCGTGCATTGGAATATAATTTGGAATTTCTTCATGTTCAAAATAATTAGCAAAGGTCCTATTCAAAACCATAGTAGCCCCTTGAATCTGCCCAGCGATTAGCACTCTACTAAGAGTGAATTGAGGAACATGCTTATACAAATACTCTCCACTACCTTCTAATTCCTCGTTGACCAACATAGAGTTACTACAATATATAGCTGGACCACCCTGTTGCTCGAGACTTTCAATAGCTACACTGAGTTTGTCTACATCCCACACATCGTCCTGATCTGCGAAGGCATAATAATCGTAAAATTTTTCACAGTGAATCAATAAATGCATGAATGATTTTGCAGACCTTAAATTTTCTCCTGTATACCAAGAAACTCGAGAATCTTTATTGCTATAATCTTCCAATATTTTGATAGTTCTATCTTTTGAACCATCATCTCTTATCAATAATCGAACTTCACAGTCCTCTTGGTTTAAAATGCTATCAACTTGCTCTTGTAAAAACTTCTCGCCATTATAAGTTGACATCATTACAAGCACTGTTGTCATTTCTTCTCCTTTGTGAATATTCCCTCATAGCCTTTAACAATCTTTTCCCATGTAAAAGCATCCGCAATTCGTTGGCTAGATTTCTCGTCTAATTCAGAAATAACACTTTCATTAAATAGCTCCACTTCTTCAATCACACGCGTAAGCCCATCTTTTCTCCAATAAACCGCTCCAGCTTCACCCACTTCACGGTTAAAGCCAACATCCAGCAGAAGATTGAGCTTTGTTGAAGACAGTGCTTCTAACAAAGACGGATTGGTTCCACCAACCTCATGACCGTGGAGGTAAGCAAAAGCATGTTCACGGATATACTTGAGTAATTCCTGATCATAAACAGTTCCGACAAACTTAATACGTGGATCTTTATCAAAACCAGTCTCTTGACGCAATTTTTCATAAAACTTATTCTGTTCAACATTGGTAATCAAGACAAAATCTTTCTTAGAGCTAGACTTCATAAAACCGCGAAGCATGGCTTCATAATTATTTTCTGGAACGAAGCGTCCAACTACAAGATAGTATTCGTTCTCACGGACACCTTTTTCATCATACCAAGAACGCACTTTTTCATCTGAGGATGTTAGCTGTGATCGAGTTATATCAGTTCCGTAAGCGATATAAGTTGTGCTCGGTTGATAAGAAGCATAGTCTTTTTGAATATAATTTTCAATATTTTTACTATCACAAATCAACAAATCTGCTTGCTTGACCATCAGTCGCTCAGAGTATTTCCAATATTTACGAACAGGTAAACTCCATTTAGCTCGCAGCCATTCGTGCCCGTCTGGATTAACCATCAGAGTTCCCCCAAGAGCTTTGATTTTTCTTTTTATAGTTGAAATAAATGGACCAATTCGGCAAGCTAGAATATAAAATATACATGATTTAAGGCATTCACATGCCTCCTTACTAATCAATCAAGGCGAAGATTACCTAGTAGTAAAAGAACCTCTAGGACACGCCTCCATAACGACTACAATAGATACATATTCTCATTTATACCCTAGTAAACAGAAAAATTTAGCAAATAAATTAGACGATATTTTTTAGAATGGAAATTTTTGGAAACTTCGAGATGTCAGTAGATATAAACACAAAAAAAGACAAGGCTAATAAACCTTGTCTTTAATACTATACCGGCGGCCGGGGTCGAACCGGCACGTCCTTGCGGACACTGGATTTTGAGTCCAGCGCGTCTGCCAATTCCGCCACGCCGGCAAAGTAAACTGGGGTAGCTGGATTCGAACCAACGCATGAGGGAGTCAAAGTCCCTTGCCTTACCGCTTGGCTATACCCCAATAATATAAAATAGGCGAGTGATGGGGATCGAACCCACGCATGCCAGAGCCACAATCTGGTGTGTTAACCACTTCACCACACCCGCCATAATCTATAACACGGGCAGTAGGAATTGAACCCACACTGAAGGTTTTGGAGACCTTAGTTCTACCTTTAAACTATGCCCGTACAAGATGGAAGGGGAGGGATTCGAACCCCCGAACCCGAAGGAGCGGATTTACAGTCCGCCGCGTTTAGCCTCTTCGCTACCCTTCCTAATATTAAAATTATATGGCGCGAGACGGAATCGAACCGCCGACACATGGAGCTTCAATCCATTGCTCTACCAACTGAGCTACCGAGCCTACTTATTGCGGGAGCAGGATTTGAACCTACGACCTTCGGGTTATGAGCCCGACGAGCTACCTAGCTGCTCCATCCCGCGTTATTCCTACTAAGGAGGATGTGGGATTCGAACCCACGCACGCTTTTACACGCCTGACGGTTTTCAAGACCGTTCCCTTCAGCCGGACTTGGGTAATCCTCCAATAAAATATAGTCCGTACGGGATTCGAACCCGTGTTACCGCCGTGAAAAGGCGGTGTCTTAACCCCTTGACCAACGGACCATATAACTTCTAAATGGGCACGAGTGGACTCGAACCACCGACCTCACGCTTATCAGGCGTGCGCTCTAACCACCTGAGCTACGCGCCCAAGTCCAAAAACTTGGTATGAACATCTCTGTTCAAAGCGGGTGACGAGAATCGAACTCGCGACAACAGCTTGGAAGGCTGTAGTTTTACCACTAAACTACACCCGCTTAAATATGGGAGTTAACGGGATCGAACCGCTGACCCTCTGCTTGTAAGGCAGATGCTCTCCCACCTGAGCTACGCTCCCAA
>NZ_CABHMZ010000003.1 GCF_902167705.1 Streptococcus constellatus | reverse complement strand
ATGGGAGTAGCTCATAGTTTTTCCTCGGGTTCTGTTTGTGTGGTTACTTACAGTTTACACCAATGAAACGCTATGAGATTTTTTGTTGAACTATATTTTACAATTTATCTTTTCAAAAAAGATAAATCTCTAAAAGCTTGCCGTCTTATTGTCAATAAATGAATCATTAACTTTTCAGATAAGCTTAAATACCAATGCTTTTGAACTTTATCAAAAGCAAAACTTTCTTTGGCCGCCCTCTCCAAATTTTCTGACCATACAGCAGAGCTTTGTTTTTCAGTTATAACAGCTTTCTTTAGGCTCTCGTAAACATTCGTTTGAAGGTAATTCAGAGAATCTTCAATTTCTACATTCAAAGGGCAAATTTTGTCCATATTAATGTATCCACCGTCTAGCAAGACGAGATGTGTAATTTTATCATAAATACTTGTTAGATAAACTGCTAAATCTGCTCCCAAAGAATGGGCTATTAACAGAATATCATCATCCATATCAACTTGTGCCATAAACCAATCTTTCAATGCTTCTAATGAAATCAGTTGCTCTTCCAACCTAGAATCATAGATATCTAGATAAGTAACTGGAAAAGACAGTGCATTAAAAAAGTCCTGAGGATAATAGCAATTGCAGCCTAGTCCTCCAATAAAATAAGCCTTCATATTCTCATCCTTTCAGTCAGATGTTTCCAAAGCAAACTTTACTTTTATATTTTATTGATAATAATAAGCAAATATTGAACTCAAAAACACAAAAGCCCTTTAACAACAAGGACTTTTGTGGGCACATTATGTCCCCTGCCAGTAAAATTACGTTAAACTAAGTTAAAATAAAAAACAGAAATCGCATGAAATCAAGGTTTTATCACTTGCTTTAGAATATAAAAAAACAATTTTTTGAACAGATTTTGAACAAACTTTGTAAACTATCAATTCTCAAAAAGTAAAAACAGAGCTGGCAAAATTGCTAACAATAGTTTAGTATTATCAATTGCATTTTTGAACAATATATGCTATCATGGAGACATAATGAAACAACCAAAATTTGAATTTTATACGCGCTTAAATGGGCGTACTGAATTTATTGAGTTTTTACAAACCTTACCTCTAAAAGACAAACAAAAGCTTCTTGCTACGATTAGCCTGATACAAGAGCACGGTTTGCTTATCGCACAACGCATGGAATGGGTGAAGAAACTTGATAATGATATTTTTGAAATTCGCTCAAAAGTATCTTCTAATATTCAACGCGCCTTATACTTCCATGTGATTGGTGACCGCTACATCATCACACACGGATTTACCAAAAAGACACAGAAAACACCTACTAGTGAAATCAAGCATGCTAAAGAACTGAAAAAAGAATTTGAGGAGCATAATCATGACAACTATTAAATTTGATGATTTTTTACAAGATGAACTAAAACAAGAAGATTTTAAGGCTGGTTACTTAGCAGAAAAAAGCATCTTAGAAAGTGCAATTGCCGTCTTTAACGCTAGACAAAATGCTGGACTGACACAACGTGAACTAGCTGACCTATCTCATGTCCCGCAATCCACCATTGCTAGAATTGAACGGGGACATAATACCAGCATTGAAACCATGAGCAAGATTGCTTTTGCACTGAATCAAAAACTCACCATTAACATTGGCTAATATCAGCTTTTAGATGTCGTATAAAGAAGGCCTATGAATAACATTTTCAAGGGTCTTTTATGTTAAAATTGACAGATGAAAATATTGGGTGTATAGTGTCCTCGTAATATAAAAGGAGGTGCAAAAATAGCTCTCGCAAAAAATAAGTCAAGATTAAATTTAAATATTGATTCCGACCTAAAAGAAAATGTAGGGAAAATTTTATCAGAAATGGGACTAGACTACACAACTGCTATCAATATCTATTTCAGAAAAATTTTAACCGAGCAAAAGATACCTTTTGAAATTAGTATTCGTAAAAATCTGACTGTTGATGAAATTTTGGGGAAAAATTGGAGAGGCGGCTTAGACGAAATTGAGAACGAATACACGAATTGAACTAAAAATACCAAAAGTCCACACCATTATTATCTTAGAATAATTAAAAAAATAAAGCAAGTGATTTTTAGTAGTCACTTGCTTTTATATCAATGATTTTTTACAAAATCTAAAATATCTTCGTAGGTTAATTCTGATGCTGCTATACCTAATCCGAGATGAACCAACTCTTCATCAGTACAATCAAGCACAATATCGTTAAGTTCTAGTAGCACAAGCATTGCAAAAATACCTATGCTCTTATTTCCATCTAAAAAAGCATGATTCTTAATCAAAGAATAACAAAGTCTAGAAGCCTTTTCTTCAATAGTTGGATATTGATCAACTCCAAAATAAGTGTCAAAAACATTTGAAAGTGAGGCCTCAACTAACCCCTTGTCTCGTACACCATCCATTCCTCCCGAAGCTATAATCAATTGACTATGTAAGGCAACAACCTGTTCAACGGTTAATCGCTTCATTTGGCTAATTCCTTAAAGGCTTCTAGGTGGCGTGATAAGATAGAACTTGCCACCTCATCAACACTAGCTTGATCAGCAACAACAGCTTCTGTCTGTTCTTCTTGAACCAAGGTATTATAGTCAACTAAAACATATTTAGGTTTATTGTTTTTCAAAATAACAGCTGTACCCTTACTATCAACCATACGAGCAACTTTAGAAAAATTTTGATTTGCCTCCGTGATTGGAATTAAATTTTCAAGATTAATTTGCATTGTCATCGCCTCCTTTTGTTTATCATACCATTTTTAAGCAACAAAAGCAAAAATATAGGATGGATTTATCCTATTTTATAAATTCCCTTTGATAATTTTCAGATTTTAATATCGTCTGGTATGCTATCGGGTCATCAATGATTGAAAATTATGAACCAACTATTCAAGATGTGATGGATTTAAAAACTTATGCTATCAATAGATGAAAGGAGTTGAATATTAGTTGAAAATCAATATGAAGGCTATGAGTACATTGGGCCTAGTAACCAATGAGAATGCTAAAAATTTTTATTATATTTTAAAAGCTCTAGTATTTTTAGATACCAGAGCTTTTTTATTGACTTTTTCCCACATTAAGTCAGTTTTATTTTACATGCTATATCAATCTTGATTTAATACCTACCCCACTACGTCTAATATCTTCAAGGTTTCTATTGATTTTTGAAGATTCATTTCGAGCATTTTGCATGTCTTGCCGTAAGCGATTCGCAGATTCGCGAACCTCTGCCATGACTTGATCATAATTTTGATGCAATTGTCTCTCTAATTGTTTTTGTTGTTGTAACATTTGTTGTTGATGTTGTTCTGTACGCCATAGATTAGCTGCTTCTTGAAAATTCATTGCACGGTAATCTTTCAAAAGAACAATCATTCCTGCAAAGTCTTCTAATTTACAAAAATTATCAGGAATAAGAGAAATGAAATATGAGAAGGTTGGATCGTTTTCCAAATCTTGTTTTTCTTGATTATACGATTGATATTGCGTTGTATTTGTTGCTTCAAGAGTTGCTTCTTCTGACACTTTCTCAGCTTGTTTACGTGTTAAACCATAACTAATTGTAATTTTTGGGAAAAAAGGAGATTGTTTTTCATTTTTAGCTATTTCATTTATCTTTTCAGTTACAAACATGAATATTCTCGCAATCACCTGCCCTATTATATATCCTATTGGGAGCTGTAGTATAGTAATAAAGAAATTGCTCTCTGAACTGGCAAAAAATACTACAACAAAAACAATTCCAGTTATATTGGCTATTCTGTTCTTTTTTCTTTTAGTTGCTTGTTGTAGTCTCAGTTGACGGTTTGCTTTAATTGTGTTTTGCATTTTATTGTTAAGAGTTACAATTTTATCCCCTTGTACATAAAGCAAAGTCAAAATATTAAGCAATTCTTCTCTATTAAAATCACTAACAGCTAACTTTTCTTCTGTCATATTCCTTTATCCTTTTCTTCCATGTTTTCTACGTGCCCCAAAGCTGAGACTTGCTAAGATACCCATGCCTAACAATGCCAGCCATGAGCCTTTTTCTCCAGTTTGTGGGAGTTGTTTGTCAGTTCGGCTATAAATATAGTTTGAGTGAATGGTTGGGCGAATCTTTTTGCTTGAGGTCATTGGTTTAGCAGCTTGACGCATTGAAAGAGCTTGTGCTTTTTCTTCTGCTGCTTTCTTAGAGGCAACCCACTCCTCATACGCCTTCTTCACCGCTTCATACTGACTATTCGCATCCCGTTGATCTTTCAACAACACAGCCAGCTTGCTACGTGCTTCCAACGTGGCTGCAACAGCTTCCTTATGCTTTTCACTTGCTTCTAAATGTCTTGACACCGCTTCACTCAACAGCTTATCAGCATTCTTATACATGGCCAGCAAGTTTTGTTGATTGTTCAACTTACTTTCAAGCGCCCTCGCTTCCGCCACCAATTTAGCTTCCACGGCTTTAGCAGCTGCCACCGCTTGTTCAGCGGCTACCAATTTGGCATCTTCACTCACTTTGCTTGCTTTCAGGGTTGCTAAGTTGTTTTCAGCTGCCGTCAAGGCTTGTTCTGCGGTACGAAGTGCCGCTTGTTTTTCTTTGATAGATGCTTTCAAGTTGGCAACCGCTTTGTCTGCCGCATCTTTACGAGCTTGTGCATCCTTGCGAGCAGTCGTTGCTTTTTCAAGGGCTTCACTAGCAGCTGGTGTAGCGTCTTTCACCCCGGTAAGTGCTGCCAATTTGGCTTTGGTGGCATTGAGCATCTGTTGCGCTTCCACTGCTTTGCTTTCTGCTTCACGAAGGGCGGTAGCAGCCTTTTGAGCCGCTTCTTCTTTGGCAGCCAAGACCGCTTGCGCTTTTTGCAATGCAACTTGTTTTTCTTGAATCGATGCGTTGAGGTTGGTAACCGCTTTGTCGGCACTCGCTTTGCGGGTTTCTGCGCTAGTACGCGTTGCAACTGCTGCACGGTGTGCCATTTCAGCGCTAGGTGTTTGGAGCGCTTGGTTGCGTACAGTAGCCAATTCGCTTTGTGTCGTGCTCAGTGCTTGATGAGCTGCATCAAAAGCAGCTTGTTTAGCAGTCAGAACCCCGTTGGCTTCATTGAAGGCTGTAAGAGCTGCTTGGAAGTCGCTTTCGGCTTGTGCCAAGTCTTTTTCCAATTGTGTCGTGTCATATGGGTCTGGAAGGGCTTGACCAGCATATTTATCACTGAATCCTACATAGTGCATGCGACCAAGTCCGTTTGGTGTTACGCTAGATGCGACACCGACTGCATCGTCATCTTGTTCGTTACCAAGCATGTTAGACATGTGACCAAAATCGCTATGGTAATCATCTACCATCATACCGATGATTGATCCTGCAATAAAGCGATACATTTCGGTCATGGTTGTGGTACCAGTACGCATACCAGAGATATTTTCATTCATCCATGTTAGTTTTGATGAAGGTGTTTCACCAGCAGCCAGTGCGGCATGACTGTGACCAGATGACCATGGTTTGTTTTCTTTGGCATACGCTTCGGCAACCTTTTGCACGTAATCCATCGCTTCTTCGGTGGTGTAAGTCTTCACCTTAGTACCCCAGAATTGGCGACGCACTGCTGTCAGTAAGTGTGCATAATATTGGGTTAAAGCTTTTGCTTGTTCACGTGTCATATGAGCTGGATCAACCGTTGATGGATCAATTGGTACATTTCCATTACGCTCAATATCGTAAGCACCTTCTGCAATCCACTTATTGAAGACTTCTTGAAGTGCATCTTTATCGGCTTCTTCACGGTCAGAATTCAAATACTTCTTATAAGCATCAATCACATATTGTGGTACGGTAATCGTCGACAACTTCTTCTTAGCATCCAATTCTTTCCGCAACGCATCACGTTTGGCTTCGGCTGCTTCTTTGGCTGCTTTTTTGGCTTCGGCATTTTTCTTGGCTTCCGCAAGGGCATTTTCGGCATCTGTTTTAGTGACCGTTTGTTCTGCTTCTTTTGTGGTTAAGTCTTTGATTTTGGCATCACGATCGGCATCTGCTTTCTTGGCTTCGTTCAATTTTTGAGCGGCTTCCACTTCTTTGGTTTTGGCGTCAGAAAGAGCCTTCTCAGCAGCTTTTTGTTCATCCAAGACCTTTTGGGCACCCGTCCCGTCAAGGGCTGCCTGAGCTGTTTCTACTGCCTTTTTAGCGGTGTTAACGTCTGCTTTAGCTGCGCTATCGGCTGCCTTTTTCGCAGCAGCATCGGTTGTGGTGTCGGTTGCCGTTTTGCTTTGAGTGGTTGCTTGGTCTTTCAAGTCCTTGATTTGGGCATGACGGTCGGCATCTGCCTTTTTAGCGGCTGCCAATTTTTGAGTAGCATCGCTTTCTGCCTTTTTGGCATCTTCTAAGCTTTTATTGGCTGCTTTTTGTTCATCAAGAGCTTTTTGTTCGCCGGTGCCATCGAGCGCTGCTTTGGCGGTATCGACACCTTTTTTAGCCGTATCAACTGCTTTTTGTCCAGCTTCTACCCCTTTTTGGGCTTGTTCTACCGCTTGTTTTTGGGTAGTAGCCGCGTCAGTCGCTTTTTGTGTGGCGTTAGCTGCAGTATCACTTGCTTTTTGATTTTGTGCAATCTCTTTTTGCGTATCAGCTACGCCTTTTTCCGCTTGGGCAATCGCATCTGGTGTAGCGGCAGCCTTATTCTTTTCCGCTTCGGCTACTTTTGCGGTAGCATCTTCTACTGCCTTTTGGCTGTTCGCTTCAATTTGAGCACTTTCAGCCACTTTCCCGGCTTGGTCGGTCACCGCTTGGTCTGCTTGTTGCTTAATCCCATGCGCTTCCTCAACCGTCTTCTCTGTTGGGGTGGTGGTGACCGCAGCACCATCCTTTGTCAATAGAACACCGTCTAAGACTTTAATATTGTGCGCCTTGGGTGCTGTTACATCAGAAGACAGAGTAGTTGACGATTTGGTCAATTCTTCTGCTTGCACAGTTGCCCCACTAGTTACACCAAACGCAGCTAGTGCTATAGCCCCTGTTGCCGTACTTTTAATAACCTTGTTTCCCATAGTTCCTCCTGTTTTTTAACTTTTAGGAAGGCTTGACTACAAAGTCAAGCCTTGTTATATGTAGTATAACAAGCATTTTTGTCAAGTATTTAGCATGATTTTTGAAAAATTTTTGAGAAAAACACTCCCCTATCCAACCTTAAAAAGTTGTCACAGATTGATTATAGCACCTAAAACTAATCTTGTAAAGTTATTCATCAACCTTTTGAGAAGTTATCTTTCTCCCTAAAAATCGGTATCATGGAGAAAAAGAGGTACGATATGAAAGAATTATTACGAGATTACATTGGGAAAAGAATCCGCCTTTTAAGATTAGAAAGAGGAATGACCCAAGAACAACTGGAAGAACGAGCGGATTTGGGTACAAATTACGTCTATAAATTAGAACATCTTGCCCCAAATGTCAAAATCAACACTCTTGAAAGGGTGATGGAAGCCCTAGAAGTTGATATTGAAACCTTTTTTGATATGGTACCAGATAAGGAAAAAGAAGATGATTTGACCCAATTGGTGCAACATCTGAAATCACTCCCACAAGAAAAACAAAAGAAAGTGATTGATGCCATTACCGTATTATTAGAGAGTTGAGTTTTGAATAATAAAAAAACCGTCATTTTTGGCGGTAATTTTTATTTACAAAAACTATAATATATAAGTTTCCGAGGGCAGGGTGCCCATCTTTCAAGTATGAGACAAAATGATTTTTCAACTAATAAAAAACAGAGATACTGAATTTAATATGGGTAGAGTACCCATATTTTTTTGTTGGGCTCAAGTCGCCCAACAAAGCTTGCGCTAAATCAATGAATGGAGAGTAAAAGTTTCATTGCGTTCTGATTCATCACAGATACAAAAACAATATCTTTGTTTAAAAAAAAATTAAATTTAAACTATATATAGTGATTCCATCGCCGCCCGCGCCCGCATGCCGCATGCATCGTATTTCCCTAAAGGGAATTATAAGATGATTTCACCAACTTGTCAAGTTACAAATTCATTACAAATAGTTTATGTCCCTCCTGCGTCCAGCTCATGACGTTAAACCGAGCTACATGGCATGCCAACAGTCCGCTTACTATGCTCTCCTTTCCTCGTCTTATCATGATAGATGAAGACGTTTTTTTATTTTTTTTAGCGTCAAAGGAAAGGGGAGCTAGTCCTTTAGAAGGGCATTCTGTCCTAAGCACTCAATAGAAAGGAAGATTTTCTTATTATGAGGAAAATAACTCAATCCGGTTATAGTTCAGAACTCGCTAATCATACACTTGATTCAAACAAAGAGATTTATCTCTTGAGTACAGAGCTAGAACCGCAATATCGTTTTGAAAATAATCATCGTACAGATGAGATTGTAGCTTATCGTGCTTGGTTCACCCAAGAGGGGCTTCCACCTTTCACGGTGAAATTCGCTAAAAAGATTGCGCTACCAAGCTACTTGTCTGCCGTCAACTTTGACAACTTGGAAGCTTGCGAAGTCCGCTACAATATCTACTTCCGCGCTGATGAAGTGCATGAGGTGAAATCATGAGTTTGAGCATGCAACATCAAAAGCAGGCTCAACCGTCACGAAACCCACTAGAGCCAACCGCATCTAGTGGGGCCTTCCGTGACCCTCATGAGTTATGCACTTTTATTCAACGAAACTTAAATAACGCCCTTGATGTGAACGGTGAGACGAGCTACACAAATTCGTTTATGATCCGTCTGGCTGGCAATGACCGAGGCTTTCTCTATCTGCCAAATCTGCCCGTTTCCTACTCCCTTGACAATCAACTTTATATGAAAATCTATGCGATTTGTTCAGGAATTCTATACCCCTACAAAACCCTTTTACCGCAAACTAATGCTTACTTTGTTCCTTATGACCCCGAAGAGCCCAACCTTGCACGAGCCCTCTTTTTCCCTTGGGTTGACGGGATTCCAGAGCGCTTGATGATTGAAAATATTGACCAATTTATCGCTACAGAAGTAACCAGCAACCGTATTCCGATTATGGCAAACAAGGTCAGCCTCAATATGGACAACATTGTTCATCTAGCCGTTAGCGGGTCGTCTGGTTCGGGAAAATCAAAATTCACTGAATATTTAATTAGATGCTTAAACGCTGATACTGCTACTCATCTCTTGCTCGTTGATCCAAAATTATCTCAAATTTATAAATTAGGAAGAGAGCTAAACTTAGAAGTTCTATCTCCGACCTTCGGCTCTAACCTCAATAGCTTTATTACAGAAGTCAACGAACTTTTAGGACGAGTGATAAACAAGATTTATGAGCGGCAACAAAAATTGCTCATCAATCCTACTACAAATTTTTCAAAGATTTACGTTGTAATTGATGAACTCCTTGCATTGGTGCAAGGTAGCTCGAAGCAAGCAAGAGATACTTTCTCTCAATTGCTTGGAACAATTGCCCTTTTAGGGCGTGAGACACAAGTCAGCTTGATTCTTATCTCTCAACGCTTTGACGCAACTGCCTTTGGTGGAAATACAGCCGTTCGAGAACAAATCAATTGCGCTATTATTTTAGGTGACATCAACACGAATACAACGCAGTTCTTATTGCCTCATGCAAATATTGACCATATTGTTGTCCCAGCTGGCATTGGGACGGGTATCATCAAGTTTACAGATGATCAGCACAACAATCACATTATGCCATTACTAACACCCACTTATTAACGAGGTACATTTACATTATGTTTAAATATTATTTTAAAAACTTTAATTTCTATAATACTTTTTATCTTTTAAGTCTTGCTCTACTTCTAACAGGTGGAAGCGGTCTTTTACTCAAATTATTCTTAGTTGTTTTTCAAACACCTATACTAATCACCAATATCTTTACTTTTCTTTCTGCTAAACTGTTAGCTCTCGCATTGAGACTGATTCTATTACTTGTTGGGATAACAGCGATAAAATGGTTGCCAAATCAAAAACTCAATATGTGGAAATCTCTTTATTACACAAATAAAATCAGAAAATTTGCATATACCACCTCTGAAAAGCCTCTGAATATCGGACAAAATAAGATTCCTTACAGCGTTGCTGATAAGCGTCTTGCCAATCGTTCTTTATGGTCTTTAACAGTCGAATGTGAAGAAGATAAAATCATCACTTCTATAAAGTTACCTGCCAATCATAAAGCCATGAAAATGGTCAAAGAGTTATTGCCCGACATTAAAAGTCATCTGACAGAGCTAGACCCGGCTTATAGCTTTAACGACTTCACGCTTGAAAGCTACCGCGTTTATCAAGCCATTGGCACTCGCACTAAATAGGTGCTTCTGCGGCTTTGTCGGAACAGACAAAGAGCCGCAGAAAAGCACCCCATTTCAAACAGGAAGCAGGATAGAAATAGCGTAGTCTTTTCTATTCTGGTGACGGTTCCTAGCGCAGCCGCCGAGCTAGAAGGGCGGTTCCCGCTATCAGCGGGAAATTGTGATAGGAACTCATGGGGGTTACTACGACCCCCATGAGTTCAATAATCAATAATCAAATCATTAGAAAGGTTGATATATTATGCCTCTAACAAAACGTTCTAACAAGTGGGCTTTTCTCCTCTACAAAGAAAGTGCGCCCGAAAACTATATTGACATTTTAGAAGAAATGCAAGTCCCTTATATTTTGAGCCCATGGCACGACCAAGACGTGGACAAAAAAACGGGTGAACTATTAAAAGCCCACAAACACGGGGCTCTCTTCTTTGATTCTTTGAAGAGCTATACGCAAGTATCAGAACTTCTTACCGAAAATCTAAACACTCCTAAAAAGGTGCAAATTGTCTTATCTCCAAAGGGGATGCTTGACTATTTCACCCATGCACAAAACTCAGACAAAACACCTTATAACGCTGAAGACATTGAAAGTGGTGCAGGGTTTGACCTCGATCAGTTCCTCGTTGAGCAACAATCTGGGCGCTTTATCAATGAAGTCATTGACCTTATTAACGATTACAATTTTACCGAATTTCAAGACCTAGTAATCTATGCAAGACACAATGACCCTCGCCTGCTCACATTGATTATGAACCGTACCTACTTTTTTACAAAATTTATAGAATCAAAACGCTATCGCGCAAGTAAACACATCAAAGACGTGACCATCATTGACCAAGAAATGGATACGGACTAACTGCTTATGAAACCAACCACCCTACAAATTGACTTAAAAAATATTACGATACAACTACCACCCGATAAAATTATCGTTGACCGTTCCGAGTATGAAGAACTCAAAAAAATCTCCTCAAAAGGGCGTTATCTAACGCTCTCTGAGGTTTTAGAACTGCTTTCCGTCTCTCGTCCATGGCTGCTCGAAAACGTGCTTTATAAGCCTGAAATTCGTAAGCAAATTGACATTGATAAAAATAGCAATGGCTTTGTGAAATATCCAAACAGTCAAGGTGGACGCTATTACTTTCTGGCAAGCAAAGCCAAAGAATTTTTTGAGGAACATTTTGCAAAAATTTTTGAATTATGATAAGATAACCAAGATAAAACCTTGGTTATCGATTTCTTAGAAAAGAGGTAATCATGTCACTATACATTACGCAACGCGGAGGGAAAAAAGGGAAGTGGTCTTATCGTATCACTGACAAAAAAGGAAACTATATTACATCAAAATCAGGATTTAAGACCAAAAGAGAAGCTGAAATTGAAGGTTTGACCCAAGAAATTAAATTACATCAAGGAAAGGTCATTGATAAAAACATCAGTCTCTTTCAACTGTGGGAAAAATGGTACCATTTAAAAATTATCCCACTCAATAAAATGGATTCTACACAAAACAAGCATCGCTTGCGTGGAAAGTTTATTCAAAAATACTTTGGAGACTCACCCGCTGTATCCATCACATCAAGCCAATATCAAGCATTTATCAATAAATACGCTGAAACAAATTGTCGTGATAATGTCAGCCGCCTAAATGCAGAGATACGAAGTGTCCTTATTTTTGCTAGGCAAGATAAGCTCAGTATAGATTTATTCACAGAAGGAGTTGTACTATCTGGCAGAGAATCACCAAAGTCTAAGAATGAAAGATATATCCATAGCTTAGAAGATTATAAAAAACTTTGTCAGTATCTAGAATATCTCCTCGATTATCAAGAATCCGTCATTCCATACCTCTTATATATCCAACTGAAAACAGGTATGCGGTTTGGAGAAGTCCTTGGCTTAACTTGGGATTGTATCAATATTGAAAATAAGACCATTAAAACATATAGACGCTATGATTGCACAAGAAAACGCTGGACAAAAGCTAAAACAGAAACTTCTATCCGTGACGTTCCGATTGATGATACTACAGTCTCTATTTTACAAAAACTAAAAGCTGAACAAAGGTATGTTTTAAGAAGCCATCAAGTTTCTAATTCAGACAAATGTTTGTTCTTTGATAAACAATCTGGACTACCTACAAATTCAGCAGTCAATAAACAATTAAAGCAGATACTATCTGAATTGTCTATTACTCCTTCAAATATGACTAGTACAGGTTTAAGACATACTTACGCAAGCACACTTCTAGCAATGGATATAGACATCTGGGCCATCGCCAAGAATATGGGACATAAAGATATTCAACAAATCAGTGAGACTTACGGGCATTTAATCAAAGAAAAAGCTATCCGTGAAGACAATAAAATCCGTGACTTTTTCCACGGTTTAAGCCAGTAGAAACTATTTTGAACAAATTTTGAACAAAAATAAAAGAAACGCTGATTTATCAACGTTTGAAGCTTTTGGAATATGTCCCCTGCCGGAATCGAACCAGCAACTACTCCTTAGGAGGGAGTTGTTATATCCATTGAACTAAGGGGACTAGAGAAAAACTCTGCCGAGAGACAGAGTTATTTCTACATTAACGGCGGATTTCTTTAATACGCGCTGCTTTACCTTGCAATGCACGAAGGTAATACAATTTCGCACGACGTACTTTACCGTAACGAACAACTTCAATCTTTTCAACACGTGGTGTGTGAAGTGGGAAGATACGTTCAACACCTACACCGTTAGAAATTTTACGAACAGTATAGTTTTCTGAAATACCAGCACCTTTACGAGCGATAACCACACCTTCGAAGATTTGGATACGTTCGCGGTTTCCTTCGACAACTTTCGCGTGAACACGAACAGTATCACCAGGACGGAATGCAGGAATATCAGTACGAAGTTGACTTTCAGTCAAACTTTGGATTAATGGATTCATTTTTCTTCTCCTATCTTACTAATCTTATAGTTCAAGACCACAGCGGATTAGTCGTTTTCTAGTGCTTCCATTACGCACTAACTAATATCATAACAAATTTTATAATAATTGTAAATGCCTTATTTGGATTATTTTTCTATTTTAGCAGAATTATTGAAGAACCAATGAAGCTGCTCCAATGACTCCTGCATCATTTCCAAGAGTTGCAAGTGCAAGCTTTGTTGACGTACGCACTTGAGGGAAAGAATTTTCTTCATAGACCTTACGAACACCGTCTAGTAAAAATTCACCTGCTGCAGAGACGCCTCCACCGATGACAATCGTTGACGGATTTAAGATAGATCCAATGTTGGCACAAGCAATACCAAGATAACGTGCAAAATTACGATAAACAATGAGAGCTAATTCATCACCAGCTTTAGCCAAATCAAAAACAATTTTCGCATTGACATCTTCGCCATTATCAATCAGTTTTTTCAGCTCTGCATCACCAGCATACTCATCAGCATAACGACGCGTTAAATTAACAATACCCGTTGCAGAAGCTACTGTTTCTAGGCAGCCTTTTTTGCCACAAGTACAAAGAATTGGTTGATCAAAATCAACTGTGATATGTCCCAGCTCTCCAGCTGCTCCAGCTACACCATGCAGTAATTTTCCTTCAGCAACAATGCCACCACCGACACCTGTTCCAAGTGTCATAAAGACGACGTCTGGTTGGTTTTCACCAGCACCTTTCCAACGTTCGCCAAGTGCAGCTACATTCGCATCGTTATCAATAAAGAAAGGAATGCCAGTCGCTTTCTCAATTTTTTCTTTTACAGGTTGCAGAGTTTTCCAGTTGAGATTGTAAGCTCCGACAACCGTTCCTTTTTCACGGTCCACAACGCCAGGCGAGCCCATGCCGATTCCAATGAAATCTTCAGCTGAAAGGTTTAATAAATGCAAACGATGATTGATTGACTCAATCATATCATCCACAATATGACTGCCTTCATCTAAAATATTTGTCTTAATAGACCATTTTTCTTGAACTTCTCCTTCTTGGGTCAGAATCGCAAACTTCACAGATGTACCACCCAAGTCAATCCCAATAATTTTTTTCGACATTCTATTCTCCTCTAATAACTTTTTTTCATTTTCATTATAACAAATTATTTAAGAATTGAAAAGGTTTGCATAGAACTTAATATATCATGACAAAAAGAATGCTACTCTAAATTGCTTCTGTCATAAAGCTACGGCTTTCTAAGACCCGAAGCATGGCATTGGCTGTATCAAGTGCCGTAAAAAGTGGAATCCCATGTTCGATAGCAGAACGACGAATAGCCTGACCGTGTTCATCTGCCGTTCGCTTCGTTCCAACGGTATTGATAATCGCCTGAACCTTGCCTTTGCGAACAAAGGCTGGAATGTCATTACGATCATCTGTACCGAATTTTTCAACCAATTGTGTCAAAACACCATTTTCTTTAAAGAACTGCGCTGTGCCCTGTGTTGCTAAAATACTATACCCAATAGCTGCAAAACGTTTTGCCAATGCGAGAGCTTCTTCCTTATTTTCATCCGCAATCGTAAAAATGACATTTCCAAAGTTTGGAAGATGTAGATAAGAGGCCTCAAAAGCTTTATAGAGAGCTTTTTCAAGGGTAAAATCCGTTCCCATAACCTCACCAGTCGACTTCATTTCAGGTCCTAGTAAGCTATCCACCTTGGCTAATTTGGTAAAGGAAAAGACTGGTGCTTTTACATGTACTTGTTTGCTTTCTGGATAAAGGCCGTCTTCATACTCTAGCTCCGCCAAAGTTTGACCTAAAATCAGTCTAGTTGCCACCTGCGCCATAGGAATATTAGTCACTTTGGAAAGGAAAGGGACGGTTCGACTTGCACGCGGATTGACCTCAATGACATAAACTGTTTCATCTTTGATAACAAACTGAATGTTCATCATACCGATACAATGAAGTCCGATTGCCAATTTCTTAGTATAATCTGCGATAGTCTGCTGGACTTGAGCAGATAAAGTCTGCGGAGGATAAACAGCCATAGAATCACCTGAGTGAACTCCAGCCCGTTCAATATGCTCCATAATCCCTGGAATTAAGACCTGACGACCGTCTGAAATGGCATCTACCTCACATTCTTTGCCAACAATGTAAGAGTCCACCAACACCGGATGATCAGGGCTAGCCTTGACAGCCGTTCGCATATAAGAACGAAGGTCTGCTTCATTCTCGACAATCTCCATAGCTCGACCGCCCAGAACGTAAGAAGGACGCACCAAGACTGGGAAGCCAATCTTACGAGCGGCTTCTACCGCTTCTTCTTCATTCGTCGCTGTCTGACCTGGTGGCTGCGGAATGTTCAAATCTTTGAGAGCCTGTTCAAATAGATCACGATCTTCTGCACGGTCAAGGTCAGCCACCTGAGTACCTAAAATTTTCACACCAGCTTTTGACAATGGCTCAGCTAGATTGATAGCGGTTTGTCCACCAAACTGAACGATAACTCCCTTAGGTTTTTCCAGTTCAATGACATTCATGACATCTTCAAAAGTCAAGGGTTCAAAGTAAAGCTTGTCAGAAACCGAAAAATCTGTTGAGACCGTTTCAGGATTACTATTCATAATGATTGCTTCATAGCCAGCAGCTTGAATAGCCTTGACCGAGTGCACGGTCGCATAGTCAAATTCTACTCCTTGACCAATCCGAATAGGTCCAGAGCCCAGCACCAGAACAGATTCCTTTTCTGACTTGATTGATTCATTTTCAAAAGCATAGGTAGAGTAAAAATATGGCGTGCTCGACTCAAACTCAGCTGCACAGGTATCAACCATTTTATAGACCGGAAGAATCCGCTCTTCTTTACGAAATTGACGTATTTCCTCTGCTGTCATTTTCCAAAGCCGAGCTAATTTAGTATCTGCAAAACCGTTTTGCTTAGCCTGTCTGAGCAGGTTTGCATCTCCGACATGAGTGATTAACTTCTGCTCTAATTCATGAATGTGAAGCAATTTATCCAAAAAGAACAAATCAATCTTGGTTAGTTTTGCAATTTCTTCAATAGCATAGCCGCGGCGGATGGCTTCAGATACATAGAAAAGGCGATCATCTTGCGCTTTGACAACCTTTTCCAGTAAATCATCATCTGCCACTTGATTTAGTTCTGGCATTTCATTATGGTCAACACCGATTTCCAGAGAACGACAGGCTTTGAGCAAACTTTCTTCAATGTTACGACCAATAGCCATGACTTCACCGGTTGCTTTCATCTGCGTGCCTAGATGACGTTCACCATGTTCAAATTTATCAAAAGGAAAACGTGGAATCTTCGCTACCACATAATCCAGAGCTGGTTCAAACATAGCATAAGTTGTACCTGTGACTGGATTGATAACTTCATCTAGTGTCAAGCCAACAGCGATTTTTGCAGCCAATTTAGCAATAGGATACCCCGTCGCTTTAGAAGCCAGAGCTGACGAACGAGACACGCGCGGATTGACTTCAATGACATAGTAATTAAAGCTATGAGGATCCAAAGCCAACTGCACATTACAGCCTCCTTCGATTTTTAGAGCACGGATAATTTTCAAGCTAGCATCCCGCAACATTTGATTTTCATAATCCGAAATGGTTTGCGTTGGTGCAAAGACAATGGAATCACCTGTGTGCACACCGACTGGATCAAAGTTTTCCATATTGCAGACCACTAAAGCATTATCAGCTGCATCGCGCATGACTTCATACTCAATTTCCTTGAAGCCGGCAATAGAGCGCTCAATCAAACACTGAGTCACCGGAGATAATTTCAGACCATTTTCAGCAATCTCTCGCAATTCCTCCTCATTGGCACACATTCCGCCGCCAGTTCCCCCTAAGGTAAAAGCTGGGCGAACAATGACTGGGTAGCCAATTTTCGTTGCAAAGTCCACTGCTTCTTCGATTGTGTTTACAATTTCAGATTCTGGAATCGGCTGTTCCAGCTCTTCCATGAGTTGCTTAAACAAATCACGATCCTCAGCTTGATCAATAGCCGACAGCTTAGTTCCTAAAAGTTCGACACCTAGCTCATCCAAGATACCTTCTTTAGATAATTCCATTGCCATATTGAGTCCTGTTTGCCCACCCAATGTCGGCAGAAGTGCATCTGGTCGCTCTTTCCGTAAGATTCTAGTGACAAATTCCAGCGTAATTGGCTCAATATAAACCTTATCAGCAATTTCCTTGTCTGTCATAATGGTTGCAGGATTGGAATTAACTAAAACGACTGTGTAGCCTTCTTCTTTCAAAGACAAACAAGCCTGCGTTCCTGCGTAATCAAACTCAGCAGCCTGTCCAATGATAATGGGACCAGATCCAATCACCATAATTTTCTGAATATCTGTACGTTTTGGCATGTCTTTCTCCTATTTCCTAATCCATTGATTAAAATGAACTATGCTGTTGTTTAAAAGCATCAATCATTTCCATAAACTCATCAAAGAGATAACTGGCATCATGCGGTCCCGGTGCAGCGTCAGGATGAAATTGCACTGAAAAAGCAGGGAAAAATCGATGCCGCACACCTTCAATAGACTTATCGTTGATTTCCTCGTGCGTAATCAGCAACTCGCTCGGAAAATTTTCACGACTAACAGCATAACCATGATTTTGGCTGGTAAAATCAATCCGCCCTGTCGCAATATCTCTGACAGCATGATTAAAACCACGATGACCGAATTTCATTTTATAAGTCTGAGCTCCATTTGCCTTACAAAAAAGTTGATGTCCCATACAGATACCAAAAAGAGGAATTTTCCCTTGAATCCCTCGAATCATTTCTAGCACTTGCGGTACGTCATCTGGATTTCCTGGACCGTTGGATAACATGACTCCGTCAGGATGAAGGTGGAGAATATCTGCTGCACTTGTGTCATAGGGAACAACTGTCACATTACAATTGCGTGCCGCTAATTCACGAAGAATCGAATGTTTCAAACCAAAATCAACTAACACGATACTAGGACCTGAGCCCGGTGCTGGATATGGCGTTTTCGTTGAGACTTGTTTGATATTATCAGTCGGCAAAACAGTTGCTTTCAACTGGTCTTGCAAATGCACCATTTGGTCGCCCACATTGGCTAGTGTTGCTTTCATCGTTCCATGCTGCCGAATGATTTTCGTCAATGCCCGCGTATCAATACCAGCAATTCCTGGAATTTTCTTGACCTTTAAAAACTCGTCTAGGGTCATCTGATTGCGCCAATTGCTCGCTCGGCGTGCCCACTCATAAACGACCACTCCCTTGCAAGTGGGAGTGATCGATTCATAGTCGTCGCGGTTGATTCCATAATTTCCGATTAACGGGTAGGTAAAGGTTAAAATTTGCCCATTGTATGATTGATCTGTAATAGATTCTTGATAACCGGTCATACCTGTATTAAAGACGATTTCTCCGGTCACATCAATATCAGCCCCGAATACTTCTCCTTCAAATACTGTCCCATCTTCCAGAATTAACAAGCGTTTTTCCATCTTTCCCCTCCGTTTATGATTGCAGCAACATGTTAGTGTTTATTGTTTTTTCCGTCCATTTAAGACAGACTCAATAATTGCCATTCGGACAAATACACCATTGGTCATTTGTTCTACAATACGAGATTTTGGAGCTTCTACCAGATGATCTGCAATTTCCACATCACGATTGACTGGAGCTGGGTGCATGAGAATAGCAGTATCCTTCATTCGATCATAACGCTCTTGTGTCAAACCATGCAATCTGTAGTAATTTTCTTTAGAGAAAATTGAATCGTAATCATGGCGCTCATGTTGCACACGAAGAAACATCATCACATCCACTTGATCAATCACTTCATCAATAGTTACGAATTTCCCGTAATCAGCAAATTCATCGCTTCTCCATTCATCTGGACCAGCAAAGAAAAGCTCTGCTCCAAGACGTTTTAGAATTTGCATATTGGACTTAGCCACGCGTGAGTGGTCTAAGTCACCAGCAATCGCCACTTTCAAGCCATCAAAATGCCCAAATTCTTGGTAAATTGTCATCAAATCCAGCAAACTTTGGCTTGGGTGTTGACCAGAACCATCACCACCGTTGACGATAGAAGTTGTAATAGTTGGACTTTCTACCAGTTCTTTATAGTAATCTACCTCAGGGTGACGGATGACACAGACATCTACCCCAATTGCCGACATGGTCAAGATTGTATCGTAAAGCGTTTCTCCCTTGTTGATTGAGCTTGTCTTGACATCAAAGTCAAGCAGGTCACATCCAAGTTTCAATTCTGCCACTTCAAAAGCCTTGTGTGTCCGAGTAGAAGGTTCAAAGAAGAGATTAGCGATAATATGTTGTTCGTCATAATGAGCTTTTGCGCCATTTTTAAATTCGATTCCGCGTTTGATGAGCGCCATTACTTCTTCATTGCTAAGAGTTTCCATAGAAACAAGATTTTTAAGTGCGATTTGATTTGATGACATGATAGTTAACTCCTTTTTATTTTTAAAATAGTAGACAAAAATTTAAGAATGTGCTGAGCCTAGTTTTTAGGTTCTGGCAAGATAAGGTAGAGCACAATCCCAAGAACGGTTGACAAGGCAACTCCTGAAATTTGCAAACCTGAAAGTTGAAGCGTTAATCCACCAATTCCTGCGACTAAGATCACACTAGCAATCAATAGATTTTTCTTATTGTCAAAGTCTGTTTGCTTTTCAATCAAAATTTTCAAGCCGCTAGAGGCAATGACGCCAAAGAGTGCAATGGAAATTCCACCTAAAACTGGACTTGGAATAGATTGCAAGAGAGCAGATACTTTCCCGACAAAACTCATCACAATCGCAAGCACTGCCGCACCTGCAATGACATAGACGCTATAGATTTTGTTCAAAGCCATTACACCAATATTTTCACCATAACTCGTTACTGGGGGGGCACCGAAAATCCCAGCTATAACTTGTGCAAGACCGTCTCCAGCAAGAGTTTTATCCAATCCTGGGTCTTTAAAGAAATCTTTTCCAGTCAAGCTATTCAATACCATAACATGACCAAAATGCTCTGTCATCGTCACAAAGGCAATTGGAGCCATTGTTAAAATTGCACTTGGATAGAATTTTAAACTATAGTCTAAGAATGGAAGGTGCATAGGTGGAACGTGAAACCATGAAGCTTGAGAAACTTTTGCAAAGGAAATAATTTCTTCTCCTGTTACCACTCCAAGAATGAGCGCGAAGACATATCCGACAATCAAGCCCAACAGCACGGGAATAATTCCCACAATCTTTTTACCATAGATATTAAAGAGAATGACTGCAAAGAGAGTGACAATTCCAATGATAAAATAAGTTAAATTGTATTTGCCGTCTTTTAGCATGACATCGTTCACCGCTGTACTAGCTAGACTTAGTCCGATAACCATAATGATTGGTCCCACAACAACTGGCGGCAAAATTTTATCAATCCAAGCATTCCCAGCGAACTTCACAATAAGAGCTACAATGAAGTAAACCAAACCACCAGTAATGGCACCTTGAGCGACTGCTGCGATACCGTCTGTTTTCATCAACATTTGCATAGCTGCAATGTAAGCGAAACTAGACCCCATGTAAGCTGGCACTTTGTACTTGGTAACCGTTAAGTGCGCTAAGGTTCCTAAACCGCTTGAAAACAAGGCAACTGCTGGGTCAATTCCAACCAGAATCGGAACAAGAACTGTCGCTCCAAACATGGCAAACAAATGCTGAAATGACAAACCTACAAGCAACCCTGCTTTTGGCATATCATGAACGTCGTATTTTACATCTTGACTCATTTTCTTATAATTCCTCCGCAATCAAGACACGGTCTTGACCATCCTGTTCTACCATTTCTACAATAATCTCTTCTGTTCGACTTGTCGGAATATTTTTCCCAACATAATCTGCTCGAATTGGCAATTCACGATGACCACGGTCTACCAAAACAGCCAAGCTTACACGTGACGGGCGTCCCAAACTAACTAAATTGTCAATCGCTGCCCGAATGGTGCGTCCTGTATAGAGCACATCATCCACCAAGATAACTTCACAGTCTGTAATATCAACTGGAACATGTGTCGTATCTTCTTCCACTTTAAAGTCATCGCGGAATGGCTTGGTATCCAACTCACCAATAGGCACATCGATCTTTTCAAGCTGTGCCAATCGTTCTTGAATCCGCTGCGCAATGTAAACACCCCGCGTTTTTATGCCGATTAAGACAATCTTGTCTAGCTCTTTGTTGCGCTCAATGATTTCATAAGTAATCCGTGTAATCGCACGTTTCATTGTCAAACCATCAACAACTTCTTTCGTTTTCATAGAAAGCCTCCTTAAAAATATAAAAAAGTCTCCTTCACAAGGAGACTTCAGAAAATCTAGGCAAGCATAGAGAAACTGCTAACAGCCTCACTGTGCTACACCATCTTATGCTTTGACTCCTTGTCTGCCTCACGGGACAGATTTAAAGGATTATTTAATTTTTATAACTATATCACATTTTTTGAAAATCTTCAAGAGAAAACCGTAAAGTTTTCACGGAAATCCTCAAATTGATTCCACCTATAATATATAAGCTATACTTTTTTGTATTTCTTACAATTCATTTGCGATTTTATTGATTTTCCTCAGGCGATGATTAACACCGCTTTTTGTCAAAGGCTTACTAAGGCTTTCTGCTAATTGCTGGATAGAATAATCAGGATGGTTCACGCGCAGATAAGCTACCTCTTGCAAATCAACGGGCAAGCTCTCTAAACCAATCGTATCAACTATCTTGCTAATATTATGAATGGTTTTCATGCTAGCTGTCACCGTTCGAGCAATATTCGCCGTTTCTGCATTGTTTGTCCGATTCAGATCATTTCTAGCCTCTCGCAAAAGTTTGACCGATTCAAACTCAGTCATTGCTTTCATAGCACCAATCACAATCAAAAAGTCCATAATGTCTTCAGCTCGTTGCAGATAGGTCACCGAGCCTTTTTTACGTTCAATTATCTTTGCGTCTAGTAAAAACTTTTGCATCAAAGCTGCTAAATCCTCCGCATGATCAGAATAGACCGATAAGATTTCTAACTGGTATTTCCCAGACTCTGGGTCACGCATGCTGCCAGTTGACAAAAAAGCTCCCCGCAAATAAGCTCGACTCGCTTCATTGTCTGATAAAATAGCTTGGTCAATACCTGCTTCAATTCCAAAAAAGGAGTCCGCCAAGTGCAAATCAGCTAAAATTTGTTCCACACCTTCGTCTAAAAAAACAGTATAAACGCGGTTTTTCCGAAGATTTGCTTTTTGATGATGACGTATTTCAGATTTGACTTGATAAAAAGCCGCAAGCAATTCATAAATGTGACGAGCGATTTTTGCATTTTCTGTCGTAATAGACAATGTTAAGCCTTGACTAGAAATTCCTAAACTGCCTGACATCTTAATGATAGCCGATAATTCCGTTTTATCTTTTCTGCCTAGACCGAGCAGCTCTTCTTTCACTTTAATGGTAAAACTCATTTGCGCACCTGTATAATCTTCATAAGTTCATCTACCACAGACTTGCCGTCATGAAAGGCTCCGCCGTTTTCCAAGCGAAGAAAATTAGACGAAATGACACGAGGTACTTGCTTCTTCAAACCTTTAAAATCATGCTCAACCTGCACCAAATACTCATCAAATTTATTGGAATTCATATATTTTTGAGGAACTTCTTCAATATTTACTAAAACCGTGTCAATAAATGCTTTCCCAAGATGACGATGCAAAACAGCCACGTGGTCACTATCTGTGAAATGCTCGGTTTCACCACGCTGCGTCATGATATTACAGACATAAGCGATTTCTGCCTTGGTTTCCAAGAGTGCTTGACCGATTTCTTCTATCACCATATTGGGTAAGATAGAGGTAAACAAGGATCCTGGTCCCAAAACGACCATATCACTTTCTAAAATCGTCTCTACCACTTTGCGACTAGCAGTTGGTTTTTGGTCATTGTAGGTATTGGTGACATAAACTCGTTCAATCATACCTTGGTGTTCTGCGAGGTGACTTTCTCCAGCAACTTCGCTTCCATCAGTAAATACAGCATGAAGCGTCAAGGGTGTGTCGCAAGACGGATAAATCTTGCCAGTTGTGTGAAAAAATTTGGTTAACAGCTGCATGGCATTGTAAGTAGAACCCTGCATTTCTGAAATTCCGGCAATAATTAAATTTCCAAGTGGGTGTCCCGCTAAAGCACCGTCTTCATCTGCGAAACGATATTGAAAGACTTTTTCATAAAAGTGCGGCATGTCCGACAAAGCCACTAAAACATTTCGCAAATCACCAGGAGGTGTTAATTGTTGGATATTTTTTCGCAATTCACCTGAACTTCCTCCGTCATCGGCAACTGTTACAATAGCTGCAATGTCTACATCTTTCTTGCGCAAACTATCTAAAATTACAGAAATTCCTGTTCCACCACCGATAACAGCAATCTTTGGTCGTCTCATGAACGATTTACCGTTTCCTTTCTGCGGTCTTTATCTCGATGCGACGAATGAACAGTCCAATCATTAGCTAAATCATCTGCTAAGCGTTGTGCAAAAGCTACACTTCTGTGTTGACCGCCTGTACAACCAACCGCAATTGTTAAAACTGATTTTCCTTCTTTTTTATAGCCAGGCAAAATAGGTTTGATAAGAGCCACCAAGTGCTGATAAAATTCTTCTGACTCCGTATGATTCATTACATAATCATAAACTGGTTTGTCAAGCCCTGTTTGATTGCGAAGTTCTGGCTGATAATAAGGATTTGGTAAAAAACGCACATCAAAAACAAGGTCGGCATCTAGCGGAATACCATATTTAAAGCCGAAACTTACCACCTCAATGCGGAATGATTGGAGTTTCGTCGGATCTGAAAAATGCTCAGAAATTGTTTTACGCAGTGCACGCGGTGTTAATTCAGTCGTATCTACCACGTTTTGACTCATATTTTTCAGCGGCGCAAGTAATTCCCGCTCCAACTTAATCCCGTCCAAAATACGACCATCTGCTGCTAAGGGGTGGCTACGCCGCGTTTCCTTGTAACGAGCGACCAATTCTGTGTCTGCAGCATCCAGAAATAAAATTTTAAAGTCAAGTCCATCGTTATTTTCAATCTCATCTAAAACTTTTTGAATTTCAGAAAAGAAGGAACGACTGCGCATGTCCACAACCATTGCAATCTTATCATTATCTTGTGTCGTTTCAATCAACTGCAAAAATTTAGGAACCAGTGTAGGAGGCATATTGTCAATCGTAAAATAGCCCAAATCTTCAAAAGACTGAATGGCCACGGTCTTCCCCGCTCCACTCATTCCCGTTACAATTACCAAATGAATTTTTTTATCTGACATATCTCCTCCTTGATAAAACAATCAATTTTCAGTATATTAAAGCATTTTCAACTCCTTTTTATTATAACACACCAAGCATGATTCTCACAGTAAAAAAAGAGAGGATAAAAACGATTAACGTTCCTATTCTCTCAACTTCACATTTATATTATTATTTCATTTGCCAAACCAAAGAGCGATTTCACGTTTGGCTGACGCTTCAGAGTCTGAACCATGAACAACATTTTGAATTGTTTCACCGGCTTTAGCTGCTTGCGCAAAATCTCCACGAATAGTTCCTGGTAGAGCTTCCTCTGGACGGGTAGCGCCCATCATGTGACGCCAACCCGAAATGACTTGATTTCCTGACAAAATACCAATAATCAAAGGCCCACTTGTCATAAAATCACGGATTGGCGGATAAAAATCTTTCGTCAATAGAGCTTCATAATGCTGATCAATTAACTCATTTGAAACATCGGTTCGCATTTCTAATCGTTCAATTTTGTAACCACGCTGTTCTATTCGCTTTAGCACTTCTCCAACCAAGCCGCGTTTTACGCCGTCTGGTTTTATAATAAAAAATGTTTGTTCCATGATTGACACGCTCCTATTTTGTTACCTTTATTTTATCACAAATGAAAGAAAGTTGAAAGTCCTTTCATAAATCTTCTTTTACAAGTGACTTATTAGTGTCAATGACGTTAAACACATAAAAATTGCGAACACCCAAAACCAGACAGAGCGAAAGGCTTGCTGATAGGTACCTGAAAGTGCACGATTTTCCTGCATATACATTTGAATATCTATTTTATTTTTAAACAAGAAAAATACTGCGATGCTTGCACCAATTATCAGGATAAACAAGTGTAAGAGACCACCTACATCATCTGGCAAAAACGAATACAAATAAGTTAGCCCATCTCCGATGACCAAGTTATTAAAAACGTGGAAAACCATTGCCCAGAGAATCGAATACTCCAAGGTCACATACGAAAAGATCATTCCAACAAAAGTTGCAAAAAAGAATTGCGGGAGATTCCCATGAAACAGACCAAATATAAGCGAAGACATCACAATCGCAAATACTTTGCCATATTTTTCAAATGTTCGTAAGCCAGCCCCACGGAAAATCAATTCTTCTGATACAGGTCCAAAAAAGCCTGCATATAAAAACATGGTCACGCTATCTGATCCTGCTGAGGCTGATTCAACAGCTTCAAACATGGTAAAACCAAACACATTAAAGATTGTTTCAAAAATTTGGCTAAAAAGCACAAAACCTAACTGACCTAAAAGCAAGAAAGACAGGACTATTCCAAACATTTTTGGAGTCATGGTTCTTTTCTGTGTTCGTAAATCGGACTTAAATAATTTTCCATCTCGATACAACCAAAAGATAAAAACCCCTGCACAGACAGCAATCAAATAATAACTGCCATCTTGTGCCATAAACTTTTCCGTCGCTTTTTGAATTCTTTCAAGATTGCCAGAATAACGAATGGCTTGAAACAAGGTTACAATCGTTTGATAAATCAGGCTAATCATTGCCATTACGACCACATAAAGTAGACATAAAGCAGAGAATAGGCCGATGTCTTTTCGTACTTGCTGATTTGTTTGCATCAGTGTCCTTCCTTTTTCAAATAACTTTTTTTACTCCAACGATAGAGCAACAATGCGAATCCTTCATAAAGGGCAAAAAATAACAGAAAAGCATGGAGGAAAAATTCTTCTGGTAAAATCCAAATCACTGGATCTTTCGCAGGGTCAAAGAGCCAAGTATTGTCTCCGACAAATAAAATCTGATGAAAGAGAGTGAAAAACGCATCAAATCCTATCCCAAAGGCTATACCTCCAATCATAATTGGAAGCCAAATGATGCTCAAAATAGCCTTTGAAAAAACAGGTAAATAGCCTTTTTTAATAATCCCTTTTTTCAAAAAGTAAACTGCTGGCGCAGTCACTAGAAAAATAGCTTGTGTCAGATGAAAAAGATATTTTACTGTTTGAAAATGGTGCAGACCTGCTGCTGATGAGCGAAAATTGGGCATGGCGAGCCTTTGCTGAAATGGATTGGTTAGGTAATTCATCAAAATATTAAAATTGTGCTGAATCGTTGTGGATTTGAGATAAACTTGATTTTCTAATTGGAACCAAGAAATTTCCAAAGGATAAAACAACCAAACAAGATAAATAGTCAACAGAATCGCAGCTGCTAAAAACCAGAGCATGCTCAGCCAAAAGGTCAGTTTAGTGCGCATCAAAATCCCACTCCGCTAAGCTAGAAAGTACATAATCGGGTTGGATTGGCAATCCTGCTACTTCTTCTGGACGAGTAAATCCAGTTGTCACTAAAAGTGTAGGGATACCGTTGTCAATCCCAGCTCGAATGTCCGTCAGATAATTATCCCCGACCATTATCACTTCCTCGCGCGGCAGCCCTAGATGCTCCACCGCCTTTTCCATGATAATTGCATTCGGTTTGCCAATATAAACAGGTTTAACACGAGTTGCTACTTCAATCAAAGTAATAATCGAACCCGCTCCAGGCATAAGACCACGTTCTGTCGGAATATTAAGGTCTGGATTGGTTCCTACGAAATGAGCCCCTTTTTGGATAGCTAACGTAGCAATTGACAATTTTTCATAATCCACTTCCCAATCCAATCCCACGACTACATAATCTGGATTATCCGTATCTTCAACATAACCAGCTTCTGCAATGGCCTGTTTGAGACCAACATCACCGATGACATAGACTTTCTTTCCTAGATTTTTATCATTTAGGTAATCAATCGTTGCCAAAGTTGCTGTATAAATCGTTTCAATAGGTGTTTCAACATTGAATTGTTCCGCCAACATAGTTTGAACAGTTTCAGGTGTACGTGTTGTATTATTCGTCACAAATAAATATGGAATGTTGCGCCGTTGTAGCTCGTGAACAAAAACCTCACCCGCAGGAATGCGCTCTTTTCCCTTATAAATTGTCCCGTCTAAATCAATTAAATATCCTTTGTAGGTCATACTTCTCTTTTCTATTGTTTCTCTTGTGAAATTTCTTGCCAAGTAATCATCGCCTGTGCATTGACATCACCGTCGCTAGAAATCTGATGATTGCTCTCTAAATCTTCCAAATCATAGCTAGAAGTAATTTGCCCGCCAGGTCGTACTTCCTTGACATACTTAAGATGAATTTTTTTAGGAATGTGTTTCATAAGAAAATCAGCACCCATAACCTCAAAAATCCAGTCCAAATACTTGCTGTTATTGACATGGCCATTCATATCCAGATCGTAAAAGCGGACATGATAGTCCTTGGAAACCGGCTCTTCCAGGGCTGAGTACTTGGGACCGCGCAGCATTTTTTTGGAAAAATCTGACTGGTACGGAGCCACAATCTCCGGCTCAACGGCATGAACCTTACGACTGTCCCGATCCATGAGGACAAAGGTCCCCATCATCTGGATCAGATCCTGACCTGCCTCATCAAAAATGCTAAAGCGGCGATAACAGAAAAGCCGATTGTAGGTCAGGGCTTCTGTCTCAATGGTGATCTCCTCAGCAAAACGAGGTAGGCGGATGACATCGATATCATAGTCAGTGATAATCCAGACCAGATTATACTGCTCCAGCATGTCCTTGTCGCTGATGCCCAGCTCGATAGACTGCATGCCTGACGCCTGCAAGGACAGCAGGATAACATCAGGTAGCTTGATGTGACCGTTCATGTCTGCCATATCAAAAGGAATTTTCATTTTCATTTGATAAGTTAAACCCATGATTTACCCCAATATAAATTTCTCTGCGACCGTATCACCTAAAAAAAGGCCCTTTTTAGTCATACGGACGATTTCTTTATCAGGAACTAAGAGTCCTTGCTCAGTCAATTCTGTTACTACATGACCATACTGCTGATCAAAAGAAATACCAAATTTTCCTTCAAAACGCTTTTTAGAAACACCTGACTTCTTACGCAAGCCTAGAAACATTTCTTCTTCCATCATCTCTTGCTTACTCAGATGTTCTTCATTCACACGCGCATTGCCTTTTTCAACCGCCTCTAAATAATGACGAATCGGTCCATGATTCTTATAACGAACCCCGTTAACATAGCCAGAAGCTCCAGCCCCAATACCAAAGTATTCTGCATTATCCCAGTACATGAGATTGTGTCGACTCTCAAAGCCTGGCTTGGAAAAGTTGGAAATTTCATAGTGTTCAAAACCAGCCTTTTCCAACTCCTCAATGATATACTCAAACATCTCTGCTTCCAAGTCTTCTTTCGGTAAAGGCAGCTTTCCTCGCCGCATTCGGTTCATAAAGATCGTGTGATTCTCTAAAATTAAGCTGTAAAGACTCATGTGAGGGATGTCTAGTGCAATAGCCTTGGCCACATTTTCCCGCACATTGTCCATGGTCTGCTTGGGCAGGGCGTAGATCAGGTCGATGGAAATATTATCAAAACCAGCTTGCTTCAGATTGGTGATATTTTCATAAATATCTTTCTCTAAATGGCTGCGCCCAATTTGCTTGAGCATGCGATCGTCAAACGTTTGGACACCCAAAGACACTCGGTTAACAGCCGAATCTTTTAAAACAGCAATCTTATCTGGATCCAAATCACCTGGATTGGCCTCAATCGTTAGCTCTTCTAAACATGATAAATCCAAACTTTTCGTCAGTTCTGCTAGCAAAAACTCCAGCTGCTGCGCTGAAAGTGCCGTCGGCGTCCCACCGCCAATATAGAGCGTTCGCAGATTTTTTATATCATAAGACCTATACTCCTGAATCAAATGCACCAAATAAGCATCGACAGGTTGGTTTTTGATAAAAACTTTGGAAAAGTCACAATAATAACAAATTTGAGTACAAAACGGAATGTGTACATAAGCAGAAGTTGGTTTGGTGTGCATAGTATTTATTATAGCATAAATTTAGTATATAGATGTTTCAAAGTTCACACCAAAATTTATAGACTCTTATCAATATATTTTTGCTAAGCAATAAAAACATAGTAAGTATTCAAAAACTTTCAGCCTAATTTTCCACTTCAGCTTGAACTTTTTTCAAATAATGATTTGTCAATAAAAATGCCATCATTGCCAGAGCAATCAGAAAAACACCCGCTAACAAATAGCCCACTAAATCTGGTGATAGCAAAATGAAATAAGCGCTCACTGCAATAATGATTATGTAAATAATCATAGCAACAATGCCCAAAATCATCTTTAGTGAATTATTTTCGCGATTAAATAATTCCGTCACATTCGACCAATTGGTCACTAGCAAGCGTTTATCACGATGATATCCCCAAGCACTCCAAGCTAGACAAGTCAATAACCAAGCGATTAGCATCAATAAAATAGCAACAGGTTGTACACCAACCACAAAGGAAAAGATTGCTAACAAAATGAATGGAAAAATGGATTGAATGACAAATAAATTCCAAAACTTGAGTTTAAGATAACGCGCCATGTCAAAGGGCAATACTTTCAAATAATCATAATTTTCACGTTCGAGTGAGATGCCAATTCCTGTTAAATTTGCGCCACCCGTATTTAAGCTTGCCACAAATGTTGCTATCAACATCAAAGGAAAAGCGAATTTAGTCGTTAGATAAGGAGAAATAGTCTCTCGATATTGCAAAAAACCAGCAGTCATTGGAATTAAAATAAAGTAAGGTAACACACTAGACATCAAAAGAGTTTGTAATAAGACGGAGCCATCACTAATTAGATTTAATTGATAACGCCACACAAACTGCGGAAAGTTTCTAAGTCCATTCACCTTGAAAATTTTCGTTCGTTTTTGTCTATTAACCACCGCGGTTGTCGTCAGTGCTGCTTCATAAAATTCTGGTAAAACCTTTTGCTTAACAATAATGAATAAAAATAAAGCTACGACTATCCAAGCGCCCATTCCAAGCAAGGAATTCAAAGCAAAAGGTTGCATACTGAAAGTATGAAAAATCGTTATCGGTGGAAAATAAGCAGGTTGATCCTGCAATATTGCGTTTTTAACGTTAGAGTTATTTTGCAAATTCACTAATAAAATCGCACCAAAAGCCATTATTGTAGCAAGAGCCAATAAAATATTAGAGGCAAGCTTTTTGTATTTCCTAAAAATAGCCGTTTTCGTAATAAAATGAACACCAACCAAAAGAAGGAAAATTAGCGTTGAAAATAAAACCCCTAACGAAATTAGCAAAATAGGGATTGCAAGCCAGATTGGTTGACCCGATTGCATTTGCAAGCTAATGAAATAAATAACAATCGGAAAAACTCCCATTAAAGTAGTTAAAAGAACAGAAAATCCTTTCCCAACCATAATTTCGCTCTCACTAAAGGCATAAGGCCGGTAAGCTTGCAAGTCTTTACTTTCATAAAAGACATTGTAAAAAGAAAGAAATCCTTGTGCAAAGATGAATAGATAAAAGACGCTGACAAAATTTGAAAATAAGCCTGGATTCTGAGCAAGTGGTAAAAAAGCACCCTGTACACCAAATATACAAGCATACAAAATTCCAGCATAGAGATAGTTCATCACTAGATTTCTAGCAACATTTCCTTTTTTCTGTGGATTTTTTTGCTGCTTTTTACGATAACTAGCAAGCCTAGTTGATTGCGTCGTATATATGATATTTGCATGAATGAGAGAGCGAATCGCTTTAAGACGCATCAGAACTCACCTCTTCTCTACGACCAGCCAAACTGAGGTAAATACTTTCTAAGGATTTTTCAGGATGTTGACCTTTCAATTCCTCAATCGTACCGTAAAATAGCAGTTCCCCTTTTTTGAGAATGGCAATACGGTCACACAACTGCTCTGCTACTTCTAAAACATGTGTGGAAAACAAAACAGTATTTCCTTTATCTGCATGCTCTCGCATCATTTGTTTAAGGTCAAAAGCAGCCTGCGGATCCAGGCCAGTTAGAGGTTCATCTAATACCCAGATATCAGGGTCAGATAAAAGAGCAGCAATGACAAATACTTTTTGTCGCATTCCATGCGAAAATGATTCAATGACTTCATAGCGATGAGCTGTAAAATCAAATAATTCCAGTAAGTCAGACAGACAACTCTCATAATCTGAAGGACTCATATCATAAGAAGTTCCGACCAATTCCCAGAATTCATTTGCTGTCAGACGTAAAAATAAATCTGGCGAATCCGATACATAACCAATTTTTTTCTTTATTTCCAACCGATTGGCTGCTAATTCCTTTCCGTCCACATAAATTTGACCATTCGTTGGATTAATCACACTAACCAATGATTTAATCGTTGTTGATTTTCCAGCACCATTGTGTCCAATTAAGCCTACAATTTCTCCACTTTGAAGCGTTAAATTCAGATGATTCAACGCTATCTTGTCATCGTACACTTTTGTAACATCTTTAAACTCAATCATAAATTCTCCTTATCTACTGAAAATTTTCAGATCATACTACCAAAAGCAAGAAGCTATCTTCTACTTTTTACAAATATATATAAGTTAAAATAATTGATACATTCTAAAATCGAAATGATGGCACGCACTGTTTACCTCCTAGTCTGATTTTGATTTTTATTGAGTAAGGAATAAAAATCAATCAACTATTCATCTTTGAATCGCATCTGCCAACTCCAAAATCTTCTGAAAGGTTTTCCCATTTCGAATAGTCAAAGACTTGTAAAAGCTGGATTTAAGCAGCTTTTTGTGGTAGTTGGACTTGAGGTAGTCAGCCTGGTCGCTATTTCTATAAAAGAAGGCTGTCTGACCAAAATGCAGCAGCTCCTTGTCATTTGCCCAGCGCCCTGCCTCTGCCTCTATCTGCTCGCGATTGGCTTCCGGCAGGTAAAAAAGGACATCGCGCCGATAGGCTGCTTCATCCCGCCACCAAGCAGGCAGTTTTGCCATTTCTTCTTGAAGAATAGCAGAGCTAATCAAGACAAAGGGGATTGGAAAGTCATAGGATCGCCTGAAATAAGCTGTCAGTCGCTCGCCAATCTCCCCCTCCCGCTCACTGCTGTCAAAAAAGAGATTGCCGCTGTTGATGTAGGAGACAAGATTTTCAAAACCCAGCTCCGCCAAATCAGCCTTCAGGTCTGACATGTCAACCTTGTTTTTCCCGCCGACATTGATGCCGCGGAGTAAGAGTGTGTAACGCATTCTTCTTCCCTTCTTGATTTGTTTGTCTTTCTAATCCACCGCCTTAATCTCCAAAATCATATCCCGAATTTGAGCGGCGAGTTCGAAGTCCAGAAGACCAGCAGCTTCTTGCATTTGACCTTCTAATTTCTTAATCATATTCTTACGCTCTTGTTTATTGAGGCTTTCAATATCTACCACTTCTTCCTTATCTGGTAAAACAGCTTTTGTCACGCTGATTAGATCGCGGATTTCTTTCTGGATTGTTTGCGGTACAATACCATGTTCTTCGTTATAAGCCATTTGAATCTGACGACGGCGGGCAGTCTCGTCCATAGCCTTTTGCATAGACTCAGTAACAGTATCAGCATACATGATGACGTGTCCTTCGCTGTTACGGGCAGCCCGACCAATGGTCTGGATCAAACCACGCTCATTGCGGAGGAAGCCTTCCTTATCTGCATCAAGAATGGCAACCAGACTAACCTCTGGCACATCAATTCCCTCACGCAGCAAGTTGATTCCGACTAAAACATCAAAGATACCCAGCCGCAGATCTCGAATAATTTCTGTCCGCTCTAGAGTCTTGATATCTGAGTGCATATACTTGACCTTGACACCCATTTCCTTGAAGTAGTCGGTCAAATCCTCCGCCATTTTCTTGGTTAAAGTCGTGATAAAGGTCCGCTCATTCTTTTCAGCACGTGCGTTGATTTCGCCTAAAAGATCATCTATTTGTCCCATCGTCGGACGCACTTCGACTTCTGGATCCAACAGACCAGTTGGTCGAATAATTTGCTCAATCACCGTATCCGTTTGCTCCCGCTCATAGTCTCCCGGTGTCGCAGATACATAGACAATCTGGTGGACATGACTTTCAAACTCTTCCCGACGTAGCGGACGATTGTCCAAAGCTGATGGCAGACGGAAGCCGTAATTGACCAACATTTCCTTCCGTGAACGGTCACCATTATACATCCCCTTAATCTGCCCCATAGTCATGTGACTTTCGTCAATCATAATCAAAAAATCATCTGGAAAGAAATCCAGTAAAGTGTAAGGAGGCTCACCTTCGCTCCGTCCGTCCATGTGGCGAGAATAATTTTCTACACCATTCGTGTAGCCCATCTCCCGCAACATTTCAATATCATAGTCGGTTCTTTGTTTCAAACGCTGAGCTTCTAAAAGCTTCCCTTCCCTTTCAAAAAAGGCTAGCTGATCTTCTAATTCCGCTTGAATCTTACCAATGGCAATTTCCATATTTTCGTCATTGGTCATAAAGTGAGTGGCAGGAAAAATGGCTAAATGGTCTACTTCGCCCAACACTTGACCGGTCAATGCTTCTACTTCTCGAATACGGTCAATTTCATCCCCGAAAAATTCCACCCGAAAAGCATGTTCATCGCGAGAAGCTGGGAAGATTTCCACAACATCGCCACGCACACGAAATTTTCCCCGCTGAAAGTCAATATCATTGCGCTCAAATTGAATATCAACCAAATCATTGAGAAGTTGATCCCGCGAAATCTCCAAACCAGGTCGCAGACTGACCACGCTATCAGAATATTCCTTAGGTGACCCCAGACCATAAATGCAGCTGACTGACGCCACTACAATCACATCGTTGCGCTCCAGAAGAGCCGAGGTTGCTGAGTGACGAAGTTTATCAATCTCATCGTTGACCGAGCTGTCCTTCTCAATATAGGTATCACTGGAAGGCACATAGGCTTCTGGTTGGTAATAGTCATAGTAAGACACAAAGTATTCAACCGCATTGTCAGGAAAAAACTCCTTAAACTCGCCATAGAGCTGACCAGCCAGGGTTTTATTATGAGCGATGACTAGGGTCGGTTTATTGACCTTTTGAATGACCTGACTCATAGTATAGGTCTTCCCAGTTCCTGTCGCTCCCATGAGAATCTGAGCTTTCTCACCACCCTCTATATTATCCACTAATTGCTCAATCGCCTGTGGTTGATCTCCTGAAGGCTCATACTTGGAAACTAATTTAAATTTATTGTCCGTAATTCTATTTATCATTATTCTTTTCCTCTATACAATCTTCTCTTATTTTATCACAATTCTTAAAATATCACTGACTTAGGATATAAAGAATCTCACCTAGTAAAACTAAGTGAGATTTGATTTTCTAAATTGCAATGCTGCTGGCAATTTTTCTTCTTTTTTAAGAGTCCAATATAAATAAGCAATGCTGAGAATTAACACCAGACTGGTGAAAATAGAACCTTCTGCGCCAAAAGCCCCACCCGAAAGCCAATCTACGCTGGATTTCGTATTGTAGGCAAAGACAGAAGCTTCTGCTCCCTGACCACTGACCTGAATACCATAAATGTTACCTTGAACAAAATTCCAAGCACCGTGAATACCAGCCAGACCCCACATATTGTCCGCTTTTAGCATATAAAAACAAGCAAAAATACCATCAAGAATAATGTTGACAATTGAAAGAAGCGTCACTCCAGGATTTAATAAATGGAGAGCACCAAATAGACTAGCAGAGATTAAAATACCGACCAAAATATTTGACTTGGCAGTAACTGTAGGAAATAGCCAGCCACGCGTCACCAATTCTTCTGTTCCTCCTTGTAAAATCCAAAACGGAATCAAGGCGATAATAAAGAGAAAGGGCTCCAAACTAAGATAGTTGAGTTCTAACCTACCTACACCTGTCACCAAAAGTAAGACAACTATGAGAGAAAACTGTGCCCCTCCAATCAAAAAACCTTTTGCTAGTTCTTTAAACCAATTTTCCTTAAAAAAACCAAGACTTGAAAAAGGTCTTTTTTCAACGCATTTCACCCAAAGAAAGAGAGCCAAAGAAATAAAGGAAAAGAGGAAGAGTTGGATGAAAATCATATAATGCGATATCAGTTCTTGTATCATTACAAAGCCTGTCCCAGAATGAACAAGACCAAGCACAAGACCAAGCAGTATCGAAATTGGAACCAGTGCAAGCCCGCCGACAATTTCACCTCCATAAACAAAAACAATCGAGAGGATAACTGCCAACCAAATAGACGGAATGTAACGGGACTGTTCCACATTATCAAGCATACGAGATTTAAACATAAAATTTCCTTTCTATTTTTTATTATTATATCATATTTATTTTACGAAAATATAAAATAATTTTTAATTGTATGTTATAAAATCTAACATAAAAATACGAAATATTTGCCTTTGGAAGATATTTTTGGTATAATTTAAAAATATTCTTTAAAGGAGAGACTCATGAAGAAAAAAATTATAGCTTTTTTGTTAGCTTTACTACCACTCTTTGCTGTAACAACTATTCATGCTGATACAATCAAAATAGTATCTGATACAGCTTACGCACCTTTTGAATTTAAAGATTCCGATCAAACTTACAAAGGTATTGACGTGGATATTATCAATAAAGTTGCGGAACTAAAAGGTTGGGATATCAATATGACCTTCCCTGGCTTTGATGCAGCCGTTAACGCCGTTCAATCCGGTCAAGCAGATGCTATTATGGCTGGGATGACAAAAACCAAAGACCGTGAAAAAGTCTTCACCATGTCTGATACTTATTATGATACAAAAGTTGTCATTGCAACGACTAAAGCCAATACAATCAGCAGTTATTCGCAATTAAAAGGAAAAACTGTTGGAGTTAAAAACGGAACTGCTGCCCAACGTTTCCTTGAAAAAATCAAAAACAAATATAAATTCAATCTGAAAACATTTGATACAGGAGATTTGATGTATAATAGCCTTTCTGCTGGCTCTGTTAATGCAGTCATGGACGACCAACCGGTTATCGAATATGCTATCAAGCAGGGGCAAAACTTAAAAATCTCTATGAAAGGAGAAGCCGTTGGTAGCTTTGCCTTTGGTGTAAAAAAAGGAAGCAAATATGAATATCTGATAACAGAATTTAACGAAGCACTTGCTCAAATGAAAAAAGATGGTTCTCTTGACAAAATCATCACAAAATGGACAAGCTCTACAACGACGAAAGCAACTAGTTCTACTCCAGAAACCACTACTCCTGCTGGTCAAAAAGCAACTCCAGTAAAATCTAAATATATGATTGCAAGCGACTCTTCCTTTGCACCATTCGTTTTTCAAGATAGTAATAACAAATATACTGGGATTGACATGGATTTGATAAAAGCCATTGCCAAAGACCAAGGTTTCACAATTGAAATCACAAATCCCGGTTTTGATGCTGCTTTAAATGCTGTACAATCTGGACAAGCTGATGGAATGATTGCAGGAATGTCTGTGACAGATGCTCGTAAAGAGACCTTTGATTTCTCAGAACCATACTATACAGCCAATGCAATCCTTGCTGTCAAAGAATCCAGCACAATTACTTCATACAAAGGCTTGAAAGGCAAAACAGTCGGAGTTAAAAATGGTACTGCTTCGCAAACCTTCTTAACAGAAAATCAAAACAAGTATGGCTATAAAATCAAGACATTCGCTGACGCTTCTTCTATGTATGACAGTTTAAACTCTGGCTCTGTGGATGCTGTTATGGACGACGAACCCGTTGTAAAATACTCCATTAGCCAAGGTCAAAAACTAAAAACTCCAATCAAGGGAACCCCTATCGGAGATACTGCTTTTGCAGTGAAAAAAGGTAGTAATCCTGAATTGATTCAAATGTTTAATAATGGTTTAGCAAATATCAAGAAAAATGGTCAATATCAAAAAATTCTTGATAAGTATCTAAAGAAATCAAACTCAAATACCAGCTCTTCAGACAGTACAGTTGATGAAACTACCATTTGGGGGCTTCTCCAAAACAACTATAAACAATTGTTAAGTGGACTTGGTATCACCATTGCTCTTGCGCTTCTATCATTTGCTATTGCTATGGTAATTGGAATTATCTTTGGAATGTTTAGCGTGAGTCCCGTCAAAGCACTCCGCATCATTTCAGAACTCTTCGTGGATGTTATTCGTGGAATCCCGCTTATGATTCTCGCAGCCTTTATCTTCTGGGGTATTCCTAACTTCATCGAATCGATGACAGGGCATCAAAGTCCAATCAACGATTTTGTGGCTGGTACGATTGCTCTTTCTCTCAATGCTGGCGCTTATATTGCAGAAATCGTCCGTGGTGGGATTCAAGCTGTTCCAGTTGGACAAATGGAAGCCAGCCGAAGCCTTGGTATTTCTTACTCAAAAACCATGAGAAAGATTATTTTGCCACAAGCAACAAAAATTATGTTGCCAAACTTCGTCAATCAATTTGTTATCGCTTTGAAAGATACTACAATCGTCTCTGCTATCGGTCTTGTCGAACTTTTCCAAACTGGGAAAATCATCATTGCTCGTAACTACCAAAGTTTCAAAATGTACGCTATCCTAGCAGTCTTTTACTTGATTATCATCACTCTTTTAACGAGACTTGCAAAACGCTTAGAAAAGAGGATTAAATAATGGCTAAATTAAAAATTGATGTCAATGATTTACATAAATACTACGGGGAAAATGAAGTTCTAAAAGGAATTACAACGAAATTCTACGAAGGAGATGTGGTCTGCATCATCGGCCCTTCTGGTTCCGGAAAATCAACTTTTCTACGTAGCCTAAACCTGCTTGAAGAAGTTACAAGTGGCTCTATTACCGTGGACGGTTTCGACCTAACTGACAAAAAAACAGATGTCGACTTGGTTCGTGAAAATATCGGCATGGTTTTCCAACATTTCAATCTCTTCCCTCACATGACCGTTTTGGAAAATATCACCTTTGCACCTGTCGAACACAAGCGAATGACACAGACCGAAGCGGAAAAACTTGGTATGGAACTATTAGAAAAAGTCGGTTTATCTGATAAGGCTGATGCCATGCCAGATAGTCTCTCAGGCGGACAAAAACAACGTGTGGCGATCGCACGTGGACTTGCTATGAGTCCTGATATTATGCTCTTTGACGAACCGACTTCCGCTCTTGACCCCGAAATGGTCGGAGATGTTCTCAATGTTATGAAAGAATTGGCCAAGCAAGGCATGACCATGATTATCGTGACTCATGAAATGGGATTTGCTCGTCAAGTAGCCAACCGTGTCATCTTTACAGCTAACGGAGAATTCTTAGAAGACGGCAAACCTGACCAAATCTTTGACAATCCACAACACCCACGCCTCAAAGACTTCCTAGATAAAGTTTTGAACGTGTAATACTACTTCGAGTCTGGGACAAAAATGTTCCAGACTCGTTTACTTTCTAGAATAAAACTCAATAACGCAGTAGTTGAGTGGTCTTTAATGCGCTGATCTATCAGCTTTTACAGACTTACTCAACCTTGCGGGGTGGGACAACAAAATCGATTCCTTACGAAATATCAATTTTTGTCCCACTCCCTTTTTGCACTTTCATTCCATTTATTCTTAGTGACAAACTTTTGTCTTGGTATCCTTTTGACATTTTATATCTTTTTTGCTACACTAAAATCAGTAAAATTCGGAGGTAAGGAGTCTATGTACAAGAAATCTATTGCTTAAAGGAAACTTTATCTAGTAGATTTTTTGTCATGCTCTTGCCTATTTTTATAAAAGAATTTTTTCAAACTTCTCAATAATAATTTATTCGTTGCAGACTACTCCGTTTTGCAATGTTTGTTGGCAATCCAAAAACAAGAACAGCTCTACTAGATAAAATAGGGCTGTTTTTCTTAGCCCTAAAATAACAACGAACATCAAAAGGAGACTTGTATGCTACAAATTCGACATTTAACTATTACCCATTTAAAAGACTTGAAAGACTTAGTCAGCGATTTATCACTCACGGTCAATGCAGGCGATAAAATCGCCATTATCGGGGAGGAAGGGAATGGAAAATCTACTCTTCTCAAGCTACTTATGAATGATGCACTTGTTTCAGACTATGTTAGTTATAGAGGAGAAATTCAGAAAAACTATCATCGTTATGCTTATTTGCCCCAAACTTTGCCTGAAAATGAAAGAAAACTCTCCCTCAACGACTATTTCTTTGGAGATTTGAACATAGATTTAGATTACAGCAAACTTTATCGCTTTGCTCAAGAATTACATTTCGACAGTCAACGTTTTACTAGTCAGCAAATATTAGCAACTCTATCTGGCGGTGAAATTGTGAAAGTTCAGTTACTGAAACAATTGTCCAGTTCTTGTGACCTGCTCTTTTTAGATGAACCTTCCAATGATTTAGACATAGATACTCTGATTTGGCTGGAAAATTTTCTTCAAAATACACCTCAAACAGTTATGTTTGTTTCACATGATGAAAGTCTTTTAAGTCATGCAGCGACAAAAATCGTACATTTGGAATTGGTTAAGAAAAAGCAAGAAGCTCGGACGACCGTACAGAATCTTGATTATGAACATTACAGCCAGCAACGACAAGCTGCATTTGAAAAGCAAACTAAAAACGCAAGAAAAGAACGCGAAGAATATGAAAAAACAATGGAAAAACATCGTCGTGTCAAGCAAAGTGTAGAGCATGTGCTGCGCAACACCCATGATAGCACGGCTGGAAGATTAGTGGCTAAAAAAATGAAAAATGTCCTCTCGCAAGAAAAACGTTTTGAACGAGAAGGCGCCAAGATAACAGAATTACCTACACAGGCAGATACTATCAATCTACAATTTTCTACTATCACTCCTCTGCCATCTGCAAAAAGAGTAGTCATTCTCGAACAGATGTGTTTGAAGGTAGGGGAACGTACCTTAGCCAAAAATATAAATTTTGAACTCTTAGGGCAGGAAAAGATTGGGATTATTGGTGAAAATGGTGTCGGTAAATCTACTTTTCTCAAAGAACTACGAAATCTATTGCAAAATAAAAGAGACATTACACTAGGATATATGCCTCAAAATTATCAGGATATGTTGAACGAAGCCGATTCTCCAATAGATTTTCTAACATCCACAGGAGAGGCTATTGAGCGAGAAAAAATCCTCACGCACCTAGCCAGTCTGCAATTCACGCGCAATGAAGTACAACATCCCGTTTCTCAACTATCTGGCGGACAAAAGGCCAAATTACTCCTTCTAAAAATGGTATTAGAGCAAGCAAATGTCTTGTTGCTAGATGAGCCGACACGCAACTTTTCCCCCACTTCGCAGCCACAAGTACGAAAACTTTTTACAGACTATAGCGGCGCTATCATTACCGTTTCACATGATCGTACTTTTCTAAAAGAAATCTGTCAAAAAATCTATCGCTTGACCGAAACAGGACTAGAGCAAGCCAGAAATGAACAGCTATAAATTTGTTCTCTAAACAGCCAAGCTCCCTTGAGCTGTCTGCATTTGGTAATAAACGCCTTTTGCTTGCATCAGCTCTTGATGACTGCCATGTTCCACAATATCTCCGTCAACAAGCACTAAAATGATATCTGCATTCTGAATAGTAGACAAGCGATGAGCAATAATAAAACTGGTTCGTCCTACCATTAGCTTATTAAAAGCCTCCTGAATAAGCACTTCAGTCCGCGTATCAATAGAGGAAGTAGCCTCATCCAAAATCAAAATTTTTGGAACTGCTAGAAAAACACGCGCAATGGTCAATAGCTGGCGTTGTCCTTGGGACAAAGAATCCCCTGCATCTGCTAGATAGGTATCATAGCTATTTGGCAATTGCTGAATAAAGAAATGAGCATTCGCAGCTTTAGCTGCTGCAACTACTTCTTCTCGGCTCGCTTCTGGTCGCCCAAAAGCAATATTTTCATGAATCGTCGCTGTCTTCAGCCATGTTTCCTGTAAAACCATACCAAACTGCTGGCGAAATGAGACTCTGGTGTAGTCTGTAATATCTATGTCGTCTAGCTTAATCTTACCCGCATCTACATTATAAAAGCACATGAGGAGATTGATTAAAGTCGATTTTCCAGCACCAGTTGGACCGACAATAGCAACTTTGCTTCCTGCTTGAATGGTCATATTTAAATCGTGAATCAAGGGGTTATTTTTTTCATAACCAAAACGGACATGTTCAAAACGAATCGCTCCCCGTACTGCCTCACTCGTAAGTTCTTCTTTCCCAGTTTCCACAACTTCTTTTTCATCTAAAATCATGTACAAGCGCTCTGCACAAGCAAGGGCGCTTTGTAGTTCAGCCATAACAGACGAAATATCGTTGAAAGGCTTGGTGTATTGGTTGACATAATTTAAAAAAGTCACTAATTGTCCGACCGTAAAGCTGGAGCCATTGATGATACGAACTGCACCAAATCCTACAACAATGGCATAAATAAGAGCATTCACAAAGCGCGTTGCTGGATTAACAGTAGAGGAATAAAAAATCGCTTCTTGAGAGTAATCCGCATAGCTCTCATTGCCTTTTGTAAAATCCTCAATGAACTGCTCTTGAGCATTAAAACTTTGAATCAAACTTTCTTGAGAGAGACTTTCTTCAATCAGTTGTGTTTGAAGCCCCCGTGCCGTCGTTTGTTTTTGAAACAGCTTGTAGCTTTTACGGGCAATAAACCGAGCAATCAGCATAGATAAAGGGGTTAAAAGCAAGACTAATATCATCATGAAAAAGTCAATACTTGCCATTGTCACAATCGTTACAAGAATAGTCAACACGCCTACAAAAAACTGATTGAAAACCATAAGCAGACCATTATTTAGCTGCTCCACGTCTGTCGTCAAACGGCTTACTAAATCACCACTCCCTTGACGATCAAGATAAGCTAAGGGAAGACGATGAATTTTTTGAATGACAGCATCCCGAAGTTTCCGACTATAGCTATAAATCAACTGATTATAGATTAAAGGATTGAGCCACTGAATCGCTGTATTGGCAACAATCACCAGACCCATTTTAGAAAGAATTGGAAGCAAATGCTGACTTGCATCGGGAAGTAGAACACTATCAACTGCATTTCCAATCAAAATCGGCAAATAAATAGTCAAGGCAACCTGAACAATCGTTCCAATTGTAGCTAGTAGGAAAAGCCATTGCTGCTGCAATAAATCACTTGCAAGGCGTTTCAGACCACTTTTAGAATACCTCGTTTTCATGCTTTTCCTCCTTACTATGTTGTGAGAGATGAATTTCTCGATAAATAGCGCTCGTTTGAAGCAAATCTTCATGTGCACCAAGAGCTACCTGCCGACCCTTATCTAAGACAAGTATTTGATCGGCTGCCCGCAAGCTATTGGTTCGTTGAGAAATTAAAATCAAACTCGTGCTCTTTAATTGTTCTTTAATCGCTTGTAATAGTTTGGCTTCTGTTAAATAATCAAGTGCCGAAGTGGAATCATCCAGCACAAGAAAAGGTACTTTTTGTAAGATCGCTCGCGCAATCGTCAACCGTTGTCGTTGACCACCGGAAAAATTCCGACCAAAAGTTTCTACCACTGCATCTAGCTGACCTTCTTTTTCCCGTACAAAGTCACTAGCTTGCGCAACGTCAAGAGCCCACCAGAGTTGTTCGTCCGTCACCTCATCTTCCAGACCCAGCGACAAGTTTGAGCGAATCGTTCCGCGAAACAATTCTGCTTTTTGCGGTACCAAGCTCATCCAAGTGCGCCATTCTTTCAGATTTCGAGGGCTTCGACCATTTTTGAAAATAGTCAACTGACCAGCATCAATCGTATACAAATGCGCTAAGAGTTGCACTAAAGTTGATTTCCCTGAGCCTGTTCCTCCAATCACGCCCAAAGTCTGACCAGATAGCAAATCAAACGAAATATTTTCCAAAGCTGGACTAGCAGCTTGTGGATAGGTAAAGGTAACATTTTCAGCAGAAATAGATTGAGCGCCAACAGAATGTGTATTTAGCAGTTCTGCTAACACATCTTCCTCTTCCTGTTCAAAGACTTCTTGGATTCGTCCAGCGCTGATGTAACTTTGATTCAAAGAAGTGACGAGCATAGCTAATTTCAACAGTTCTATCAAAATTTGCAAAAGGTAATTGACCAAAGCAACTAATTTCCCTTGCGTCAGTAAATTCTGTCCAATAGCTAGATTCCCATGCCAAATAACCATGACCAATGTGCTATTTACCACTAAAAAAGTCAACGGGCTAATCAAGCTGGACCAAACTCCTGTTTTTATCTGCCAGGTTTTATAGATTTCATTGGTATCTCTAAACTCATGAATTTCTTTATTTGTTTGCCCAAAGGCACGGATAACACGCATACCTTGCAGTTGTTGGCGTGTCATATTGACAATTTTATCTGTAATTTGGCGAATTTTAGCGTAAAGCGGATTTACCAAGCGTGACATGATATAGATAATACCAGTTAGGATGACAACCATGAGCAAAAACCATAGCGTAATACTTGGACTAATCAAAAATGCCATGATAATCGAGCCAAAAACAATAATCGGCGCACGCAAAAAAAGACGAAGAAATTGATTGATACCGGTCTGAATTTGATAAGTATCGCTTGTCAAACGAGTGACCAGACTAGATGTCGTCAAGTTATCTCGATTAGCTTTTGGCAAACGCATAATTTTTTGATATAAATCTTTGGTTAATTGACGTGTAAAACCTACCGCTGCTTTTGAGGAATAATATTGAGCAATAATCGCCACGACAACACCAAACGATGCTAGGATAACCAGTAAAAAGACCATGGTATAAAGATGCGTGCTATCTTTTTTAGGGATTGTTTGGTCAACAATCGTTGCAATCAAAATTGGCACCAATAATTCAAAACTAGCTTCTAACAATTTAAACAGCGGTCCTAACAAGGATTCTTTGATATAACCCTTAAAATATTTCAATAAATCTTTCATGAAATCTCTTTTCTTATACAAAACTAGTTCTATTTTATCATAATATAGCCTTCTCTGCGATTTGTTAGCGGATACAGTAAACTGAGACCGAATATCTTTTGTCTTAGTGTGACAACAGATTTAAATTTAAAACAAATAAAAAGAAGAGAAACGTTTCCCTTCTTTTTATTTGCTTTTTTGTAAACATATATTTTTATGTATAAACAGTCTAGTTTCAATCTACATAAGTATCTTCATCTCGATTCAGAAAAGCGTAAGGCAGACCAATCAAAAGTCCTCCGCCAATCCAATTAGCTAAAAAAGTAACGCTAAAATGCCGTAAAATATTTGAAAGATTGAAAACTTCAATTTGCCCAGCTATTTTATTAAAAGCCACTAAAGAAAATGATGCAAAATTAGCTGCCAAGTGCTCGTTGGTCAAAAAAACAAACATATAAATGGCAGAAATAACAATCAAAATTTTTGCAGTTGAATTTTTCAACAGTAAATAAGACAAAATCGCAATATTAACAAAGATATTTGCAATAATCCCTTCAAAAATGACGAGCTGATTAGGGCGAGACAATTTATGCTCTGCTATTCCAGCAAGAAAACCATTTGATGTGAGGTGAGTAAATGCACTGGTTTGATTAAAGAGAAAACCAACAAAAAGAGCACCTACCAAATTAAAAAATGTACAATATAGTAAAATGAGCAAAGCCTTTTTCCAATTTATCTTCTTTAAAAACGTTCCTGCCGTTAAATACATCATATTTGAAGTGGTTAATTCAGCATTTAAAAAGAGAATGTAAATCAGTCCCCAAGCAAAAATAAACGGAAAAACAAAGCGACCAGCCCCTGAAACAAGCCCATTCATTACATCTGCTGCGATAACACCTGCCGCTGTACTCAATGTCAGAAATGCTCCTGCATACATCGAACGAATTGCATATTTCATTTTACTTCCGTTAAATAACTCTTCTTTTTTGTGACACGCATATTCAATTTTTGCAATAAATAATGATTCTGTCATTTTCATCTTCCTTTTTGTCCTTATTGTCGCAAAAACAACATGCTCATTATATCACAAACTTTCCGATTTAGGAAGCGTTTTCTTTATAGAATGCTTCAACAGACTTTTTATTTAATAGTAAACAAAAAGAGATTAGGATTTTTATCCCAATCTCTCCTCAATATGCAATATTATTGATGACGATTTGCCCAAGCAACATCCAAATCTAACACTTCTTGCGTTGTGTATTGTTGGCGATAAGGATTGTAAACTTTGTTAGTCGTTGCAACATTGGTTGCTTGCACATTTGGTACATCGTATTGTGTCAAATTATATTGTTGAATCAAATTATTCAACTTAACATTATAACTTGTATCCGTCGCATAAACACCTGTCAAAGCGGCTGTCGCATTCATATAGCTGGTCGTATTACCCTTCCAAGCATAAGTGTAACGGCTATGTTTTAAAATTGCCACATAATCTTGTAAAGATTCAAAATAACTTGGATAGGATCTAAATTCTGCATTGATATTATAAGTATTTCCTTGCCCGTCATCTTCTAGTGTAGCCATTGTTGCTGATTGCCCAGCATATTTTCCTTTGATACCAAACAAATTATGATGAGGAGCAGCTGATAAAGCAGAACGTCCAGAATTACTTTCCAGAATGGCTTGTGCAATCATAACCGAAGCATACAAATCATTTTCTTGTCCCAATTGACGAGCAGTTTCACCAATTTGTGAAATGAACACTTCTGTTTGAGTCAACGGGCGTTGGTAAGTCTCGTCATTGGCACTAGCTGGGTGAACTTGCTTAGATAAAACTGCACTAACCAATAAAGCAGCAGCCACCAAAGCCAGAATTATTAAAACTCTTTTTTTCAATTTCTTCTTTCTCATAGCTTATTTCTCCAGTATAATATATTTTGATTATAACATAAAATACTCATTACTTAGTTACAATTTGGTGACAGATTCATTATAAAAAACCGAGAAAAGTACTGCCCCCAAAAAGTTAGATTTTTCTTGTCCAACTTTTGGGGGCAGTACAATGATTCTCAGTTTCTCTTCAATTCCTAAATTTTTTCCAAAATCGCATCCCAAGCTGCATTTAAACCATCTTTATTAACAGATGAAAAAACAATAAAATCATCATTTTTATCAAAATCTAACTTTTTCTTAATGACTGATTCGTGCTTGTTCCATTTGCCGCGTGGAACTTTATCTGCTTTTGTAGCTACAACAATAACTGGTATTTCATAATATTTGAGAAATTCGTACATTTGTACATCGTCTGCACTTGGCTCATGACGAAAATCCACTAGACTGACAACTGCTCTGAGATTTTCCCTGCTCGTCAGATATTCCTCAATCATCTTGCCCCACTTTGCTCGTTCTGTTTTAGAAACTTTAGCATAACCATAGCCTGGGACATCCACAAAGCGAAGCTTGTCATCAATGTTGAAAAAATTCAGCAGTTGCGTTTTTCCTGGTTTACCAGAAGTTCGAGCTAGATTTTTTCGATTTAACAATGTATTGATAAAGGAAGATTTTCCAACATTGGATCGCCCGGCAAGGGCAATTTCAGGAATCTCATCTTGCGGATAATGAGATTTATTTGCTGCGCTTAGCAAAATTTCTGCATTGTGTGTGTTAATTTCCATTGCACACCTCTTTATGCTGTTTCTAAAATCGGCTTATCTGTTCCGTCTACTGCTTCCTTGGTAATCCGCACTAACTTCACATTTTCTTGACTTGGTACTTCAAACATGACATCCATCATGGTTTCTTCGATAATCGAGCGCAATCCACGAGCACCTGTCTTGCGTTCAATGGCTTTGTTGGCAATCTCTTGGAGAGCATCATCATCAAACTCCAATTTGACATCGTCATAAGAAAGAAGCGCTTGATATTGTTTCACTAAAGCATTCTTAGGCTCGCGAAGGATTCGCACCAAATCATCAACTGTCAAAGGCTCAAGCGCTGCAAACACAGGCAAACGACCAATCAATTCAGGAATAAGACCAAATTTTTGAATATCTTCAGAAATAATTTCTTGCATATAAGAACTATTTTCATCAATGGCTTTATTATTTTGACCAAAACCGATAATTTTTTCGCCTAGACGTTGTTTGACAATTTCTTCAATACCGTCAAATGCACCACCAACGATAAAGAGAATATTCTTGGTATCTACTTGAATCATTTCTTGTTGAGGGTGCTTGCGACCACCTTGCGGAGGTACACTGGCAACAGTTCCTTCAATGATTTTTAGCAGGGCTTGCTGAACGCCTTCACCAGATACATCACGAGTTATAGATACATTCTCGCTTTTCTTCGCAATTTTGTCAATCTCATCTACATAGATGATGCCACGTTCTGCACGTTCAATATTGAAATCTGCTGCTTGTAAGAGCTTTAAGAGAATATTCTCAACATCTTCCCCTACATACCCAGCTTCCGTCAAAGCTGTCGCGTCTGCAATCGCAAAAGGAACATTCAGACTTTTCGCTAAAGTTTGAGCGAGAAAGGTCTTGCCAGAACCAGTTGGACCAATCATGAGAATGTTGGATTTCTGCAATTCGACATCTTCCTCTTCTTCACGATTATCATGAAAATTGATACGCTTATAGTGATTGTAAACAGCAACGGCCAATGCTCGCTTAGCACGGTCTTGCCCAATCACATAATGATTCAAAATATTGAGTAGTTCTTGTGGTTTTGGCACTTCTGACAAGTCTGCCAGCACTTCTTCTGCCAATTCTTCTCTAATAATTTCTTGCGCTAATTCCACACATTCATTACAAATAAATGCATTATTTCCTGCGATGATCTTTTGCACTTCTTCTTGACTTTTACCACAAAAAGAACAATAAACCATCATTTCGTTCGTACGATTTGTAGGCATTTTTCACTCCAATTCTATTCGTTGTTCATTCTTTTTCATTCATTTCTTATTATTTAAACAGGGTCATATAAAAAGCATGAATACTATTCACCAAATTTGTAAAAGCATTCAGCCAAAAGAGAACTGACAATCCATACCGTTTCTTACGAAATGCTTGTGTGGCCGCTATAACACAAACGACACACAAAAGAGCCGTAAAAAATCCGAAAATACTACGTTCCATTTACGACTCCTTTCTCTGAAGGGTTGTTACAGTAAAGCCATATTCATTCTTTTCGTCTTTGGCATAAAAAGAACGAGAGAGCTCATGAAATTTCGTCATATCAAAATCTTTCGGGAAATAAGTATCCCCCTGTAAACTAGCATGAATACGCGTCACAATCAACTCATCAACTAAAGGCTCGAATGCAGAAAAAATCTGACCGCCACCGATAATATAAAGAGTTTTTTCCTGAGTCTCATACCATTTCATAACAGAGTCAACATCATGAAACACCAGAACTCGCTCATTCTCTGCCTGATAAGATTTGTATCTCGTTAAAATAATCGTAGTACGATTGGGCAATACTCTGCGGTTCATTCCGTCAAATGTCACCCTACCCATTAAAATAGCCTGCCCAGTTGTCGTTTCTTTAAAATGCTTGAGGTCAGCTGGTAAATGCCAAGGCAATGTGTTGTCTCGCCCAATCAAGCCATTCTCATCTTGCGCCCAAATAGCTACAATTTTCTTTGTCATTTCCTCATCCTTTGAATTGATATTTCTATTTTATCAAATTTCAGTAAAAAAGGCTGATTTTAACTATCAAATCAACACCAATTTATATTGCACAAGAAAGTTGAAGCAAAAGCCTCGGATCTTTGAATTATAAGTTTAAAAATTCTAAACATAGAACTAAACAAATATAATTTTATTGAGTCAAAGAATTTGCTATCTTTTTGAAAGTCCTGTACCAATCTCAAATAGCTAAATCAAATTTCAACTGCGGCTTAACAGGATCATAATCAACTAATTCAAAATCTTCTGCTTTAATATCAAAAAAGTTGGTTCCGTCTGGAACATTTAAAACCAAGCGTGGCAGGCAGTTAGTTGGTTCACGTCGAAGCAATTCCTCTGCCTGTTCAAATTGATTATCATAAATATGCAAGTTGTTGACAAAATAAAAGAATTTACCAACTTTCCAGCCAAAATGCTTGGCAATCATCATTTGCAATGCTACATACTGCATGGCATTGATATGATGCGCCACGAGCATATCATTTGAGCGTTGTGTCAGAGTTGCATCCAGATAGATTTCACCATCTACACGACGCACATCAAACATGGTCTGAAAGGCACAAGGCAATAAGCCTTCTGTTTCTTCAAAAGCTTCATAATCCCAAAGCGAAATAATGTTTCGTCGATTCCACGGATTGATCTCCAATTGTTTCAAAATTTTATTGATAATATCATGCTTTTTAACCACCGCTCCATAACGCAAGCCAATCGTGCGAGTATCTCCCACTTCCCAATCGTTCCAATAGTGGACATTGTACTTTTCTTCTAAAATATCTAAGCTATTGGATTGGTCTTGGTAAATCCAGAGCACCTCTTTGATAGCTGACTTGATAGCAATCGGGCGAAGCGTTATGATAGGAAATTCTCCCTTGCTCAGGTCATATTCAGCAAAAGAACCGGTGATATACTTAGAATTAGCCACTTTCCCGTTTTTATAACGAGGGCGTGCATTTTCAGAAAAAACACCTTCATGTAAAATTTTTCGAATATTTTCTTTAAAAATAGTATCTGCTTTTGTCATGATTTCCCTTTTCTAATATTGCTTTTTCTAGTATAACACAAAACAAAAATCTCCTACAAGTCAAAACCTTGCAGGAGAACATTCTTCAATATCGAATTTTCTGAGCTCCATAAATTGAATGCTGGCGATGTAGAGAAAAGGCTACCACACAGACTATGAAAAAATAGGGGAAATTAGTAAAGCCAAATACTTCACAGCCGATTAGAATAGGGCCTAAAAAAGTAGATGTTGCACTTCCAAAAACAGCGGCATAGCCCAACGCAGCAACCAAACCAACCGGGAGTCCAAATAAACCTGCTAGCAACACACCTAAGCTTGCACCAATTGCAAAAAGCGGTGTTACTTCTCCGCCTTGAAAGCCTGCAGCTAATGTCAAAACTGTTAGAAGTAATTTGAAGAGCCAATCATATACATAGACGGGCTGACCAGCAAAACTGGCTGTAATCAAATTTGTTCCAAGCCCTGAGTAGCGTCCTTTATCTAACAACAGAAAGATAATACTTAAAAATATCCCCATCACCGCAATCCGTTTGTAGGGATTTGGAAAAACAATTGCTGCTTTCTTTTTGCTCCATGAAAGAGCATAAGCAAATACATTGCCACAAAATCCAAATAGAACTCCAAGAATCACTAATTTGATAAGAAGCATCGGTGACAATGCCAAATGAACAGAAATTGGCTGTGCAAATTTTTCAAGTCCTAAAACATGCGATGTCCAAGAAGCAACAAAGGAAGCTATCATTGCAGGATACAGAGCGGTCAGTTGCAAGGTTCCTACAACCAAGACTTCCATTGCAAACAAAATTGCCGCCAATGGTGTTTGAAACAGTCCAGCAAAACCAGCAGCCATTCCTGTGACTAAAAAGATTTTTGAAGTATTGGGAATAGAAAATTTCTTGCCAAACCAATGAGAAACTGTTGCTCCTAATTGTACTGCTACTCCTTCTCGACCAGCTGAGCCACCAAAAAGGTGCGTCATCCAAGTTCTCACTATAACGAGAGGAATCAAGCGTTTTGGAATATATTCCTCTACACCATGCCCTACTTCAAAAATCAAGGTCATTCCTTTGCTACTTTTTTTACCGTATTTTTGATAAAGAAATACAATCGCTAATCCTGCCAAAGCTAAAAAAGGAATCAAGTAAAAGGGATATATTGAGCGAACTTCACTTAAAAATAGAAGAGTTCGCCCAAATATCGTATCAATAACTCCAATCACTAATCCTATGAGAATGGACAATACCGTAATAGCTATCGTTCGTTTCCCAATATCAAGCCATTCTACGCTATCTACTTTTTTCATTTTATTGCCCTCATTATTAGATATGCCGGTCTTGATAAGCACGTGAATGTTTTAAAATATCTGAAAAAGTCTGAACAATGGTTTCCTCGTACTGTTTTTCATGTACACTATTTGCAACTTTCTCTAGAATAACTTGTTCACGTTGGGTATCCAAGACAGCTTTTCCAGTCTGACGTTTATAAAGAGCAACTTGACTCACCAAAGCCATTCTTTTTTCTAATAAAGCAATCAAATCTGCATCTATTTGATCAATTTCTCTTCTAATTTCTGCTAAATCCATGATGTCCTCCTAATTGTTTTCTATCTTAACAAAATTTTTCACAATATGCTAGTGCCCGTTTTATCACTACCAGCCACTTCAAGTACTTTTTCATACACCCTATCATTCCATTTTACAAGTCCATCGTTTTGATAGTCTAAATAGTAAATCCTATCTTTCAGATGATTTGGAATGATTTCTTCAAATTCTTTTTTATTTTGGCTTGGAATAATGCACGCATGAAGACTAGGATTTAATAATATCGGCTCTATAATATTTGTAGTGAGTAAATCTACTTCAAAGATTATGAAATCATTTATAATTGCTATATTTATTATACACCTATCTATTCAAAAATTGTCATACAATTAAATACAAGTCTCAAAAGAGATATTTTCACTCCAAAAAGACTTAACCAAAATAAATATGAATAGATTATCTCCTCCTTTTTCTCAATTGAATGCAAAAAAGCTTGCTAAAAATGAGACAAGCCCAGCAAAATCCCGTCCCTTTTAACCTCAATTGCTCCCAATAATGTCCACGATGCTGGTTTTTCTAAAATCTTAGTTGACAAGCCCTTTCTTTCTATGGTAATTTAAAAAAATAGAGGGAGAATCGTCTATGTTAGATAAATATTTGGAAGAATCTATTTTAAATAAAGCAACTATTTTACAAATTATTCTAGAATTTCAAACGATTGATATTGAGCAACTAGCACAACTCAGTGAATTTAGTGAAAAAATCATCTATCAACATCTAGCAGAATTAGAAGAGGAATTCAATGATTTATTTTGTCTGAGAGTTCTAAAAGACACGGTTCACTTAGACCTGATGACAAAAATCAATCCTTCGGTCTGTTTTCATCGGATTTATCAAAGTTCAACTTTTCTCCACCTCTTGCGCTATTTCTTGCAAGAGGAAAAAGAGAGTTTCATTTGTTTCATCCAAAAGGAATACATTTCTAGAGCAACCGGCTACCGAATACGTGATAAGTGTCTGGACTTTCTGAAAGAAGTCGGACTATCTTTAGACAAATATCAGGTCATAGGACCAGAATACCGCATTCGTTTCCTTATCGCCTTGTTGGAATATAAATTTGGCATTCATCTGTATGAGATTAAAGACAAAGAGTTGAAGCTCGTTTATCAATGGATTCGTTCTTCTAACGCCCACCTCTCGCAAAAAGCCTTTGAAGAAGCTACAGAAGAAAGTCGCTTCTTTTCTATTCTCGTGGTGCTAATGTGGAAACGAAAGGGATTTCCTCTGGTTCTGCCCGCCTCACAAGAATTGGAGAAACTCAAAACACTCTTTGTCTATTCCAAATTACTAGCCTTAACCAAGAAAATCTTAGAACCCGCTCTAAAAGTGACGTTTACACAAGCAGACTATGATTATCTCTTTTTAGCCTATTGTACTGCTCCCAATCCTTTCTTTAAAGACAAATGGCTGGAGCACGATTGCAATGCTGCTCTCGATATTGTCACAAAACAAGGAATGTTGGTGCCGCTCATTCAAAAATTTCGCTTGTTATTCGGAGATGAGCTGACTGACTCTCAACCGTTTCGGATTGTTATGCTTTTCTTTTTGAAACCTTTTCTCTGCAATTTACAGAGTCTGGTACCCAATTCTTACATTTTCCAATACGATCATCGCGGATTGTTTGACCCACTTTATCTCCTTTTGAGTTCACTTGTAAAAGAATGGATGAAAGAGCTAGGATTGACGGGTGAAGTACACAAGTACCACATTTATCACGTAACCATTCAGCTGCAGGAGCTGATTTATGCTAATATGGCACCCATTCCACTGTACATTTTTGCAAGTAACAATGCAGATGTAACCACTTTAAAGAATGCTTTTTCAAGAAATATTCCACCTTCTATTACTCGGATTGTGGTAATTGATTTTTTGAATAATTCTCTACACTTACAAGCCCATGAAGAGACGAGCATAATTGTGGCGGATCAACATATTTCGACTTATATCAAGAGCTTGTTTCCTGAGAAGGAACATATCCTCATCAACTTCTCAATGAATTTTTATGACATTCATTACCAACATATCTATGAAGCAATTTATAAATTGAGGAAAAAGCGGTATCAGGAATATATCAATGGGTTGAAAAAGTTACTTTAGCCATAATTTTTATAGAAATATTATCAAATAAATAAACTTTTTCTTTATATCAGAGATGTAATAAAACTATTTTCTTATCTCATTGTTTTCATAAATTTGAATAGCTTACAGATGACTAAAGATTGCAAATCGCAACAATATAAATAAAGAGGCAAATTTTCAGCTTAGTTTCAAGTAATTTAATTTTTCAGCAGGAAAAAAGTCTGAAGAAAATGACTCAAAAAAGTTTTTCTTCAGACAAAATCTGCTTTGCCAAGTATTAAGAAGACAATTTCCTACGTGAAGATAGGGACATAATTCCGTAGAGCAAAAAGCTCGCAAGCAAATAACCAATAAAGATTTTGAAGGACCACTGCAAGACATAAGGCCAACCATATTTGGGAATGTTTAAAAAGAAATAAGCAAACGGACTGTCTTTGGCACCTGGAATAGACCACTTGATGACCAGACCATTAAACAGGGCAAAAGCCATGTAAAGTAAAGGCAGACTAGTCCAAGTAAATGGGTCAAACCACCGATATTGTGAGCGTTTATCAAAAAACAAGGTATCTACTAAAAACCATAGCGGCACAATGTAATGGCATAAGAAATTTTCTAGCCGATAAAAATCAGTTGCTAATGGAGCAAGCATGAAATGGTAAATCACACAAGTAATCATGATACACATCGTGATACCGCCTTTGATCCGAAAGAGTGTTTGCGTTTGCCAACGACTTTCAGAACGCGCCATTAGATATAGCAAATAGGCTGTGAAAGCTGTTACGATCATGTTAGACAAAACAGTGTAATACATGAGCATGCCCAAACCGCCATGCTGTGTAATTTCAAGATAAACTCCTACAAATCCTAAGATAAACAGCACCATGCGACTATAAAAAATTACATTTCGCTTCATCATCAACCTCAGATTTTCTTAACAAATTCTGATTTAAGCTTCATCGCACCAAAACCGTCAATCTTGCAGTCAATATTATGGTCTCCTTCTACAATCCGAATGTTTTTCACGCGCGTCCCTTGTTTCAAATCCTTTGGAGCACCTTTGACTTTTAAATCTTTGATGAGAGTGACAGTATCTCCGTCCGCAAGTTGATTGCCATTTGCATCAATCGCTCTGATACGATCATCTTCTTCAAGGACTTCTGCCGGATTCCATTCATAAGCACATTCTGGACAAACTAATAGTAAACCATCTTCGTAAACATATTCTGAGTTGCATTTTGGACAATTTGGTAATTGATTCATCTTCTCTCCTCACTAATCATCTCTAAGCATTTTGCCTAAAATTTATCATACTTTCCTATTTTACTATAAAATAAAAAATTTGACAAATTAAAGAAAATGACTAATTTCTAAAGGAAATGTGATTGCTTAAATAGTCAATCATCGCTTTCTCTTTTGTAAATTTTGCCTTTTGATACTTCATTAAGGTGCTGTTCTTTTGATTTTCTACCAAGTAAAATAAATGAATTTCTAAGAAACGCTGCAAAGCAAAACGGTAACAAAGTTCTGGATTGATTTCCCTAGTATAATTTGCAAAAAACAAGTTAGCCAGTTCAGTAAATGACGCAACATTAGTTTTCAAAGACAAGCCCCACAAAAATGTTCCAATATCTTCCTCTGGAAGAGAATAACGTGCATCACCAAAGTCTAGAATATTTAATTTACCTTTGTGAAAAAGAATATTGTCAGCGTGCAAATCGTTATGAATGAAAAAGGCAGACTGAGCTTGTTTCGCTTTCTTTAAAATACTTGTATTTATTTGGAATAATTCCCAATAATCTTTATAATTTGGAATATCCTTTTCTAATTCCTTTTCATAAGAGAGTGACCTAATATGCAAACTAGAAACCAAATCATCATAGACTGGAATTCTCTGATATTCTGTAAAATTTTCCTTTGAGAAATCATGAAAACGAACGATTTTTTGAGCTATCTGAGGAATTATATTTTTCTCAAAAGAAACGATTTCTCCTTTTAAATAGACAGATTGCATTACATATATAGTGCCTTTATTAACACTTAATGAGAAAATCCACTCTCCGTCTTGAAAAGGAAGATAAGCAAAATCATTCAATCCTTCCTCGCGCAACGCATTTGCAAATTGAATTTCTCTCTGCAAATAAGATTCCGCCTCAGAAAAAAGCAGAGAAGTCTGAGGAAGATAGAGAATACGCACAACAACTCGTTCATTCATTACATAATTTAAGTTCTCAGTCCCACCTGATAACGGACGTAATGATATATCTTCACCATATAAATCTCGAAGTAGTTTTTTAATCAATATTTCATTTTGAAATGGTTGGAAAAACATTTCCTTACCTCCCGATTTTTACACTAAAGTATACCACAAATTTGTTTATTTCATTTTCCCAGTTCCTGAGTGCGTTTATAAGACGCAGCAACGGCTTTGATAATGTTTCCTCTACTAAAATACAATCCGTTTATACTTCATTTCTACTCTCTCCCCAGCCTGATACATTGCATTATTATACCAAAATTTCGAGCAAAATAAAAAAGAAATGAAGCACAAAGAGTCTTTTCTCACTTCATTTCTTTTCTCAATTTCTCTAGTGTTTCTTGGAAAATAGCTGGCGCTTCTGCTGTAAATTCCATGACTTCTCCCGTCTTAGGATGAGTAAATCCAAGCGTTCTAGCATGTAAAAATTGACCGTGCCCTTTTAGCGTTTTACGTGGTCCATATACTTCATCACCTGCCACTGGGTGACCAATATAAGCCATGTGCACACGAATTTGATGCGTACGACCTGTTTCCAGCTGCAATTCTACCAGCGTATAATTGCCAAAACGTTCTAAAACGTGAAAACGTGTAACAGCTGGTTTTCCTTTTGCTGTTACAGCTTGTTTTTTTCTATCTTTTTCACTGCGTCCAATCGGTGCTTCAATAACGCCTCTATCATTCGGCAGATTGCCATGCACAATAGCCCAATACTTCCGTAGGGATTTTTTATCTTTTAATTCCTCAGCGAGCTTGATATGCGCATCATCGTTCTTGGCAATCATCAACAATCCTGATGTGTCTTTGTCAATCCGATGAACAATTCCAGGACGCAAAACACCATTGATACCGGACAAATCCTTGATGTGGTACATCAGCGCATTGACCAGCGTTCCGCTCGTATGCCCTGCACTGGGATGCACCACCATGCCTTGAGCCTTGTTCACCACTGCGACATCTTCATCCTGATAAACAATATCTAGCGGCAGATTTTCTGCAACATACTCCAGCGCTTCTGGTTCGGGCAATTCATAAGTAATCACATCGCCTGCCTTGACAGCATACTTTGCTTTCCTCACTTGCCCATTGACTAAGATTTGTCCATTTTTGATTTGCTCATTGGCATGGCTGCGGGATAATGGTGTCAAATCAGCAACCGCCTTGTCCAATCGTACACCGCCAATCTCTACTTTAACTTGCATTGTCCTCTTCCTTTAACATCATCACTATCAGCACAAGCACGCCAATCGTCAGATAACTATCCGCAACATTAAAAATTGCAAAATTGATAAAATCGAGCTGAAACATATCCACGACAAAACCTTGGCGCATGCGGTCAATAAAATTTCCAATTCCACCTGCAATAATCAAACTCAGAGCAGACAGCAACCAGACAGAACCTTTGATGTGCTTGCTCAAATACCAAATAGCAGCTCCAATCACCACTAAAGTAATTACCGCAAACAACCATTGCTGGTTCTCCAGAATTGAAAATGCCGCTCCTGTATTTCGCAAATAAGTCAAACTCAAAATCTTTGGAATGAAAGGCTTTACTTCGCCTAATTGAATGTTTTTGACAATTTCAAACTTGACCCATTGATCCAGCGCAATCAAGGCTACAATCACAATCGGCACGGTCACTTTTCGTTTCATTTTTCACCTCTTTTTGCAAAATATTCTTCCATCACAGCAACAAAAGCTGCACCGACCGGTGAAAGCTCTACTTCTTCGCGTTTGACATAAACCATGCGGTTTTCCAAATTGTCTTTTAATCGAATCACCGTAATGCCGTTTACACTATTGCTATCCAAAAATCCAGAGCCTGTCGCATAAGCATCTGTCCGCTCTAAAATACCATTTAAAGTAGCACGGTCCGTCACATTAAACATCTGCGAACTGGCGCTGGTGTCCACGAAATTCTCTGAATAATAGAGATATTCGTCCTTTTCCTGTGTAAAACGAACCGTCGGCAAATCTACCAAATCGTCCATAACTAACTCATCTTTTTCAGCTAAAGGGTGGTCTGCCCGCAGATAAATGTGTGTCTGAAAAGGAATCAAATCTACCACTTCCAACCCCAATTTATCAATCCGCTGCATCATTCCCTTGGTATTTTGGTTATTCAGATAGATAATGCCAATCTCGCTGTGCCCTTGTGCGACTTCGTTTAAAATCTGCACCGTTGTGGATTCAAAAATTCGGAAATTCTTATCTTTTGGATAGCATTTGGCAAATTCCGTTATCAGAGGCGGCAAGAAATCATAGTGCTGGCTGGCAATGGAAAATTCTGCCTTTTCTTCCTCTGGGTTAGCGTATTGATTTTGAAATACATCAAATCCTTTGACCAATTCTTGGGCTTTTTCGTAAAATTCCATTCCTCGACGTGTCAGAAATGTGCCGCTGCTCGTTCTACGGAATATTTTAAAACCCAATTCTTTTTCTAAATCCCGAACCGCAATAGACAAGCTCGGCTGGCTGACATACATTTTCTCAGCTGCTTCACGAAAGGTGCCACTATTGGCAATGGCTACAACATAGCGCAGTTGTTGAATATTCATTCTTTTATCCTCTTTCAAGTGTTTTATCATTATAGCATAAATCAAGGCATAACTAAACCGTCATACACCCATGAAATCCAGTCGTCGCTTCTTTCATATCTTCCTAATAAAGCAGATAATAAAACAAGTTGTTTTTGGCTGCTGCAAGTGACATTCAAGTTCTTTCACTCATGTAGCGGCTTATCTCATCAGCTGTCAATTTTCGCACTTCTGTATTTGGGTACTCTTTGTATTCATGAACGGTAAAAACAGGTGCCAGCAATGGACATGTTTTATCCTTATTCTTTTTTAAAAATACTTGTAAATCTTCTTTTGCTGCAAATATTTTATAAGACAGTCTTCCCTTGCTATTTTCTATTTCATAAATACCGCACGGCTTTTTCATCGTATAATCAGCGGTTCGCAAGTATAGCTTTGCGATTTCTAAGGATTTAAACGGAAAATGCCACCTTTGCAATCCTCTCTTTGGGTCTTTTTCAATGCAGATACAACGCCCACATGTTCCACAAATATACTGCCTGTGGTGTTGCAAACAATCCAAAGGATTCAGTAAAGGCGTTCTTCTACTTTCCCTAGAATAACATTCTTGACACATGTTTACCTCCTCATAGACGACTTCTATCATGGTGAACATCCAAGTTTGACACAAACCATTCACATCATACCTCCCTCATTATATCATAAATAAAGAGCGAGAACTTTGACAAAGAGGTCTATTCAAGATATAATGTAAAAAAATAAACAGAGGACAAAAGGACATGGCAAATTCAAAGCTTATTACGCGGCTGAAACGCTCCGAGGGACAACTGCGCGGCATTCAAAAAATGATAGAGGAAGAGCGCGACTGTGCGGACATTATCACCCAATTAACCGCTGTGCGCTCTAGTGTCGAGCGGGTCATTGAGTTGATGATTACCGAAAATCTCACCGAATGCCTCGACCACCCTTTAGACGACCCAGAAGCACAAAAAGAGCGACTAGAAAAAGCCGTCCAATACCTTATCAAACGAAAATAACCTCAGCAGGCGATGAAAACTGCTGAGGTTTGTTTCTTATATCTTATAACAGTTGCTTTCTGCTTTGAATCAGAATCCCTGACATCAGCCCCCAAAATACAGGATAGGCTACAACCATTATGAGCGAGTGTGAAGACTGGGAGATCCTATCTGAGATTAAATACAAAAATAAGGCAAGAAAAGTAAGAGTATCTATAAAACGGTAATTCAACCTCTCTTCGTTGTTCTTTTTGCTAAATCGTTTTAAAACTGCTAGGAATCTTTTAGAAAGGCCCAGATTCAGTCCATTAAAAAAGAAAGTGAAATGCACCAGAAGAAGGGGGATAGTCATTTTTGTAATCGTAGAATACAGCAAAACACCTTCACCAACCACTACTAGTACGAGTAAAAGGTAAAGTCTAAACCTAATTGCTTGTTTTTCTTTGCCATTATAATCCTTTTCCAACCTTTGCGCCTCCTCTTAGCTGACCGACACGTTTGATTTGATATTATCATAGCACGGCAGAACGCAAGATTCAAGCTATCACCTCATTTATTTAGAAAAATAGAACTGCACGCAGCTCTTAAAGGAGTGTCAGCTTGGCGGACAGAGTGAACCTGTTTTTAGGCAAGCCGTCAGCCTAGCGGACGGAGTGAACTTGTTTCTGGGCAAGCCGTCAGCCCGGCGGACGAAGTGAACTTGTTTCTGGGCAAACCGTCAGCCCGGCGGACAGAGTGAACCTGTTTCTAGGCAAGCCGTCAGCCCGGCGGACAGAGCAAACTTGTTTCTAGGCAAGCCGTCAGCACGGCGAACGAAGTGAACTTGTTTCTGGGCAAACCGTCAGCCCAGCGGACAGAGTAAACTACTTTCAGGGCAGGCTATCGACCCGGTCGACGGAGTGAACTGCTTTTAGGACAGACTATCGACTCGGTCGACGGAGTAAATCGCTTTTGGGGCAGGCTATCGACCCAGTCGACAAAGTAAACTACTTTCAGGGCAAGCTGTCGACCCAGTCGACGGAGTGACAGGCGGTCGACCATTGAAAGAAAAGTCCCCTCAATATGATATAATAAAGGTAATAAAACAAATCAAAGGAGGCAAGTAAAATGGACTTATACGCAAAAGTAGAAGAAACCTTAAACAAGCTAAACATTCCATTTGAAATCGTGGAACACGAACCGGCACTTACGACCGAGCAAGCAGACAGCTTTATCGAAGGCATTGAAGGCGTCCGCACCAAAACGATGTTTCTCACTAACAAAAAGAAAACTGCCTACTACTTGCTCATCATGGACGACAAAAAGCGCTTGGACATGGATTTGTTTAAAGAACTGGTAAAAGCCAATAGAATCCGCATGGCATCCTCTGACAGCCTATTTGAAAAAATGATGTTGCCAGCAGGCGTCGTTTCTCCATTTGGATTGTTAAACAATGCCGATAAAGACATTCAAGTTTATTTTGACAAAGAAATCATGTCGGAAAAACGAATGAGTTTTCACCCTAATACCAATGAGAAAACACTCTTTTTAAACACGACAGACCTACTCAAATTCCTAGAAGCCATTGGCTACGAAGCTCATATTATCGAATTATAAAACAACAAACCGATTAAGCGCAAACTTAATCGGTCTTTTTGTGTCATTCCACCTCTCCGGGCCAGAAATTCATGCCGCCAGCTACATTGGTTACATCAAATCCTTGCGCACTTAAAAACTGACACGCAGCCGCAGAACGTGCACCTGATTGGCAGATGACATAGTATCTTTCCTGCGGGCTGAGTTGCTTGTAGCCTGTCTCAAAAGTGCTTAAGGGCAGATTTTTTGCCGTTGGCACGTGCCCCATTTGAAACTCATAATCTTCTCGCACATCAAGAATGGACAAGTTCTCTGTTTGGTATTTTTCATAAAATTCAGGCATGCTGATACTAGTTTCCATATTCTACTCCCTCTGGTTTCACCATTTTGTACAAGGCAAAGGCGCCATCTAGATTCTTAACAGAAAATCCTGCTTGTTTGAGAATGCGCTCAGCAATATAGCTACGAAGTCCGCTATGACAGCTCACGATGTAGTCCTGCGACTTGTCTAGCTCTTCCAAACGCTCACGTAGCTCATTCAACGGGATGTGAACCGTATCAACTTTCAGATGACCTTGCTTAAATTCGCTGGCTGTCCGAACGTCTAGGAATTTCTTACCAGCAGCTAGTTCATCTTCCAATTCATACCACTGGATATTGTCGCTCAAACCTTCTACCAAGTTTAAGGCTGCATAACCCAGCATATTGACTGGATCTTTAGCAGAGCCAAACGGTGGCGCATAGGTAAATTCCAACTCTGGCAAATCAAAAATCGTTAGATTGCCTTTGATAGCCGTCGCCAAAATATCAATCCGCTTGTCAACACCTTTTTCCCCAACGCCTTGCGCACCGTAAATTTTGCCACTTGTTGGCTCAAAGAGGAGCTTCAAGGTCACATCAGTCGCACCCGGATAGTAACCAGCATGATCCTTCCCACTGACATGAATGACTTGATAAGGTAGACCATTCATACGAAGAATGCGCTCGCTCAGCCCTGTCGAAGCCGCCGTCATGTCAAATGCCCGAACGATAGCTGTACCAATGCTACCTTTATTCTTGCGAGCTAGCCCAGCAATCACGTCCGCCACTTGGCGACCTTGACGATTGGCAGGCGAAGCCAATGAAATCAGCGCATCTTCTCCTGTAATCTCTTGCTTGACCACAATCGCATCACCGACTGCATAAATATCAGGTTGACTAGTTTCGTAACGCTCATTGACTAGAATACCACCACGCAGTCCTAGTTCAATACCTGCTGACTGTGCCAAAGCATTCTCTGGTTGCACCCCGACAGACAGAATGGTCACATCAGAAGCAATCTTTTGCCCATTTTCCAGCACAATGACCTGTCCCTTGTCCTCAAATCGCGTAGCAGACTGAGAAGTTATCACTTGAATGCCGTTTTTCAGCAGTTCAGCTTGAACAAAAGCAGCCATTTCTTCATCAAGCGGTGGCAAAACATGCGGTGCTTTTTCAACAATCGTCACCTTCAAACCGCGCTTCCGAAGATTTTCTGCCATTTCAAGACCAATGAATCCAGCCCCAATCACCACAGCTTCTTTTGGCTGTTTCTCCAAAGCCAACATAATCTCATCTAGGTCAGGAACATTGCGCAAAGTATAAGTATTTTCGGCTGTTTCCAAACCGTCAATCGGAGGCACAAAAGGCTTTGCTCCCGGAGACAAAATCAGCCTGTCGTAACTCTCTGTAAATTCCTTTCCGTCATGCCGAACCGTCACTGTATGTTGATCTGGTGAGATAGCCGTCACTTCATGAAAAGGACGAACATCTAGATGAAAGCGTGCCTTTAAACTCTCAGGCGTTTGCACTAACAAATCTTCCCGATTAGCAATTTCCCCTGAAACATAGTAAGGCAGACCACAGTTCGCAAAGGAAACGAATGGTCCTTTCTCAAAAATAATAATCTCAGCGTCTTCCATTAGTCTTCTTAAACGCGTCGCCGCAGACATTCCACCCGCAACTCCACCAACAATGATGATTTTCATTCAACTTCCTCCTTTATAACGTTTAAACCACTTTTCCAGTCCAAGCACTCATTCCGCCTTGAACATTCACAACATCGTAGCCTTTTTTCTTTAACTTTTTGGTCGCCATTTTGCTCCGCACACCAGACTGACAAATGACATATAATGTCTCATTTGTTGTCGGCTTGTATCTTGCGATTTCATTGAGCGGGACATTCTTTGCGCCCTTAATATGAGCAGACCGATATTCCGACGGCGTCCGAACATCCAGCAGTTGAATTTTCTCTTTTAATTTTTGTTCCAATTCACTTGTAGAAATACTGTTTATTTTCGTAAATAAGTGAAACATAAGCACCTCCATTTATACCCTTATGGGGTATATTAAACCATGAAGCCTTTCTTTTGTCAAGAATCTTGTTCCAATATTTTTATAAAAAAAGGAAGCTTCACAAATCAACCACGTTAGGTTGCTTGTGAAGCTTATCCTTTCTATCGAATGATTCAACCTTTAGATCACTTTTATATGTTTACAAAAGATTCATCAATCTTCTTTTTTACGATGACCAATATAACCGAAAGCTGATAGAAGTAAACTTACGCCCGTCAGCGTTGCAAGGGTTGAACCAACTTGAGAATCACCTGTGCTTGGCAAGATCTCTGTTTTCGTTGGAGTTGCTTTTGTAGGAGTCGTCGGTACAACTGTCGGAGTTGTTGGCTTGTCCGGTGTTGACGGAACTACTGGAGGAGTTGGTTTATCTGGAGTTACTGGGACCGCAGTATAATAAACATCCTTAACCATATCCTCTTGAGTGACTGTTTCTGCCGGAACTATTGCTACATCTACTGTATAACCTGGAATCACTGGAGATGGAACAGCGTCATAGCTTGCTTTGTCAGCTGTCCAATCCGTAGTCTTCACAACATCGCCCGTTACCTTGTCTTTCGTCACCGTCCGTGTCCACGTTGCTGTTTGCACGTTGTTGGCTGGTGTTTGGCTACCTGCTCCATGATAACGAACCGTCAAGCTTGCTTTCTTGACTTTCTTGCTTTCTTGACTTTCTGCTGTGCCATGTTTTAGACGAATGACGACATTTTGGTCAACTTTGCTATCTGTGTCAAACTTGGCTGGTAATTCATCTTTAGAGACTAATTCATAGCCTTGAGTTTGGTAAGCTGCAACTACTTGATCGTACTTCGTTTTAGCAGTTGCTGGAAGAATAGTATCTGACTTACCAGTGGTCAATTCTACTTGGTTTTCCAGAGTGGTGCCTGTCGTATCATCAATGACTGTATAGGTCACCCTTTGTTTATCAGCTGTGTATGTGACTTTCACAACAACATCTTTACTATCGCCTGTAACACCACTAATAGCTTCAACAATTTGTTTATCAGCTGTATAACCCGCAATCGTTGGAGAAACAACTTCTGCGAACGTATCTTGAACTGGTGTCCATGCGCCTTTCGTAGTGGTCTTAGTTACTTCGTCTGTACGCACTTCTCTAGCGAAGTCTAGTGTAGCTTTATGACTTTCTGCTGCTTTACTACCGTCTTTATAAACATAATGAATCGTTTCAGTAACTGTCTTATTCTCAGAAGAAATTGTCTCTTTATGTTTCAAATGAACAACAACATTTTGGTCAACATTGCTATCTGTGTCAAATTGAGCTGGAAGATTATCTTTAGAAACTAATTCATAGCCTTGAGCCAGATAATCCGCAACAGCTGTATCATATTTCGTTTGGGCAACAGCTGGCAGATTCGCACCAGAATTACCTGTTGTTAATTCTACTTTATCTTTTAAAGTTGTATGCGTAGTATCATCAATGACTGTATAAGTCACCTTTTGAGTTTGAATGCTGTAATAAACATCCTTAACCATATCCTCGTGAGTGACTGTTTCTGCCGGAACTATTGCTACATCTACTGTATAACCTGGAATCACTGGAGATGGAACAGCGTCATAGCTTGCTTTGTCAGCTGTCCAATCCGTAGTCTTCACAACATCGCCCGTTACCTTGTCTTTCGTCACCGTCCGTGTCCACGTTGCTGTTTGCACGTTGTTAGCTGGCGTTTGACTACCTGCTCCATGATAACGAACCGTCAAGCTTACTTTCTTGCTTTCTTGACTTTCTTGCTTTCTTGACTTTCTTGCTTTCTTGACTTTCTGCTGTGCCATGTTTCAAATGGACAACAACATTTTGATCATGACTGCTATCAAGGTCGAACTTAGCTGGAAGCGGGTCTTTTGAAACCAATTCATAGCCTTGGGCTAGATAAGTATCGATGATTGAATTGTACTGGGCTTCTGTACCACTTGGAAGTGGAGTATCAGAATTTCCGCTTGTCAATTCTTCCTGATCTTTCAGGATGGTCTGCGCAGTATCATCAATAATCGTATACGTCACTTTTTGCTTATCTGCCTTATAGGTAACCGTTTCTTCAATATCTGCGCTATCTCCCGTAATCTGGTCAACGGCTGCTACAGTTGCCTTATCTGGTGTATAACCATCAACCTTTGGAGAAACTACCTCTGGGAAGGTATCTGTTGACGGAGCCCAAGGATACTTATGGACAATCTTATTAGTCACCAGATCCTTTTCGATAGACCGGGTAAAGTCCAGAATCTGAACCTTCGTATCCGCTGCCTCTGTGTTATCTTCGTAAACATACTTGATAGTCTCCCTGACAGTCCTAGAGTCTTCAACTAAATCCATCTTATGACGTAGATGAACTTCAAATGTTTGAAGGGTTTCATTATAAGTCACACCGGTTGCTGGATAATTGTCTGAAACCAGTTCATAATTTTTATCGGTATATTTCTTAATAGTGTCCGCTGTTTGATATGGATCAGTCTGACCATAACGTCCATTCAGATCCTTCGTTTCAAGCGTTTCACCTGTTGTGTCATCGATATAAGTTACCTTTGCACTAGCTGGATTAGCTGTGTAAACGACTGTCTTTTCGATATTGGAACTATCAACAGTAATGTTGTCAACTGCTGGAACTTCCGCTAAATCTGGAGTGTAACCTTTGATTGTCGGCGATGTTACGACTGCAAAACTTGTTCCATTTTCCGCTGTCCAATCACCAGTTGTAACATTTGTAACAAGGTCAGTTGTTGCTGTTCTGGTAAATTTTAATTCAGCAGTATAGTCAGAAGCTGCTTTTGTTCCATCTTTTGCATAAACATACCTAATAGTTTCTTTAACCGTCTTAGTCTGAGTTTCAGTTTTGACCTTATGTTTTAGATGAACTTCAAATTTTTGATAAGTTTCATTATAAGTTACACCCGTACTTGGATAATTATCTGAAACCAGTTCATAATTCTGATCCGTATACTTTTTAATTGTTTCAGTCGTTCTGTAAGAATCAGTAGTGTTATAATCACCAGTCAATTCTTTTGTTTCAAGGACTTTTTTTCCATCAGTATCATCAATATATGTAACTTGGGCATTATATTGATTTACAGCGTATACATAATAAAAATCTTGATCGTCATTAGTAAACGAAATTTTTTGGGTTCCTTTTAATTGTGTTCCGTACGATGAAACCTGCTTATCAGTAGTCAAAAGTGTATAGCCTAAAATTGTTTTTGGATTTGCAGTATAATCAGGGGATTGTTGCGCAATCGATAAACCTGCTGGATAGCCATATTGATAGTCCTGAGTTGCAATCTCCTTACCATTAGTATCTACATAATGTATTGCTATCTTCTTTTGCCCTTCTGAACGTGCTTGTGAAGGGGTTGTTGTTTGTGTAATTGTTCCTTCTCTAAGTGCAGGAGATACACTATCATCATCCTCTACACTATAACTTTTTGAAGTGCCAGTGATTTTATTATTGATAGATGAATCGGCAAAAGTAATTCGTGTGGAATGAGAAGTACCTTGAATTACACTCATATTTTTTAAAATTTCACTAACTTTTTTATTAACTTCTTCTGAGCGATTGATTTCTTGATACTCATCACCCATTTGTGCGTAATCGTCTGTCGGCCAAATATCATGATAGGTAGTTGCACCCTCACCTGTCATTTTTCCTAAGTTAGTAGCCACTGTGTAAGTGCCATCGCCATTATCAATAACCACTGAAGAATTCTTTCCAGCTTTTTTTAAAGCTTTCAAAATATCATTATCTGTTGAATTCGCAGGTAAGGAAATTAACTGATTTTGTTTCTCAGTTTTGATTGGTATAGATGTTGACGTATCTTTATTAACGAGATATTTGCCATCTTCACTAATAGCTAATGTACTAGTAATTCTATAAGGTTCTGGCTTAATATCAACAATCTTTGATCCATTTTCTGCCTTTATGCGATGAATGGTAATAATATCCCCTGTTGGAATTTTAGTATCTCCAGGCTCTTTACCATCACTAGACAACATATTGTTATAATAATTTGCATCACCAGTCGAAGTACCAATTTTAATTGAATTAGCAGCATCAGTCGAAATATTATGATATACCGCAAACAGAGCTTGTGCTTTAGGAAATTCTCTTGGAACTGGCTTAAATGTAAAAGTGTTTCCATTTATATCCAGTTCAATATTTGACTTACTTGATTTAGCCGTAAATTTTGCTCCACTAGCGGCTCTTTGAGTTATTGTAATTGCCTTTTGGGTATTTGTAGCAGCAGAAGCAAACTCATTACTTAATGTAATCACATAAGCAAGATCATTAGGATTAGAATAATCGAATTTAATTGTTCCAACACCATCAATTTTTTCTACTGTACCAGAACTGAGGTTAGAATAATAGGCTGCATAGGCATTATTTATTAGTTTAACCGGAATACGAATTGTATCACCTGACTTTAAAGTGCCATCTTGAGTAAGATTAAACCTCATCTCAACTTTTTCAAAAGAAACTTCTTGTACTGAGAGATTTTTTGAAGCCCCAGCAGTCATAGTTTCACCATCTCTTGTTGTAACAGTCACTTGAAAATCTGAGAAATAGTTTCTGTCACACTTCTGCGACTGCGTGCTGCTCTTGTTTGAGGTGCTGTATTCGCTTCTTTCGTCTTCGGAGTTGTTTCTGACTGAGACGGAGTTAGAGATGGTTTAGAAGATTCTTCTTCCGTTGATGAGCTACTGCTACTTGATGCAGATGAATCTTCTGATGACATGCTTTCTGTACTTGAGTTTTGAAGTCCTGAAACAGATTGAGCCGCACCCATTATTTCACTTTCTGATACTGAAGAACTACTGACTGAAGAAGCATCTTCTGATATTGGAGTTGGAACAACAGCTTTTTCAGTTTCCGTTTTCTCTGATGAATCTGAAACACTGGTAACTTGACTGTTAGTACTCTTCTGCTCCTCGGCTTGAACTGTCTGACTTCCTCCCACAATTCCATACATGGCTAAAGTGGCTATCGCAACGGAAACAAGATCCACGCTTTTCTTCCGTAAAGAAAATTTATCACGTTTTCCATTATAAAGTTTAAAACTTTTCACTTAGTATATTCCTTCCATAGTAAAATATCTATATAATCTTTATCTGATAGGTAAAGTTGAGAATAAAAACCTATTACCCATTCCTAAAAAATTGAATAAACCTACATTATATATTATACTTTGATAACTGGAATAATTCAATTAATATGGCACTAAAATACATAAAAAACACATGTGAAATGTACTTAAAATAAAGATAGCTGCAAAATTGTTTACAGCTATCTCAAAATAGGTTGACTGGACTACCCCAGCCTCTTATGTATCTTTTATAAGATAAAAATTGTTCATTTTATCTACAAGTTTTTGTTAAAATGATTTCTCATTCCCACAAGAAAGGCCCACGCCATTTAGAGGCACGGGTCTTTAATTTCTTATTTCGCAATTGGGTAAACAGAAACTTGTTTTTTATCGCGACCTTTGCGTTCAAAGCGTACAACGCCTTCAACTTTTGCAAACAAAGTGTCATCTCCACCGCGTCCAACATTGACACCTGGATAGATGTGAGTACCGCGTTGACGATAAAGAATTGATCCACCAGTTACAGTTTGTCCGTCAGCCGCTTTAGCTCCAAGACGTTTTGCTTGTGAATCGCGTCCGTTAGATGTAGAACCTCCACCTTTTTTGTGGGCGAAAAGTTGCAGATTAGCAAGATTCATTTTCAACATAATGTTTTTCCTCCGTGTTAGTTTTCTGTGATAACTCTTGTTTGGACGAACTCAGCTGAGTCCTCCGATAAGTTTGCCATACCCAAGAAGAATGATTCAAAGAAAAGTTGAGTCATTTCTCTTTGGTGAGGTGGAATATCCGTAGGAATCTCTACTCGTAAAAATCCACCTTCTTCTTCGTTTAATTCTAAGATTGGTTCATAGCCTGCGAATTTTTCAATCGAATTGATGAAATTTATGGCAAGCGTAGAAACCGACGCACACACGACATCAAAGCCGTATTCGCCACTTTCGGCGTGTCCAGTAATTTCTGCACTCCTCAGCTCACCATCCTCGGCTCGTTCAAAGACTGCTTGTATCATGTGCTCTCCTTAAAAATTAAGCGTTGATTGCATTGATGACAACCTTAGTATATGGTTGACGGTGACCTTGTTTACGATGGCTACCTTTTTTAGGTTTGTACTTGTAAGTAACAACTTTCTTTTGTTTTCCTTGTTTTTCAACAGTTCCAACAACAGTAGCTCCAGAAACAAGCGGAGTTCCGACAACAGTGTTTTCACCACCAACAAGAACAACTTCGTCAAATGTTACATCTTGACCAGCTTCAACGTCTAATTTTTCAACGTAAATTGCTTGACCAACTTCAACTTTAACTTGTTTGCCGCCAGTTTTAATGATTGCGTATGTGCTCATTATGCACCTCCTATGAATTTTACGGGTTTCCCCTAATTTTGTGAAGACTCGCCTAGCATCGTGGGACGAACCACTTATGACGATGTTCGAGCGGTTGCACAGGCTGTGCATAGTCAACTCTATAAGTATAGCATTTCTGGAATAGTTTGACAAGTATTTTTTATCAAAAGATGGCTATCTGATGAATTTTTAAACAACGGCAAAACAATTTTCGCTACAACAATCCCTCAATCATCTCATCCATTTCGTCTGTTTCTACTTCTGGTGTGATTTCAGTTATGACGATACCAGCAACAGCGCGTTCCACTAAAGCATCCACATCCATACGTGTTTCGTATTGCTCTGCATTTTTTATCTTTGGATTGGTTTTCGGACGGTCTGGGGCAAAAATGGTACAACAGTCTTCAAAAGGCTGAATTGAGATATTAAAGGTATCAATCTTTTCAGCAATGTCAATGATTTCCAGCTTATCCATGGTCACGACTGGACGAATAATTGGAGTGTTAGTGACCGCATTGATCGCTTGCATACTCTCTAGCGTTTGGCTGGCGACTTGCCCAAGGCTTTCTCCGTTGATGATAACAAGCCCACCGCGTTCTTCACGAATGCGATCTGTGATCCGCATCATAAAACGGCGAGCCAGGGTCATCAGATAAGCTTCTGGTGCTTTAGCTTTGATTTCTTCTTGAATTTCCGTAAACGGCACTTCGATAAATTGAATATTGCCACCAAACTTGGTTAATTTGCGCGTCAAATCCTGCGCCTTTTTGAGAGCACCTGGGCTAGTGTAAGGTGGGCTAGCAAAGTGCACTGCTTCAATATCCACCCCGCGCTTTAAAGCTAGATATCCTGCAACGGGTGAATCAATCCCACCTGATAGCATCAGCATGCCTTTTCCAGATGTTCCGACAGGAAGACCGCCTGCTCCACGAATCGTTTCATAGGACAGATAGGCTGCTTCTTCGCGTATTTCCACTTGCAGTGTAATATCTGGCGCTTTCATCTTGACTTGAACATGTGGGATCGCATCAAAGACAGCATTTCCTAGAGTTTGGTTCAATTCACGACTATCCAATTCAAAATGGTGGTCGCTGCGTTTGCTGGCAATCTTGAAAGTCATCCCCTCTTTATAAATCTCTTTCATAATCGTCTGCACCGCTTCAACCAAAGCAGGAACTGATTTTTCAATCTTATAAGACGGCGAGAAATTTTGAATCCCAAAAATCTGTTTGAGCGATTCTGCAACTAGCTGATAGTCCGTTCCATGAAGATAAACATGTGCACGATCTCGGTCTGCTTTCACATGCGCATCTGGGTAGATGGAGAGGACTGCTTGCATATTGCGTTTCAATTTGTTAATAAAACGCATGCGATTTTTTCCTTTGGTTGAAAGTTCACCGTAGCGAACCATAATTTCTGAATATTGCATTGTTTACCTTACTTTTCTAGTTTTTTCATAAATGAGTTTAAACGTTGTCAGGAATTGCTCAATCTGACTCATATCATTATCTGCGTCCAGACTGATACGAACAGCCGTTTGAGCTAAGGATTTTTCAACACCCATGGCTATCAAAGTTCCAGCTGGTTTGCCAGCTTTAGAGGAACAAGCACTCGTAGTAGATATATAAATGTCATACTCTTCAAAAGCATGAACCACTACTTCACCTCGTACGCCTTTAATCCCGAAAGTTAAGATATGGGGCGCAAACTCTTCTATTCCTGAAAAAATCGTCACATCAGGGTATTTCGCTAACTCTTCTAGGATAACCTCTTTCATCTTGGCTGTTCGTGTGGTGAAAGTTTTCAGATTTCCCATAGACAGGCGCAGGGCTTTTGCAGTTGCTGCAATGCCCGCCAAATTTTCAGTCGTAGAACGCTTGTCTGATTCTTGACCGCCACCATTCAACAGCGGACTGATTTTCTTACCAGACTTGATATAAACAAAACCAACACCCCGTAAACCATGAAATTTATGACTCGAAAATGTTGCAAAGTCCACGCGCTCAGTCAAGTAATCTTCCGTTGGAATCTTAGCTATGGCTTGCACTGCATCCACATGAAAAGAAATAGTTGGCTTGTCCGCTAAGAGTTCTGAAATAGCCTTAATCGGTTGAACAGAACCAATTTCATTGTTGACAGCCATGATAGAGACTAAGGTAGTATCTGGTCGGATAAGGTTAGCTAATTTCTCAACATCTACAAAACCTTTTTTATCAACAGGCGCAAAGTCCACTTCAAAACCTTGCTTTTCCAGCCAGAGAGCGGACTCTTTCACCGCAGGATGCTCAATAGCAGATACAATGATATGCTTGCCATAGCGCGCTTTTTCAAAAGCCACGCCCTTGATAACCCAATTATCTCCTTCCGTCCCTCCGGACGTAAAAAAAATCTCCTGAGAAGATTTGCCTAAAAGCTCTGCAATCTGCCTACGAGATGCGTCCAACAAGCGTGTCGCCTGACTGCTCAAACTATGGAGACTAGAGGGATTTCCCCAGATTTTTGAAGCAACCTCTGTATAAGTAGCCAAAGCCTCTGGGTAAGGCTTAGTTGTTGCTGAATTGTCTAAATAAATCATCTTAAACCTCTACATTTCAATACTCCTATTGTAACATGAAAAAGAAATGGGGACAACAGAGAACGTTATAAATAAAAGCTCTCTAAGTGAAAAACTTAGAGAGGGGAAAAAGATATTATTTTCTTACTAGTCATAAAATTCATGCAAAAGAGCAGATAATTCCTGTTGCTGCTCAATGAGACCTGTTCCGATTGTTGTTGATTTGATTAAGGTTCGCTCCTCAACATGCTCGACTACTTTTTTCAAGGAAGATAAATCCAAAGCCTGCTCAATCATATTTTGAACATTTTGAAAAGGCTGATGTGTGACAATCTGGAAGCCATAAGAATTATTTAGTAAGGAATAGCCAGCAATTCCCGTTTTCTTTTGATAGGCTTCGCACAAACCACCGTCAATAACGAACAGCATTCCCTCACCTCGAATTGGTGATTCTCCTTTCAGAGTTTTCACAGGTGTATGACCATTTACAATTCTAGAATGTTCTGAAAAGAGCCCAAATTCTTCTAAAATTAACTTGCAGATAGTAGCAGAATTCCGATAAGAGAAATAAGGATTTTCTTTTTCAACATGCGTTTGTTTATCCTCGATAAAATAACGCTCCAAGGTCGTCATCTTGTCCTTGCCAAACAAGGGAGATAGTTTCCCATTCCAACAGTACCAGATAAGATCCGTTGAGAAATCGTCTTGAATTTCCGGATTTTTGGAACTTTCTCGAATATGGTATTCAAAAAAGTCGAGTAATTCTTTGCCAGCATAGCGGATTTCATTGATCTGTAAGGGTTGAAAGTCTCCTGACGCTTCTAGAGGAATACAACCATGAAATAGGAGATGATTATTATAAATCTTATACATGGAGCCCTTCTTCATCAGAAAAGAAATGTGGTTCTTGAGCTGAAGGGAATGTTGGAAAGAATCCAGCAAGCTAGCAACCACTTCTTCTTCCTCGTCTGTCAGTTGGTCAGGATTTTGAGGATTAACCGTTTGAAAGCAAGTATTGATTAGAAAATGTTTCTTCTCTCCTATCATGATACTCTCTTCCCAGTAATCAATCTTATCAAGAGTAAGATGTTGAGCCATATCAAACTCCGGTCGTCTTTTAATCAATTGATTTTCCAATTTAAACTGGATGATTGCCAGTGCTTGGTGAACCTTTTCCAGCTGGAGGATTTCTTTAGGAGAATAGCTGTCACTTCTTTTTCCTAATTTTGGTTTGAACTTTGCATTTTCAGAATAAGTTTTTTCAGCAAAGAGAACGAGCGGTCTTAGATTGATACCATAAGCTTTCTCAATATCGTAAAGATAACCATATCTAGCAGCTATCCGCAAGAGAATAAGCAAGCATTCTTTTGATCCGAAGAAAGCCCCCATCCAGATAATGTCGTGATTGCCCCATTGAATATCAACAGAATGATAAGCCATAAGCTCATTCATTACTTTATCCGCTGCTGCCCCTCGGTCAAAAATATCGCCAACTATGTGAAGATGATCAATGATTAACTGCCGAATGACCTTTGCTAATGCCGAAATAAACTGACTTGCTTCACCTAAATCAATCAAATAGTTCTGAATCGTTTCAAAATAAATATTGCTATCCGGCAGATTTCTATCAGTATAAAGCAACTCCTCAATAATATAGGCATATTGTGGCGGCAAGGCTTTCCTTACTTTAGAGCGTGTGTATTTAGCTGCTACAAAAGCTAGCAAAGTCAATAAGTTTTGAATGATTTCTCCATACCAGCTTTTATCTTTCAAAGGATAAAGGAAACCATCGCTCAAAACTTCCTGAGGATAAGCAATCAGCAAGGTCAGCTTGTCTTTTTCCGCTTTTGATAATTCCTCCCCAAAGCAGTCGTTGATTTTTTCGTTCAGATTTCCCGCACAGGTCCTTAGGATATAGTCAAAAGCCTCAAACTCACCATGAATATCACTAAGGTACAGTTCTGTCCCTTTCGGCAAGTTTAAAATAGCTTCCAGATTGATTAACTCTGTGATGACCTTTTGCTTGGAATCAAACTCTTTTAATAAAATTCGTTTGTATTGCTCCATTCGTTCACCTCATTTCAATACAATACTTCAATACTTTATTTAATCCTTACTTGAAGCCAGAGATTTTAAATGTTCTTCAATAATGCAAGCTGTTTCTTCAATGGACTTATCTGTCATATTGATAACATGAGCCTGATATTTTTGAAAAACTTTCTTAGAATAATCCAATTCTTCATAAACTTTTTCCAAATCTGTATAGCTTGTAGCTTGTGTCAAACCGAGCGCATCCAAACGGTTGCTTCTTACTTTGACCAATTTATCCGGTTCACAAACCAGCCCAATCAGTCTTCTTCTATCTACTTTATCTAAAACCTGTGGTAGCGGAACTTCAGGAATCAAGGGAAGATTCGATACTTTATAGCCTTTATTAGCTAAATAGATGCTGAGCGGAGTCTTGGAAGTTCGAGAAACTCCCAGAATCACAAGATCTGACTCCAAAAATCCTTGCGGGTTCTTGCCGTCGTCATATTTAACAGCAAATTCAATAGCAGAGATTTTATTGAAATATTCCGTGTCCAAACGGTGCAAGACTCCCGGAACTTCAATCGGTTGAGTACCTGTTTTTTCCTTGATAATCTCAAAGAACGGATTCATCAAATCCAGATAAGATAAATGATTGACTCTGCTAAATTCTCTGGCTGTTGCAGCTAAATGGCTATCTACCAACGTGCTGATAACAACTGCGTCATCTTTGATAGCGTCCTGCAAAATATCCAACAATTCAGATTCCTTATTGATAAAAGGAAACCGATAGCTATTGTTGAAAATCAAATCTGGATATTGAGCCATAACGGCTGATAATAATTTTTGGGATGTTCCTCCCAAAGAATCAGAAATAGTGTAAATAGTAATCTCTTTTTTCATGAAAACTCCTTTTTAACGATTTACTTCTGCATTTCTAGCTTCTTGAATAATAAAGTTCAGCAGAGCCGACTTCGTAATTGTTCCGATAATATGACCTTCATTTTGCTCCTCCACAACAGGCAGTGAATCAATGGCAAAATCCTGCAAAAGTGCCGCAGCTTCAAGAATATTCAAATCCTTATGACAGGTTTTTATATGCGGCATTCTGGTCATGCAAACGGCTACTGGTGTCACATCAATATTGGCATTGAGCGCAGCTCTTAACAAATCCTTTCGCGACAAAATGCCCAGCAGTTGCTTTTCTTCATCTATCACATAGAGAACATCTGCATCATACATAAATAAAGTAATAATAGCATCTTGAATAAAAGAATCATGTGCCACCAATACTGGAGAGGTCATCACATCCTCTACTTTCTTCTGAAATGTATCAAAGAAAAAGAGCGTTTCCAAATCCGAACCAGCATAAGTGTAGCCAACTTTCGGGCTTGCTTTTAAAATCCCTACTAAGGTTAGAAAGGATAAATCTGAGCGCAAGGTCGCCCTAGACACATCTAATAATTCTGAGATTTTTTCCCCGCTGACTGGCTGATCTTTTTTCACAATTTCTACAATTTCTTTTTGTCGTTTCGTTAATTTCAACTGTTACTCCTTTTAAAAATTTCAAACTTTAATAACCATCATTATGTGTCATATTATAACAAATATATCCTAATTGTCAACGATTTATGATTTATTCTTTTCTGTTGACAAAATATATGCTGTATATTACAATATATTTGTCGTTCAATGTGACACATATTTAATAAATCGGAGGCAAAAATGGATAAATGGATTTATTCCTTTGACGAAGGGCGCGCTTGCGACAAAGCATTGCTAGGTGGTAAAGGAGCTAATTTGGCAGAAATGACTCATTTAGGACTCCCTGTGCCAGAAGGCTTTACAATTACAACTCACAGTTGTCTACGTTATTTAGAAACTCCTTCTTTTTTTGAATCTGTTTTAAAAGAGGAAGTTTTGAAAGCGATTACGGATTTAGAAACCAAAACGGATAAATTTTTCATGGGGAATGAGTCCTCACTGCTGCTGGTTTCTGTTCGTAGCGGTGCAAAAATTTCTATGCCCGGTATGATGGACACGATTCTCAATCTTGGTCTAAATGACTTGCGTGTTCAGACTTTAGCAGATGTGACAAATGCTAATTTCGCTTATAATTGCTATCGGCGTTTATTGCAGATGTTTGCAGATGTTGTCTATGGTATTCCCAAAGAAGAATTTGACCAATGCTTAGAAAAGACCGAAAAACAATTGAATAAAACAATCAATGACTTTTCAAGAGAAGAGCACCAATCACTTATTCAACAATATAAAGAACTCTATCAGGAGCACTATCAAAATTTCCCACAAAGCCCCAAAGAGCAGCTCTACGCTGCTATCAAGGCTGTGTTTAAATCATGGAACAATCCACGCGCTAAAGTTTACCGCGAATTGAACCAAATTCCCCACGACTTAGGAACGGCCGTCAATGTTCAGAGTATGGTGTTTGGAAATAGCGACCAAAAAAGTGGTACAGGCGTTGTTTTCACAAGAAATCCTGCCACTGGTGAACCTCACCTGTTTGGGGAATTTTTGCTCAATGCGCAAGGAGAAGATGTCGTGGCTGGTATTCGGACTCCAGAACCGATTGACTCTCTGAAACGGATCTTACCGCAGGCCTATGAAGATTTCTGTAACTACGCCAAGATTCTTGAAAAGCACTACAAAGATATGCAGGATATTGAATTTACCATTGAAAAAGAGAAACTTTATATTCTGCAAACGCGAAATGGGAAGCGGACCGCTAAAGCAAGTTTAAAAATCGCTTTGGATTTAGTAGATGAAAAAATGATTTCAAAACAAGAGGCTCTCCTACGAGTCAGCCCTTCTGCCATTAACCAGCTGATTCACCCTGTTTTTGAAGAATCAGCTTTAAAATCAGCTCATTATTTGACTCAAGGACTTCCGGCTAGTCCAGGCGCAGCAACAGGAGAAATTGTCTTTACTGCCGAACGAGCCAAAGAACTTCATGCACTGGGAAAGAAAGTGATTTTAGTTCGCCAAGAAACTTCTCCCGAAGACATTGAAGGAATGGTAGTCAGTCAAGCTATTGTGACTAGCCACGGTGGAATGACTTCTCATGCTGCTGTTGTAGCTCGTGGTATGGGTACTTGTTGTGTCGCAGGGTGCGGAGAATTATCTATCAATGAATACGATAAAACAGTTGTATGCGACAAAGTGACTCTAAAAGAGGGAGACATCCTTTCTGTAGATGGCACTTCCGGCAAACTCTACTTGGGCAATATTCCAACTACTATGATTGACAATAATGACGAATTGCAATTGTTCCTTTCTTGGGCAGATGAAATGGCTCAACTGAGCGTTCGTGCAAATGCAGAAACGATTCAAGACTTAAAAACAGCTATGCAATTTGGTGCCAAGGGAATTGGTCTTGCTCGTACAGAACACATGTTCTTTGGCGAAAAACGAATTTTAGAAATGCGGCGATTGATTTTATCAAACGATGAAACTGAAACAAAGTCTGCTTTAACAAAACTCTTAGCTTTCCAAGAGGAAGATTTCTATCAGATATTTCAAACAATTCAGGATAAACCGATGATTGTCCGTTTGCTAGACCCGCCTATGCATGAATTTTTACCAAAAAATAAACAGGAAATTGAGCAGTTAGCTGAAAAACTACAAGTATCTTCTGATAAATTGAGGCAGAAAATCACCTCTCTGCAAGAAACAAATCCAATGCTGGGACACCGCGGTTGTCGTTTGGGAATTACACAGCCTGAAATTTATAAAATGCAGGTAGAAGCCATTTTTAATAGCGCTATAAGACTGGCAAAAGAAGGCATGGTCATTAAGCCAGAAATCATGATTCCTTTAATTGCAGAAAAGTCGGAGTTACTTTCAATCAAAACGTTTCTTTGTCAGCATATTGATCGAATTTTCAAGCAACATCACATACAGCCTTTCCCTTATGAAATTGGGACAATGATTGAATTGCCACGCGCCTGTTTTATTGCAGACCAACTAGCTGAAGAAGCCGATTTCTTTAGTTTTGGTACCAATGACTTGACGCAAATGACCTATGGTTTTTCTCGTGATGATATTGGAAAATTTATCCAGCACTACAAAGACAAAGAAATTATGTCATTTGATCCATTCCAAACCATTGATCAGGCTGGAGTTGGGGAACTCATGAAAATAGCTATCTCGAAGGCTCGCCAAGTGAAGCCAAATCTTCCGATTGGAGTTTGTGGTGAAGTCGGAGGAGACCCCACTTCTATTCCTTTCTTCCAAAAGATTGGCATTACTTATGTTTCTTGCTCTCCTTATCGTGTCCCTGCCGCACGATTAGCTGTGGCACAAGCAAATCTTTCCTAGTCCTTCCTTATAATTACATCAGCTCTTTTCATCTGCTAACAGGACAGACAATGATGGAGCTGATTTTTTGTAAAAAGCGACTTCGTTTCAATCAATTTACATGAAATTTTCAACGTTTTAAATTTTTTTAAGACAATTTTAAACAAAGAGGGTATAATGGAGATGAGAAAGGAGATTATCAACTTACAATGGAAAATTATTCTCGGAAAAACAAAACTTCAACTACTAAAGAAGAAAAAGCGCCTACTCGTCACCATATCAAAAAAGGGCTCTCTGCTTTTCAAAAGACCCTTGCTACGATTGGGAGTATTCTTGGGATTATCACTGCAACAATCACAATCCTGACTTTCATGAATAACAATAAATCTGATAACAAAACAAAAACCAGTCAGACAACACAAACAACCATTATCAAAGAAATTCAGAAAGAAACAACAACTGAGGTCTCTAGCTCTAGCAACACGACTGCTACTAGTCAAGGCGAAACAGAAACAAGTATTGCTAGTTCTGACACCACGCAGTCTAGCAATACATCAAACGATACTAGCTCTAGTCAAACAAGCAGTGACAGTGCTGACAATGATACAACATCATCAAGCTCTAGCAATTAAAAAATAACGGAAGTGAGACAACTCATCAGACCAATGCCTGAGAGTTGTTCAACTTCCGTTTTCTTATATCTAATTTTATACTCACTGAAAATCAAAAAGTCTGAGTGAGTTTCACTGCGTGAACCCTGTCCTACGACTTCAACTGGCTTCCAGAATGTTGTTGATGGAAACCTTAGTTTCTTTATCCGTAGCCTTAATAGTTCCTTGGACTGTTAAAGCTTACGATGTTTGAAACAATTTGCACAGAGCATTATTTCCGATACATCTTCATTTGAAGATATAAATCGTTATAAATTCCCAGCCATTTTGAGCCGAGCTGTTGATAGACTTCTAAATGCTTCAGAGTTTCCTCATCTGGATAAAAAGCTTTATCTTCCTGCACTTCTTTCGGGAGCATTGCTTTTGCTGGTACATTTGGGGTAGAGTAACCAACGTACAAGGCATTTTTATAGGCGTTTTCAGGCTTTAACATAAAGTTAATAAATTGATAGGCAGCCTTTTTATTTTTGACCGTTTTAGGAATGACAATATTATCAAACCAAAGATTGCTGGCTTCTGTTGGGACAACGTAGCGAAGCTTGTCATTCTTTTCCAACATTTGTTGCGCCTCCCCAGAGAAACTAACGCCAATCGCCGCATTATTTTGAATCATATACCCCTTCATCTCGTCTGCTACAATTGCTTTGATATTCGGTGTCAATGTATAAAGCTTATCAACCGCTTCTTGTAATTGCTTCGGATTTTTAGAATTGAGGCTATAACCTAAAGCATTTAGTCCAACGCCCATCACTTCACGCGCTCCATCAATCATCATAATAGAATTTTTATATTCAGGTCGCCACAAATCACTCCAATGCTTAGGTGCTGTTTTCACCAATTCAGTGTTGTAGACAATGCCTAGCGTTCCCCAAAAATAAGGAATGGAGTATTGATTTTGGGGATCAAATGATTGATTTAAAAACCGATTTCCAATATTTTCTAGCCCTTTAATTTTTGAATGATCCAATTTTTCAAGCAAGTGCTCCGACATCATTTTAGAAATCATGTATTCACTAGGAATGGCAATATCGTAAGTTGTCCCGCCCTGCTTAATCTTGGTGTACATGGATTCGTTGGAATCAAAGGTTTCATATTGGACTTGGACTCCCGTCTCCTTGGTAAATTTTGTCAATAATTCTGGGTCAATGTAATCACCCCAATTGTAGATGACCAATTTATCACCAGTCCCGCTTTTTGTCTGGCTTTCAATGTGAAAGCTCAATCCCCAGAGGACAAGGATAATGGCAACAATGCCCATTAAAAATGAATAGAGCTTTTTCATGCTGCATCCTCCTTCTCACGAGAAATAAAGTAATAGCCAATCACCAAAAGAATACTAAACAGAAATACTAAAGCAGAAAGAGCATTGATTTCCAGGGAAATCCCTTGACGAGCCCGCGAGTAAATCTCAACCGACAAGGTTGAAAAACCATTTCCTGTCACAAAGAAGGTCACTGCAAAATCGTCCAAGGAATAAGTAAAAGCCATAAAATACCCTGCAATAATCGCTGGCGTCAAATAGGGCAACATGATTTCTTTTAGCATCTGAACTTGGCTTGCCCCTAAATCATAGGCCGCCTTAATCATGTCATCATTCATCTCCTTTAACCGTGGCAATATCATCAAGACGACGATAGGAATTGAAAAAGCAATATGACTGGCCAAAACGGATAGGAAACCTAATTGAAATTTGATAGTTGTAAAAAGAATTAAGAAACTTGCCCCAATCATGACATCTGGCGCTACCATGAGGATATTATTAACCGATAAAAAGGCATCTTGGTATTTCTTTTTGGCTTGATAAATATAAATGGCACCAAACGTTCCGATTGCTGTTGCAATCAAAGAAGACAGAAAAGCCAGAAAAAAAGTTTGTGCCAAAATGAGCATCAGGCGAGTATCACTGAACATATTTTGAAAATGCGTCAGACTAAAGCCTGTAAACTTGCTCATATCATCGCCAGCATTGAACGCATAGCCAATCAAATAAAAAATCGGCAAATAAAGAATTAAGAAGACGACTGTTAAATAAATACTAGCAGTTTTTTTCATCGTTCTCCCCTTTCTTTCGTTGCCCACATGATAACGAGCATAGCTACAATCAAGACAACACCAATGGTTGAGCCCATGCCCCAATTTTGTGTAGTCAGAAAATGCTGCTCAATGGCTGTACCTAGCGTAATAACGCGATTGCCACCGATTAAACGCGTCAGCATAAAAAGACTGAGACTGGGAATAAAGACAGACTGCACACCACTTCTCACGCCATTCATAGATAAAGGAAAAACGACACGACGGAAGGTTTCCCAACGATTGGCACCAAGATCATAGCTGGCATTAATCAGATTTTGATCCATATCCTCTAAAACATTAAAAATCGGCAATATCATAAAGGGTAGCTCAATATAACTGGCTACAAAAATAAAAGAGAAATCTGTAAACAGGATTTGCTGAGCACCTATCCCAATAAAGCTTAAAAATTGATTGACAGAGCCATTTTGTCCAAAAATCCCAATAAAAGCATAAGCTTTGAGAAGCAGATTGACCCAGGTCGGCAAAATAATGAGCATCAACCAAAGCTGTTTGTGTTTTAGTTGCGTCAATAAAAATGCCGTTGGGTAACTGATTACTAAGGTGACAACTGTGATAATCCCCGCATATAAAACAGAGTTTAAACTCATTTTGAGATAAGTCAGATTTTGCGAAGCGAAGTAAGTCTTGTAATTTTCAAGGGTAAAGTGACCTTCGATATTGAAAAACGACTGCCAAACAATCATGGCAACAGGCGCCAATACAAATAATAAAATCCAAAGAATATAAGGAGCAACAAAAAGATTAGAGGTTGTTTTCTTCATCGCGCTCCTCCTCAATGGCATTGATTAAGCCAGCTTCTTGCTCTTCCATTTCGACATATTCTTCAATCCGAGCGTCAAACTCTTCCTCTGTTTCATTGAGGCGCATGATATGAATATCTTCTGGTTCAAACTGTAACCCAATCTCTTCTCCGACAATGGCCTTGCGAGTTGAATGAATCATCCACTCATTGCCCAATTCATCATAAGCAATAATCTCATAATGCACGCCGCGGAAGAGCTGTGTATCAACCTTAACTTGCAGCTTTCCTTCTTCAGGAAGTGTAATCCGCAAATCTTCTGGCCGAATGACGACTTCCACCTGCTCATTTGGACGCATTCCTCCGTCAACGGCTTCAAATCGTTTGCCATTAAATTCAACCAAATAGTCTTCAATCATCTTTCCTGGAAGAATATTGGACTCCCCGATAAACGTCGCTACAAAGTGATTGATGGGTTCGTCATATATATCAACAGGTGTCCCTGACTGAACAATCTCCCCGTCATTCATCACAAAAATCCAGTCGCTCATGGCTAGTGCTTCTTCTTGGTCGTGGGTGACAAAGACAAAGGTAATCCCTAGACGTTGCTGCAATTCTCGCAATTCATACTGCATGTCTGTCCGCAACTTCAAATCCAGTGCAGATAAAGGCTCGTCCAGCAAAACAACTCGCGGTTCATTAACAATAGCACGTGCTATTGCAACACGCTGCCGCTGCCCACCGGACAATTTGCGAATAGAGCGTTTCTCAAAACCATCCAAACGCACCATTTTCAAGACTTCCGCAACCCGACGCTCTACTTCTTGTTTTTCAACTTTACGCAAACGCAACGGAAATGCCACATTTTCAAAAACGGTCATGTGCGGAAAAAGAGCATAGGACTGAAACACTGTGTGCACATCGCGTTTGTTGGTCGGAATATCGTTAATTCGGACGCCATCAAGAAAAACATCACCGCTTGAAGCATCTAACAAGCCAGCGATGATATTTAGAATGGTTGATTTTCCTGATCCTGATGCACCCAGAAGTGTGTAAAATTTGCCTTCTTCTAGCTCAAAGTTGATGTCCTTTAAGACGACTGTATTATTATCTTCAAAAACCTTTGATACGTTTTTAAATTCAATGATTGGTTTGTTCAATTGCCATAAATTCCTTCTTTTTCATAGATTGACAAATTAAAGTCTTGTCCTGACTGATTTTCTTGGAGAATGATATGAATGTTGCCACTAGAGACACTCATTTCTCGCCAATAATTCGGACTTCTCTTTCCAAGGTCACACCTGAATGAGCTTTGACAGTCTCAATTACATGCGCAATCAAATTTTCATAATCTGCAGCAGTTCCGTTATCAACATTGACCATAAAGCCAGCATGTTTTGTCGAAACTTCCACCCCACCAATACGGTATCCTTTTAAATTTGCTTCACTAATCAATTGCCCTGCAAAATGTCCCACTGGACGTTTAAAAACAGAGCCACAAGAAGGATACTCCAATGGCTGCTTCAATTGACGAAGATGTGTCAAACGTTCCATTTCTTGACGAATCACACGGTGCATTCCTGGTGCTAAGGCAAACTTGGCAGAAATCACCACATCACCTGTCTGTTGAACGTAGGAACGGCGATAACCAAATTTCATGTCTTGAGCACTAATATTTTTGATTTCTCCATCCCGTGTCAGCACCTTACAAGAAAGTAAAATATGCGCAATTTCGCCGCCGTAAGCACCAGCATTCATAAAGACAGCGCCGCCAATGCTCCCTGGAATCCCACAGGCAAACTCAAAACCTGTTAGGCTGTGATGGAGTGCAATGTGAGTCGTTTCAATCAGATTGGCACCCGCCTCTGCTTCAATGGTATAGCCATCCACTGCAACACCATTTAACTTATCAAACATAATCACAAAACCGCGAATACCACCGTCGCGAACAATGATATTGCTAGCATTCCCTAGTACCATCCAAGGAATTTGCTCTCGATTAGCAAATTTCACCACTCGTGCCAATTCATAACGATTTCGTGGAAAAACCAAATAATCCGCAGCTCCACCTACTTTTGTATAAGTGTATTGTTTTAAAGGTTCATCAAAACGGATATCAATTCCGTTCAATTCAGATTTTAACATTTCTAAAGTTGACATTTTTTTCTCTCTTAAACAAAATTCAATCTATTATACCAAATTTAGAACATATTTACGATAGAATAAAGAAAAAATATTCCTAAAAATGATTGTACGTCCCTTTCCTATAGGCTATGCAGACTATTAAAAAGAGAGTGATAAAAGCCATGATTTCATAGAAACCAACTTCTCCTCACTCTCTCAGTTTTAAATTTGAAGATCAACTTGAAATTTCTCTTTAAGCCTTTGAGCTTTATTTACTCAAACTCCATGTATCTTCAATATAGGGAATGAATGCTAAGAGTGTCTTTCGATCACCTTCAAATGCAATGAGATAAACTTTCTCGTCCTTTTTGAAAACCTAACTAATTAGGTACTGACCTGATTTCATTGTGACATTGACTTGATAGGCTTCGTTATCTGCAACCGTGCTTTTTGAACCCCAAACTCTATTTACATTTTTATTGTTTTCCCAATTGTAGTAAATGCGATTGGCAATCGTTTGAGCTGTAAGCTCTTCTCCCTCTGGGATATGTGCTTTTTCTTTTGTATAGGCATTCATGGTCACAATATTATAGGCAGAACCGTCCGTGTATTGAATGCTGTCACCACCATTTACATCAGTAAACTTCAGCCACTCTTTAGGAATATCAATGTAACCATAATCATCCGACCCTACACGTTGTGTTTCTTCCGCTTTTACATCTTTTTTCGTAGCATTTGACGAACTTGAGCTACTGCTTTCTTTTGCAGATACTTTGCTTGACGAAGAAAGCTAAGATGATGATTTCGTTTTGCTTCCTCCGTTTGAACTACACGCTCCAAGAATAATACTAACTAAACATGCTAAAAAACATATCAAATATTTCTTTTTCGTATTCATCATAATCTCCTTTCTTCTTACTTTATTTTAGCATATTTTTCAGTGTCGGGAAAGCGTTTTTTGAATTATATAAAAAACTAAGCGAGTTCGCTTAGTTTTTAGAAAATTATTCATCGTCCATGCTGAGAACGCTGAGGAAAGCTTCCTGCGGTACTTCGACAGAACCAATCGCTTTCATCCGTTTCTTACCAGCTTTTTGTTTTTCCAAGAGCTTACGTTTACGGGAAACATCTCCACCGTAACATTTTGCTAAGACATTCTTGCGCAAAGCTTTGATGTCTGTCCGTGCCACGATTTTCTGACCGATTGCTGCCTGAATCGGTACTTCAAATTGCTGACGCGGAATAATTTTCTTTAATTTTTCAACAATCAATTTTCCACGTTCATAGGCAAATTCCTTGTGGACGATAAAGCTGAGGGCATCGACCTTGTCGCCATTGAGCAGGATGTCCATTTTGACAAGACTTGACTTGCGGTACTCTGAAATTTCATAGTCAAAACTAGCATAACCACGAGTTGAGGATTTTAGTTTGTCAAAGAAGTCAAAGACAATTTCTGCCAATGGGATTTGATAGATGACATTGACCCGATTTTCATCGATATAATCCATTGTCACAAAATCACCGCGTTTGCGCTGAGCCAATTCCATGACTGCTCCGACAAATTCCTGTGGTACCATAATCTGTGCCTTGACATAAGGCTCTTCAATGGAATCAATCTTGGTTGGTTCTGGAAATTCGCTCGGATTGGAAACATCAAGGGCTTCTCCGTCTGTCATATTAACCTTGTAGATAACGGACGGGGCTGTCATAATCAAGTCAATATTAAACTCTCTCTCCAAACGTTCCTGAATGACATCCATGTGAAGCAAACCGAGGAATCCACAACGGAAGCCAAAACCTAGTGCTTGTGAGGTTTCTGGTTCAAATTGCAGACTAGCATCATTAAGTTGAAGTTTTTCCAAAGCTTCCCGTAAATCATTGTATTTATTGGACTCAATTGGATAAAGTCCGGCAAAAACCATCGGGTTCATCTGCTTGTAGCCATGAAGTGGTTCATCTGCTGGATTATTCGCCAAGGTCACTGTATCGCCAACCCGAGTATCTTGAACGGTCTTGATAGAAGCTGCGATATAACCAACATCACCTGTTGCGAGGAAATCTCGTCCAACAGCTTTTGGAGTAAAAATACCGACTTCGGTCACATCAAAAGTCTTGCCATTACTCATGAGCTGAATGGTATCACCCGGCTTCACAACTCCGTCCATCACGCGCACTTGCAAGATAACTCCACGATAAGCATCATAAACCGAGTCAAAAATAAGAGCCTTGAGTGGTGCTGTAACATCTCCTGTCGGCGCAGGAACTTTCTCCACGATTTGCTCTAGAATCTCTTCAATCCCGATACCAGCTTTAGCCGAAGCCAACACAGCTTCGCTTGCGTCCAAACCAATGACATCTTCAATCTCAGTCCGCACCCGCTCTGGATCAGCAGCTGGAAGGTCAATTTTATTGATAACCGGCAAAATTTCTAGATCATTATCCAAGGCGAGATAGACATTGGCTAAAGTTTGTGCTTCAATGCCTTGTGCTGCATCAACCACCAAAACAGCCCCTTCACAGGCCGCCAAAGAACGAGAGACTTCATAGGTAAAGTCCACGTGTCCCGGTGTGTCAATCAAGTGAAAAATATAAGTTTCACCGTCCTTGGCAGTATAGTTGAGTTCAATCGCATTGAGCTTAATGGTAATGCCCCGCTCCCGCTCCAAATCCATGCTATCCAAAAGCTGAGCCTGCATTTCTCGACTCGAAACCGTCTCCGTTGCTTCCAAAATTCTGTCTGCTAAAGTTGACTTACCGTGGTCAATATGCGCAATAATGGAGAAATTCCGAATCTTCTCCTGCCGTTTTTTTAATTCATCTAAGTTCATTATTTCTCTTCCTTTTCGGGTATTCTATTTATTATAACATAAGGCAGGTGACTTTTGCCAGTCTTGAAAAAGCGTTCCATATCCCGTTTCATTTGTGCTATAATAAAAGCAAATACATTTACAGAAATGAGAGTGCTATGATTAAACTAATCGCATTAGATATAGACGGTACGCTTTTAAATAGTCAAAAAGAAATTCCCCAAGCACATATTGATGCTATTCACAAGGCAGTTGAAAACGGAGTAAAGCTCGTTCTTTGTACAGGTCGTCCCTTGGTCGGAGTGAAACTTTACTATGAACAATTAGGACTGAGTGGAGAAAACGAATATGTCATCATCAATAACGGCTGCTCTACTCATCAAACCAAGGACTGGAATCTTGTTGCTTGGAAAGAGCTGAGTGTGAAAGACATTCTTTATCTAGATAAAATCGCCAAGCAAACTCCTGCCCAGTTGACTCTTTTTGATGAAGAACGTTATTTAGTAGTAGACGAAAAGCCGAGTGAGCTAGTCACCTATGACGCAAGCCTTGTCTTTACAACCCCCACAGAAATCAGCCTTGAAGAAGCTATCAGCGGCAAGAATATCATGTTTCAAGCTATGTTTTTAGCCCAGCCTGATGAGTTAGATACTTTTGAAAAACAATTTGGTTCGCAGATTTCTCAACATTTCAGCGGTGTTCGTTCCCAACCAGTCATTTACGAAGCTATGCCCAAAGGCACTACTAAAGCGACTGCTCTTAAGGAATTAGCTCAACAATTAGACATCAAGCCTCAAGAAATTATGGCACTTGGTGATGCCAACAACGATATTGAAATGCTGCAATTCGCAGGTCTTGGTGTGGCTATGGGAAATTCTAGTGACTATGTTAAAAAACTTGCTGATTACGTTACAGATAGCAATGACGAAAACGGCGTCGCTACAGCTATTGAAAAACTCATTTTAAATAACTAATAGGGGGAATCATGAGCTTCTTTTCAAGTTCATGATTTTTATTGAGAATATTGTCATTCTTTCACTATTTGTAAATAGCCTTCCCTCTCAAAATATGATACACTAATTACATCTATGCAAAAAGGAGAACTTATGAACTACCCTAATCTTTTAGAACGCTTTTTAACTTATGTAAAAGTAAACACTCGCTCTGATGAACAGGCTACTACAACACCAAGCACGCAAAGCCAAGTAGATTTTGCCAATAACATCCTCATTCCTGAGATGAAACGCGTTGGTTTGGAAAATGTATATTATTTACCAAATGGCTACGCTATCGGTACTCTTCCTGCAAATGATCCAAGTCTCACGCGCAAGATTGGTCTCATTTCCCACATGGACACAGCAGATTTCAATGCAGAAGGTGTCAATCCACAAATCATTGAAAATTATGACGGTGGCGTGATTCCACTGGGACAATCTGATTTTAACCTTGACCCTGCTGATTTTGCTAGTTTAAAAAAATACAAGGGACAAACCTTGATTACAACCGATGGAACGACTCTTCTCGGCTCTGATGATAAATCAGGTATCGCTGAAATCATGACAGCGATTGAGTATCTAACAGCTCATCCTGACATCAAGCACTGCGAAATTCGAGTTGGCTTTGGTCCAGATGAAGAAATCGGGGTCGGAGCTGACAAGTTTGATGCAGCAGATTTCGACGTGGATTTTGCTTATACGATTGACGGCGGACCGCTCGGAGAACTTCAATTTGAAACCTTTTCTGCAGCTGGCGCAGAAATCACTTTCCAAGGTCGCAATGTCCACCCAGGCACAGCTAAAGGACAAATGATTAACGCTCTGCAATTAGCTATTAACTTTCATAATCAATTACCAGACAGTGCTCGCCCTGAATTAACAGACGGCTACGAGGGCTTCTACCACCTTATGAATGTAGAGGGAACTGTCGAAGAAGCACGAGCAAGTTATATCATTCGCGACTTCGATACAACAACTTTTGAAAAACGCAAAGAACTCATGCGCTCTATTGCCGATAAGATGAATGCAACGCTTGGCGGTGAACGTGTTCAGTTAGAACTTAAAGATCAATACTACAATATGCGTCAAGTCATTGAAAAAGACATGACACCTATCAATATTGCAAAGGCTGTCATGGAAAAATTGGACATCAAGCCGATTATCGAGCCTATTCGTGGCGGAACAGATGGCTCAAAGATTTCCTTCATGGGCATTCCGACACCAAATATCTTTGCCGGCGGTGAAAACATGCATGGACGCTTTGAATACGTCAGTCTGCAAACAATGGAACGCGCCGTTGATACTATTATTGGTATCGTTTCTTACAAAGATTAGCAACTTCTGATTAAACACAAAAAACTTTAGCTCTACATAATGAGAGCTAAAGTTTTTTATCTTCTGCGAATGTATTGAACCATTCTAAAATTCAAAAATGCTAGTAAAATAATAGCTACAAGCCAGATTGTTTTCAACAAATAAAATTGGATCAAATAAGTGGAAACAATCGCTCCTGTCACAAAACTTCCCAATAAAGCCACGAAGAAAATGCCCTCTGCTAAGCAAGTTTTTTCTTTTGTCCGCACATAAGTACCAAAAGCTACCATTGTTTTTTTGATATTGCCCGTCATAAAGGAATTATTGTAGACAATGCCGTCCACTTCACCAAAAGCCGTTGCCACCAATCCCATACAAAAACCAATCGGCGGAACAATGAAAAGATTGGACACAGTTGCTGGCAGAAATCCTGTAAACCCACAAACCAAAATCAGTGGAAGAATGCTAGATAAGCGCCATAAAGAATTTTCAAAGTTATTTTTAAAAATGGTTAACACAAAAATGCCCATCACAAAAGCCAGCATCGTTGCCAACTTCACTTCTATTTCTCCTGTCTCATGATGAATCAATTCAACTGACAAGAAAACAACGTTTCCTGTTTGCCCTGCAACCAATGTCCCGCCTCTTTCAATAAATGTATAAGCATCAATAAATCCCGCACAAAAGGTCAGCAGACAGGCAAAAAATTTCGAGCGCGAATGAAATTCCCTTTTTCTTTTTACACTATTTATCATCATTACCTAAAAAGTCTAGCACTTCCTCACTAGACTTCCTTTCTATTGCTCTCTTGCTTCCTGCAAGATTTTTTCAATTTTTGTTGTAATTAAATCAATCGCCACTGTATTAGAAGCTCCTTCTGGAATAATCACATCCGCATAGCGCTTCGTAGGCTCGATAAATTGATGATACATGGGTTTTACCACACCTAAATATTGCTCAATAACACTATCTAAACTACGTCCACGCTCATCCATATCTCGCTTAATCCGACGAATGATTCGAACATCATCATCTGTATCAACAAAAATCTTAATGTCCATTAAATCTCGCAAGTGCTCATCTTCTAAAACCAGAATCCCTTCTACAATAAAGACATCTTGCGGCTCTTGACGATAGGTTTTCTCACTGCGTGTATGAGCTGTATAATCATACGTCGGAATATCTACTGGACGTCCTGCCAGCAATTCCTTGATTTGCGCAATCATCAAATCTGTATCAAAAGCAAAAGGATGGTCATAATTGGTCTTGATTCGCTCTTCAAATGTCAAATGAGATTGATCCTTATAGTAAGAATCGTGCTCAATCATAGCAATTTTTTCATTTGGAAAATTTGACAGAATGGCTCTTGAAACACTCGTCTTACCGCCACCAGAACCACCAGTTACGCCAATAATAATCGGTCTATTTTGCATTATTCACTCCATTTTTTATCATCTTATCTATTTTACACCAAATCATGATATAATGAAAGAGGTAAATTAAAATAAATGACAAGACAAAAAAATAAGGAGAAAACGATGTTAAAACTCGGAACGATTGGAACAGGCGACATTGTTCACCAATTTGTCAAGGCTGCTCATTCGACAAAAGAGTATCAATTGACTACGGTATATTCACGGTCGATACAAACAGCTCAAGCATTTGCCAGTCATTATGAAAATGTAGATTGTTACACAGATATGGCTGATTTTTTAACTAGTGATATAGACATTATTTATATTGCAAGCCCCAATTCTCTGCATTTCCCACAAGCAAAAGCAGCTGTTTTAGCTGGCAAACATGTGATTGTGGAAAAGCCTGCTGTTTCACGCCCAGAAGAATGGGCTGAATTGGTAGCATGGGCTCAAGAACAACATGTGCATATTTTTGAAGCAGCTCGAAACTATCATGAGCAATCATTTGACGTCATTTCAGAGTTTCTCAAAAACAAAACGGTTCTTGGAGCGCATTTCACCTATGCGAAGTATTCTTCCAAAATGCCAGCGCTGTTGGCTGGACAAGAGCCAAATGTCTTTTCTGCTAAGTTTTCAGGCGGTGCTCTAATGGACTTAGGTATTTATCCTGTCTATGCTGCCATCCGACTTTTTGGAGTACCAGAAAATGCCTATTACACCGCTCAGCAGTTACCAAATAGTGTTGATTTAAACGGAGTAGGAAGCTTACTCTATCCAGCATTTCAGGTGACTATCCAAACCGGAAAAAATATCAATAGTTTTCTCCCTGCTGAAATTTACACAACAGACGGTACACTGACCCTAAATTCGATTGAATTTATCACTTCGGCTGTTTTTCAAGATTTAAATAAGGAGAAAAAGACTCTTGAAATTGCGCGCTCTTCTCACACCATGGCAGAAGAAGCCAAACGATTCGCTCAAGTATTGAGCGGTGAAATAAAACAAGAAGTTTACCAAAATTGGCTAGACGCTGCTGCCGCCGTGCATAAAGCTCTGTTTAGCATGCGACAAGATGCTGGTATTAGATTTGAGGCTGATGATGATAACAACTAATTTTCCCCAAAGTTGGCAAGACCAACTCACCAAACTTGGCTTTGAGCAGTTAACTCCCATTCAAGAACAACTCTTTCAACCTATTATAGAGGGTGAAAATGTCCTTGGGATAAGCCCTACCGGAACTGGAAAAACACTTGCCTACCTTTTTCCTAGCCTTCTAAAACTAAAACCTAAGAAATCCCAGCAATTACTTATCTTAGCTCCCAACACTGAGCTAGCTGGACAAATTTTTGATGTCACCAAAACGTGGGCGGAACTACTTGGCTTAACGGCTCAACTCTTTCTATCTGGATCCAGCCAAAAACGACAAATTGAACGGTTAAAAAAAGGTCCTGAAATTCTCATCGGGACACCAGGACGCATTTTTGAACTCATCAAACTAAAAAAAATCAAAATGATGAATGTCGATACAATCATTCTGGACGAATTTGATCAACTGCTTAGCGATTCGCAATATCATTTTATCCAGCAGATTCTGCACTATGTACCTCGTGAGCATCAATTGATTTACATGAGTGCGACTGCTAAGTTTGACCAAGACAAGCTTGCTGAAAATACAATCCAAATCAAAACAGAAAATCAACAACTTGATAATATTCGGCATTTTTATATGCAGGTCAAACAGCGCGACAAAGTTGAATACTTGCGAAAGCTGGCTCAAGTCTCAGAATTTCGTGGGCTTGTCTTTTTCAATGCCCTCTCGGACTTAGGAAGTGCTGAAGAAAAGTTGCAATATCGTCACATTCAGGCTGTGTCCTTAGCTAGTGATGTCAACATTAAATTCCGTAAGATTATCTTGGAGCAATTTAAAAACGACGAACTTACACTCTTACTTGCTACTGACTTAGTAGCTAGAGGAATTGACATTGATTCTCTCGAATGCGTCATCAACTACGACTTACCTCGCGACCTTGAAACCTATACACACCGCGCCGGACGGACTGGTCGTATGGGCAAAGAAGGCTATGTCATTACATTCATCAGCCACCCAGAAGAATTAAAAACACTAAAAAAATATGCCCACGTTCAAGAAATTATCTTAAAAGATCGTGAACTTTATGTGAAATAAAAAGAGCATAGAAAAAGAAGCTGGAACGAAAGTCTCCAGCTTTAAAGTTATAGTATCATAAACCAAGGAAGCAGTTGCTGATTGCTCAAAGCTGTTCGCTTTTCACGCTCTGAAGAGTACTTTTGACGAAAGCTGAGTTTTCCTTATCTACCACCTCAACAGTCTAAGAGACTGTTGAGCAACCTTGCGGGAGTGAGACTACGATCTTAACATTTTTAAGATGAGTTCTGTCTCACTCCCCTTTTTTTCTAGCTAATCTGCCCCATAATATAGTCGATGTACCTCCAGTTGGTGATGCAATAGCTCACTTACAGTCACAAAAGTATAACCATTCTTTTGCAAATACTCAATCACACTTGGCAAAGCATTGATAGTCGTTTGATGAATATCATGCATTAAAATAATAGAACCTGCAGCCGTTTGTTTTTTAACTTGCTGCATGATTGACATTGTATTGCGATTTTTCCAATCCAAACTATCCACATTCCACATAATAAAAGACATATCAATAGCATTTCGGATTGTGTCATTGATTGCTCCATAAGGTGGACGCATCAATTTGGGACTTTCTCCAATAACAGCTCGAAGAGCTACTTGTGTATCTGCAATCTGTTTTTTCGCCTGCTCAAGAGAAAGAATTGGTAACTGGGGATGACTCCAACTGTGATTACCAATCTCGTGTCCCTCATCATGAACACGTTTGACAAGTTGTTCGTTTCCAGCTACATTTTTTCCCAGCATGAAGAAAGTTCCTTTGACATGATATTTTGACAAAATATCCAAAGCCTGCGGTGTTGTTGCTGCATTCGGACCATCGTCAAAAGTTAAGGCAACCAATTTTTGATGTTTTTTAGCTTGATAAGACTGATAAATTGCTAACTCCTCTCCCATTAAATAATGCTCATCAATCACCTCATACAATGCTGACAATGAAACTTCTACCTTTGAATCTTTCCCATCATTTTTATAAAATAGGCTGAGTTTTCCCTTTTCATAGCTAAAAGTCCATTGGGAGATGTCCTTTGCTTGAAATTCCTGCAGAATCTTCTGCCCCTCCGCTTTACTGTACATGGTAATCTTCTGCTGAATTTCTTCTAACAATATCTTTTTGGCTTGCTCAACATTTTTAAAAAGTCGATTTAAGTTGAACGCTTTGTTATCAGATGATATATAAACAAAATCAAGGAAATCCTCTTTAGTATCTCCAACTTTCGTTGTCATCACTGGATAAGAAATTCTCTTAATAGCAATCTTCTTAACTCCAGAAAAATCTGTCGCAGTTAGTTGGCTAATATAAAAAACTAACCTATCAATCTCAAGATTCTGACTCTTTTTATTGGAAAATTTTCGAATATCTGCATTGATTTTCTCTTTAACAAGGTCAATATCTTGCTTATTTTCTGTTAGTGGATAATAAGATGTAATAAACCGACTTCCTGCACGACCTACCTGTTTCCGTACTGAATTTTGATTATATGTTTTGTCTGCCTTTTTTAGAATTTGGGCAATTTGATGGTTTAATTTTCTCTCTTGCAATAATTTTCTAATCTGAAAACTACCAAAAATAATAATACTTAAAAAGGTGATATTCAGCACAATGAGAACTATTTTTTTCACTCCACGACCTTTCTTAGACATACCTTTATGAACTTCGCTTTAAAAAATATTTCACCTAACAAAAAAGGCTAAAAACGTAATCATTTTTTCAAGCCTTTCATTTTTCAAATGCTAAAACTTAGAGAGTCTTTTCTTGTATAACTTCAACTTTATAACCGTCTGGATCCTTAATAAAGTAATAATTTGGCTTTGTTCCAGGAAGCCCATTTGGTTGGGTGACGTCATAACCTTTAGCCGTATGTTCAGCATGCAACATCAGCAAATCAGGCGTACTCAAAGCCACATGAGCAAAACCATCTCCAATAACATAAGGTCCGTGGTCATAGTTATAAGTCAATTCTAACTCATACTCATCACCTTCAAGCCCCAAATAAACAATTGTAAATTGATGTTCTGGGAAATCCTTGCGCCGTAATTCTTTAAATCCAAATGCATCTGCATAAAATGCAATAGATTGTTCCAAATTCTCTACTCGCAAGCATGTATGCAACATTTTAGAAGCCATCATGTCCTCCTTCATTTATTCCATTATATCCTAAATCACGAATTTTCTCCAGTTTTAGCTAAAAAATAAGGAGTGAGATAGCATTTAGTTCCATCCCACTCCTGTAAAGTTGCTGAATTTGAAAAACGAACAGTCTTGAGACTTGTTTCGCAAATTCTATCTTGCAACTGCAAAGCTATACTTTGAACAATCAACCACTGCATCCTTGTTTTATGACACAGTATGATTTAAGGCTGGAAACATCGTCCCAGCCCCTTTTTTATTATTTACCTAATTTTGCTTTAGCTGCATCTGCAAGAGCTGTGAAAGCTACTGCATCATTAACAGCCAAGTCAGCAAGCATTTTACGGTTTACTTCAATTTCAGCCAATTTCAAACCGTGCATCAATTGTGAGTATGACAAACCATTCATACGAGCTGCCGCATTGATACGAGTAATCCACAATTTGCGGAAATCACGTTTCTTTTGACGACGGTCACGGTATGCATAGTAGTAAGAGTTCATTACTTGTTCTTTTGCAGTACGGAACAAGATGTGTTTTGCACCATAGTAACCTTTAGCTAATTTTAAAATACGTTTACGACGTTTGCGTGATACAACGCCACCTTTAACACGTGCCATTTATATTTCCTCCAATATTTCCTAGAATAATCTACTACAAAATCTCTTATTTAAGACCTGTCAGCATTGCTTTGATACGTTTGAAATCTCCTGCAGATACCATTGCTGCTTTACGAAGATGACGACGTTGTTTTTTAGTTTTTCCGTGGAAACGGTGAGAAGTGTAAGCACGGAAACGTTTCAAGCCACCAGAACCTGTACGTTTGAAACGTTTAGCTGATGCGCGGTGTGTTTTTTGTTTTGGCATGATATTTTTCTCCTTTTTCTAACTTCTGACAGATTACTTTTTGTCAGGGATTGGTGCTAATTGCATGAACATTTGACGTCCATCCATTTTAGCTCTTTGTTCAATAATCGCAATGTCTTGCGTTGCTTGAGCAAGGTCGGCTAATACTTTAGCTCCGATTTCTTTGTGAGTAATCATCCGCCCTTTAAAGCGAATAGAAACCTTCACTTTATTTCCTTTTTCAAGGAACTTGCGTGCGTTGCGAAGTTTTGTATCAAAGTCACCTTTGTCAATCGTTGGACTGAGACGAACTTCTTTCACGGTAACAACACTTTGTTTTTTGCGTTGTTCTTTTTGTTTTTTCTGATACTCAAATTTGAACTTTCCATAGTCCATAATTTTCGCAACAGGCGGTTTAGCTTGTGGTTGAATCAGAACAAGGTCCACATTTGCATCGTCAGCAATTGCTTGCGCTTCGCTAAGTGGTTTAATGCCTAATTGCTCACCATCAAGACCGATCAAACGAACTTCACGCACACGAATTTCATCATTGATGAATAAGTCTTGTTTTGCTATGGTTTTCACCTCTTTTTTATTTTTAGAGAAAAACAAGAGCGGACTTGCTAACGCAAGCCCGCACTACATGATAGTATTTCATTTCTGAAACTTAATCCGTAGAGCCAGACAACGTTAGTCGCAAGGCGAGAAGCTCTCACTTCTGCTTTTCTCAACTTTTATATGATAACAAGTTTCAGATTATTTGTCAAGGATTTTTTTAGCTTTTTCTTCGATAAAAGCCACAACTTCAGCAATTCCTACACCCGTTGTGTCAAAATGAATGGCGTCAGCTGCTGGTTTTAAAGGAGAAACCGCTCTGTGACTGTCTTTATAGTCCCGTTCTGCAATTTCTTTTTTCAAAGTTTCCAAATCCGTTGGAATGCCTTTTTCAAGATTTTCTTTATAACGGCGCTGTGCTCTTTCCTCAACTGAGGCTACGAGGAAAATTTTTAATTCTGCATGAGGCAATACAACCGTTCCAATATCACGACCATCCATGACGATACCGCCTTGATCAGCAATTTTTCGCTGTAAATCAACCAATTTTTCTCGCACTTCTGGAATTGCAGACACCCAAGAAACATTATTAGTCACTTCGTTTTCTCGAATTGGATGTGTCACATCTACATCTCCGACAAAAACAAGCTGCTCCCCATTTTTATCACGCCCAAAACTAACCGGATAAGTATCTAATAACGTAACAATATCAGAGCATTTTTCTGCTGATAAATCATTTTTTAAAGCTAAGTAAGTCGCTGCACGATACATAGCGCCCGTATCCAAGTAAGTGTAGTCGAAATCTTTTGCAATAATCTTGGCAACCGTTGACTTTCCACTTGAAGCCGGACCGTCAATAGCAATTTGAATCTGTTTCATTCGGCACTCCTATCGAATTTTCACCACATCGCCTGGATTAGCATACCAAGCACCTGTCGTCATGTGAGAAGGATTTAAACGCTCCAATTCAGCGATTGAAATTCCCGCACGCGCAGCAATAGAAGCCTCTCCTTCTCCAGGCTGAACGGTAATCGTTCCTTCAGATGATTGCGTTTGACTGCTATCACTTGCTGTTTCAGAAGAAGCCGGAACGCTAGCACTTTCACTTGATGTCTTAGCTGTTTTTGCAGCATTATAAAAGCCCTCTGTTGCTGCCTTCTTACTGCTTCCACCAGTTGATAAATAAACCATCATTCCTACGATTGCAATCACCATGATGAAAAAAATAACCGCTAAAATTGTTAACACACGATTAGCTACTACATCGTTCGTTTTTTTACTTCTTGTCAATTCTTTTTCTCCCTTGTCGTAAATATCTTCTTCCCATGGTTCCTTTGCCATGACTTCCTCCTTGTATTTTTTTCAAATTCCGATTACAATATGAGTATGAAAGTTACACTCATTCCCGAACGGTGCATTGCTTGCGGGCTTTGCCAAACCTATTCTGACCTATTTGACTACCATGACAATGGCATTGTCAAATTTTATCAAGATGATGAACTTCTGGAAAAAGAAGTTCCTGAAACACCTGATGTTATTGAAGCTATCAAAAACTGTCCTACAAAAGCTCTTATGAAGGATTAGTTTTTTTAGGATGAGCATAATAGATTTCAAAATAGTCTACATGGGTTAAGTTGTCCATTAGTTCAACTTCCCCTTTAAAATGGTCATTCAAAGCCAAAGCGTTCACAAAATACTTCTTGGGCCACTTACGCATACAAAACGTACGGCCTTTTTCTTTGCCGTCAAAGAAGAGGGTAATAGAGGTCTTTGTTACCTCTACCTTACGAATTGTTGAAATTTCTATCTTTGAAGGTGTAAATGGATTCGCCGTTATGATTCTTAAAGTCCCATCGTCATATATCGTAAAATATCTATGCACACCAATTCCCAATAATACCATAAACAAAAAGAAAGAGAACAGGACTAAAAACGGAACTTCGGTACTCTCAAATAAAAATGCAAAACCTATAAAAATCGGAATAACCGATAAAGACCAATAAATGATTAGAAGAGAAAGATCTGGTTGCCAATGATAGCGCAATTGACCAAAAATCTTTATCATATCTACACCTCCTCTTATATAGTTTATCATAAAAAAAAGAAAAATGGGAGTGAGATTGAACGACAAAAGAAAAAATTAAGGAAGTGAAAGAATACTAGCTCCAATCCCTTATTAGATTAGTCGAAAATGGCAGATGTGATAGAGATAAGTATCTCAACTAAATTGTAAGTAGCTCAACTTCTACTTTCTCAATATTCAGCCGATAGAGTTAAATCTTATATTTTCATTTTTAATAGATTTCCAATATTTTGAGCTGTTCGGATGAGATTTTCTTCTGCCTTTGCTAGGGTGGTAGCGAAAGGTTCAACTTGAGAAATGATTGGAAAAGCAGCTTGAATATTTTCTACTGGAAAATCAGGTAAGTCATCACTTAAACTACCACAAATAGCAATAACGGGGAGATTTTTTGGTGTTTTTCTTGCCACTCCAATCGGAGCTTTGCCTGCCAGACTTTGTTGATCCATTCGTCCTTCACCCACGATGACTAAATCAGCTTTTTTGACACGATTATCAAAATCAAGCAAGTTAAGACAAGTGTCAATTCCTGAAACGATTTTTCCATGCGCAAATGTCACCAGACCAGCTGCCATTCCTCCTCCAGCACCTGCACCAGCTAGCGAAAAAATTGTTGGATTAGCCTGTTTATAAAATATCGCCATTGCCTGATCCACTTGAGAAAATAGCAGAGCGGGCAAACCTTTTTGTCCTCCAAAGACGTATGTGGCGCCGTTTTCACCACAGAGAGGATTTGTGACATCTGTCAAAATTTGAATGTCCAGATTTTCCAAAATTGCAGGAACATTATCAGCTGAAATACGAGCCACACGGTCTAAAGAGATACCCTTTGCTTGGAGCAGGTGATTGTCTTTATCAAAAAATTCATAACCCAGTCCAGCTGCCATTCCAATTCCACCATCATTGGTAGCAGAGCCCCCTACGCCAATATAAATTTGCCGCACACCTTCCTTGGCTAGATACAAAATTAACTCTCCCAATCCTCTGGTATCAAGGGTCAGAGGATTTCTTTTTTCTGGTGAAATAGAGGCTAAACCAACCAAATCAGCCATTTCAAAGAGCGCGATATCGGCTTTTCGAGCATATTTCATCGAAACAGGTTCTCCGAAAGGCCCCGTTACGATGTGAGTATAAGTGTCTAACTGCAAGGCTGCAATCAAAGCTGTCATCGTTCCTTCACCACCATCTCCAATCGGTAGCAAGTCAAATGTCGCTTCAGGGAGTGCCTTGGAAAAACCTGCTTTTATTGCCTCTGCAACACTTTGAGCTGATAAACTTTCCTTAAAAGAATCCGGTGCAATTAAAATATGCATGGCTTAGTCCTCACTTTCTATCTCTTCCAAAAGTTTTATGACCTGATACAAGTCCGTTTGATTGATTTGATACGGCGCTTGCTCTCTCACAAGAGGCTTGGCGTTAAAAGCAATCCCGATTCCTGCCGTCAATATCATCGGGAGGTCATTGGCACCGTCTCCTACAGCAATAGTTTGAGCCAGAGTCAAGTTATTTTCCTCTGCCCACTGCTTTAACATTGCTTTTTTGACTTCTTTTGTGACAATTGTTCCTAAAACCCTGCCGGTTAGCTTACCATCTTTCACTTCTAAACGATTAGCTTTTACGTAATCTACGTTCAATTTCGCGGCTAATTCGTCTACCATTTCATGAAAACCGCCTGATACAATGCCAACCTTGTATCCACGCTGATGCATATCCTTTATCAATTGCTGAGCTCCTTTTGTAAAATGAATTTTCTTAGAAACTCGTTTAAAAATTGTTTCAGGAAGTCCTTTGAGCAAGTTCACACGTTCTAGCAAAGCCGTCTCAAAATCATATTCCCCTCGCATAGCCCGTTCTGTAATAGCTGCGACTTGTTCACCAACTCCCGCTGCAGCACCTAGCAAATCAATTCCTTCTTCTCTAATCAAGGTACTGTCCACATCCATTACCAATAGCCCTCTTGTTTTCACATCATCACCTCATATATTGCTTGTATTATATAAAAAATTGATTGACAAAACAAGTTGCTATATAAAGACAAAGAAAAGCTCTTGTTTGTTATACAAACAAGAGCTTTTTGTTTTATTCAATACCGATTTCAGCACGCACAATATCTGCAATTGTATCGACATAGTAATCTACTTCCTCATGGCTTGGTGCTTCTGCCATGACTCGTAAAAGTGGCTCTGTTCCACTTGGACGAACAAGAATGCGACCATTGCCAGCCATCTCTGTCTCCATTTTTTCAATCACCGCTTTAATAGCAGGCACTTCCATGGCCTTGTCCTTCATGCTGTTTTCAACACGGATATTGACCAATTTTTGTGGATAAATTGTTACTTCTGACGCTAATTCAGACAAAGGCTTACCTGTTTCTTTCATCACTTTTGTCAATTGAACGGCTGTCAGCTGACCGTCACCCGTCGTATTATAATCCATGATAATCACGTGACCAGATTGCTCACCACCAAGATTGTAACCAGATTTGCGCATTTCTTCTACAACATAGCGGTCACCAACAGCTGTAATCACCTTGTTAATGCCTTCGCGATCCAAAGCCTTATGGAAACCAAGATTTGACATAACGGTTGTTACGATTGTATTTTGAGCAAGCAAACCTTTTTCAGAGAGGTATTTCCCAATGATATACATGATTTTATCGCCATCGACAATCTCACCGTTCTCATCAACTGCAATCAAGCGATCGCTATCGCCGTCAAATGCCAGACCAAGTGCCGATCCTGATTCACAGACTGTACCTTGCAATTTTTCAGGATGTGTAGAACCGACATTTAAGTTGATATTCAGTCCGTCTGGATTTTCCCCGATGACTGTTAATCTAGCTCCCAAATCCGCAAATACCTGACGAGCACTCGTTGAAGCAGCACCATTTGCTGTATCAAGGGCAACTTTCATTCCGTCTAAATCAAGACCAGTGGACACGAGATATTGTTGATATTTGCGCAATCCTTCTGGATAGTCCATAAGAGTTCCTAAACCTTCCGCACTTGGGCGCGGTAAATCGTCTTCTTTGGCATCAAGAAGAGCTTCAATTTCCAATTCACGCTCATCATCCAATTTATAGCCGTCGCCACCAAAGAATTTAATACCGTTATCAAGTGCAGGATTGTGACTAGCTGAAATCATAACACCCGCACTTGCTTTCTCAGATTTTACCAGATAAGCTACACCTGGTGTCGCAATAACTCCAAGCTTATAAACACGAATCCCAACAGACAGAAGCCCAGCTACTAAAGCACTTTCCAGCATTTCTCCTGAAATACGTGTATCACGCCCTACAAAGACACGAGGTACATCTTTCTCATGCTGGCTCAATACATAACCGCCAAAACGCCCTAATTTAAACGCTAATTCTGGTGTCAACTCCACATTTGCTTCTCCACGAACTCCGTCCGTTCCGAAATATTTTCCCATTTTCTAAAATCCTTTCAATTCTTTTAATTGGATGAGTTTGTCGAACTTGAAGACGAACTTGATGTATTTGCTGATTTTACAGTAATTTTTATAGATGTTTCATAAGGTGTAATGACGCTTGGCAATACGGTACCACTAGCATCAACTGCTTGAAGTGAAGCATTCCCTGTATAATTTCCATAAATCTTCTCACTTGTTGGGACAATCGCTTCTACATGGTCAACTTTATCTAACGTATCTTCATCACTTGTCACTGTCACTTTATTATCACCAACAGTCACACGATCAACTGTCAAACCATTTGCTAACTGAGCTGAACTAATGGTCGTTTTAACTTCAAATGACTTACTTGCCTTCTTACCAACTTTCACCGTAATCTTAGCTGGCGTGACAGTTGCAGTCAATCCACTTGGTAAATTTTTAATAGCTAAAGGTACCTCTCTCGTTCCTTCTGTCGCTTTTGTCAAATCTGCCACAACTTTAAACTTTCGTGTACTTTCCTGCATTTCACTAGCAAGTGTCACACGATTAGAACCCGTTAACACCACTGACACTTCAGATGAAAACCCACTAATAAAATACTTTTCACTATCGTATTTAATGTCAATTGGAACACTAGGCAAGGTATTAGTGTACGTTTCAGACGTAGTTTGTCTAGCACTTGAATTATTTTGATAATTTGTCGTTGTTGCATAAATAAATAAAACAGCAGCAAAAAAGATGGAAGAAACGATATACCAAATCTGCTTACGATTTTTCATGTTTCCGACCTCCTAGCACACGATTTCTAAATGGTGATTTTGGTTGTTCATCTGAAATCAGCACTTTTCGCAATTCTGCTTCAAATTCTTCTAAGGTCAAATCGTGTTTGAAAACTCCGTTATGTGTGATTGAAATCCCTCCCGTTTCCTCCGAAACTACAAAAGTAAGAGCGTCTGACACTTCTGAAAGACCGATTGCTGCACGGTGGCGCGTTCCGAATTCTTTGGAAATCCCTGTGTTTTCTGTAAGAGGAAGATAAGCGCAAGAAACGGCTATTTTATTGTCTCTTACAATGACAGCTCCGTCATGCAGCGGTGTATTTGGAATAAAAATGTTGATTAACAACTCACCTGACACATCAGCATCTAAAGGAATCCCTGTGGCAATGTATTCTTGCAAGGTTCTACTTCCCTGGATAGCAACGAGAGCTCCAATTTTCCGAGGACTCATATAATCCACCGCTTTGACAAATGCTTGCACCATTTTTTCCTCTGAGCTAATCGGTGCTGTCGAAAACAAATCTGTTGCTCGCCCCAGCCTTTCCAGGCCTGTACGAATCTCAGGTGTAAAAATCACAACAGCCGCAATAACTCCATAGGTAATGACTTGATTGATTAACCAAGAAACCGTTGTTAAACCAATTGCATTGGCAAGAATCTGAGCCAGCACAAACATTAAAACTCCTCGAACGAGAATCATAATTTTAGTGCCAGCAATTGCTTTTGTAAAATAAAATAAAATCCAAGCGACCAGTGCAATATCTATAATATTGATGACAATACTCCAAGGGCTAGAAAATAAACTAGACCAATATTGGAGATTGGACAATTGCTGAAAATTCATTTTCAGTGTCCTCTCTTTCTCAACCTAAAAACGTTCTTGACTATTATATCACTTTTCAAAATATTTTTCTGTAACCTTCTTTACTTTTTTATGATAAAATATTTCTTATGAAGATAAATACATTATTTGGCAAACTTGCAGGGAAATCCTCCCATTTTGTTCTAAGCAAATTGGGACGCGGATCGACCTTGCCCGGAAAGCTTGCTCTGAAATTTGACAACGACATTTTAAACACACTCGCTCGTGATTACGAAGTTGTAGTGATTACAGGGACAAACGGGAAAACCCTGACCACTGCTCTTACAGTTGGAATCCTCAAAGAGGCTTTTGGCGAGGTTGTGACCAATCCCAGCGGAGCCAATATGATTAGCGGGATTGCGACGACTTTTCTGACCGCTAAAAAAGAGAAATCTGGTAAAAATATCGCTGTACTGGAAATCGATGAAGCTAGTCTCTCACGCATTTGCGACTACATTAAACCGAGCCTTTTTGTCTTTACCAATATTTTCCGCGACCAAATGGATCGTTACGGGGAGATTTACACGACCTACCAAATGATTTTGGATGCTGCTCAAAAGGTTCCTACGGCAACCGTCTTGCTAAATGGAGACAGTCCGCTGTTTAACTCTGTTACTCTCAAAAATCCGGTCCAATATTATGGTTTTGATACCGAAAAAGGAGAGCCACAGCTAGCTCATTACAATACGGAGGGTATTCTCTGTCCTAAATGTCAGCACATTCTAAAATACAAGCTCAATACTTATGCTAATCTAGGCGATTATATTTGTGAGCACTGTGATTTTAAACGTCCTGAATTAGACTACAAACTGACCCAATTGACCAACCTTCATCACAACAGTTCAGAATTTGTCATTGACGGTCAAAGCTATCACATCAACATCGGTGGTCTCTACAATATCTACAATGCTTTAGCTGCCGTTTCCGTTGCTCAATTCTTTGGAGTTGATCCAACGACTATCAAGACTGGTTTTGACAAGAGCAGAGCCGTTTTCGGACGTCAAGAAACTTTCAAGATTGGAGACAAAGAGTGCACGCTGGTTCTCATTAAAAACCCTGTTGGAGCCACGCAAGCTCTAGAAATGATTAAGCTCGCTCCTTATCCATTTAGCTTGTCCGTTTTGCTCAACGCTAACTATGCGGACGGTATCGACACGAGTTGGATTTGGGACGCAGATTTTGAGCAGATTTTAAACATGGATGTCCCGCATATGATTGCTGGCGGAGTTCGCCATTCTGAGATTGCTCGCCGCTTGCGAGTTACTGGCTATAATGCTGAACAAATCAGTGAAGTAGCTGATTTGAGTCAAGTCTTTGAAGAAATTAAAAACCAAGAAACCAAGCATGCCTATATCCTAGCTACTTATACAGCCATGCTAGAATTCCGCGAATTGCTTGCTTCTCACCAAGTCGTCAGAAAGGAGATGAACTAATGGTTTATACATCACTAACTTCTCCTGAAAATCGGGATTATACTTATGATTTGAAGATTGCTCATCTCTATGGCAATCTCATGAATACCTACGGCGACAATGGCAATATTCTCATGCTCAAATATGTAGCTGAAAAACTAGGCGCTCGCGTTCAAGTTGATATTGTCTCACTTGAAGATGAGTTTGATAAAGATTACTATGATTTGGCATTTTTCGGCGGAGGGCAAGACTATGAGCAGACCATTGTGGCACGAGATCTGCCTGCAAAAAAAGATAGCTTGGAAGAATTTATCAATTATAACGGCGTAGTGCTAGCTATTTGTGGTGGCTTTCAGCTTCTAGGTCAATACTACATCGAAGCTTCTGGTCGGCGGATTGAGGGACTTGGAATTATGGGACATTATACTCTCAATCAAAAAAATAACCGCTACATTGGCGACATCAAGATTCACAATGATGAATTTGACGAAACCTACTATGGTTTTGAAAATCACCAAGGACGGACATTCCTATCTGAAGATGAAAAACCGCTCGGCAGAATTATTTATGGGAATGGAAACAACAAGGAAGACCAAAGCGAAGGCGTACACTACAAGAATGTCTTTGGCTCTTACTTCCACGGTCCTATCCTATCCCGCAATGCCAATCTAGCTTACCGCTTAGTGACAACTGCCCTGAAGAATAAATATGGCCAAGATACTCCACTCGCCAACTACGAGGACATTCTAGCTCAAGAAGTCCCAGAAGAATACGGTGACGTCAAGAGCAAGGTAGAGTTTGAATAGGGGTATAAAATGAGAGTGGGACTGTAAAAGTTGATTTATCAACGCATTAGAGTCCACTTAGCAGTGTTTGATTGGCACTAAAGTGCCTAATCAATTGTGCATGGGAAACTCTACATTGACTAAAGTCAATAGAGCTTCTCCAAACTACTGCGTCTTATCATTCTGACTATATAAGCAAAGGGAGCTGAGCACTTTTGTCTCAGCTTCCTTTTGTTTGCAATAATTTTTGATAAAAAATTGAGAAAACAGCTAAACTCACCACTCCAATGCCAATGACAATAAAAGAAAATAGGTGTACGCTTGGGATCAGCGTCATAATTGCTGTTGCAAGCGGCATAAAAAGAATAGCCAGTGTAAAAATAGCAGAGAATACGCGACCTAAATACTGATTGTCAACCTTGGTTTGCACCTGGCTGAAAAAATGAATATTAAAAACTGTCATGAATAACTCACAAAGGAAATTTCCGCCATAAGCCAGATAAGCAGGAACAGGAAAAATAGCAGAACTCCCTATTACTACAACTCCTAAACCTGTCAGACAAAGAGTGGTTAGCAAGTTTTCCATAGTATCCTTAATCTTGCTTGCCAAGAGTGCTCCAATGATAGATCCGATAGCTCCCATTGTCAAAATAGCCGCATAAGCCCCTTTTTGCTGAAAAAGCTGGTTAGTGAAAGGTAGGAGGTAATTAAAAGCTGCAAAGAAAAAATTAACGCTAGATGCTACTACGAGTAGAAAGAAGATTTCCTTTTGTTGTCGAATATAAAGCACTCCTTCTCGCATATCTTCCAAAATTGCTCCTACTGTCAGCCTACCAGTTGATTTCATTTCTGGTTCTTTGTTAGGTAGAAAATAAACCAAAATAAAGGCGAGGAAAAAGCTCAGTGCATCTAAAAGCAAAGTGACCCGCAGATTGGCATAGTTCATAACTAAAAAAGAGAGGACAGGAGCTGACACACTGATTAACTGCAAAATCACCTCCAAATGAGAATTGTAAGCTACGATTTCCTCCTTATTTACAATCTCGGTAATGTAGGATTTGTTTGCTGGTCGTGAGAAGGCAAAAGCAATAGCTTGCACCACATTGGCGAAAATGAGAGCTCCAATCATCAACTGTTTATGAGTAATAAAGGAAATTCCTAAACACAGGAGGGCACAAACCAAGTCAGTCGTCATTAAGACTTTTCGTTTAGAAAAACGATCAGTGATGACACCGCCGAAAGGATTGAATAAAATAGCTGTTATTAAATCGGACAACTGGTAAATTCCTAAAACGGTCTGACCTATAACTCCTAACGACGCCAGCCAAATACTGTTTCCATAATCATAGAGCATATTGCCAATCTTATTGATAGCTCCGCGTGCAATGAGTTGTACCGCTTGTTTGTTCATAAAGAATCCTCCAAATTATTTTTTTATATTTTAACAAATAAAAAAAGAAAGGCACTATTTTTCCCGTATTTGGGAAAAGTATCTCTCTTTTTATATTTTTCGTGTAATAAATTTCTGGTAATGTTCTTGATAATAATCAACTTGTTCGGGTAATTCTAAGGTCTCAAAAATCTGAATAGCTTCTTTCATTTTTGCAATACCTTTCTCCTGCTGACCTTTTTGATATGCTTCAAAGCCCTTGACATAGAGAAAAATTGTCCGCTCGTAAAGCTTAATTTCTTTATCTAAAATTTTGGCAACTGCGTTCTTGAAATATGTTGCTTTCTCAAAATTCTTTCCCTCTAAGCAATGCAGGTAAAAATTCAGAGCCAAAATCAAAACCAGCCGGCGATGCTTAGTGATATTTTCATAAAAATACTCACGCTCCAAAATTTCCTTACCAATCCGATAAACATAGTCCACCTCGTAGAACGAATAAAGATTTCCGATTAAAATCAGCTCATACACTCCCCAATTTTCTCTCTGAAAAAGGTAATCCGCCACACGCTCTAAGTCAGCCGGTTTCATCTCATAACGATTATCTCGCTGACAAATTAGTCCTTGTATCAAGATAATATTGAGCTCATGAATGAGGCTATCCTGTCGCTGTCTAGCTTTTTCTCGCTCCTGATGCTGCAACTTCTGAAAACCTTCAATATCTTTAGCGTAATAGAGCGGGACAATGTGGGACATAAATTCAACAATTTCAGCTCGTTGATAGTTTCTAGCTGCATCCATAAAATTTTCCACACTGACCTGAATATTATCCAGAACCGCTAAGAACTTATCTACTGTCAGCTCAGACTCTCCTCGCTCAAAACGGGACAACTGAGAAGTTGATACTTGATCCCCCGCTGCCTGAGCAAGAGAATAATTACCATTTAAGCGAAAATCACGAAACACCTTGCCTAAAGCTTCCATTTCCTCAACACTAACTCCTTTCACAATTTTTAGTCTTTTCAGATATTGCATTAAAGCTGTACTACTTCAAATCTAGTATTTGAACCTCTAGGTCAACAGGCATTTCATCTGCTCTTCTACAAAGATTGCTACTTCCATATATAACCCTCAAAAGACTGGGGACTACTGATAAAGCAAGTAAATGGGACACTTCCCCTGACTTTCCCCGTCAATCAAATTCTTTCTTTACCCTAAAAGTTCCTTCATTCAAACGGGCGAGAAAAATAACCTTACTAGAAAAAATGGGATATGGGTAATTCTGTCTCAAAAAGTTCGGATTTTACTTTCGGAAACGTCTTTTTTTGTCAAAATCTTCTTGTCCGAAAATCGGACGACATTATTTTTTCAAAAAAGCTTTGTCCGAAACAAGAATGTTCGGAATTTGCTCCAAAAACTTCTTTCCGAAAACTGAACAAAGGCATTTTCCCCTAAAACTTCTCGTCCGAATGTGGAAAATGGCAAATTACTTAAAAGTTGCTTCGTCCTTCATGAAGGACGAAGTTTTTTGCTCAAAAAACTCTCATCCCTGTTTGAAACGTTCGGAATTTACTCTTAGGGAAGAGTTTCTCCGTCTCGGACAAACTTCCTTGGCTTAAAAATAGCTCGCTCACACCTGTTCTGCCACTTCTTCCCACTCTGTCATGGCTGCTTCCTGTCGTTCAGTCAGCTGGTCTAGCTTTTGCTGAAGCTCCATGAGTTCACTCGCGTCATTGGTCTCTTGCATAGCTGCAGTCAACTCGGTCGTTTGCGTCTCCAGCTCTTCGATTTCAGCTTCCAGCTGCTCCAAACGGCGAGCTAATTTTCGAGCTTCTTTCTGTGTTTCTTTCTGGAGTTGGTAGTTGGTGACTGGCTGATGCTGAGTAGGCTCTGCTGCAGTAGCTTTCTCCTCTCTCAAAGCTTCCAGCTCTGCTTTTTTCTCCAGATAATAGTCGTAGTCGCCCAGATAAAGAGTGGAGCCAGTATCAGAAAGCTCGATAATCTGCGTGGCAACTCGGTTGATAAAGTAGCGATCGTGGCTGACAAAAAGCAGAGTGCCGTCAAAGTCAATCAAGGCATTCTCCAGCACCTCTTTGCTATCAATATCTAGATGGTTGGTTGGCTCGTCCAGCACCAGGAAATTCTTGTTTTCCATAGATAGCTTAGCCAATAAAAGCCGCGCTCGTTCCCCACCTGATAGCATACTGACAGACTTTTTGACATCATCGCCTGAGAAGAGAAAGGCTCCCAGACGATTGCGAATTTCCACTTCTGGTGTTAGTTTAAAATCATTCCAAAGCTCGTCCAAGACTGAATTGCTCGGTGTCAATCGGCTTTGGGTCTGGTCATAATAGCCCAACTCCACATTTGCCCCCAGATGCTCCTGACCGCGGATAAAAGGAATTTGTCCTACAAGCGACTTGATAAGAGTTGTTTTTCCAATACCATTTGGTCCGACAATGGCTACTGCGTTAAATTTGCGAATATCCAGATTGATAGGCTCGGACAACACTTGATGGTCATAACCGATAGCCGCATCTTCCAGCGTCAGGGCAACATTCCCAGAAGGCTTAGCCGAGCGAAAGGTCATATTAGCAGAACGACTGCCTCTGTCTGGCTTGTCAAGACGCTCCATTTTTTCTAGCTGTTTGCGTCTGGATTGAGCACGCTTGGTTGTGGATGCCCGAACCAGATTGCGATTGACAAAATCCTCCAAAGCAGCAATTTCCTTCTGCTGCTTTTCATAATTCTTGGCCTCTGTCAAGAGTTTCTGCTCCTTTTGCTGAACAAAGCTAGAATAATTTCCCACATAGCGATCCAACGAATGCTGGGTCAAATCCAGTGTCACAGTAGCTACTTTATCAAGAAAATAACGGTCGTGACTGACGATGATGAGAGCTCCGTTGTAGTTGCTCAAGTAGTTCTCTAACCAAGCAATCGTCTCTATATCCAAGTGGTTAGTAGGCTCATCCAGTACCAATAAATCTGGCTTTTCCAACAGCATTTTCGCTAGAGCCAGCCGAGTATTTTGCCCGCCTGAAAGCTCTTCTATCTTCATCTGCCACATGGACTCATCAAACTTGAAACCATTGAGAATTGCACGAATATCTGCTTCATAGGTAAAGCCACCTGCCTGACGGAAATTCTCTGACAAGCGGTCATAGTCTGTCATCAGTTTTTCCAAATCCGTCCCAGTCAAATCCCCCATAGACAGCTCCATCTGTCGCAATCGCTGCTCCTGCTGACGTAAATCATCAAAGACATGCAGCATTTCATCGTAAATGGTATTTGCAGACTCAAAGCGACTATCCTGCGCCAAATAAGACAGAGACAAGTCTCGCTTTTTATTGACTTCCCCAGCACTTGGAGCTTCCTCACCAACTAAAATCTTCAAAAGAGTGGACTTGCCAGCTCCATTTTTCCCTACTAAGGCAATTCTATCTCGTTCATCCACTTGCAGGTTGATATTATCAAAAAGAACCTCCCCTGCAAAAGAGCGTTCAATCTTATTTGCTTGTAAAATAATCATAAACCTATTATAGCAGATTCCTATCCCAACTGCTATCTTAGAAAACAAAAATGCGGTTCATTTTGACCGCATTTTCATTTAAAACTAGTTAAAATTTCTTGATTTTGCATCACAAGGTAAACACCTAATAGAATAATCAAAGCCAAAAGCCCTAATTTGATGATTCCTTTTACAAAACGAATCACCCAAAGAATCATCATCGAACCAATCAGCCACATCACAGCTGAATGATTGAAAAATCCTTGAACAGCCTGACTACTTTGACCAAAGAAATTCTGAATGGGTGCCGGAACATGTTCTTGCCATGCAGCTGTCACACCGATACGATCGGCAATATCAGAACCACTTTTCCATAGCCATGCAAAAATACTAGAATTAAAGACAAACAAGAAAACCTGCTCTGGGAAATGTCTGATGATTTTAAAGATATTTCTTATCATTTTATGCTTGATACAACTCCTTTACTGCTTGAACATCTACTGCTTGAATCCCGTAAAACGATCCAGCGGACTGCATGACGGATTTTTCTTCATTGTGCTCCAATCCAATCGCATGTCCCAGTTCATGCTCTGCTGTGTTTACGATTCGCTCATAAGAGTAGCCATATTGACTATTCAATAGATAATAACGATTTAGTCGAACCGTTACATTTGTGAAACGCTTCGTCAGCAAATTGGTTTGTGATTCTGCTTCGCCTGCCGCACTAACAGCGTTATTATTCATCTCTGTCGCCACAATATTGGCTTGATTTTCATCATTTACAATCTGAAAAGTAAAAGCACCTGTTTGATTCCAAGCACGAATGGCTTCTTGATAAGCCGAACGAAATGTTTCATCTTGTGTATCAATATAAACCGTAGCACTCGCTGTGTCCCATCGGACACCAGACTCTTGGTGAACATGATTGTCCGATAGCTGTTTGGTCAGGTCTTTCACATTTTGCCCAACACCTAACTGACTATCCTGTCCACTTACATACCGATAAATTTGGTTCACATCTTGCTGAAGCGTTGTCGCAAAATTATTTTTAGAAGGACTAATGATATACAATATTCCCACAAAAATGAGTACTGTCAATGCAACTGTGTAAACCAATCGCCAGAGCAATCGAAATAGCCCCGAAATCAATCGAAATAGAAATCTCATACTCTCCTCCTAATCTAAAATATAGAGAGTAAGTATAATGAGATTCGCTTAAAAAATTCTTAAAATGAATGGTTGTAAAAGAAATAACAAATCGCTGATAAGAAAATGTAATTTCCTGTCAAATAGGATAATGACAGATAGCCCACTTAGGACAAGCGTTCCTCTACTTTAAAATCAATTGGCAGCCATTTCAGAAATTCTTCTAATTGTTTTTCCCAATAATACCACTCGTGCTTTCCTGGAGCATGATGATAGGTGATATCTAAATCACACTCACGTAATTGCTTAACAGCTACTTCATTTGCTTGATAAAGAAAATCTTGTTCTCCACACCAAGCGTAAAATTTAGTCTTTTTATCTGACTTCTTTGCCATTGTCGTTAGGAAATGCTGCTTGACATCGGCTGCTTTCAAATCACCAAACACACCTTGCCAATAGTTGAGCGTACCGCCAGGAAGTTCCTCTATGTCCACATCATCCAGACCGAGCCCAATAGCGCCTGAAAATGACCCCGCATAAGAGAATCGGTCTGTCGTCAAGGCTATTTTATAAGCCCCATAACCTCCCATTGACAGACCTGCAATAAAGGTTTTCTCCCGTTTCCGACTCATATTGGGAAAGAAACGTTGCATGATTTCAGGCAATTCTTTTGCTATGGCATCATAATAATTCAATCCATAAGCAGTATTGGTGTACCAAGCAAGATCTGTTGATGGCATAATGACAATTAAATTTGTATGGCGCAGTAGACGCTCAATATTCGTTCGTTTTCGCCACGAATTTTCATTGCCTCCCATGCCGTGCAAAAGGTAAAGAACGGGGATATCCGTATCTGCTACCTGACTGGGAGCTACTGCATCCGCATCAGGATAGGTGACGTTGACACGACGCTCCATTTCTAGTACTGCTGAATGATATTCTATTTCAAAAAATGCCATTTTGTCTCCTTTTCATATAAATGTAAGAAAGGGGTTGGAACAAACGTCCTGACCCCACTATTTTTGTCACTATATAAAATGTGTTAATTTAACCTGCTTAACGCACTTCCATTACAACGGGTAAAATCGCTGGACGACGTTTAGTTTGCTCAAAGAGGTATTTCGCAAGATTGTCACGTACAGCTCCCTTCAGTTCACCCCAGTCAAAGTTATCTTTTGCAAGGTGATCTTCAACTGTCTTATTGATTAAGTCAGCACTTTCACGCAAAATATCACGACTTTTCTTGACATACACAAATCCACGCGTATGAACCTTAGCTTTGGAAATAATCTTCTTGTCACGACGGTTCACCGTAATGGCTACGATAAAGATACCGTCTTCGGACAGAACTTTGCGGTCACGAAGAACGATATTGCCGACATCACCAATCGCATTTCCGTCAATCATGACATCCCCAGCAGGGACTGCACCAGCAGGCAAAAAATCACCTTTTTCATATTCCATAATGCTACCGCGTTTTGGAATAAAAATGTTCTCCGGCAACATACCAATTGCCATGGCAGCTTTAGCATGTGCTGCTAATTCACGATATTCTCCTTGAATTGGGAACAAGAATTTTGGCTGCAAGAGGTTTAACATCAGCTGCAAATCGCGCTCATTTCCATGACCGGACACTCGTAAATCTTGCGTAATCAGTTTGACAATACCACCTGCTTGGTAGATCATGTTTTCCACACGCGCCACTAAAGCTTCTTTTGCGATAGACGGTGTTGTAACAATATAAACCAAATCGCCTTCTTTGATCTCTACATAACGGTGACGACCGATAGACATCTTGCGCAAGCCATTGATTGGTTCACCCATACGCCCTGTTTCTAAAATAATCAACTCATGATCTTCAAACTTGGACATTTCTTTAGGTTTAATCAGCAGACGTTCATCCACAAGTGATAATTTCTTCAAGCGAATAGCCGTACGAACGATATTTTCAATGTCAAACCCAGTCAGCACAACACGACGACCCGTTCTAGCAGCAGCTTCAAAAACTTGTTGAATACGAGAAAGATTGCTTGCAACCGCTGCAACAATCACGCGTCCTTCCCAATCACCAATCGTATTACTAATTTCTTTTGCAACTTCGCTCTCGCTTGCCACTTGAATATTACTATCCGCATTTGCAGAATCGCTAAGAAGAGCTAGAACACCTTCTCGACCAATTTCCGCCAGACGTGCAAAGTCTGTTGCATAAGACTGACTAGCTGTTTGGTCAAACTTGAAATCACCTGTGTAAACAATATTTCCCTCAGACGTTTTCAAAACAATTCCTAGACTCTCTGGAATGGAGTGCGTTGTTTTAAAGAAAGATACAACTGTACCTCCAAAATCAATCTCTGTATCTTCATCAATCACATGAAAATCATTGAATTTTTTGACCGTATCATTTCCTTTGACAAATAACTTAGCCAGCTCAATTGTCAATTCAGAGCCAAACACAGGCACTTTTGCTTCTGCCAATAAATAAGGCAAAGCCCCAATCGCATCCGCATGCCCGTGTGTCAAAAAGACCCCTGCAATACGATCCTTATTTTCAAACAAATAGTCCATATTGGGAATAACAAAATCAACACCAAGCTGTTCATTTTCCGGATACTTTAATCCGACATCAAGGACGAAAATAGATTCATCCACTTCAGCGATGTAAAGATTTTTCCCATTCTCACGTACACCGCCCAAAGCAATCAATTTAATATTGCTCATTGATTCTCCTTTTCAAATTTTTCTTACTAACGGTCCTTGGAATCCCAAGTCGAATTACAGTTTTGCATATCCAATTTATTATACTACTTTTCATGATTTTTTTCAAAGAACAGAGCATACAAAAAAACTCCTAGTTACTGTATTTCTACAGAAAGCTAGGAGCCATTTCTATTTGCTAATAAGTGATAGATAGACTTTCAGAAATTAACTTTCTGAAAAGAGATTCTTATGATGATTCCATCGTCATTTTATTAAAGAATGATTTTCTTGTCCACAATATATCAAAAACAAGTTTTTTCATCTAAAACAATAGCAGTTTTATACCGAAGCGTGAAAATCATTAAAAAGCTTCTACCGACTGCATCAAATAACATTCTCATTTATTCTTACTCTGCGTTCTTCATACGCGATGCAGTTCTACAAACCACTACATAACATCTTCAGAAATATTTATTAAATACCTCCAATTAAGAAAAACAATCAGCAAATAGAAACTAACACATCATAAACGATTTAAAATATGAACGTTCCGATACCCATTGGAATCAGCCCTTTCTTATCTTTCTTTAATTATATTGTACACCTTCTTTTTTAAAAAAGCAAGCGTTTACATTCGATTTTTTAAAATATTTTTTGGAAATCAAAAGAGGCAGAATTAACCATTCAAACCTCTTTTCAATGTAGATTTTATGCTCGTACCGTAACACTTGTTCCGTCCTCTTTGTAAAGATTTATCAGTCCTTCCTTACGGCTACGTACCATATCACCTGGATAAACTGGATATGGCAAGGAAATCGTCAACAGTTCCATCGGATTAGGAGCCCGATCAATTTTATTTCCATCTGAATCATGTAAATCTGTAATGACTGCATCAAAATGCCGGAAACCTGGACCATAAAATTCGACTGGGTCGCCCTCATTGATGACATTTCGTTGCCGAATGGTCGCTTTTTGCGTATCAGGGTCATAAGCCACCACTTCTGCCACAAATTTATATTGCGGAATTTTACGGCGTGCTCCAAAAAGCTGCTCATTTTCGGTCGGCGTATGATAATAAAATCCTGTCGCCAACTCACGCTGCGCTACTTTCCACATTTCATCTACTAAATCTTGCTTGATAGCTTCAAACTTTTCAGGGCTTTCAAGATAAGCATCGACTGCTGCTTTATAACAATTTGAAACAGTGGATACATAGTGAATGGACTTCATGCGCCCTTCAATTTTCAAGCTGTCCACCCCATTTTCAATCATATCTGGAATGTGATCAATCATGGACATATCCACAGCCGACATGGAGAATTCTTCTGGAATTTCTCCTTTTAAGCTCTTGCGCTCTTGTCCAAAGGGCATATCGTACAAATCATATTTCCAACGGCAAGACTGAGAACAGCCACCGCGATTGGCGTCGCGCATGCTCATGTGATTAGATAGAGTACAGCGTCCTGAGTAAGAAATGCACATAGCACCATGAACAAAAGCCTCAATCTCCACATTGGTGTGTTTGCGGATTTCTGCTAGTTCTTCCATGGAAACCTCACGCGCCAAAACGACACGTGTCAGCCCTAAGTCCTTCCAAAATTCTAAAGTTTCATAGTTTGTCGCGCTAGCTTGTGTTGACAAGTGTACTTCCAAGCCTGGCGCTTCTGTGCAAGCAATGGCAATCAAGGCTGGGTCAGATACGATAACGGCAGAAATACCAATATCTCGCAGGGTGCGGAACCATTCCCCAGCTCCTTCTTCATTACCTTCGTGGGTTACCATATTCGCAGCTACATAGACTTTCGCGCCATGTTCACGAGCAAATTGAACACCCTCTTCCATTTCTTCAAACGTAAAATTTCCAGCACGGCTACGCAAGCCATAGGCTTGTCCGCCAATATAAACAGCATCCGCTCCATAACGAATGGCAACTTTTAGTTTTTCCAACGTTCCAGCAGGCGCCAGAACCTCTGGTCTTTTCAAAGTTTTTGTCATATTCTCGCTCTTTTCTAAATTCTAATACTTAGCCTTTTTATTTTATAGCAAAAAGGGCTTGAAATCAAGCTAAAGATAGCAGATTGTGAAAGATAAACAAGCAGTCACAACTAGCGACCACCTGTGTTCTTTATTTCACCTGATCTGGATCATATTCATAAAATCCAGTATCTAAAAAACGATTCTTGGGATGCAATTGATGAACCTGCTCATCCAAAAGGAAAGCCTGGTCATGTGTAAATTGATTGGTCTCAATCAACTCACGCGCTTGCACAAAGAGTTTGGCAATTTCAACAAAATTGTGTCCTGGTGTATAAATCCCTTCGAGCTTCCAATGTGTGAATCCATGTTCTACCAATTCTCCAAGTTTCGTCATCATATCCAAGTCATTATTTGCAAAAATATGCGTCCCATGATTGTCCTCAAAAATAGAATAATGGCTATCTGGGTCACTCGGCTCTGCAAGGAATAAATCACGCTCACGGCTCTTTTCGTCATCAATATGAGTAAAATTATAATAGTTTTGCAAAAGCGGACGCTTAGAGTGATGAATGACGCTAGCACCATAAACTAAAATCTCAACAGGAATTTCTAAAATCTCTTGCATTTTAAATAATTCTGCTGACGGAATTTCCCGTGCTAGAACTGCCTCAGAAGCACCTGCTTTCTGTCCCCAGAAGTTCACCTGACGGCTGCTGGCAACCATAGTCGAGGCATCATAAATCGTCTTAAACGGATAACCGTCACGTTTTAACACATAAAAAACTCCAGCATCTCCTACAGTAATATAATCTGCCTGAATCTCCACTAAAAAATCAAGAAAAGGCTTGATTTTATTCATCATTTCCTGATGCATCAAGGAGTTTACAGCAACTGTCAACTTCTTGCCAGCTTCATGTACAAGAGTTGCAATCTGACGTAATTCATCATAAGAAAAAGTATGGGGTAAACGAAGACCATACTCTTTTTCACCAACGTATATGCGATCTACACCTGCTTCTAAAAGCTCTTTTACTTGCTCAACACTCTCAGCGGTTGCTGTAATGATAATCTTTTCCATAGTAAAATTATATCATATTTTTTATTTTACTTCTATTTTTTAATTTGAAAAGTATTTTTATCCATTTTGTAACGGTTATGTAATATTTAACCACTTAAAATCATGATAAAATAAGGGAGTACTGTAAGGAGAGAGAACATGAACGCAAGAAAATATCAATCCTATCAAGAGGACTACACTTATCTAGAGTTAGAACAAGAACAATATCCCCTTTATCAAGATTACATTCCTGAAGCAAAAACGAATCCAAATTTAAAAGAATTACTGTTTTTTGTGAATATTGCTACATTTTGTATCTTGACAGCTTTGTTTAGCTTTTTATTCCTGTCTATTAAAGTAAATACATTTCTAGCCTTTGCTTTAGCAATTGGTGTTAGTTTAGTGTGTATCAAAGGGCAACAAGCATTTATTCGTCGGAAAAGAAACAACTAGCTTTGAAATTAAAGTACCTACTTTTTCAAAGGTATTGTTTTTGTTGTGTTGTCAAATTGATTCAGTTAAAAAGATAAAAAATTGAGGTGTTAATCCTCAATTTTTTTATCTTCGTTTTCTGATTCTTGATTTTCTTCTGTTAAATCAATGACAATATCCTCAGAAGTAGGCTCATTTTCTGCTGATTCAGGAGCAGATTTTTTAAATTCTTCTGGCGAAATCCCTTCTGGCTCCATTTTTTCTTTCCATTCTTGAAATTTCTCTTGTGAGAAGTCAACTACTTGTTTCGTTGCTTCTTTCACAGAGTCAAGAATTGTTTCACCTGTAATTTCTCCGCTCTCAACCTTTTCTTTAGCTTGGTTGACTGCTTCTGCAGCTTGGTTAGAGAAATGATTGGCTTTTTGTACTACTTGATCTTTAAAATCATCTGGATTTTCTTTGACCTCATTCATGAAATCAGAAACCTTAGCTGTCACTTCTTTTCCTTTTTTACTTGTGAGAAATACCGCTGCAGCCGCGCCAGAGATTGTTCCTAAAAGGATAGATGAAAATTTACCCATAATAAACCTTCTTTCTTATTTTTTAAATAGTTTAGTAACCATACGTAAAGCCGATAAAGTTGCGCCAGCTTTTACACTATTTTTACCTGCTGCGGCAGCTTTCTTACTCAAATGCCGAGCAGAGTCATTCAAGTCAGATACAGACTCTGATAAATCTGCAACTGCAGTAAAAAGCGGATCAATTGTGGTCATTTTCCCGTTGATATCATCTGCTAAAACATTCACTTTCGTTAATAATTCATTCGTTTGATAAAGTGTCACATTGACATCTGTCGTCAAAACTTGGATTGTTTTTTCTGTTTCATCAACAACATTTGAAATTTTCCTGACTAAGAAAATCGTGTAAACAATCAAGGCAATCAAAGCAAGGGCAACTAAACTATAAGCAATTTCAAGCATCTTTCTTCTCCTAACTTTTTAATAATAAGGGGTATCTACTTTTTTACGTTGGTATATGACGAGAATGATTCCTGCAACTACTAGAACAGCAGACAACCATTGTGACACACGCAAGCCAGCAAACATGAGACTATCTGTCCGCATCCCTTCAATAACCATGCGTCCCATTCCGTACCAAATCAGATAAAATCCTGTAATTTCACCACGTTTGAGGAAGTTTTTCTTTCTTCGTGCAATCATCACCAGAGCAAACCCTAGCAAATTCCAAACCGATTCATAAAGAAAAGTTGGTTGTCGATAATGACCATCAATGTACATTTGGTTGCGAATAAAACTTGGTAAGTAATTTAGACTTTTAACGACCGCTCCGTAAGCCTCTTGGTTGAAGAAATTCCCCCAGCGCCCAAGACTTTGGGCAATCATCACTCCCGGCACCGCAATATCTAAAAAGTCTAGTGTGTTGATGAATTTCCGTTGGGAGAAAAAATACAAGATAATCGCTCCAGTCATCAAACCGCCATAGATAGCAATTCCTCCGTGCCAAATAGCAAAAATCTCAGCAGGATTTTTAGCATAATAGCTCCAGTCAAAGATGACATAGTAAATACGAGCTCCGATGATTGACAAGGGAAATGCAATGAGGATAAAATCAAGAATATCATCTGGAATAATCTTTTTCCGCGGTGCTTCCCGCATAGCCAGATAAACAGCTAAAACAAGTCCTGTCACAATGCAAATCGCATACCAGCGAATACTAAGAGGCCCTATTTTAAATGCAATTGGATCAATCATGAGACACCTCATTTTCACTAATGAGATTGGTCAAACGTTCCTCAAAAGTCTTCGTTGCATCAAAGCCCATTTCTTTTGCACGGTAATTCATCGCTGCTGCTTCAATCACTACCGAAATATTGCGGCCCGTTTTCACAGGAATACGGATTCTTGGAATGGACACACCTGATACTTCAAACTCTTCGCCATTATTTCCCAAACGGTCAAATGTTTTATTGACATCATAATTTTCCAGATAAACAGCCAACTGAACCTGTGATGAATCCTTGACAGCACTTGCTCCATAGAGACTCATGACATCAATAATCCCAACACCGCGTATTTCAAGCAAATGGCGTAAAATTTCAGCTGGTTCGCCCCAGAGGGTCATTTCATCTTTTGCGTAGATATCCACGCGGTCATCCGCAACTAAACGATGTCCTCGCTTCACCAGTTCTAAACCAGTCTCGCTTTTTCCGATTCCGCTATCTCCTTGAATCAAGACACCCATCCCATAAATATCCATTAGGACACCATGAACACTGGTTCGTTCAGCCAAGCGCGAATCTAAATAACTTGAAATTTCGCTTGATAAACGACTCGTTGGGGTGCGGCTGCTGAGAACAACAATTTTATTTTCCTTTGCAGCTTTCAACATCTCATCAGGTATTTTCAGATTACGCGCCACAATCACAACCGTATCTTGCTCAAACATTTTCCGTAAAACCTGATAGCGATTATGCGATGTCATCTTCATCAAATAAGACCATTCTTTCATGCCCATTAGCTGGATACGCTCTGGTGTGTAATAGTCAAAATAGCCTGTCATTTCAAGTCCAGGCCGAGAAATATCAGAAGTTGCAATCTCTTTTTCCAACATTTTCTCGTCGCCATAAACCACATTTAATCTGACTTTTTTTAATAGATCTTTGATCCTTACAGCCATATTTTTCCCCTTTGATAGTTTCTTTTTCTATTATAGCAAATTTTCAGGTTAAAGGAGAGTTTCATCCTTGTTTTTAAAGAAAATGGATAAACATACATAGTATTTATTACTTCTCTGACTGAATCATCTTTTCTACAATTTGTTTTTGAATTTGAAATAAAGGATAACGATTCATAAAATAACGGAGTTCACTAGGTTTCAGCCAGATGTGGCTATCCGTTTCACCTTCTTGATATTTCACATCTTTCTCTGTGACGATTGCCACATAAAAATCAAAATGGCAGTGTTCTTTAGGTGAAGTCGTCTGCTCAATCAGTTGTATTTTTCTAGGAATCAGCCCAGTTTCTTCCTGCAATTCACGATAGGCTGCGGTCATGCTATCTTCACCAGCCAACACACTTCCTCCTGCACCAAACTCATAATAATTAGGATGAATTTCTTTTTTTGGACTGCGGTGCATCAGGAGAAATTCCCCATCTATATGACGAACGAAAACATTGACGCAAAGGTGATACTGTCCTTCCGCAATTGGTTGCCCTCTTTTTAGAAACTTTCCTTGTCGCTCTCTTTGTCCATTATAAGCATCCCAATATTCCATTTCTTCTCCCCCTAAAATAAAGGAGTCCATTGTCCGAACTCCTTTCTAGCATATATAAACTGGTGCTCACTCCATCACACTCACCAAAACCAACCGTCATCTTCCTTGATTGCCTCTGCTTCTTTGCGCTTACGAGGTCCTGTCCCATACATTTCTTCTTCTACATCTTCCTTGTAAGGCATTACAGATGATAAGATGATGTAGATGATAATCCCTAAGCCCAAATTAGAAATGGTAAATAAAACGAATAAAAAGCGAACAAGCCCTACATCTAAACCAAATTTGTCAGACAAACCAGCCAAGACTCCTGATACAGCACTATTTCGGCGTAATTTATAAAATTTTGTTTTCATAATCATTTAGCCTATTTCATTGATACTAAATCTAGTGTAGCACATTTCAGTCATCATGCCATCCGTCCCTAGGCGGATTTCTGACTGTTTCGCGAAAATAGTCATTAAGACTGCAACTGTCTGACAAAAATGAGTTTCCCTTGGCAACGTCCGCAGCAATACCGCTCAGTATTGATTCGTCTTTTTCTATGATATTGTACATGACAATGCAGGCATTGATAAACAAGCGTTTTTGCAGTTGATTGGCTTGATAAAGTCGGTGCGTAGCGCAAACCGTTAACGGCTTTCAATAATTGCTTGAAATCTCGATCCTTATGTCGATAACCTTTCTTTTCAAAGTAAAGATGATAGTGGCACAACTCATGCCACACAATTTTTCGGAAGGTTTCTAAACCAAACTGTTCATAGATTTTAGGGTTAAAATCGAGATGACCATCTTTTGGAAAAAAGCGCCCGCCCGTTGAGCGGAGACGCTTGTTCCAAGAAGCCTTATGTCGAAATTCTTTACCAAAATCTTCCAAAGAGACTTGTTTGACATAGTTAGTTAGATTCACGAGGTGCCACCAAGGAAAGATTGACCTTTTCTCTTTCTATATCCAATTTGTCTACCCAAACGGTTACCAAGTCACCAACAGAAACAACTTGACTCGGATGTTTGACATAGCTGTTGCTGAGCTTAGAAATGTGAATCAAACCGTCTTCATGAATGCCAATATCCACAAAAGCACCAAAATCAACGACATTGCGGACAACGCCTTCTAACTTTTGTCCAATTTGTAAATCCTTTATATCAAGGACATCTTGACGCAGAACTGGCGCATCAAACGAATCACGTAAATCTCGACCTGGCTTGAGCAAGTCTGCAATGATATCCTTAAGAGTAGCTTCTCCCAAGTCCAAATCTGCAGCAACTTTTTTGACATCTAAAGACTGCAATTTTTCCTGAGCGACTTGATCCAAGTCCGTAATTGCAAGTCTTTGGAATAATTTTTCAACAGCTGGATAACTCTCTGGGTGAACGCCTGTATTGTCTAAAACATTCTCACTTTCAGGAATCCGTAAGAACCCTGCCGCCTGCTCAAATGCTTTAGCACCCAGACGAGGAACTTTTTTAATCTCCTCACGCGAACGAATCACACCTTCTTCTTCACGATATTTGACAATATTTTCAGAAATCGTTTTATTTAACCCTGCCACATGCGATAGAAGAGAGGGACTTGCGGTATTGATATTAACGCCGACTTGGTTAACAACGGTATCCACAACAAAATCCAAGCTTTCAGATAATTTTTTCTGGCTCACATCATGCTGGTATTGACCAACACCGATTGATTTTGGGTCAATTTTGACTAACTCTGCAAGGGGGTCTTGCAGTCGACGCGCGATAGAGATAGCCGAACGTTTTTCGACTGTCAAATCAGGAAATTCGTGTCGCGCCAATTCGCTAGCAGAATAAACAGATGCACCGCTTTCATTGACAATAACGTAACTCACATTTGGATGAGTTTTCAATACTTCAGCGACAAATGCTTCGCTTTCACGACTAGCTGTTCCATTTCCAATGGCAATGATTTCAACACCAAATTGGTCAATCAAGTTTGATAAATCTTGCTTAGAAGCTTCGATTTGCACTGCTTTTGCTGGTGGAACAGGATAGATGACCTGTGTTGTCAGCATTTTCCCAGTGGCATCTACGACTGCTAGTTTGGCTCCTGTCCGAAAAGCTGGGTCAAATCCTAGTACCACGCGTCCCTTGAGTGGCGCAATTAAGAGCAGATTCCGAAGATTGTCAGAAAAGAGCTGAATGGCCCCGTCTTCTGCTGTTTCAGTCAATTCTGTCCGAATCCGCCGTTCCATAGCTGGGATGATTTTCTTTTTGACCGCTTGCTGGATTGCCTCATGGATGTAATCGTTTTTGACTTTAAAACGCACCTCAAAGAAGCGGATAATTTTATCTACATTGTTCTCAAAACCAACTTTGAGAACACCTAGCTTTTCACCACGATTGAGTGCTAAGGTGCGATATCCTTGCATATCCGCAATTTTTTCTGAAAAGTCATAATAGATTTGAAATATTTGTTTTTCGTCCAAATCGGCGTCTTTCAAAGTTGAAACAATACTTGAATTTGTCAGCATTTCATGGTAGGTCCAAGCACGCAGCTGCACATCTTCTGAGATGGCTTCCACTAAAATATCGACAGCTCCAGCTAGAGCTGCTTCTGCCGTCGGAAATGTTTCGCTAATTAAGGCAGTTACTTCCTCTTGAAGATTGGCAGCATTTTGCAATATGAGACGTGCCAATGGAAAAAGTCCTGCTTCACGCGCAATCGTAGCTTTTGTCCGACGCTTTTCTTTGTAAGGAAGATAGAGTTCCTCCACATCAGTCAATTTTTCAGCTGCTTCAATAGCCGCACGCAATTTGTCCGTCAGTTTTCCTTGCTCTTCAATCTTCGCCAACACCGTCGCTTTGCGCTCTCTGAGGTTACTTGCTCGTTTACCACCATGCTCATTTTCAAAACTTGTGGAAAATCGTCTGGACGTAATGTTTCGACAAAGTTTATCTTTTGATAAAATTCTTGCGCCATTTCTGCTGTCATGACTTTTTCAACCATAGGGAAAATCGTCCCCGTTTTGACAAAAGCGCCATTTTCAGCTGTGACAATGAGGTGTACATCACGTTCTCTTCCTTCAAAGTAAGACAAGACCTGTTCCACCAAGTCTGGAGACCAACATGTACCCAGCAGTACCTCGTTTTTATCAAAAATCCGCGCACCGTTTGCAGCAATCAACGTCACGCGCTCCAGCAAATCACCAAATAGCAATTGCATTCGGTGAATTTCATTGCCCGTTGCCACCACAAACCGAATCTCCCGCTTATCCAGCTCATCCAATATATTTTTCAACCGACCTCGATCAAATTCCCCTTTTTCATCTAAGAGCGTTCCGTCCATATCGGTCACAATCATCTTAATTGTCATGTTATCACCTCTAACAATCATTCATTTCAAATTCAAATCCCAACGTTCATTTATTTCATGATGTACAACTATCCTTTTGCCATTTCTGTAATTTTGCTTGGATAATGCAGGACAGGATTGACTACATTTACATCCTATTTCAAAAAAATTATAGCACATTTAAAAAATAGCAAAATAGTAAACAAAGTCTTTTCTTCTATTTTATCAAAAAGAGGGGTGAAGAGGAAACAATTGTATTCAAGCAGGGACTGATCTTTCAGGTATAGTTTTAAACTATGTCCCTTCCTCTAAATTAACTATTTTTCAAAAGTGCTTTGCTTGTGTACAATAAAAAGTAAGAAATTTAGAAAGAGGCTTTTGACATGACACAATCAAAATTCCAGCTCGTTGGCTCCTTACTTCGCCCAGCCAACCTACTTGCCTACAAAAATAAAATCGAACATCGTGATGATATTCACTATCCATTTTACGATAATTTTCCTGGTTATCATGAGACAGAGACAGCAGAAATCAAAAAAGTGATTGCTGATGAAAAGGCAAACGGTATTGATATTCTGACAGACGGCGAATACTCAAAATCAATGTGGCACTTAGACTTTGTTTGGGGTCTTAAAGGTATTGAACGTTATATCGCAGATCACGGTTATACTTTCCAAGACCATGACGGCGGACAATATGAGACCCGCAAAGATATTGGTATCCGTATCACTGAACCTCTTTCAGGGAAGAATCATCATTTCTTAGACATTTACAAATTACTCAAGGAAGAAGCTGGTGACACGCAAACCAAATTAACCATTTGGGGACCTGCTCATGCTTACACAGAACTGGCTATTTTTGACGGACTGGCTGGCGATGAGCAAGTTTACAAAACAAATGAAGAATTAAAGACTGGTCTCATCAATGCTTACAAAGAATTCTTGGCAGAATATAAGGAAGCTGGCGGTGAAATCATTCAATTTGACGACTGCCTCTGGGAACTTTTCGACGAATCAAATCCTGCTTCATTTTTTGCCGATGGCAATGCTGCGCTGGCTGATTTAGCTGATGAATTCATTGCAATCAATAATGAGGTAGCGGATTATGGACATCAGCTAGGACTGAAAGTTTGGACACACAACTGCCGCGGAAACTATGAAAGCCGGTCTGCCTCAGGCGGAACTTATGAAGCCATTGCGGAAAAATTCCTACGTGATCAACACTATGACCGCTTTTTCTTAGAATGGGACAGTGATGTATCGGGTGACTTGAAGGCTCTTGCTTCTCTTAAAGATAAAGATGCCGAAGTTGTCCTTGGTCTCCTTTCTAGCAAGACAACTGATCTAGATGATGAAGAACGTGTACTTCGTTTATTAGAACAAGCCAGCACTATCCTTCCTAAGGAGCGTCTCCTGCTGTCACATCAATGCGGTTTTGCTTCCTGCGATTCAGGCAATGAACTAGCTATTCCACAACAATGGGCTAAAATCAAACAAGGTCAAGAAATCGCTAAAAAGTTTTGGGATTAAGTTGTACGTGGCGACAACTCTTGTGACTGTTTAGCGATCCCTTATAAAACGCGAGACAAACTTCTTTTTGAGGTTTGTCTTTTTTGACCTTTGGCAATAAATACGACTGAAAAAGAGTAAAATCAAAATGATTTCTCTATTTGGCAAATTTTTACATTAAAAACAACAGAGAGCTGCACTGGGATATTTTCCACCTGATGTCTTTTCAGTTTATTTGTTTAACACGAAAAAGGAGGTTGGGACAAAAGTTCCCAGCCTCATGCATTTTATAGTTTAGCTTGCAAGACGCAGTGATTGGTCGGATAGCCTTACCCCTTGCTCTATCGGTGATATTGACTATCCTAACCAACTGTGCGGAGGGGGGAGTAGAACAGTCCAGTGAACTGTTTTAGGTCAGCAACTAGAAACTAGGACTTGCTGAAAAATCACATTCTTCGAATAATTGATGTTTGTCCCACTCTCTATTTATAAGGAGCAAATTTATCAAACTATACTGTCAACTCAATCTGATTGCCTTCTAAAGCCAGAATGCAGCTTTCATAGTAACCATCACCTGTCAGGCGTGGACCGCTTAAAAGTTGATAGCCATCTGCTTGGAGTCTAGCTGTCAGTTCATCTACCTTTTCCTTGCTTCCTAGACTAAAAGCCAAATGATGATAGCCCAAAAAGAGAAGTTCTTGGTTGTTCTCTGCTAAACCTTCCTTTCGGGTCATGATTTCCAATCTTGCTCCTTCGTCAAAGCTGAGGAAGTAAGACTGAAAACCTGTTTTCTGATTATGGTAGAGCTGGTTACTTTTTGCTTCAAAATACGTTTCAAAGAAGCGTTTAGCCCCTTCTAAATCTCGAACATAAAGAGCTGCATGTTCAATCTTCATAGAGTTTTTCTCCGTTCGTTGCAATAACTTCTTTATACCAATCAAATGATTTCTTCTTGTAGCGAGCCAAAGTCCCTGTTCCATCATCGTTTCGGTCAACATAGATAAATCCGTAACGCTTGCTCATCTGAGCTGTTGAAGCAGACACGAGGTCAATACAGCCCCAAGTGGTATAGCCCCAGAGTTCAACACCATCTTCAATCGCTTCGCCGACCTGTTGCAAATGTTGTTTAAGATAATCAATACGATAATTATCTTCAACAGTTGGACCATTAGGACCATCTACCAAGACATCTTTAGCACCGAGACCATTTTCTACGATAAAGAGCGGCAACTGGTAGCGGTCATAGAAAGCATTGAGAACCAGACGCAGACCGATTGGGTCAACTTGCCAACCCCATTCAGAACTTGCCAGATAAGGGTTTTGCAGACCACCTAGAACATTTCCACGACCAGAAGAATAACTTTCTGGGTCATGAGCTTGAACCACACTCATATAATAAGAGAAGGAGATGAAGTCCACGGTATGTTCTGCCATCAATTCCTTATCACCCGGCGCAAATTGAATCTCGATTCCATTTTCCTTGAAGAAACGGTTCATATATGCTGGATATTTACCACGCGCATGAATATCTGAAAAGAGATAATTTTGATTTTCAAATTCACGGGCAGCCAGTACATCCTCTGGTTTTGGCGTCATCGGATAGGCTGGCATGGCTAGTACCATACAACCAATCTTAAAGTCTGGATTGATTTCATGCCCAATCTTCGTTGCAAGAGCTGATGCCACTAGTTCATGATGAACAGCTTGATAAAGGTCTTGCTTGGACAATTCTTCTACTGGTGTTGCAATCCCTCCACTCATAAACGGAGCATGAAGAACGGAGTTGATTTCATTAAAAGTCAACCAATATTTCACCTTGTCTTTGTAGCGAGTAAAGACAGTGCGTACATAGCGCTCATAAAAACCAATCAAATCACGATTTGCCCAACCATTATACTTGCGTGCCAAGTATAGCGGTGTTTCATAATGCGACAAAGTCACTAAAGGCTCGATGCCATATTTTGCCAATTCATCAAAGAGGTCATCATAAAACTTTAGACCTGCTTCATTTGGCTCCGTTTCATCACCATTTGGGAAAATCCGTGACCAAGCAATGGACGTACGATAAACCTTGAAGCCCATTTCTGCAAAAAGGGCAATATCTTCTTTGTAACGATGATAAAAATCAATCCCTTCTAATTTGAGATTGTCGAGCGTTGGTTCATCTGTAATCAAAGGATTGAGATCGCCTGCTTTAGCTGGTATACCGCCTTTTGGTGTCACATCTTGAACCGAAAGACCTTTACCATCCACATCGTAAGCGCCTTCGTATTGATTGGCAGCTGTTGCACCGCCCCAAAGAAAGTCTGCTGGAAATTTACTCATGGCTTTTACCTCTTTTATTTTTTACTTAATTATATTATAATCTTAAACAAGAGTATTTTATAACACAATTCTCTTATAAATTGGTATTATTCTACGAAAGAGGCAACACTTATGGATCTGGGAACTTTACACAAAGATATCGTTTACAAAAATCAAGGCACTCCTTACTCTCTCACACGGACCATTACAAAAAATGGGCAACCGGATATTCTCTTTCATTGGCATACGGATGTTGAACTAATCTATGTTCATGAGGGATCTGCGCAGTTTCACATTGATTACGATTACTTTAATAGTGAAGCAGGTGATATTATCCTCATTCGTCCCAATGCTCTTCACTCCATTCACCCGATTGAAAATCGTCGCCATTATATGGATGCGATCAACTTTCATTTGGACTTAATGGGCTATTCTGCTATGGAGCAAGCTAGTATTGGATATTTGCAGCCACTTTATAATGGTCAGCTAGATTTTGTTCGTGTCATCAAGCCCAATCAACCAGCCTATGCAGACATTCGTCAGTGTCTACTTGATGCCATGAAAACAGGTTATTACCGTACAGAGTATTTTGAATTTCAACTCAAAGCCCAGCTCAATCAACTTTTTTATCTCTTATTTGAAAATGGTTATGTGATTTCAAAAGAGCAATCCTTAGAAGGCTATCGCAAAGAAGAAAAAATCCGTACCATTATTGACTATATTGGTAGTCATTATCAAGAGGAACTCACGATTGACCAACTTGCTCAAATTTGTGGTTATAGCGACACCCATTTTATGAATTTCTTTAAGAAACATCTGGGTGTATCGTGTATAGAATACGTGATTCAATTTCGCTTGCGAAAAGCGGCTGAACTCTTGCAACACTCTACCTTGCCCGTCCTAGAAATTGCTACACAGTCTGGCTTTAATAATCTCTCTAACTTCAATCGTCAGTTTAAAAAGTATTACCAAATAACTCCTAGTCAATATCGGAAAAAATAACAAAGAGGCATTCAATGAAAGATACTATCTGGTTGTTTCCGCTGCTGTTCATTTTTCATGATTTGGAAGAAATCACCAGCTTCATGCCGTGGATAGAGCGAAATGAAAAACTGCTGGCGAAAAAAGCTGCTTTCATTCTAAATACCCACAAAGGCTTATCCACAGAAGGCTTCACGCTAGCTGTGGCAGAGGAATTTATCGTGGTAGTCCTCGTCTCTTTCTTTGCTCTTATTTGCCACACCCGCCTACTTTATCTCATCTGGCTGGGCGGATTTGTCGCTTTTGCTCTTCATCTAGTAGTTCATATCCTGCAAGCTATCTGGTTTAGGCGCTATATCCCAGCTCTTGCGACCTCTATCCTGTGCTTACCAGTTAGCAGTATCATCATTTGGAAAGCAAGCACTTTACTTCGTGTCAACACAGTTGAACTCCTCTTTTTCAGTCTCATTGGTATTCTCATTGTCATCAGCAATCTCTTTTTTGCAACCCAGAAAAGATTGAAAAACTTTAACATAAATAGTATACTGAAAATGTAAACGGGTTCATGAAATTAAAGTTAAAAATGTAGCATGATGGTTTTGAGAAATAAGAGGAGATAGAATGATGAAAAAAGGCATAAATTCGTTAATCGTTTTCTTATTCGTTTTCACTCTTATTACTGCATGTACTCATGGGAAAACAGCACCAGCGAAGTCATCAAATACTGTTAAAACCAAGCAAACGCAAAGCTCTCATTTTTCTACCTCTCAACAAAGTGCTTCTAGTTCAAGCCAGACAAGTTCTTCTCAAACCGCAACTGCTGGAGAAAGCAATTCTTCAACTGCAAATGAAAAGGTCCCCTCTGAATCTATAGATAACATAGACAAAGACAGTCATGCAGGAGGACAAAAAGTTCAACTAAACATTTCTACAATTGTCCAACGACGGTGGAATTACTGTGCTCCAGCCACAGTATCCATGATACTTGCAAGTAGAGGTATTCAGATTGACCAAGCCCAGTTAGCCAACGAAATGGGAACAGATGAAACTTTTGGAACTCATAATAGCAATGCCGTAAAGATTTTAAATCGCCATTTGTTTGGCTACGATGTACCGTCAGGAAATCAAGCAGGCTATCGTTTAGTAACTGTAACGAATCCTAATTCTGATTCAGAAGATATGAAACGATTCAAAAAACGTCTGATTCAAAATATCAATGACGGCTATCCAATGTATTATACTATTGATAATTCAAAAATGTATCCAGGTAGAAGTGGAGAGCATAATGTTATTGGTGTAGGATATGTCTTGACAGCAGATGGGTCAGATGTTGCCTATATATATTACATAGATCCTTCTTATCTGGTTCAAGATCCTGTTTATGCTGGGTTGAAAATTGTTAGCCCAGAAGAATTGCTACATGCAATGGTAAGTTGTACTGAGCCAAACTATGCATGGTAAAACTCTTCTATCCTATTACTGAATTGTATCGAAAACAAAAAGCCAGAAATTCTTCATGCAAGAATCTCTGGCCTTTTTTCTCTAAAGGGATAAACTCATTCGTCCCATTTCAAATTTACATGCTCATTCATTTCCTGATAAGCAGTATCAATTCGTTCTTTAGTGGCTTGATCTAATTTATCACGGTATTTTCCACCTTCAATGAAATCTTCTAAAATATAGGTCTGGTAGGTATAAAGAGGATAGCCTTCTGGTGAATACGTTCCTTTCGCCACACGACTAACCCAACTTGGATGTGCCTGTACCTTCTTGATAATCGTCCCTTTCTTTGATTTCTCAACTGTCACGTCCATGAGCACGCCGCGTTCTGTCCATTTCTTATTTTCCACACCATCCATCGTCTCGATTCGCTGATTGGAGATGAAATTTCCCATAGAATAGATAATGAATTTCTTTTGCCCATTTTGTGTGACGACTTCTGACGGCTCAACGACATGCGGATGCCCGCCAAAAATAATGTCCGCTCCCCATTCAATCATTTTATGATAAAGAGTGACTTGTTCTTCTGTCGGTTCAAGCTTGTATTCCACGCCCATCTGTGGCATGACAACGGTAATGTCAGCCTCTTTTTCAGCTCGCTCAATTTCTTTTTTCATCTTTTCTTCATTAAAGTCCGACAAATGGTGATTGTAGTCTGCCTGAGAGATGTTTTCCTCCAAGCCATTGAACCCATAAGAATAAGCCAGGAGCGCAATTTTAATCCCATTTACTTTTTTAATGACAAGTGACGATTTATTCCGATTTTCATGAGTGTAAACCCCAATCGGTGTAATGCCTTGTTTTTCAAAGGCTTGAGCAGTTGTGATAACACCTTCTAATTGGGAATCCAAAATGTGATTGTGCGCCAAATCCACGACTTGATAACCAGCGTCTTTGATAGCTGACACCACCGACTCTGGCGCATTGAACAGCGGATAGCCTGCCAAAGGATAATTTGGTCGAATCGTCCCCTCGAAGTCTCCTAATACTAAGTCCGCTTTTTTCAGCCAAGGTTTGACATATTGATAGTTTTCTGTGAAATCATACGTTCCGTCTGACTGTAAAGCACTCATATATAGAAGGTCATGATACAGCAAATCTCCATTTGCCATGATACGAGCCGTCTGTACACCGTCTTGAGAAGAAGACGTTTTTTCCTTTTGTACAACACTTGTTTTTGTCGGCTTTGCCTTAATCTTCATGCTATCGTTTATTTTTTCAGCTAATAAAATCACACCTGCTGCTAAAAACACTACGCAAAGCAAGCCTAAAATAAACTGCCAATTCGTTGCTGACTGTATTTTTCGTTCCATTCTTTTCATGTTCCATTCTCCTCTACTTACATTGTAGCACAAAGAAGCAAACTTGACGCAGGAAATGATAAATAATGGGAATTATGTACCTGTTTACACAACCGCAAAGTATAGTTGTCAAATTTACAAAAATCTTGTTTCAAAATACTACATATTGTGATTGGTGTAAACTGTTATATAGTTCCCTAAATAATAAAAAGGACGAAGCAAATTATACTGTTCTTCAATTGGATTTTTCAACCAACTGTTTGAAACCGTATAACTACTTGTCCTTTTTCTTAGATTATTTACTTACTTTTAATAAAGCGTCGCCTAGCTGCACATCACCGTTAGCCAGCGTTTCAACTGTTTTATAGTCAGCTGTATTGGTTACGATTACTGGTGTAGTAACTGGGTAACCAGCTTTCTTGATAGCATCCATATCAAAGCTGAGCAATAATTGACCAGCCTTGACCTTTGAGCCTTGGGTAACATGTGCTGTAAAGCCTTCTCCCTCAAGAGCAACTGTATCCATGCCCACGTGAATCAAGATTTCAGCGCCATCATCTGTAGCCAAGCCAATCGCATGATTGGTTGGGAAAAGCAAACGAACGACACCGTCAGCAGGAGCTATAACTTCCCCAACGCTAGGCTCAATCGCTACCCCTTGTCCCATTGCCCCACTTGCAAAAACAGCATCAGGCGTATCTTCAAGTGCGACTACTTTCCCAACAATTGGAGTTGGAATGACTTGTTCAGGAGCAATTTCTTCAACTGGCTGACTGATTTCCTCAGCAGCAACTTCTTGCGCTCCTCCGTAAAGAGTTGGAATCTTGACTAGCTGGGTTAAACCAAATCCGAGTACTAAGTTTGCTACGATAGCAATCAAGAAATGAATCAGAGTCATGGAATTGCCAACCTCAATAAAGGAAGGAATAGCAAACAGTCCCATACCACCCATAACTTGCAATTTTACATCAAAGAAGGCCAGATAGGATCCAGTCAGGGCTCCTGAAATACAAGTCATGATAAAAGGCGTACGCATAGGTAGGGTAATCCCGTAAATAGCTGGTTCAGTCACACCAAATAGGGCTGAGATAAAGGCCGGAATAGAAAGTTGACGAACTTTTTCCTCCTTGGTCCGCATCATGATATTGAGCAAAGCTCCTGCTTGAGCAAAACAGATGGCGATAGAAGCAACCAAGAGGACACCAGGTCCTTTTTGCAGCTCCAAAATGGCCAAAGGTACCAACCCCCAATGGAGACCAAACATGACCAAAATCTGCCAAGTGGCACCAAGGACAAGTCCGTATAGGATTGGACTGAAACCATAGATACCGGTGAAGAGAGCACCGACCAAGTCAGAAGCCCAGGTCATAACGGGTCCGATTACAAGAAAAGCCAAGGGTACGGTAATCAAAAGGGTAAAGAAAGGAACGATAAAGACTTTGACAACATCAGGAATGACTTTTTTGAAGCCTTTTTCAATTTTTGAACCAATCCATACAGCAGCAATGATTGGCAAAACGGTAGACAGATAGCTGGAAGCAGGGAAAATGATTGGAAGCCCGAAGAAAGTCGTGAAGATAGGCGATTCAATCGGTGTTCCTGCAAAAAGCGTATAGAGTGGTTTATCAGCTGTAAAGCTGGCTGCAATATTTGGATAGACCAAGGCAAAGCCAATCGCAAGCGCTGTGAATTTTTCCATTTTAAACCGCTTAGCAGCAGTCAAAGCCAAAATCAATGGTAAAAATTGGAAGAATCCGTCACCAGCTGCATTAAGTACAACATAAGCACCGTCTGTCGACTTAACGCCACAAGCTGCCATAATGGCAACCACACCTTTGATCATACCGGCTGCCGACAGAGCGCCCAGCATTGGTTGGAAAAGCCCCGATACTAAGGCAATAAACCGGTCAAAGAGATTTCCTTGAGGTACATCTCCCTCATCCGCATCAATACTACCCTCACCAGAAATACCTGCCGCCTTTGTGACAGCTGCGTACACATCTGGTACGTGGTTCCCAATCACCACTTGGTATTGCCCTCCGGCTTTCACAACCGTTACAATACCATCTCTATTTTTCAAGTATTCCGTATCTGCCTTGCTCTCATCTTTCAGAGAAAAACGCAAACGCGTCACACAATGCACTAACTTGGTAATATTTTCCTTACCACCAACGTGAGCAACAATATCCTGAGCTAAGTCAGTATAATCTTTTGCCATAATGGACCTCCTTTAATTTTTAGGTCATCCGTTTCGTTGCACATATAAATATAGAACAACTGTAACAAAAAAACCTAAACACACACCAAATAGAAAGTAGTTTTCCTACCTTATATCTCGTATTTGTCTAGGTTTTGCCTGCATGACCAGTAACAATCCGTAAATTAAGTATAGCACAAATTTATTTTATTGCAAGCGGTTTCTAAAACTTTTTTTATTTTTACACCAAAAATATCATAAAATCTCAATTATCCGCATAAATACTAGAAGCGATTTCCCTTGAAAGGTGAAGCTTAAAAAGGCACTCCCAGCACAAATTGGATATTCGCAAAGGTAGGCGCTTCAAATAGGAGGTATCTTTTTTTACTCAATTAGAAAGATGGTAATAATGATGTGACCTTTGAGGAACTGAAATTCTCCGCACTTCGCCGTGAAGGACGTATTCAAAAAGAAGAGGGCACGCTTTCAGACGCGTACCTATGACCGAACAGGGACGATTGACTCAGGTAAGCGTTCCGTTAAAAGCATTTTACTAATTTATTCAAGATGGTTTTCTATTAACAAGACTTTTTAAAATGACATTAGATTCATCCATATTATTTCAGGAAAAGATACGAACGCATTTGAATAAAAGTATTTGAAAGAGGCTAATTATGGAGTTTTCTCTAAAAGGTTTATCAGACAAAGCCAAGAAAAGTTCCTGAAATCGTTAAATATATTGGTGAGGTAGCAGTGAGTTTTTTGATATATCATCAATACTTGTTTTTGGAGGGATTATGTGGTATGATAAGTTATACAAATTATACTAATCATACCAAAAAGGAGGAAATTATTATGAACTCACCAAAAGGGAAATATGCTTGGACAGCTACAGTTGGAGAAAAGGGTCAGATCGTAATACCGAAAAAGGCGCGTGAGGTATTTCATATCAAACCTGGTGATACAATTCTGCTTCTGGGTGATGAAAACCGAGGGATTGCTATACCGCCAAAGGGAGCATTTGCTCACTTAATGGAAGTGGCTTTTGAAGAGAAAGAGGATGACTGATATGGAAAATATTCTGGAAATAAATGGTCTCATGAAAACTTATCCGGCTTTTGCACTAAAACCGACTAGCTTTCATATTGAGGCTGGTGAAGTGATGGGCTTTATCGGGCGCAACGGTGCAGGTAAAACAACGACGCTTAAGTCTATCCTAAACCTGGTCCATCCTGATGCAGGCAGTGTCCGTATTCTTGGAATGGATTACTTGGACAATGAGGATACCATTAAACAGCAGATTGGTTATGCAGTAGGTGGAATCAGTTATTATAAAAGAAAAAAGCTAAAAGAAATTGTGGCAATCACTCGTGGCTTCTATGACACTTGGGATGACGAGGAGTATCATCATTACCTAGCTGCATTTAATCTTGACGAAAACAAGAAGATTATGGAGCTTTCTGAGGGGATGAAGGTGAAATTTTATCTTACTTTGGCTCTTTCCCATCAGGCCAAGCTTTTAATTCTGGATGAGCCGACCAGTGGACTCGATCCGGTCTCCAGAGATGAAATGAATGAAATTTTCCGAAAACTGGCCCAAAAAGGTGTCGCTATTCTATTCTCCACCCACATCACCAGCGATTTAGAAAAATGTGCGGATACAATTACCTATATCAAAAACGGAGAAATCCTGTTATCGACCAAGAAAGAAGATTTCATTCAGTATTACGCAACAGAAATGGGTGGCAGTCCGACACTTGAGGACATTATGGTGCATATCGAAAGAGAAGAGGTGAATCTCTGATGAAAAAACTACTGTATAAGGAAATGAAACTGACAGCTACTCCCTTGAGTTATTGGTTTATCGTCTTTTCAGCCATGACTATGATTCCAAGATATCCTATTCTTGTAGGTTCCTTCTTTATCTGCCTGGGCATTTTTTATACCTACCAGCAGGTTCGGGAATATGATGATATAACCTACACGGTGATGCTGCCTGTTAAGAAACAGGACGTGGTTACAGCTAAGTATTTATTTGTCTTGTTTATCGAATTGACGGCCTTTATTCTTTGTACATTTCTAACGATTATGAGGATGAGTTTTTTAGGGAATGCCGCTCCTTATGTTACCAATCAATTGATGAATGCCAATGCAGCCTACCTTGGTTATGTAATGCTTGTATTTGCGGCCTTTAACAGCGTTTTTCTCGGAGGATTTTTTAAGACAGCTTACCAGATTGGGAAACCTTTTATCCTGTTCTGCCTAGCTGGTTTTATCATCATCACTGTGGGTGAAGCCTTGCATCATATTCCCGGTTTAGAAAGTTTGAATGACCCTTCCTACGTAAGCATACCGCAGCTTGTCATATTCGTAATTGGCATGGTCTTATTTATGCTGTGTACCTGGTTATCCTATCAAAAATCTATAAAAAATTTTGAAAAGATTGATTTGTAAAGTAGAGTACATTGACGATAAGAGGGAAAGATGATGAGAACAATAAGCAAAAAAAGATATAGTAGAGGGATTGAGAGAAATCGGCCTGAAAGAAGGAGACATTGTCATTGTCCATACATCCTTAAAAAGCATGGGCTATGTATGTGGTGGAGCGCAGGCTGTGATTGAAGCTCTGCTTGAAGTCGTTACTTCTGAGGGTACCATTGTGATGCCTACACAGTCATGGAAAAATCTGGATCCGGAAACAGGTGTGCATTGGGAGGGGGAGGAGTCTGACTGGGATAAAATCAGAGAAAATTGGCCGGCATATGATAAAGACTTAACCCCGACAAATACCATGGGAGCTGTTGCAGAAATGTTTCGTCAATGGCCAGGCAGCATCCGAACAGATCATCCAGCAAGATCTGTTTGTGCATGGGGGAAACATGCGGAATATATTACAGCGGAACATACTCTTTCAAATATATTTGGAGAAGGCTCACCCATTGCAAAACTCTATGAACTGGATGCAAAAGTACTCTTATTAGGAGTTGGCTATGACAAAAATACCTCTATACACCTAGCGGATGTACGTGCAGAATATCCAGGGAAACATGACTGTATTGAGCATAGTGCCATACTTGAAGACGGTGTTCGGATATGGAAGGCTTATCAGACCTTATTCGTTGACGGAGAAGATTTTGAGGACATCGGAAGGGCATTTGAAAAAAGAGGTCTGGCAAAAATAGGCAAAGTCGGTAATGCCGATTCCAGATTAATGAAGCAACGCCATCTAGTGGATTTTTCTGTTTTCTGGATTGAAAACAATCGTAGATAAATTGGAAGTTGTGGGAATGATTCGATATGTATAAATTAAATACAATAATCAAAAAAATTGAAGATAATATAAATTGTGATGATTTTGAAATCGTTATGATTGATTGTATAGAAGATATTAAACGCAATCATAACCAATTAGCTTCGGTAAAGCCTTTGCTTCAACTTATGGAAAGAAATCCTTTTATCCACTTTGGAGATCCGGGTGCGATAGTACATTTTGTTGAGACATTTTATAAAAAAGGATATGAAGAAGAACTTGTCGATTCCATAAAAAGAAAGCCAACTTTGCATACTATTTGGATGTTGAATCGTATAATAAATGGAACGGATAATAAAGAGTATTATTTAAGCCTGTTGAAAGAAATTTGTGAAAATAAATTAAATGACAAGAAAATAAGAGATGAGGCATTATATTTTTTATCTATTCATTAACTTTGAATTTATAGAGGTATTACATTGGAAAATTGTGTTTATATCATTTCAGGTCCTCCAGGCGTCGGGAAAAGTACTGTCAGCAAAGAGTTAGCTGCTACATTTGATAAGAGCGCTGTTATAGAAGGGGACATGATTTATTTAATGGTTAAAAGTGGGTTGGTAGCACCATGGGAAGATGATGGCTACTATATGGATCTGTTTTGGGACAATATCATCAGTTTGACCAAAAATTTCATGGACAGAGGTATCACAGTTGTCATAGAATATGTCATCTTTGAGGAGCAACTTAAAAAAATTGCAGACTTCTTAAAGACAAGACAGATAAACTTAAAATACTGTGTGTTACTAGCAGAAGAACAAACTCTTAAAGATAGAGATTCTTCTAGAAAAGAAATCGAAAGAACGGGTGATTTATCAATCACATCAAGAAATGAGTTTCTATCAAAAAATATCAATCAGAACCATTTACTTTATACGGATCATTTAGGTATTAAAGAAACTGTGAATATAATAAAATCGTCAAATAGATTCTTTGTTTAAGAGGTATAATATAAGCGTTGAACGAAGACACATGTCTTTTGAAAATTTGATAATCCATTCATAACAGATTACATAAAGGTCTTCCTAAAGAAAAAACGCCCGAAAACTTATATAGCAAGGCGTTACGAGCATTTAAGAATATTCAAAATGATAATTGGAAGTTTGCGATAAGTTTATACAAAAAAGCGAGACAAAACCAAGGATATTTATCACTTTTGGCTGTCTCGTTTTTGATTCTAAAACTATCTAAAAAGTTCAGTTTGAAGCGATCTATTATTTATCAAATTCTGATAAATTATTATATTTTTCATCTAAGTCATGACTAAACCAACGACCATTTAAAACTTGTGAGATCAAAACTTGTTTTCTATCTGTAGGGACACTAGTATCTTTTTCGATGGCATCCAAAACATCTGCATAGGTAAACTCTTTCTTTCCCATCTTAATATTAGCATCTTTTTTAGTCGCATCTAAATAAAGAGTCGTTTCATCGCCAGCTGCTGACCAAGTTTTCCATTCTGGCAAATTTTTGCCATTTGGATTGCCATTAGAGATGAAATGATAGATATAATCTTGGAAAATAGTAGATAATTTTTTCGCGCCATTGCTCTTATAAGCATCACCAACTAATGCTTTATAATTTTGATTATCTTGATCAAAAAGCGGGACAAAAACTCCATGATACGAGCCAAAAGTTGACATTGGAGAGCCAACAACAGCTGGATCGTGACCGAATTGAACCTCACCTGCATAAATTGGCGACTTATAATTGGCAATCATTTTTTCTGCTGATTCTTGAACATTAAAGAGACTATAAAGTTGACCACCATATTTATTGATAAAGGCGTAATCACTTGCAGCAGGTTCTTGAGTCATGGTTTTATTTTCTTGAGCTTTAGCGAAATACTTATCAAAATATCCAAATAAGGAGAATTCATCTTGACCTGTTAACATCAATAATGGAACATTGTTATAATTCTTGGTGTCAAATCCTTCTTTTGGCAACACAACTCCATCAGGATAGAGGTGTGGGAAAACACTCATGCGGATAGAGGCATTTCCCATCAAAGGAGCCAAGCGTTTCGCATCTAAATGATATAAATAATCCTTAACTTCATTGTCGCGCGTTAACAACCAAGCTTTCGCTTCTTCTACAGATCCTTTTTTACCATCTTCTACAACCAGTGGCGCTAAAGCCGTTGCGAATACATCTTGGCTCTTAGACTCATCAGCTAGTGTCATACCGCCACTGAAGGAGATAGCTTTATCAAATTTCCCTTTGAAAATTGGCGAAATCAACATCGCCATTACATCACGACCGCCTGCCGAAAAACCTGAAACAGTAACGTTTTTAGAGTCACCGCCAAAGTTTTCAATATTTGCTCGAATCCAATCTAACGATTTTGCAATATCCAGCAGAGTATAATTGCCAGAATTTTCTTCATCACTACCTGTTTTCAGTGCAGGAAGAGGATTGAAACCTAAAACACCCAAACGATAGTTCACAGAAACAAAGATTGCATCATGGGTTTTGACAAACGAAGCCCCTGACAATTCTTCTGATTCCCCAGTTTGATTATTTCCTCCATGAATATAAACCAGAACCGGTAGCTTCTTTTTATTTGAATTTGGACGATAAATATCTAAATTCAAAGCATTTTCACTACCAATAACGCCATCTGTGCTTGATTGAAGAGCTACTTGACCAGATTTACTAGCATCAAGTTCTCCTTTCCACTTTTTAGGATTGCTTGGGACTTTCCAGCGATTAGCTCCAGAAGTGTCTCCGCCGTACGGAACACCTTTCCAGGTAAGGATACCGTTTGTAGTGCTCCCTTTCACCAGACCGTACTCTGTCTGGCGAACAGCTAAATGATTATTTTTTTGCTCTCCCTGCTTTGAAGTCTGACTACAAGCGACTAAAATCATAAGTGAAATAGCTAGCCCTATCCATTTGCAAAAGTTTCTAAAGTTCATGTACTGTCTCCTTTATATTGATATTGAAAAAGTTTTCTTTGTTTTCTATGCTGTCCCCTCCTTCCTAAAACAAAGAAAAAACCTAAACACATACTAAATAGAAAGTAGCCTGACTACTCTATATTTTGTATTTGTCTAGGTTTTGCCTGCATGACCAGTAACAACCCTTATTTTAAGTGTAACATAATTTTATTGTTTTGCAAGCGGTTTCTAAAACTTTTTTAAGAATTATCAAATGATAAATAAAGCGGTCATCTGTTGCTAATATAAAAAACTTTGACAAGTCGTTCAACCTATCAAAGTTTTAAAAGATTATTTAACCACTTGGTTTAGTCGTTCGTACACTTCAACGACTTCTTTCGCTAAATCAATAAACGTTAAGCTGGTCATCAAATGGTCTTGAGCATGCACCATCAGGAGGCTGAGCTCAATTTTTTCGCCTTGCGCCTCCTGTGTCAGCATCGCTGTCTGTGACTTATGCGCTAAAACCAATGCCTCGTCTGCTGCTTTTAATTTTTCTCGTGCTTCTTCAAAAAGCCCTTGCTTAGCTTTTTGAATCGCCTCAAAAGCATTACTCTTTGCCTCACCACCATACATAATGAGGGACATGATACTTTCTAAATTTGAATGTTCCATATTGATCTTCTACTCTCCAATGAGTTCCTCAGCTAATGCTAATACTTTCGGACCATTCATCATGCCATAATCCACCATTGGGATAACTCCAACTGGGATATTTTTTTGATTTAGCTTTTCTGTAAATTGATCTAAAAGATAGCGTACCTGTGGCCCTAATAACAAAACATCTACTTTCTTCTCTGAAAGAATATCGTCTACTTCTGGCGCTGGGACTGCAAAAATCTCTGCCTCCAAGCCTTTTTCATCCGCTGCAGCCTGCATTTTTGTGACAAGCAAGCTAGTACTCATGCCCGCAGCACATGCCAACATAATGGTAACTTTAGTCATAATTGTTCCTTTCTATTTCATTAGAGTCAATGATTTTTCTACCGATTAATGGATCTTGCTAGACGTGACACAGTATGTCGAACACCACGAATCGTATTGCTTAGTGCATAAATATTATCCACTACTGCCAAGCCACCGTAGCCTGCGTCTCCAATATGTTGAATATCCACACCGCAGATTTTATTGCGAAGTGCAATCTGCTTAATCGTCTCAACGTCTGATGTCTCTTGGCTAGTACCAATAGCACTTAATACCAAACCTTTTTTACTATGTACTAAATCTACGACAGCTCTCATTTCCTCATCGTTGAAAGCAGGAACCGTTCCAACGGCTGGTACTAAAATCACATCTGCACCAGCTTCTAATAATTGTTCAGCTGTTTGAAGATCTGCAACTGGCTCGGACACTCCTGCACCATGCATTTTCCCAGCTATAATCAAGCCTGAGAAATATTGTTTAGCCAATTTCACCGCAGCAATAATTTCTTTATTGCTGACGCCTGTACCAGGATTTCCTGTCAAGCAGACAAAATCAAAACCTAATTTTTCTATTTGCTCAAAAGAAGCTTGACTGGCTTGCCGACCAGCAGCAATCACTTGCACTTCCTCCAGCATATCTGCTTGCAAATCAACCGGCTCTAAATTGACACCAATCGGAGCCCCTACCAAACGATGCAATTCGTGAACAATTTGATCTTTTTCACACTCCAAACCAAATATTTCCGGCTGAAAAACATCTAAACAATTCAGTAAAATCATATCTGCACCGAAAGCTTTTGCAATTTCAGCATTGGTAATGTCTCCGACAAAGGTTTCACGAATGACAACATTTTCAGATAACACAACACGCCCTTCACTCGCTTGAATGCTTTGTTTGAGTTCTTGAGCAGTCATGCTTAGAATTTCCGAAGAATTTGCACTAATGAGTCGTTTCATATTCTCATCTCCTTACTGATTTTCTTCTGCCTTAAAGCGTTTTTCAATGGCAATCACAAATGGGATATAGATTAAAATATCAATCACAATAAGAACCGCTTGTAAAATAGACGCTTTAATGCTTCCCGTTGCCAGCAAACCACTGATAATCGGTGGAGTTGTCCAGCCTGGATCGGTATAAGTTAGAGGTACTAAGCCACTTGCCATGGCTGACCAAGCGACAATTAGGTTAGAAATGGGAGCCAAAATGAATGGGAATAACAACAAAATATTTAAGACAATTGGAACACCAAACATGGTTGGCTCATTGATATTGAACAAACCTGGAACCACTGTAATAGGTGCCAATGTTTTGATTTGCTGACTTGATTTTCTCTTTTTTGCCAAATAACCAATTGCTAATACCAAACCAATAGTTGCGCCACCGCCGCCAATGAAGACAAAATTATCCATAAAGACGCTAGTGAAGATATGTGGTAATTTTTCTCCTGCTTGATAAGCAACTTTGTTTGCATCCAGATTAGAAAGCCACAGTGGTTTCATAACAGCATTGACAACATTTCCTCCGTGAAGTCCAACAAACCAGAATGAACTATTTAAAGCAACTAGAATAATCAATCCAAATAAATTATTGCCAAGCAAACCTAGCGGTTTTCCTAAGACAGTCTGCGCCACAGCATGCAGGTTTGGCAGTTTTAGACTAGCTAAGAGGGCATAAACCAGTAACCAACCTGTGATAATCACTGCTCCTGGAATAATCGCACTGAAACTTTTTGAAACTGCTGGCGGAACACCGTCAGGCATCTTAATTTGAACATTATGATTGATGAACCATTGATAGATGTAACCATTTACCAAACCAAGAATAATGGCTACAAAAAGACCTTGTGAAGCCAAAAATGCCGTTGGTACACCATTTCCTGTCTTCGTAGCAAGAAATGGCGTTACTGTGATAAACGCAGCGAGCGAGATAATTCCAGAAGGAATTCCATCGACTTTATATTGCCGACTCATGTAGTAAGCAATCCCAAAACTAGCTACTAAACCAATCAAACCAAAACTGCTATCCACACCTTTCCACAAATAAGCAGAAACGCCGATTTTTGTCAAATACGCTTCCCAACCTGGAACAGGGAAACTAGCAATGACCATAAATAAGGATCCAATCAGCAGTAAAGGTATCGCAAGTGTAATGCCATCCCGAATCGCTATTAAGCCCTTGTTGTTTCCCAGCTTAATAGCAATGGGCATTAGTTTTGCTTGTAAAAATTTATCCATCTTTACAATCTCCTTTGATTATAATATATTACCAAATAACAGATAAAATGAATTTTATCTCTCTTTTTGATTATATTTTAAAATAATTATTCTAAAAAGTCAAGCGTTTCCACTTCTATTTGATAATTTTTTATAATCAATATATAATAGATACAGGAAAGGAATGATAGATGATGAATCAAACGAAAAAGCAAGCTGAGTTACGAGCGATTATTTTAGATAAAATTTACGCCAAGGGACCGATCTCCCGCATTGATATTTCAAAAGAGACCGGTATTACTCCTGCAACAGTCAGTGCGATTACAGGAGATTTTATCCAAGAAAAGTTGCTGTATGAGTTAGGGGAAGATGAGGAGCATGTAAAAGTCGGGCGCAAAAAAATCCTCTTGGGCATTAAAAAACAACACTCCTATTTCATCGGCTGTGAACTGTCAGAAAAGTATTTTTCTTTTGTTTTGAGTGACAATACTGGAAATGTGATTGATCAATACAAGGCAAATGTTACCCCGGAAAAAATTCTGGCAGAGGGTGCGGATTTATTCAGTCACTTGCTAGGACAATTCATTTCTCAACATACGTCCTATCCGATTCGAGCTGTAGGTGTAGCCATTCCTGGACGCTATTTGCACAATGATGTGATTACAACGAACAATCAAATTTGGAAACAATTTGATTTAGCAAAGATTAAAAGTCAGTTTTCCTTTCCGATTTATTTTTCCAATAATGTCAATTGCATGGCACTAGCGAAACGTCTGTTTCCCGCTTATCAGCTAGATGAGAATTTCATCTATTTTCACTTCGCCAGAGGTATGCACTGCTCTTATATGTATAATGGTGAAATCTATGGCAAAAGCAACATTGTCATCGGTGAAATTGGTCATACCGTCGTTTGTCCTGACGGCGAAGTCTGTGGTTGCGGGCGCAGAGGCTGTTTACAGACCTATGCCAGTGAAACATGGCTGATAAAAAAAGCACAGATTCTCTTTGAAACTGCTGAATTGACTTATTTAAAATCGCTTGTCACAGATAAAGAAGATATAACCATTCAGACCATTCTCACGGCATACAAGTTAGGAGACCAAGCTATACTCAATCTCCTACATTTGGCCTTCAAATATCTGGCGCAATCCCTACTAAACCTCAACATGATGATTGATGCCAAGAAAATCTATCTGCACAGTCCTATTTTGACTGACGAGAAGATTATTGCAGCCTTCTATCAAGAAATTTCTCAACAACCAAAATTACTCTTCAAGGACTTACCCGAACTCATCATTGAGCCTTATAATGACTTTACTGGTGCAGTAGCAGGCGTTGCGCTTTGTCTGCAAAAAGAGTGGCTAACTGTTTAAGTAAAATGGAGGAGGCCTACAAAGTGATTAGGTGCTTTTCTGAGCTTGAAAAGTGAACAGCAGTGACACTACACTGGCTTCGCAAGATCTATTCGCAACTTCAAAGCGCTACTTTGAGCAATCACCTACTGCGCAGCTTGTTTTTTATACGAATCATACGAGTCTGGAATGCTATTATCCCAGACTCTTTTTAGAAGTATCCTCTCACGCAAAACACATACTAAGAAACGTAAGCATTAACAAACTAATAAAAATGCTAAGTGAATTAAGATTAGCTGATTCCGAACGGGTTGAGCCTAATTGGAGAGCATACACTGGTCCTAAAGTTGAAATCGGAGCCAAAAGGCAAAGCACAAGCATTTGTCTTGCAACGAGACTTATTGGAAATGTGAAATAAACAAATCCTGCAAGAAGCCCCATCAAAACAAATCGTTGTAACAGTCGTTTTACCAATAAACGAACATCCTGTCTGTCAATGTGGAAATCAACTAGCACTCCAATCATGAGCATCGCAATAAAAGGATTCGCATTTCCCGCAATGCTGACTATATTGAGAAATAGGTGAGGAACTTGAATTTGCAGCAGCGACACGGTCAAGGTCATCAGATAAGTACATAAAGGGATAGAAGCAACTATTTTCTTGAGAATAGCCTTAATAGACTGTTTTTGTTTTCCTTGAATAATTCTCTCAGCTAGTAGATAATTACCCCGAATACACATGATGGAATTCCCCGTGTCAAAGAGAAGAACTGTCATCATATATTTACTTGGAAAGAATGCTATCACAAAAGGGATAACGAATGTTCCAATATTAAAGCCAGAGTTTTGAATAAGAGCAATTCCCTTTTTAAATGGTTGATGACTTTTCTCAAAATAATATCCAAATCCATCTAAGATAAGATTTCCTACTATTCCCATCATAAAAGGAAGGAATAAATCAAATGAAAAAGGAATTGGAGCTGCTGAAGCTAGAATAGAACATGGCAGTGTCACATTCATTAAGAGAGTGGACAATTTTGCTCCGTCTTCATGTTTAAACACTTTTCTCTGTTTCAAAAAGTAACCCAAATAAATAATGAGTAAAAATCCAATCGCCCTTGATAAAATCGTAAACACATCAAACTCCTTATAGTTGTCTTGCTACTAATTTTCGCTACCAATTTTATTATAACACGTCAGCAAGTAAACCCAGTCTTTCGATAGGACTGGGTTTCTTCGTTACATTTCTGCCAACTTGGCACCATTGGACGCAATAATCTCCTTCATCCACTGGTAAGATTTTTTAGGAGTCCGCTTCAAGGTTCCCTTACCTTTATCGTCCATATCAACGTAAATAAAGCCATAACGTTTCTTCATTTCACCTGTTGACAGGGAAACAAGGTCAATCGGACCCCACATAGTATAGCCCAAGCATTCTACACCGTCGATATTGACCGCATCAGCCATAGCCTGCAGATGATCGCGCAGGTAATCAATGCGATAGTCATCTTCCACATAATCATTTTCATCCGCTTCATCAATCGCTCCCGTACCATTTTCCACAATGAAAATTGGCTTTTGAATGCGATCATAAATTTCATTCATAACATGGCGAAGCCCCAGAGGATCAACCGGCCAGCCCCAAGGAGTTTCTTCAAGATAAGGATTAGAAGAGCCACCAATTGTAAACCAAGCGTCACCAGCCTTTGTCGTATTGGATCGATAATAAGAAAAGGAAATAAAATCCAGCTGCCCTTCCTTGAGGATTTCTTCGTCTCCATTTTCAAAAGCAATACCTGTCACATCGTGATGACGCCAGATTTCTTTCGCATAGCGAGGATAATAACCGCGTCCCATAATATCAATGAAATACCAATTTTCACGACGGGCTTGCAACCGCTGAAAGACATCTTCTGGTTTGCAAGTAGCAGGATATAGTTCACTCATGGCATACATGGCACCGAATTGACTGTCTGGCATCATCTCATGTCCAAGTTTAACTGCACGTGCGCTAGCTACAAACATATGGTGGTCTGCTTGATAGCGATCTTGACCAGCAGATTGCCGCGTGCCACAAGGACCGAAGCCACGCACTGCGTTGATTTCATTAAACGTCAGCCAATAACGACAGCGGTCTCCATAACGCTCAAAGAGTGCCTTGCAGTATTTGACATAACAATCAATGACATAACGCGATGACCAGCCATCATATTTAAGTACCAAATTCATAGGTAATTCATCATGGCAAATGGTAATCAAAGGCTCCATACCGTATTTCGCCATTTCATTGATGACATCGTCGTAAAATTGGAGACCTTCTTCATTTGGTTCAGCCTCTTCTCCTGTTGGGAAAATACGTGACCAACAGATTGAAAAGCGAAATACATTGAAGCCCATACCCGCCATGAGAGCAATATCTTCTTTGTAATGGTGGTAAAAATCCACTGCTTGATGACTTGGATAATATTCGCCTTCTAGAAAAACAGGTTCTGCTTCTTTTGGAACCGGATCTGCATAGAAAAATGAACTACGGGGATTGATAATACTGCCATCTGGCATACGCATAGTGTGATGACGTGGATTTTCTTGTGAGCCATCTGTTTCATAATCATGAGAAAGCAGTCCTCGACCACCTTCACCAAAGCCACCTTCATATTGAAAATCTGCCGTGGCTCCTCCCCAGAGAAAACCTTTTGGTAATTCGTATGACATTAGTTCTCCTCCTTATCCAAGCGTTGTCCTTGTTTCACATCACCAGTTCTTTGCAAGTTAATCGTTTTTCCATTAGCATTTGTAATGATGAGCATCGTTGTTGTATCATAGCCTTTTTCTTCGATAACATCACGATCAATTTTTACGATAGGCTGACCAGCGCGGACTGTCTCTCCAGCTTTTGCCAGAACATCAAAACCAGCCCCATTGAGTTTAACTGTATTGATACCAATATGAACTAATATCTCTACACCGTCTGAACGAGTAATCCCAAAAGCATGCCCCGTCGGAAAGACCGTTGTCAATTCACCATTGACAGGTGCTGTAATAAAATCTGTAGCCAATTTGAAAGCTACGCCATCTCCCATTAGCTTTTTAGCAAAAACTTCATCATGAACAGTTTCAAGTGGAAGCAGTTCACCATCAGCAAGAGCTAGAATAGCATTATCTGATACAGTTTGTTGAACAGGTTCGGTAACTGCAAGTTTAGCATCTTCTTTTTTAACATCAATACCAAGAACGTATGAAACAATAGCTGCCACTACGATTGTCACCACAATCCCTATAACAGCTGCCATTACTGTTTTACTAAAAATCGGTAAAGCAAGGATATTAGAATATCCCATTTCATAGGCTTTAGCACCAAGAAGACTAGCTACAATACCACCTGCAAGTCCGCCTGCCATGACACCATAGATAGCTGGCTCTGTGACACCTGCAACAATACAGCCGATGGCAATTGAGATGAATTCACTACGTTTTGCTTTGTCTTTTGTACGAGCAATGACACCAATAACTGCTCCCCCTTCAGCCATATTGTGCATCAGAAAAGCTGGACGCAACATGGCATCATAACCAGGGTTTGTCAAAAGCTGTGGCATAAATGGAGAAAGTGCTGTATGCATCCCTGCCATAACCATCCAAGGAAGAGAAGCTGCCAGAAGACCAACTGCAAGCGGACCAACCGTGCTATCTAAGAACATAAAGATCGCTGCAATCCATTGTCCAACCATGTTTCCTAATGGACCTAAGATAAGAAAACCTAAACTGCCTGCGATGAAAATTGTTCCCATTCCGACAAAAATAGCCTTGAAAATATTAGGAACAATCCTATTTAAATATTTCTCAGCATAGTAAGCAACAATAGCAATCAAGAGAGCTGGCAGAAGCGAAGTCCCATAAGAAAGCAGCCATACTCCCAAACCAAATAGCTGAATCGGATTACCTGCCGTTACCAGACCCGTAAAATTTCCATGCAAAAGTGCTGCCGCTGCAGCCATTGCATAAATAGGAGTTCCACCTAATTTTGTAGCTGCACCATAAGCCACAAAGATTGGCATGAAATAAAACGGTGCATCTGCAATTGCTGATAATAATAAATAGCTAGATGATTTTACAAAATTAGCATCTACAAAAGTAACAATTAACAACAATGCTACTTTTAACATACCACCCGCAATCAACCCTGGAATCATTGGTGTAACTGAACTTGATACAAAACCAATAATCTTGCTGCCAGCATTTTTCCAAGTCCATGGTTCTTTCGGTGTTAAATCACCATCTAAATTTTCATCTATACTACCACCAGATGTTATATCAAAATCTTTCATGATAGCATCATACGTTTGAATCAAATGTTGACCCAAAATAACCATATATTGCCCACCAGCATACACAACCCCAATAACACCATCCAGATTTTCCAACGCTTCTTTATTTGCCTTGGAAACATCCTTTAGGTTGAAACGAAGCCGCGTCATACAATGCGATAAAATCGTTACATTATCGGCACCGCCAACGTTTGTAATAATACTCTGGGCTAATTTCTTATAGTCCATATTGAACTCCTTCCTGACAATTTTGCCATGTTTATTTGGAATTTTTTACGGTCATTATACACCAAAAAGAAAGCGCTGTCAATATTTTGTTAAAATTTTTACTATTTTTTGACATTTTTATCAAAAAATCATAAAATAGTTTGTTAGAAAGGTAAATTTTCATTATGGATATTTTACAAAAAATGCAATTGCAAGAAAGTGTTTATTCAAAGTCTGAGACCAAAGTTTATCATTTTCTAAAAGATAATTTTGAGAAAATTGAAATATTGACTATCACCAAAATCGCTTCTTCATCTTACACATCAACATCTGCTGTATTGAGATTTTGTCAAATTTTGGGCTATAAAGGTTTTAAAGACTTTCGTTACGATGCCATTCGCTATCTTCATACACGCTACAAAGAACAATCCGAAGATATTCTAGATCAAATGAGTGATCAATATGCTATTGTTTTAAATCAAATTAAAAATTTAGACCGTCATTTGATTGAGCATCTGACCGACAGCATTTTAAAAAGACAGCAGCTTCATATATTTGGCGTATTTTTATCTTCTATGCCTGCACGTTATCTACATTTTGGTTTACAAGATTTAGGAATAGCTAGTCAGTTAGCAACCGACTTAAATAGTGGGACTCACCTGTCAAATATCATTGAAGAAGAAGATACACTTATTATGTTTTCTATTTCAGGAGCTACTTCTAACTTTAACAACTCTTTGAGTGCAATTTCTAAAAATATGCCTAAACGCTCTTATCTTATCACTTTAAATGAGCATGCTTCTGCTGCCAAGTATTTCACCCACGTCATCACCCTTCCTGGAAATTCATTTTCTAAACAGTCTATTATCGATGTCCAATCAATCCCTATGATGTTTGTAGAAATTCTCTTAAATATCATTCATTCTAAATTATGATTGAATCAACTAAATTTTAGAACCATTACAAAAACAAGAGCCGTATATCTTTCTAGTGCCTCTTGTTTTTTTATTTGATTATTTTCTTAGCTATCATTTCGTAGCATACTCCCCTGATAGTCACCAAATTTTCTTTTAGTGTTGCCATAGCCTCATTCACATGATCTGTATCCTCATCTCCACAATCAATAATCTTATCCTGTTATCAACAAACTATCTCGATAGACATGAAAATCTGCATCACAAAATGTACACAAAATAGGAAGCTCTGAAAAAATAAAAAAAGGGAGCTAAAAATTCTCCTTTAGTTCCCTTTTCATTCTCTAGCAGCTTATCACATTTTACTTCATATATGAAAGTAAGTAGCCATATCCTGCTTGTTCCATATCTTCTTTTTTAATGAAGCGTAGTGCTGCTGAATTGATACAGTAACGAAGTCCGCCTTGTTCCTGCGGACCGTCTGTGAAAACGTGGCCTAAATGTGCATTTCCTGAACGCGACCGCACTTCAACTCGCTTCATGCCGTGACTCTTATCTTGATAATACTTGATCACATCTTTAGCAATCGGTCTTGTGAAACTCGGCCAGCCACAACCAGCATCAAACTTATCACTGGCAAAGAAGAGCGGTTCTTCTGTTGTCACATCCACATAAATGCCTTCTTCAAAAGTTGCAAAATACTCATTTTGAAATGGTCGTTCGGTTGCGGCATGTTGAGTGACCTGGTAGGATTCTTCAGACAAGTTTTCCTTTAAAACAGCTTCGCTCGGTTTCTCATACTGTCCCGGATCAACTAAGGGTTGATAAGCATCATTGACATTGATATGACAGTAACCGCCAGGATTTTTCTTGAGGTAATCTTGATGATAGTCCTCTGCCAATACATAATGGCGCAGCGGTTCTACTTCCACCGCAATCTTCTGACCGAATTGCCGCTCTTGCTCTTTCACGACTTCGTTAATGACTGGCACATCCGTGTCGTTTGTGTAATAAATCCCTGTGCGGTATTGACGCCCAATATCATTTCCTTGCTTATTGATAGACAGCGGATCAATCACACGGAAATAATAGAGCAGAATTTCTCGCAAGCTAACCAGATTTTCATCATAAGTCACCTGAACGGTTTCAGCATGGTCGGTTTGATGAATCAACTGATAATTAGTGGATGCTACCTGCCCATTAGCATAACCGACAGTCGTATCAGTCACACCTGTGATACGGGAAAAGTATTCTTCCAAGCCCCAAAAGCAGCCACCTGCTAGATAAATTTCAGCCATAAAAACACCTCATTTCTTTGTTCTTATTTTCTCATAAATCTCTAAAATATTATAAGGATTTGATTAGAACTTTCTTGAGAATGATATGGCAATGAACTGTTAAATACCACTCTGGTTTAATCCAGATAGTTCAACTTCCCACGAAAATCTTCTATGCTTTCATAACCTTTTTCTGCCATAATCGCTTTCAGCTCATTTGTAATGCGCTCAAAAGCCCCTACACCTTCTTTATGCAGCGTTGTTCCGACTTGCACCATACTGGCTCCGCAAAGAATGTGCTCAAAAGCATCTCGGCCGGTCAATACACCGCCGGTGCCGATGATTTGGATAGTCGGATTGAGCCGTTGATAGAAAGCATGAACATTTGCTAATGCAGTCGGTTTAATATACTCACCGCCAATTCCGCCAAAGCCATTTTTCGGACGAATGACAACTGTTTCATCGTTAATATACAGCCCATTGCCAATCGAATTGACACAGTTGACAAAGCAAAGTGGGAATTTATTGAAAATCGCTGCTGCCTGATCAAAATGCGCAACATCGAAATAAGGTGGCAATTTAATCCCGAGCGGTTTAGTGAAATAGGCAAATACTTCACTCAAAATCTTTTCCGTTGTCTCAAAATCATAGGCAATTTGTGGCTTGCCGGGAACATTGGGACAGGAAAGATTAAGCTCGGTCAAGCCTTTAAAGTCACTGTCCTGCACCTTTTTCAAAAGAGTGTGGGTTTCTTCGGGGGATAGCCCCACAAGAGATAAAAAGAAGGTTCGATTAGGCTCTGTTTTTTGTAATTCTAACAAATACTTCAGATAATAATCCAATCCATGATTGGGCAGCCCCATTGAATTGATCGAGCCAAGCGGCACATCTTGGTAGCGAGGTTCGGGATTTCCTGCTCGCGCTTGCAAAGTAGCTGTTTTGGTGACAAAGGTTCCCGCAGCTGAGTTTTTTACCTCTTCCAGCTCTTCGATTGTCATGCAGGCCACTCCAGCCGCATTCATCAGGCAGTTGTCAAAAGAAAAACCAGCGATTTGTGTTTGAGTTGATGACATGAAATACTCCTTTCATTTTTTCTATTGTACCATTAAAAGCAGAAATCTGACTCTTTTAACGGAATAGAAGGAAAAAATGTTCGGGATAAGCAAATGAATCTTTGCTGAGCAAGAGTTGGTTGTGAATTTTATGTCGGAATTTTCAGAAAATTCAACTTTTTTCTTTACAGCACAAAAATTTTCTGCTATAATGACACACGTAACAAAATATAACATACACTGAACTCGGACGAAAGTCTCGTTCTGTGATGGAGCTAAGACTATTGAAATCTAGAAGAGAACAGTCTAACTAATCTTACAAAGCATCGTTCGGTTACCTATTTTTTCCATGACCGTTTGAGCATAGCGAATTACGGACATGGATATTAAGGAGCATAGCGACGTGGATGCTTTTGTTTTTTACGGTCTTAGTATCTTATTGCAATTGAACTCGGACGAAAGTCTAGCATGTTCAGAATAACTGAACACGACCTAAAAACTTCAGAAAAAAGATAAATATTCCTTGAAGCATCGCTTCTTCGTCATATTTCCTATTTTTCTTTTGTTTTTTACGGTCTTAGTATCTTATTTAAGGAGAAGTCTATGACAACTGCTAAAGAATATATCCAAAGCACTTTTGAAGCTGTGAAAGCTCGCAATGCTCACGAAGCAGAATTTCTGCAAGCGGTGGAAGAATTTTTAAACACACTTGAACCCGTTTTTGAAAAACATCCTGAATACATTGAAGAAAATATCTTGGCACGCATTACCGAGCCAGAACGTGTGATTAGTTTCCGTGTTCCTTGGGTTGACCGCGACGGCAAGGTTCAGGTCAATCGCGGTTACCGCGTGCAATTTAATTCCGCAGTTGGACCATATAAGGGCGGTCTTCGTTTCCACCCAACGGTTAATCAAGGAATTTTGAAATTTCTCGGATTTGAACAAATCTTTAAAAATGTTTTGACTGGACTGCCAATCGGCGGTGGTAAAGGTGGTTCTGACTTTGATCCGAAAGGCAAAACAGACGCTGAAGTCATGCGTTTCTGCCAAAGCTTTATGACAGAATTGCAAAAATACATCGGCCCTTCTCTTGACGTTCCTGCTGGTGATATTGGGGTTGGCGGACGCGAGATTGGCTATCTTTACGGTCAGTATAAACGCCTACGCCAATTTGATGCTGGTGTCTTGACTGGTAAACCACTTGGATTTGGAGGTTCTCTAATCCGTCCAGAAGCAACTGGTTATGGTCTTGTTTACTATACGCAAGAAATGCTCAAAGCAAACGGTGAAAGTTTTGACGGAAAGACCGTTGTCGTATCTGGTGCTGGAAATGTAGCTCAATATGCTGTGCAAAAAGCAACTGCCCTCGGTGCCAAAGTCATTTCTGTGTCTGATTCAAATGGCTATATCATTGACAAGGACGGAATTGACTTTGATCTTCTGGTAGATGTGAAAGAAAAACGCCGTGCTCGTCTGACAGAATACGCTGCTGAAAGAGCCAGTGCCACTTATCACGAAGGATCTGTCTGGACTTACGAAGGTGCATTTGACATTGCTCTGCCATGTGCCACTCAAAATGAAATTAACGGTGAAGCAGCAAAACGCTTAGTAGCTCAAGGCGTCTTCTGCGTATCAGAAGGTGCCAACATGCCAAGCAATCTTGACGCCATTGCTGTTTACAAAGAAAATGGTCTCCTTTATGGTCCTGCCAAAGCGGCAAATGCTGGTGGGGTGGCTGTATCCGCTCTGGAAATGAGCCAAAATAGCCTCCGTCTCTCATGGACGCGTGAAGAAGTAGATACTCGTCTGAAAGACATCATGACCAACATCTTCAACACTGCTAAGACAACTGCTGAAAACTACAATCTTGGCAAAGACTATCTAGCAGGAGCAAACATTGCTGCTTTTGAAAATGTTGCCAATGCTATGATTGCCCAAGGAATTGTTTAACCGAATATCTGACAAAAGGCTGTGGACAGGTTCGTCCACAGCCTTTTACTGTTCTTCTGCTGAAATAATCAATAGCTATTTCTAAAATTTCACGCTTTCGGCTTCTCCCCACTTGACATTATCATAAGTGAGAGTGTAGGGTTGCTGCGATCCGTCCTCACCGTCATACATCAGCTTCCATTCTATCTTTTCGCCCGCCACGAGTTCCTCTTTGATTTTGTTAGTCTCAAAAGTGTCATCATCCATTACATAAGATTCTCCCATTTCGTCTTGCAAATCAAAGTCATAGACATTAAGCGAGAGTGCTTCACTAGAAGTATTTTCGATAATCACCTTGGCAGTAATCATTGCACCTGTCGCTTTCCCTTCCATTCGCTCTTTAGAATCCACGTGAATGTACTGAACGGTGATTTTCATGCCATTTTCAAAAAGCACACTATCTCCCAAGCGGTGATGTCTATAATTATCTTGGTAAGTCTCAATCCGAGTGCCGTGACCTAAAAAAGCAAGGTTAACAATACTTAAGCCTGCTACCATAAGGGTCATGTAAAAGAGCATGACACAGCTAATGATTGTCGTCCAAAACAAAGGCTGCTTATACAGGGGCTGTTTCAAGCGATAGACGTGAGCGGCAGGGGTTTTTATTTCATGCGGTACTTGTTCTTCCATAATAATCTCCTTTCTGCTTACGCTGGTGCATAAATAGTTGGCAAATCAATTCCTCCCTTTAATAGAGCGTCATGATACAATCTGTAAAATTGATGATAAACGGTACTTTGGCTACCACTTTGGACGGTGATACTGACACGGAAATAAAATTGTCCATTGTCTGCGAGTTGAGGACCTAGAATAATTGGTTCCTGCAAAATTTCTGCTTGCTTGCCCGCATATTCCTCATTGACCTGCTGGATAATCTGAGTGACTTTGGTCAGATCCGTCTGAGCGTATAGGGGAATGTCAATAAGCGTACGCATATTGCCGCGAGAGAGATTGCTGACGACAGTGATGTTGCGATTGGGAACGAAATGCAAGGTGCCATCCGCATCGCGCACTTGTGTCGTCCGAATCCCGACACTCACAACCGTCCCTGCGATTTTAATCGAGCCATTGGTCAGGCGAATGCTGTCTCCGACATCCAACTGTCGCTCCAGTAAAATAAAGAAACCATTGACCAAATCGGACAAGAAACCTTGAGCCCCCATCCCGATTGCCACCCCAGCAATCCCAGCTCCTGCCAGTAAACTTGACACCGGCAAGCCCAAAATCGCCAATATCCAATAGATCAAGAAAAAGTAAAGGGTGTAATTCAGCAAATTTTCAATCAAACGAGTGAGGGTCTTTTGCCTCCCTTCATCTTGACTGGAGAGTTTCAAAGAGGGTGAGATAATCTTTCTTACGAGTACATGTACTAGCTTTTTAGCGAGGTAAAAGAGAGCTAGCAATAGCACGAGTGAGACGAGCTTGCTAAAGACGTCATCTAATAAATTAGACCAGTTGAATTTTTCAAAGTAGCGAGAGAATACATTCTTGTTCGCAAATAACATAGGTCACCTCCTGCTTATTTCTATTATACCATATCCGAGCCTTATCGGCGCACGTACTCTGTCGCCAAGAATAATTTGGCTGACTCTCACTTCACCTACTAGCAAAAAAAGCTGGGAAGAACCCAACTTCATTTTTAATTAGTTCAATTCTGCTTTTGCTTTAGGCTCTTTGCCCTTGCGACGGGCAAGGACATCCGCATAGTGTTTGCGGCTGTTATTGAGCACGGAAAGGAAGATTACTAATTTTAAGTCCAATGAGCTTTTCTTGCTTCATAAATTCCTTCTTTCCTTTGTTACTTATCACCTAAAGCGACCGTTTTTCAATGACTTCTCCTTTTTTCTATCGACTGGGGCGACAACTTAAACTATTTTGCATTCTTTCTTTCGACTCGGTCGACAATCTGAACTACTTTGCATTCACTCTTTCGACCCGGTCGACGGTCTGAACTACTTTGCATTCACTCTTTCGACCCGGTCGACGGTCTGAACTACTTTGCATTCACTCTTTCGACCCGGTCGACGGTCTGAACTACTTTTCATTCTTTCTTTCGACTCGGTCGACAGTCTGAACTACTTTGCATTCACTCTTTCGACCTGGTCGACGGTCTGAACTATTTTGTATTCACTCTTTCGACCCGGTCGACAGTCTAAACTACTTTTCGTTTGCTTCGTCCGCCCGGCGGACGGAGTGAACGACAATCAGTTTGCCTTGTCAGCTGGGCGGACAAAGTGAAATTATCTCGTTTGTAATTATCTCCTACTTAATTTCTAACTTTATTTTTTGAAGATAACTTTGAAAAGAAGATAGATACAAATGAATAAGAGTACAACAATGACGAATACAGCCACTATTCCAAATGTTCCCATAATTTGACCGTCCTTTCTGATTGAAACAATCTTTCTTCATTCTCATTATAGCACCGCTTGGTGTATTGATCTATTAGCAAAAGGGTAGTGACTGATGAAAACGAAATCTTGTCAAAAGTACTCTTCTAATCTTAAAAAGAAAAAAGACCTGAAACTTTCGTTCAAGCCTGTTCTCTTTTAGCTCAATTCGGCTACAATAGCTTTTAATTGTTCTTTGGTATGAACACCAACAACTTGCTTCACCACTTGCCCGTCTTTTTTGAAGATGAGGGTCGGGATTGACATGATACCAAATTCACGAGGTGTATTTGGATTGGCGTCCACGTCCATTTTGAAAATCTTCAATTCGTCTTCATGCACTTCTTCGGCTAATTTTTCCAAAATCGGTGCCTGCATGCGGCAAGGACCACACCATGCTGCCCAAAAGTCAATGAGGACAAGTCCGTCTTTTGTTTCTTCTGCAAAGTTTGCATCTGTAACTACTGCTACCATATTATTCTCCTCTGACGATGACTGATGTCATCGCTCTATTTCATTTCTTGACATCATTCTACACTAAAAGGAAGCATTTGCAAAATATTTGCTACGGAGCAAAAAGCTCCTCCGCAGATTAGCGTTCAAGCATTCCGAAAATAAACTTCTATCCATCGGAAATTACTTGAGATGAATCTTCTGTAATATCAGAATGTGCTACGGAGCCTCTCATTCCATAGAACTAGTCGCTCAAAGAAAAATGATTGGTCATCAGATTGCTGGCATCTAGCAGAATTTTATTCAGAAGTTGGTCCGTTGCTTCTTGAATCTTATCGCTTAGAGCTTGATTTTCTGCTTCAAAGTCAACTATTTCTCCCTTTTCCAAGGCACAATCCACGCGTCCCAGCATTTCATGTCCCAAAGCCATAGTTGTTTCTTGATAATCATCCAAATCCCCCAGATGACTAGAAAAATGACTGTCAGCCAAAGCAGCGATTAAGCGATTGGTCCAATAGAACGAATCCGTAGAGACTTTCTCACCTGTATTAGCAAAATAAGTCGGTGTCGTAGAAATTTGAGTAAAGAAAGGCACGGCTGTATTGTAAGGCATAGAGCCATAGGACAACCATTGAATGCCCGTCGTTTCCTGTGGTTTATTGGGTCTCAACTGCAAGATAGATGTTTGACTTGTGCGGTTAATCCCAATCGTGCGGAAGGTCCGCTGGCTGTGAGGTGTGCCTTCTAAGCCATAAGGGTCATAAGGAGAGTCTTGGTAATGGCTACTAAGGACATACTTGACATCTTCAATCGTGACTTTGCGGTAGGGTTTTTGGCACCAAGGAAGGAAAAAGGAGCGCGGGTCTTGCTCGATTTCTGGATTGAGAAAACGCTGAATATCCCAAGCACGCGGTGTATTGTAGTGGCGGTCTTTATCACGCTGGCTACCAAAAGCATAGCGCGGATTGAAAGATTCCCCGTCATAGTTGAGATTCAAATGATTACGACGAATAAAGTCCTTCAAATCAGGAACACAGAGGAAATATTCTGGATTGTCAAACTCAAAATAATCCATTCCTAGCTGGTTTGGATTGGTTACATAGGCGTCATCGGGTACACGGCGAGCTATCCAATGATGTCCGCCGATTGTCTCCAACCACCAGATTTCATCCACGTCAGAAAAGGCAATCCCGTTTGATTCATAGGTGCCGTATTCTTCAAGAATCTTCCCTAAGCGCAACACGCCCTCACGCGCCGTTTTGATATAAGGCAGCACCAAGGTCAGCATGTCTTCTTCTCCGATACCAGTCGCCACCAAAGGATCTGCTCCCAGCACTCGGCTATTCGTGGTAATCGTCTCGGTCTCGCTCATGGCTACATTATAAACATTAATACCAGCTTCACCCCAAATCCCGTCTTTTGCAAGAGCGTCCGGTACACTGGTGTAGCGAACTGGATTGTCCGACAAATCTATCTCAAAACTTGACAGCACAGATTTGTAATGCTGCGGCTGATCTTCTGGGTTAACAACAATAAATTTCTTAGGCGTAAACACACCATTTTGCGAATCCTCTGTACGTGCAATGATAGTTGAACCATCATAACTCGCTTTTTTTCCCACCAAAATCGTCGTGCAGGAATCTTGCATTCCTTTTTGTCTCATAAATGTTTCCTCTCTTCAATCTTTCTTTTTTATTCTAAACAGTTTTGCTTTGTTCACCAACTCTGCATTACTTAAACACCACAATCGTTGCTCCGCTGCCACCAGCATTTTGCGGTGCATAGCCGAAACTCTTGACATGTTTATTGCGGCGGAGATATTTGGTGACGCCTTCGCGAATGACGCCCGTCCCGATTCCGTGGATAATGTCTACCTGTGCCATATTGTTGAGCAGGGCTTGGTCGATAAAGGCGTCCAGCTCTTGCATGGCTTCTTCGTAGCGCTTGCCTCGTAAGTCCAATCTGGCTCTTGGTCCGCTTGTTGTCGTCCGTTTCACTACATTGACCTGCTTTTTCTTGGGCTGTTCTTTTTCAGCTTTGAGCAAGTTAAACTCTGCTTCCTCTAAGGTCATCTTGATGAGTCCAACCTGTGCTTCCCAGCGACCGTCTTTGAGCTGATTGACAAGCGTGCCTCTCTGACCGTAGCTAATCACCAGAATATCGTCTCCCACCTTTGGTTTCCGTGCTTTTTTGGCTTGTTTCAACACTTTATTCTGTGACAAATCCACTGTTTCAGGAGCCAATTTTTTCAGCTGGCTTTTGGCTTCAATAATTTCGTGTGGTTTGAGACTGGACTTAGCATGTAGATTTTTGAGAATCGTATCACTCTCGGTCAGCGCCACATCAATGATTTCCTGTGCTTCCAGCCTTGCCTTATTTAGCTCAGTTTCTTTTTCCCGATTGAACTCATTGTAGAGTTTTTTAAGGGTGCGGTTAAATTTAAGATTTTCTTGCTCCACTTCTCGGATATTATCCAATCGCTTGCGACTTTCCAACGTCTGTTCTTCCAAGCGCTCAATAACGCGATTGACATCACTATCCGTGTCGGTCAATTCTTGAGCATCCTTGACCACTCTATCAGACAGACCTAGGCGCCTTGCAATCTCAAAAGCATTGGAACGCCCCGGCACTCCCTGCATAAAACGATAAGTTGGTCTTAGGCTCTCTGTATCAAATTCCATGCTGGCATTTTGTACGCCTGCCGTTTCAATCCCATAGGCTTTGAGCTCTGGATAGTGGGTCGTTGCCATTGTTTTGACCTGTCGTAGTCGCAAGTCCTCAAGAATTGCCATAGCAAGAGCTGCTCCTTCCTGAGGGTCAGTTCCTGCTCCCAGCTCGTCCAAAAGCACCAAAGCATTCTCATCAGCCTGCTCTAAAATAGAAACAATGTTCGTCATGTGGCTGGAGAAAGTCGACAAACTCTGCTCAATAGATTGCTCGTCTCCGATGTCCGCAAAGATTTGGTCAAAAATCCCCACTCGACTCCCTTCATCTGCCAAAATAGGCAGACCAGACTGTGCCATGAGCTGAGCCAAGCCTAAGGTCTTGAGCATAATCGTCTTTCCGCCTGTATTCGGACCCGTAATGACAATCTCAGTCAAATCCGCCACAAAGTACAAGTCATTGGCTACTGCATTCTCTATCAGAGGATGAGCAACATGGAGCAGCCGAATATCCTGACAATCAGACAACTTGGGTACTACCGCGCCTCTCTCCTGCATAAAGCGCACCTTAGCTCGAACAAAGTCCAGATGTCCGATAATCCAAGCATTATTGGCAATTTCGGCAGCATGCGGACGAATGCGCTCTGATAACTCTTGCAAAACCCGCAAAATCTCATAGCGCTCATCTGCCCGTGCATTGGTGATTTCTTCATTGAGATTGACCACCGCCCGTGGCTCAATATACACCGTGTTTCCACTAGCAGAAATATCATGCACCACGCCTGAGATACGATGGCGGAATGTATTTTTGACCGGCAAAACATTGCGACCATTTCGACTGGCTACTACTTGATCTGCTAGCATATCGCCCTTGGTTTTGAGAATGTCTTGCAAAATATCTCTCACTTGAACTTCATTTTCTTGAATTTTCCGGCGAATGCGAGCCAAAGTATCACTAGCAAAACTTTCAACAAATCCGCCTTCATTGATCGCTTGCAGCGCTCCTTGCAGGCTCGGAAAAGGAACCAGATTTTCAAAAATCTGGTTCAATCTTTGCAGCTCAACATTTTCCAAATCCTCATAAAAATCAGTCAATTCTTGCGTGACAGCCAGAACCCGCTTCAGAGCGAGAAATTCTTCAATGTTTAAGTCGCCTTCCAGCTCCAAACGCTTGATCAAGCCCGTAATGTCTTGGGTCGCAGCCAGACTGAAATGCGGACGCTGTACAAAAATCTGCTGCATGTCTGTCATTTCTAAGAATGCTGTTTCCAGCCTTTCCTGTTTATTGGACGGGAACAGTTGCTGCAATTCCAAGCGCCCTTGTTCTGTCAGAAGATAGGGTTCAAAGAGCGCCTTGATTTTCCCAAATTCTAACGTTTCTAAAATTTTTCTATTCATATTCTTATCTTTCCTGATGAAAAAGAAACTCAGCTAGCACCACCAACTGAGTCTTTGTATTTATCCGATGATTTTATTCACCCAGAGTTGTTTCAACATTCCTGAAGTAATCGGTGTGTGACTAATGATAAATCGAGCTAAACCACTGGCATTGAGATGATTTTGAACAACTGGTAAGGGAATCGTTGCCAAAACGGTCAGCAGCATTTGAATTTCAAATAAAGTGACACAAACAGCCAAAGCACCGCTAGCGACGTTGTACCAACGCTCGTTGGCTTGTTTATTCGGAACCAAGTGGATAAAAATCCCAATAAAACGGGCTATGCTATAAACAATCGTGTAAATGACTAGATAAGCCAGACCGGCATAAAAAACCTTGTCCAACTGGAACAATTGGCTGCTGGGAAAGAAATAGGTAAATGTCCCTTCCTGTGCACTGGCGTAGGGAACTAAAAGATTGATTTGTTCACCTAGAGATTGGTACAGTTGCCCCGCAATAATAGCTGAAACAACCGCCGAAACGGTATAATAAGCTTGCAAAACAATCCCACGTGAATAACCAATATAAAAACTCCAAGCCAAAATCAGCAAAATCACTAATGAAATCATACCAGTCCCTCTTACTCACTAACCTTTTGCTTGTTGGCTTCTAGCACTTTTTTACGAAGATCTTCCAGCTCTTGCTCCTTGTCATCGAACTCAATCTCACGTGACAATTGCGTCGCTAAACTATTGACTGCCAGCAAAATAGCTAATGTTTCATCATCTGCCGCAGGCATCTTCTCTTTAATTGCGTGATATTTTTCTGTCGCAACCTTTTCAACTTCTTCCATGAATAAATTATCGTGTTCTGTTGTTAAGGTTACACTCTTCTTTCCGAAAGTAAATTTGTATCGATTTAAGTTTGTCATAAAATCACCTCAAAATATTATACCAAAAGGAAGCGATTTTGTCAGTTTTTAAAGAAATTTATAACTTTTATGGTACAATAACAATATGGAAAGTATTACCTTGCAACCCAGTGAGAGACAAATTCAAGATTTTGTTGCCTACTATCAGGCACAGCTTGTCGCTAGTAAAAATCCCTACATTCGCTATCTTTTTAAGCTTGACAAGGTGACTGTCTCCGTCTACACTTCAGGAAATGTCCTCTTTCAAGGAGAAAAAGCCAAGCAGGCAGCAGAATTTTTTGGCTATCAAGCGTCCAAAGAAAAAACGACATCTCATTGGCAGAATTGTCCTCTTATTGGGACAGACGAAGTCGGAAATGGCTCTTATTTTGGCGGGCTTGCTGTTGTGGCTTCTTTTGTGACACCAGAGCAGCATGATTTTTTACGAAAGCTGGGAGTTGGAGATTCTAAAACTCTTACAGACCCAAAAATCAGGCAAATCGTTCCTCTGTTGAAAGAAAAAATTCAACACCAAGCTCTGCTATTGTCTCCGAAAAAATACAACCAAGTTATTGCTTCTGGCTACAATGCGGTATCTGTCAAGGTTGCTCTTCACAATCAAGCCATTTATCTGCTCTTGCAAACGGGAGTACAGCCAGAAAAAATTGTTATTGATGCCTTCACAAGTGACAAAAATTATCAAAAATATCTCCAGCAGGAAAGCAATCGCTTTTCAAATCCTATTACACTAGAGGAAAAAGCGGAAGGGAAATACTTAGCAGTAGCAGTCAGTTCCATGATTGCCCGTGACTTGTTTTTAGAAAATCTTGAAAATTTAAGTCAAGAGCTCGGCTATGAATTGCCTAGCGGAGCAGGAGCAAAGTCCGATAAAGTCGCAAGTCAGCTTCTTCAAGCCTATGGTATGAAGAGTTTAGAAGCTAGTGCAAAACTGCATTTTAAAAATACTGAAAAAGCAAAGAAACTTCTAGAAAGGTAAGTTATGCAAGCAAGTACAAGTAATTTTTCAAAATTTATGAAAGAATGGGGATTTTTTATCCTCTTTATGGCTGTTTTATTCTTATCACGCGCTTTTCTTTGGGTTCCTGTCAAGGTAGACGGGCATTCAATGGATCCAACCTTAGCCAACGGAGAATATCTATTTGTTGTCAAGCACCTCCCTGTCAATCGCTTTGACATTGTCGTCGCAAGTGAAAAAGACGAAGATGGAAAAACCAAGCAAATAGTCAAGCGCGTTATCGGTCTGCCTGGAGATACGATCCGCTACGAAAATGACCAGTTATATGTAAACGGCAAAAAGACCAACGAGCCTTACCTTAAAAACTATCTAGCAAAATTCAAAGAAGATAAATTGCAGGCAACCTATTCCTATAATAGTTTCTTTCAGTCTTTAGCAGATAAAGCTCAAGCCTTTACGCAGGACGCAAATGGGAACACTAGCTTTACCATTGAAGTTCCAAAAGACGAATACCTGCTTCTAGGAGATGACCGTCTTGTTTCAAAAGACAGCCGTCAGGTGGGAACATTTAAAGCCAATCAATTGCAGGGCGAAGCAAAATTCCGTTTCTGGCCTTTGAATAGAATCGGCACTTTCTAATCCCAAACAAGTTTATTTTGATTCGTTGGAGCTGGGCAAGAAGTATTCCAGCTTCTATCAGATTTAGGAATAAACGAATAACGCAGCTTCAACAATTCAGTGAATTGTTGAAGGCGGGAAATCAGCCTTGCACAGCAAACCACCGTGATTGCTCAAAGCACTGCTTTGAGGTGGCAGATAAAACTTGCGAAGCAAGTATCAAAGCTATTCGCTTTTCAAGCTCGGAAGAGCACTTTTGACGAAAACTTCGTTTTCTTCATCTGCAACCTTAAACAGCTTGATAACTGTTTAAGCACCCTTGCGGGGGTGGGACTACGAACTAAAAATTTTCGATTTTTAGTTCTGTCCCACTCCCATTCTTTTAACATTGATACAGGAAGATGATGAAATTTTACTTTTCAGGCACCATTGAACGCATTATTTTTGAAAATCCCAGCAGTTTCTTTCGGATTCTGCTGTTAGATATTGACGACACCGATGCAGATTTTGATGATTTTGAAATTATTGTCACGGGTACCATGGCAGATATTATGGAGGGCGAAGACTATACTTTTTGGGGAAATCTCGTGCAACACCCTAAATATGGTGAACAGCTCAAAATAACACGCTATGAGCGTGCAAAGCCAACCAGCAAAGGCTTAGTCAAATATTTTTCAAGCGACCATTTTAAAGGAATCGGTATAAAAACAGCGCAAAAAATCGTGGACCTCTACGGTGACAACACGATTGATAAACTCTTAGCAGAGCCAGAAAAATTAAAAGATATTGCAGGTCTTTCTGCTAAAAACCGTGAAGCCTTTCTCACAAAACTAAAACAAAATTACGGAACCGAGAGAATCCTTGCCAAGCTATCTGAATACGGTATTCCGAACAAGCTTGCCTTTCAGATTCAAGATTTTTACAAGGAAGAAACTCTCGAAATTGTCGAACAATCCCCTTATCAATTAGTAGAAGATATCCAAGGGGTTGGGTTTAAAATTGCCGACCAGCTAGCGCAAAGCTTAGGAATTGAAAGCACTGCTCCAGAGCGTTTTCGTGCTGGACTGCTCCACACGCTCCTCACTCAATCTATGGAAAAAGGTGACACCTATCTTGAAGCAAAAGAGCTTCTGGAACATACGATTGAACTTCTCGAAAGCTCCCGCCAAATCGAACTAGACCCCAGTTCTGTTGCAGATGAGCTGGCGCATTTGATTGAAGAAGATAAAGTTCAAAATATCGATACGAAGATTTTTGAGAACAGCCTCTTTTTTGCTGAAGAAGGGATTCGCAGCAGTCTCTTGCGCATTTTAGAAAAAGGAAAGCAAAACAGATTTGAACCGGAAAAAATCGAAGCTGCTCTTGCTCACATTGAGGAAGAATTTGCTATTTCTTATGATGCTATCCAGAGACAAGCCATTTGCGATGCTATCCAGCACAAAATTTTCATCTTAACAGGCGGTCCTGGAACAGGAAAAACGACTGTTATCAACGGCATTATTGCTGTTTACGCTCTGCTGAATGGGTTGGATTTGCGTAAATCTCAAGATTTGCCTATTCTTCTAGCAGCTCCGACTGGGCGTGCTGCCAGGCGCATGAATGAATTAACAGGACTTCCAAGCGCGACGATTCATCGGCATTTAGGCATGACAGGAGACGATGACACCAGCCATTTAGACGATTATTTGGACGCAGACTTTATTATTGTCGATGAATTTTCAATGGTTGATACATGGTTAGCCAATCAACTCCTCAGCAATATCTCTTCCAATAGCAAACTTCTCATTGTCGGAGATGCCGATCAGCTGCCTTCTGTCAGCCCTGGACAAGTGCTGGCAGATTTACTGAAAATCCCTCTTCTTCCACAGACCAAATTAGAAAAAATTTATCGACAAAGCCAAGATTCCACTATCGTCACCTTAGCCAGTCAGATTCAAAAAGGCATCCTGCCAACTGACTTCACTGAGAAAAAAGCCGACCGCTCTTATTTTGAAGCACGCAGCGAGCATATTCCACAGATGATTGAGCGCATCGTGGAGGCTGCTATCCGCAGTGGCATTCCAGCTCAAGATGTGCAGGTGCTTGCGCCTATGTACCGTGGACAAGCTGGAATTGACCACATCAACCAGCTCATGCAAAACCTAATCAACCCTGCCGAAAAAGAACAACTCGTCTTTGAAGCAACGGATTGCCAATACCGACAAGGCGACAAGGTCATTCATCTGGTCAATGATGCGGAAAGCAATGTGTTCAACGGTGACTTGGGCTATATCACCGATTTGCTGCCAGCAAAATATACGGACTCTAAGCAGGACGAATTGACTATCAACTTTGACGGCAATGAGATTGTTTATCAACGCAGCGAATGGTATAAAATTCGTCTGGCATACGCTATGAGTATCCACAAATCGCAAGGCAGTGAATTTCCTGTAGTCATTTTACCGATTACGTCCAGCAGCCACCGCATGCTGCAACGTAATCTCGTCTATACTGCTATCACCCGTGCCAAGAGCAGATTGATTCTTCTTGGGGAAAAGTCTGCCTTTTCCTTTGCTGTTAAAAACACCGGCACAGCACGCAGAACCTATCTCCTCCAGCGCTTTTCAGACCTTCTCAACAAAGAAAAAGTTATACACACTTCTGTGGATAATTTGGAAACAACTGTGGAAAACTATGTCTTGACTAAGGAAAATTTCTTGAAAATCAACCCTATGATTGGAATAACAGATGAAGATATTCAGAACGTTTTTGGAGAATGATCTAAAAAAGTTTGGAATTCCCCCTTCCAAACTTTCTACACTCCAAACCCAGTCACTGTCACGCCTAAAAGGCGTACACCTCTTGCTTGCTCATCTAAACTATCATAAATCTCATGTGCAACGCGCTCAATCTGCTCTGCATCTTGCGTCCTAGTCACCAAACTACGTCTCTTTGTCAATGTCGAAAAATCTGCATAACGAATCTTCAAAACAATCGTCTTTCCAGACTTTCCATGTTTTTTTAAACTGAGAGCAACCTTTTGCGACAAAAGCGTTAGCTCTTTTTTTATGTCGTCTTCGCTATAGAGCAACTTCCCATAAGTTCTTTCTTTACCGATAGACTTACGAATACGGTTGACTTTCACTGGTGAATTACTAATTCCTCTTGCCTTGCGATAAAGGTCAAAACCAAACCGACCGAACAAATCAATCAAGGTCATCTCAGGAATTTCTAACAAATCTGCTCCCGTATAAACGCCCATATCATGCAGTTTTTCTACCGTCTTTTTCCCAACACCGTAAAACTTGGCCACATCCATTTGAGAGAGAAAAGCTTCTGCTTCTTCGGGCAAAACAACCGTCAAACCGTGAGGTTTTTCATAGTCACTAGCCATTTTGGCTAAAAACTTATTGTAGGAAACGCCAGCAGAACTGGTCAAATGAAGCTCTATCCATATGTCGTGCTGGATTAACTTGGCTATCTTGACAGCAGATTTCATACCTAACTTATTTTTGGTCACATCCAGATAGGCTTCGTCAATACTGATAGGCTCAATCACATCTGTATATCGTTTAAAAATGGCTCGAATTTGCTGGCTGACCGCCTGATATTTCTCATAATTTCCCGAAATGAAAACCGCCTGCGGACAGCGCTCATAAGCCTCTTTGGAACTCATTGCTGAATGCACGCCAAACTTTCGCGCCTCATAATTGCAAGTCGAAACAACACCTCGTCCACCTGTCAAGCGAGGGTCAGCTCCGATGATGACAGGCTTGCCTTTTAGTGCTGGGTTGTCTCTTTCTTCTACGGAGGCAAAAAAGGCATCCATATCAATGTGAATGATTTTCCGAGACGTATCATTGATTAAAGGAAAAATTAACATCAATACAACTCCTTTCTTGACTCTTTTCTTTCTTCCATTATACAATTTTTATCATTTTTCCCAAAATATTTGAAAACAGCATGATTTTTCAAAAATATAATACAATTATTTCTTATTTTTCAAACTGTATTATAAAAGAAAAAGTTAAAATTCCATAGAAATGCTTTGTGTAAACGGTTACTGTATGATATAATTTTCATATAAGGTGTAACAGATGGACTGTTACTAGAAAGAAAAAAGAGGAAAAAACATGGTTGTTAAAACTGTTGTCGAAGCACAAGATATTTTTGACAAAGCTTGGGAAGGCTTCAAAGGTGAAGATTGGAAAGAAAAAGCTAGCATTTCTCGTTTTGTTCAAGCAAACTACACTCCTTATGATGGAGACGAAAGCTTCTTAGCTGGTCCAACGGAACGCTCTCTTCACATCAAAAAAATCGTAGAAGAAACAAAAGCACACTATGAAGCAACACGCTTCCCAATGGATACACGTCCAACATCTATTGCAGGCATTCCAGCTGGTTACATTGATAAAGATAACGAACTCATTTACGGTATCCAAAATGACGAACTCTTCAAACTCAACTTCATGCCAAAAGGTGGTATCCGAATGGCTGAAACAACTTTGAAAGAAAACGGATACGAACCAGACCCAGCTGTTCATGAAATCTTTACTAAATATGTAACAACTGTTAATGACGGTATTTTCCGTGCCTACACTTCAAATATCCGTCGTGCTCGTCATGCTCACACTGTAACTGGTCTTCCAGATGCTTACTCACGTGGACGTATCATCGGTGTTTACGCACGTCTTGCACTTTACGGGGCTGATTACCTCATGGCTGAAAAAGTGAACGACTGGAACGCTTTGACTGAAATTGACGAAGAAACAATCCGCCTCCGCGAAGAAATCAATCTTCAATACCAAGCCCTTGGTGAAGTAGTAAAATTGGGTGATCTTTATGGAGTAGATGTTCGTCGTCCAGCTTATGATACAAAAGAAGCTATCCAATGGGTGAACATTGCCTTCATGGCTGTCTGCCGCGTTATTAACGGAGCTGCAACTTCACTTGGTCGTGTGCCAATCGTCCTTGACGTATTTGCAGAACGTGACTTAGCTCGCGGTACTTATACTGAAAGCGAAATCCAAGAATTCGTTGATGACTTTGTCTTGAAACTTCGTACTGTAAAATTTGCTCGTACAAAAGCATATGACCAACTGTACTCAGGTGACCCAACCTTCATCACAACTTCTATGGCAGGTATGGGAAATGACGGTCGTCACCGTGTTACGAAGATGGATTACCGTTTCTTGAACACACTTGACAATATCGGTAACTCACCAGAGCCAAACTTAACTGTTCTCTGGACTGACAAACTTCCTTACTCATTCCGCCACTACTGCATGCACATGAGCCACAAACACTCTTCTATCCAGTATGAAGGTGTGACTACAATGGCTAAAGATGGTTACGGTGAAATGAGCTGTATCTCATGCTGTGTGTCTCCGCTTGACCCAGAAAATGAAGAACAACGCCACAACATCCAATACTTCGGTGCTCGTGTAAATGTCTTGAAAGCTCTTTTGACTGGTCTGAATGGCGGTTACGATGATGTTCACAAAGATTACAAAGTATTTGACATCGACCCTATTCGTGATGAAGTGCTTGACTTTGATACTGTTAAAGCTAACTTTGAAAAATCACTTGATTGGTTGACAGATACTTACGTAGATGCATTGAACATCATTCACTACATGACAGACAAGTACAACTACGAAGCTGTTCAAATGGCCTTCTTGCCAACTCATCAACGTGCTAACATGGGATTTGGTATCTGTGGATTTGCCAACACGGTTGATACTTTGTCAGCTATTAAATATGCAACGGTTAAACCAATCCGTGATGAAAATGGCTATATCTACGACTACGAAACTACTGGCGACTATCCACGCTGGGGTGAAGATGATCCTCGTTCAAACGAATTGGCTGAATGGTTGATCGAAGCGTACACTACTCGTCTTCGCAGCCACAAACTTTACAAGAACGCTGAAGCAACTGTATCTCTTCTTACTATCACATCTAACGTTGCTTACTCTAAACAAACTGGTAACTCCCCAGTTCACAAAGGTGTTTACCTCAACGAAGACGGTAGCGTGAACTTGTCTAAATTGGAATTCTTCTCACCAGGTGCTAACCCATCTAACAAAGCTCGCGGTGGTTGGTTGCAAAACCTCAATTCACTAGCTAGCCTTGACTTTAGTTATGCAGCAGACGGTATCTCTCTTACTACACAAGTTTCACCTCGTGCTCTTGGTAAAACTCGTGAAGAACAAGTGGATAACTTGGTAACAATTCTTGACGGTTACTTTGAAAATGGTGGTCAACACGTCAACTTGAACGTTATGGACTTGAAAGATGTCTATGACAAGATTATGAATGGCGAAGACGTTATCGTTCGTATCTCAGGTTACTGTGTAAATACCAAATACCTCACACCAGAACAAAAAACTGAATTGACTCAACGTGTCTTCCACGAAGTTCTCTCAATGGATGACGCCCTTAGCTAATTCAACTTTATTCTCAAAAACCAGTTGGTATTTCCAGCTGGTTTTCTTCTTTTTTATGCTATAATAGACTTATTGTTAGTTAAAAGAAAAGGGTGTAAAAATGGTGGAGAAAAAAGCTTTAGATTTGGAAAGGGAAGTTCAATTTAATCTAGCTGTTGATGTCTTGATGTTAGCAGGTACGCTTTTGCTTCAGAGTGGCTCTGAGATTTATCGGGTAGAAGATACGATGATTCGGATTGCCCATTCTCAAGGGATTATAGACTGTAATGCTCTCGCAATGCCAGTTGCCATTTTCTTTTCAATTGAAAACACCAATATTTCGCGAATGAAACGTATCACTCATTCAAATTATAATATTGAAAAAGTGTGTGATGTCAATCAAGTATCTCGTGAGCTTGTTAGTGGAGACATCACTCTTGAAGAAGCGTTTGAGAAATTAACTCAGCTAAAAAAGAAAAAAACGCCTTACACAAACAAGCAACTAATACTAGCTGCTACTATTAGTGCTCCTTTTTTCTCTATCATGTTTGGTGGAAATCTCTATGACGCAATCGGAGCTGCTCTTGCGACCTTCTTTGGCTTTGCCTTCTCTCTTTCCGTCAATAAATATGTGCGCATCCCTTTTGTCACAGCTTTTGCCGGTGCTTTCGTTTTTGGACTGCTGGCACAAATCTGGGCACGCTATTCTGGCTTTCCTTCCAGTGCTGACCTGATCATCGCTGGTGCTGTCATGCCTTTTGTTCCCGGTATTGCTCTAACCAATGCTGTACGTGATTTGATGACCAATCATCTCAACTCTGGTATGAGCAAAATCTTTGAAACGCTGTTAATTACTCTGGCACTCGGAGCTGGCACTTCCGTAGCTCTCGTCCTAATGAAATAAAAGGTGAATCCATTGACTGTCTTACTACAAGCTGCAGCAAGTTTTCTTGCAATTGTGATGTTCTTAATCGTTTTAAATGTTCAAAAAAGCATGCTCATTCCAGGAGGAGTTCTTGGAATGTTTATCTGGTTATTGTATTATGTGCTAAAAGGTCCGACAAATGTCATCATTGCTACGTTCATTGCAGCCATTATCGGGTCTTGCATTAGTCAAGTGTTGAGTATTCTCTATAAAACGCCTGCGGTCGTCTTTATCTTGGCTATTTTGGCTCCTCTGGTTCCGGGCTACCTTTCCTATCGTACAACCGCCTTTTTTGTTACTGGAAATTATAGCCATGCTATGGTCAATGCTACACTGGTGCTGATTTTGGCCTTGGTCATTTCAATTGGAATGGCAAGTGGTACGATGGTACTCAGACTCTACCATTATCTGCAAAAGCATCGTTCTTCATAATTCAACACAACTACTAAAAACGTCCAAAGTCCTTCTTTTCGCAAGAAGGCTTTTTTCTCAGTTTCCACCTTAATTATGATAAAATGGAATAGAATAAGTTTGATATCAAACCGAAAAATATATAGAGGTAATGATGAACATTGGAATTGATAAAATTGGCTTTGCGACAGCCAATTACGTATTAAAATTAGAAAATTTAGCAGCAGCACGCAACATTGATCCAGAAAAACTAAGCAAGGGGCTTTTACTAAAAGAAATCAGTATTGCCCCTATCACAGAGGATATTGTAACCATGGGAGCAAGTGCTGCAGAGTCTATTTTGACCGAAGAAGATAAGCAAGCTATTGACATGGTGATTGTAGCCAGCGAATCTGGGATTGACCAAAGCAAGGCCTCTGCTGTTTTTGTTCATGGTCTGCTCGGAATTCAGCCATTTGCACGCAGTTTTGAAATGAAAGAGGCTTGCTATAGCGCCACTGCCGCACTGGATTATGCGAAGTTGCATGTCGAAAAACACCCTAGCTCAAAGGTGTTGGTCATTGCAAGTGATATTGCCAAATACGGTATTGAGACACCGGGAGAGCCAACACAAGGAGCTGGAGCAGTGGCTATGCTCATCACAAGCAACCCACGGATTCTCATTTTTAATGAAGATAATGTTGCTCAAACACGAGATATTATGGACTTTTGGCGACCAAATTATTCGACAACGCCGTTTGTCAATGGCATGTATTCTACGCAACAGTATTTAGACAGTCTAAAAACAACTTGGGCGGAGTACCAAAAACGCAATCAAGTGTCCCTAAAAGATTTTGCAGCAGTTTGTTTCCATTTACCTTATCCTAAATTAGCTTTAAAGGGGATGAAAAAGATTATGGATAAGAGTTTGCCAATTGAGCAGCAAGAGCAACTACAAGCGAATTTCGAGCAATCCATTCTTTACAGCCAAAAGGTAGGGAATATCTACACAGGCTCCCTCTTTTTGGGGCTCCTTTCCCTGCTTGAAAATAGCAGGACTCTTAAAGCAGGCGATCGAATTGCGCTCTTTAGCTATGGAAGTGGAGCTGTCTCAGAAATCTTTAGTGGCCAGCTCGTAGCAGGTTTTAACCAACAACTCAAAGCCAATCGTATGGAAATACTCAATAAGCGCACGCCTTTAAGCATTCCAGATTATGAGAAAATATTTTTTGAAGAAGCAAGTCTGGATGAAAATGGATCGGCTAGCTTTACGGGCTATGAAAATCAAGACTTTGCTTTAGCAGAAATTGTTGAGCATCAACGCAGATATATCAAGGTGGAAAAATAATATGAAAATAAGTTGGACGGGTTTTTCCAAAAAATCGTTGCAAGAACGGTTAAAGACTTTGCAAGATTATCACCTGCTAAACGAAGACAATCAAATAAACCTTGAGCACAACCACACACTTCCTCTTTCGACAGCCGACCAAATGAGCGAAAATGTCATCGGAACCTTTGCCCTCCCTTACGCTTTCGTTCCTGACGTCATGGTAGACGGGCAAGTTTATCAAGTTCCTTTCGCAACAGAAGAACCCTCTGTCGTTGCGGCTGCTAGCTTTGCAGCAAAAATGATTAAACGTTCTGGGGGCTTCAAAACGGCTATTCACAATCGTCAAATGATTGGACAGGTGGCTCTTTATCAAGTTGCAAATATTGAAACAGCTATAAAAAATATCCAAAACCACAAGCAAGAGTTGCTAGAACTGGCCAATCAAGCCCATCCGTCGATTGTCAACCGTGGAGGCGGTGCGCGCGATTTACGTGTAGAATGGCTGAATGGCGAAACTGAATTTTTAGTCGTTTATCTAACAGTTGACACCCAAGAAGCTATGGGGGCCAATATCCTCAATACTATGCTAGAAGCGTTGAAACCACCATTAGAAGAGTTATCTGGTGGTAAAAGCTTGATGGCAATTCTATCAAATTATGCGACAGAAGCCTTGGTAACTGCTACCTGTGAAATTGATCTTCGTTTTCTCAGTCGAAATAAATCAGAAGCCATTGACATTGCTAAGAAAATCGTGCTGGCAAGCCAATTCGCCAAACAAGATCCTTATCGTGCCAGCACCCACAACAAAGGCATTTTCAATGGAATTGACGCTGTTGTGCTGGCAACAGGAAATGATTGGCGGGCAATTGAAGCAGGCGCGCATGCCTATGCTAGTAGAAATGGTTCCTATCAAGGATTGACTACTTGGTCAATCAAGGAAGCCACTCAAACGCTCTGCGGAGAGATTACGCTTCCTCTTCCCATTGCTACAAAAGGGGGCTCCATTGGGCTCAACCCTACAGTAGAAGTTAGCTTTGATTTGCTAAAACAACCAACTGCCAAAAAGTTAGCTAGTATCATTGCATCTATCGGCTTAGCACAAAATTTTTCGGCTCTGAAAGCCCTGGTCAGTACCGGCATCCAGCACGGTCACATGAAGTTGCAAGCTAAGTCTCTCGCTCTTTTAGCAGGAGCTAAAGATACAGAAATCGCTCCTCTCGTTTCTCAACTTATTTCCGAGAAAAATTTTAGTCTCAAAAGAGCGCAAGAAATCTTAGAAGACATTCGTCAAAAATCATAGCCAAAAAGAATCTGATAAGTTTTTAACTTATCAGATTCTTTTTATTTGATCTTGTGCTTCTCTCAAACGACCATACAAAAGATACGGTACTTGTCTTAATTCCGATAAATTTTGGCAACCAAGCGCACACATGATCAAGCGCAAATCTTCTTTCCAGCCATTGACAATAGAGATGACTTCCGCTACCGAATATATCTCAATCAATTCTAGCATGGTGCGTGAAAGTCCAACAGCCTTAGCGCCTAACACAAAAGCCTTAACCATGTCAAGAGGCTGACGCACTCCGCCACTCACAAGAAGTTCCATTTTATCCAGCATCGGCTGAGCATTCAGTAAGGATTGGAGCGTAGATTGTCCCCAATCATTGAGATAGTCTCGATTTCCGCCACGCCTGTTTTCAATATAGGCGAAGCTCGTTCCGCCACGACCAGAAAGATCAACCGTTCGAATACCGAGGTCATAAGCTGTCTGAATCGTATCTAAATCCATACCAAAGCCAACTTCTTTCAACACCACTGGAACTATGCTTTTCTCAGCATAATCTTTTAAATGTGCTCGCCAAGTTTTAAAGGAGCGTTCTCCTTCTGGCATGAGCAATTCTTGCATGAGATTGACATGCACTTGTAAAAAAAGAGGGTGAAGGTCTGTAATTGCCTGCTGACCTAGGGAATACGGCTTATCCACTCCAATATTCGTTGCAAGGAGCAGGTTGGGCTTGCCTTGGCTGACAGTATAAGAGTCATCTGTTGGGTTATTCAAGGCAGCGCTGTAAGATCCTGTGACAAAAAGAATACCGCAGGCTTCTGCCACTTGTGCCAAGCGCTGATTGATGTCTTTTCCTTTCTCACTTCCACCTGTCATAGCATTGATGTAAAACGGAAATTCCCAATCTCTGCCTGCAAAATGCGTCCTCAGATCAATCTCGTCCAAATCATACTTAGGAAGCGAGCAATGAATAAGCTCCATGTCGTCAAAACTGTTGTAACCAGAAGTTTGCTCCAAAGCATATTTTATGTGCTCATCTTTGCGATTAGTCATTTCTCGGTTACCTCAATCCAAAATCGTTTTGTTCGGCTGCCATCATTAATATCCTGATAAGTGTTTTCATAAATACCACCATTGGATAGAATCGTCTTTTCAGAGCCGATATTTGTCTCATCACAAGTAACCAATGCCTTAGTAATTCCAAGTTTACCTGCTTCAAACAGCGCTAAATGCAGTTGTTCTTTCGCGTAACCCTTACGACGCTCGCTAGGACGAATAGAATAGCCAATATGACCCGCACAATTCATTAAGAACGGTTGTGAAAGATTGTGTCGGATATTGCAGATACCTACCATCCTCTGATCTGATTGACGAATACAAAGAAAAGTTGAAGAGGGAACACGTCCTTCTGACACGCCTACTTCACTTGTAATATCAGCTACATAAGTCAACCATTCCGAGAGATTTCTCATGGTCTCTAAACGTGCACCACCGTATAAATGTTCACCAGCCACTACAAATTCAGACTTGTAAGCAGCAATTTCTGATAAATAATTTCCTGATGGTTTTACTAAGTTTAAATCGTTCATAACTTCTCCCGATACAACAATTCAATTCCGGCTACCTGCCAACGCTCCACTAAGATTTCACTGGCTTGCGAATCAAAAGACAGCGCTATGCCACAGTCGCCACCGCCAGCACCGCTGCTCTTTGCCACACAGTCCAATCCTTGACTGGCTCTTTTTAAAGCTCTCAGTTTTTCATTATAAATAGCAGGGCTAAGTTCCATCAATAGGTGGCTAACTTTTTCTAAACTTTCCTTAAGAATTTCTTTCTCACCAGCAAGCAACGCCTTCTCCAGTCGAAGAACGTCTTCTTGCGTTTGCGCTAAAAAGCTGGATGAAATAGCTGAGGTGACCTGATTGATGAGATCTCTAGAAATAGCTGGTTCTTTTGTCCAGCCTACAAGAAAGTCAAACGTAAGTTGCGGTTGAATCCTCCGAATGACATATCCCCAATCTTGAGCTATTACCTGTTTTAAGGGCGACTCATTGATCTGCTCTGCTATTTTTTGACGGTCAAAAGATTGGTAATAAATCAAATCTTCATAAGCGATACACGCCACATCTCCCATGGAGCCATTATCCCCACGTTTAAGAAGGACATAAGCTGCCAGCTTAAAGGTTTCATCAGCAGATAACGCCAGACCATACAAGGCTGTTATTGCTCGTATGGTTAAAACTACGACACTCCCACTAGAGCCAAGACCAAATTTTTTCCCATCTCGCTCCATTTTTCCAGTAATGGTTAAGGAAAAGGGACGCAGTGAAATGGATCGACTTTGCAAAAACTCGTCCATGACGGCAACCGTGTCTTGAATCAGATGATAGTCATCATCAGGTGTCAAATCCACAGCATGGTCAAACATATCTGAAAACAGCTGGTAACATTCAGAAAAATGAATTTCCCCAGTCATGTAGATTGAAATATTTTTCAGAATCGCGCCTTGACCGGTCGTCAATACAGAATATTCCCCTGCCAAATACAATTTCCCACATGTTCTTACTGTTTTAGTCATCTGGCAATTCCTTCGTTTTAGAGACAATGAGGCGATATTTTGCTGCAAATATCGGCACCAAATGCTCCAAATCTTCTTCCAAACACAGCACTTTTACATTCGGTCCCGCGTCCATCGTGAAATAGCAATGCTCTCCCTGGCTGCGTAATTGTTTGATGAAGTCCATTGCTTCATAGCTTTTTTCGGTCAAATAAGAAAAAGCTGGTGTTGCTGTCTTAGTGGTGGCGTGCATGGCAAGCGCATTTTTTTCCGTTAATTCTCCTACCTTGGTAAAATCATTGTTAGACAAATAAGTCAGCATGGCTTTGTAATCTTCTTCTGACTGCTTCACCCAATCATCAAATGTCGTGGACGTTTCTGCACAGCGTTTCATTCCCTCACGACTTGAAATCGGCTTTTTCTGATCATACAAAACCAGCATTATCATGGCTAATTTCAAATCTGTCTTCACTGGATAAATCTCTCCGCTATCTTTGTCCCAAGCCGCAATCGGTCCATAAAAACTCCGTGAAGAAGATCCAGAAGCTAACTTTGCCTTTTGTGCCAGTTCTTTTGTGGACAAGTGCAATTCAAAAAAGTCATTACAAGCCTTAACGAGCGCAGACAAACCGCTCGAACTAGATGAGAGCCCTGCTGCTGTTGGCATATTATTGTTGGTATCAATTCGTACAAAACCAGCTCCGTGAGGACGAAAACGATCTACAATATTGCTCATTTTTTTATGTTCGGTTTGATCTTGCAGAACACCATTGATGTAAAATTCATCTGACTGGGCACTCGCTGGTAAGCTAGATAGGGTTGTTTCTGTGTACATATTTTCCAAGGTCAAAGAAATACTGCTCGTTGCAGGAATGATCTTGACAGTATCTTTCTTCCCCCAATATTTGATAATGGCAATATTGGCATAAGACCGCACCTTTACAGACTTTCGATCCATGTGTTTACCGCTCCTTTCTCCCTCAATAACTGAGATAGCCGAATAGCTTTTTCTTTGTTAGCCACCAGAGCAATAATGCAGCCACCTAGACCACCACCACTCATTTTCGCTCCAAGTGCTCCATTTTCTTGTGCTACGGCAACAAGTTTATCCGCTTCCGAGCAACTGACACCTAAATTTTTCAAGCTGAGGTGAGCTTCTGACATAGCAACACCAATCGCTGCCAAATCTTTTATCTTCAAAGCTGCTTCAACTTCATTGGTCAATTTGCCAAGCTGATGAAGATGTGGCAAAGCTCTTTTCCCAAGGCTCTCAACTTTTTGAATCGCCTCGCGCGTATGCCCATAAATCCCTGTGTCTGCAATCAAAAGATAAGCTCCAAGATTCGTCTCAAACTCTGAAAAACCAACATTTTTAATAAATTTAATAGCATGATCACTCAAGCAAGTCTTAGCGTCCAAACCACTCGGATTCATGTGAGCAATCATCTCTGCCCGATTGGCTAAAATTTCCAGAGTTTCCCTATCCAAATCCTGCTCATAGTAATCAAAAACAGCTCGAATCGCAGCAATACTCACTGCAGCAGAAGAGCCCATTCCGCGCTTTTCAGGCACCATTGACTCAATCTCACAGCGAATGTAAGCCTCTTTCACTCCCAAAAATTCCAAAGAAGCAAAAACCGCCATAGAAAGGGTATCTTCCTCGTACAAGACCCAGGCATGATCTGACGGCAAAATGCGACAAGTCACTTCGATATTAGTTAAAGGTAAGGCTAAAGCAGGATATCCATACACAACGGCATGCTCTCCTATTAGAATAATCTTACTATGTGCCCGACCGACACCTATTTTTTTTGTCATATTCTCTCTCTACATCACAATACTTCATCTATTATTTTAATATAATTCATAGAAAAAAGCGATTGTTAGTAGTCAATTCCTTTTACATTCCAAACTATTGTATTTCAATCCTTAAAACAGTGAGGGTAAGAGCAGGAAACCCAGCTCTTACCCTCACTATTTTTATTTTACAGTTCTTGTTTTATCAAATCCATGAGTTCATTGCGGTCTAAAATCCACTGCACACGTTCGTCTTTCTCATACGTCCGATTAGAAAGGAAAATGACTGCTTTCTGCTGTGAACGGTTAAACATAATGAATGTTCCTGTATAGCCTGTATGCTGCAACCATTCTTCATCTAAATCCCAAGCAAGGCTACGCATCTTACCAGCTTCTTTTGAAAAATTTTGCGTCAAGGCTGCTGCAAACTCATCCTGTAAATAATGCTCCAAAAAAGTTTCTAAATCCTTAACGGTGGAAAACAAGCCCGCACTACCTGCGTGTCTGCCCAATACATGCGCTTTCGGATCATGTACAATCCCTGCTTTTACACCACGAACGGTTGGAACAGCTTGTACGACGGGACCAAAAACTGTTTCTTTCATGCCCCAAGGCTGAAAGACTTTCTGTTCAAATAAGCCATTCAGAGATTGACCAAAGATTTCTTCCAACATAAAACCCAGCAACAAAAAATTCACATCTGTATAACGAAAACTCTTGTCGTCTAGTACCGTCAAATGATTCAAAGCATCCGTCAATTCTGCTGCATTGAGCGCATCTCGATTGAGAATAAAGGGATCGAGTCCTGATGTGTGAGTAGCTAGCTGACCTACCGTAACAGAGTCATCATGGAAAGCTGGATAATATTGTGTCAGAGGCGCGTCTAAATCGAGTTTTTTCTCATGGAATAGAAAAGCCAAAATCGTTCCGACACCCACAACCTTACTGACGCTTGCTAAGTCATAGACCAGTCCTGCTCGACTTTTCTCACTACGCTCAGGATTGCTCTCACCAAAGTAATATTCTTGCCATTTTCCCTGAGTATACAAAGCTAAGCTAGCTCCAGGATAGATTTGCTGTGTTATCTGCTGTTTGACTTTTGAGAGAATCTTATCCAAACTCATACAGCTTCAATCCAAACTTCAATTTGACTCTCATCTTTGGTTAAGAAAAATTTGCCCGATTTAGGTACAAAATTTTCTCTTCCTTGAAATAAATCGCGCAAGGCTTCCACATCAAATTGCTCAACTGTAAATTTAATCATTGCCAAGTCCCAAGTCTGAGAACTCTCTGTCAATAAATCTGCTCCGCTTGCCTCTTGAAAAGCTAATACTGATTGATCCTCCAGCCAAGCATGATAGAAATTTGCCATCATTTCATCTGGCACGCTAATCTGAATTTGCTCGATGGTAAATTGACTGAGCCCAGCAAAATCCTCTAGCGGCGAAAATGCTGGTGCAATCATCACTCTCTGCAAGGTCGTCCAGTCTTCCTCGCTATGCAGCAAAAATCTATCTCCTTCTGGTGAAGTTGCTTCAAAAGCATAGCCATTATCACCTTGATAAAGATAATCTACCTTGTTTCCACGCGCTAAAAGGGCTTCAATTTCTCGCGGATTGGCTACTTTGATAATGATTTTAGCCAGCTTCTTTGCCCCTACAACTTTGCGAGTACGCATGCTAGGTGACTCTTCTAGTTGCAGTTTTTCGACTTTTGTCTGGTCTCCAAGACTGACGAAAGCTCCTTCTTCCAACAAGTCTCTCATTCCCAAAGTTTGGCAATAAAATACAAGATTATTTTTTCGATTATTGATTTTTAATACTGGTATCGTATTTACAATTTTATTTGTTGAACGCATAAATTCCTCCAAGCTTTTCTATTTTAAATAATTTTTGTGTATTTTACAAATATTTATATAAAAATAGAAAAAATTATAATATTACTGATAAATATTTTGTGCCACTACCAGCTCATTTGCCGACTCAAATTCGTATTGTAGGTAAGATTGATACGTTCCCGGAGCAATAATCCCACGCATATCTAAGATAGCTGTTCCAGCCTGTCCGATAATACTATCCGCAAGCAAGCAGCAATTGGTGGACAGGATAAAATAGGTTTTAAAACGGCTGGTTTTAAATTTATATAAATGAGCTCCCAATTCATGCTTCAATTTATAAGCATATGTATGTTCATCGTCTTTCAAATCTGCTGGTGGATTCCAGACTTCCAGCAACTCATCAATCTCAGCCAATCGCTTCTCCACAGCGCGCTTCTGTTCATCAGTCAGAGACAAACCATAGCCAAACAAGGTTTTTTTGCTTTCTTCTTTGCACAAGTCAATATAAGCATCTTTATCCACTTTAAACAAAACACCGTCTCCGATCGTGCCAAACAAGCGCTCTGAAAAGACATCATAACTGCCATAAGAAATAACTTTTCCTTGATAGCAAATATCAACGTGACCAATCATCCCAAAAAGGTTTTGATCTGATGTATGAATCAGCACTTCTAAGTCAACTGGCTTTTGTTCATCTAGAATACGGCTGTAAACCTTTTGGTGTTCTCGTTTTTCACCCTGCAAAAAACGATTAAAACGATTCAGTTGCTCTGCTGGGAAAAAGGCAGCGATAATGACAGGCAGGTTGATCCGAATACGGCGCCGAAGCTGCTTTTGTTCCAAATCTGTATTGAAAAAAGCACCATCGCGAACATTGGAAAAGCCTAATAATATTAGATAAATACCGACAATTAAAAATTGCATTCTACCGTCCGTGCTAGGAGAAAATACCGTTGTCAGTCCAATCCCGCCATAAAGCAAGGTATCAAAAAGATAACGGAAACCGCCTTTTAGCTTATTTTGACGGTAAAGAAGATAAGTAATGCCATAGACTGCCGCTGTACACAACTGATAGCAGCCTAATATAATAATGACAATATTGACTGGCAAATTGCTGACACGGTTGAGAAAGCCAACAATCAGTCCGACAAGAACGTGAAAAAGAGCCGAACCAAGACTAATGCGATTCTTCTTCACTAAGAAACGAAAGAAAAGATTGATAACCCCGACAAATAAAAAATAAATGACCAATAAATCAAACGCAAATTTTGTAAAATCAACACCGTTTGCAATAATAATAGCGCCAAAAAGAATCGCCAAAATGCCGAATACGAGTGTTCGTCTGCCACTTAATCTATCTAATTCCATCTCATCTCTCCCAAATAAAAGATGGGAGTGGGACAAAAATTGCTACTTTGCAAAAAGTCCGTTTTTCGCTCCACTTCCCTGTTGTTATCCTTACCCTTTAGTATAGCATTTTATCTTGGCAAGCGTCCAGTCACTTTCCCGTTTTTAGCACGGTCTGTCGCTTCGTCAGTCATCAAAAAACGGCTCGTAATGAACCGTTCTTCTTTTTTTATAGATTATCCATAAATCATCTTGTAAAGTGCCACTGCAGCAATACCTGCAAGAATTGGAGCTACAACTGGTACCCAAGCATACCACCATTTTGAATCCCCTTTGTGTTCACCCAGAACTGATTTTGGAAGAAGGAAGTGAAGAATACGTGGACCCAAGTCACGTGCAGGGTTCAGTCCTGGACCTGTAGGACCACCAAGTGATGTCACCAACGCCATGACAAGGAAACCAAGTGCCAAGTGTGATACAGCAAGACCAGCATTGATGTGAGAGCCGATTGCTACTTTTCCTTGAATTTGGGATGCATCCACTCCACGAGTTGCAGCGTATTTGACAACTTCTGCACCAAAATAATTTTTAGTCATAGAAATTGCTGCAAAGAACAGTACAAATGAGCCAATAAATTCATTGATAAAACCATTTACCATAGAAGCAACATGTGACTGCTTGCTTCCATCATCTGTATTCACAATGGTTGAGAATGAACCCAAAATAGCATTTGGATTTGTTGTTTGCAAGTAGTAAGGACGGTGGCTTGCTACTACTAACGCTTGTCCAAACATTGCTCCCAATACTTGTGCAATAATGTAAGGCGCAACTTGTGCCCAAGGGAAGTATCCGCTAATCGCAAGTCCTAGTGTGAATGCAGGATTGATATGATTTCCTGATACATTTCCAAACATAAGAGCAGGAATCATAACCCCCATACCATAACCAACTGCAATCACCAACCAGCCACTTTGATGACCCTTTGTTCCCTTTAATTCAACATTGGCAACAGCCCCGTTCCCCAAAATAATGAGAATTGCCGTTCCAAGAAATTCTGTGATATATTTCACAGTCCATGTGACATCCATTTTTATTCTCCTCTTTAATTAAAAAAATTTTAGACAAATCCTATTTTATCAGTTACAATGGATAATGTAAAGGTTATTTTTTGACAAAGTGTAAAAAAGGAGTAAAAATATGCGCTATAATCAGTATAGTTATACACCAGAAACAAACAAAAAAATGCTGGCTGAAATGGAAAGCATTGGATTTTCTTTCCACCCAGAGTATTCTGATAAAGAAAATTTAGAGACTTTTGTACGTAGAACTTTTTTTAATTATAAACATACAGACTATGCTTTAAAGTCTTTGGTTGCCAATTCAAATACAGACTTACTCAGCTTTTTTACGTCCAATCAGGAATTGACAGCAGAGATTTTTTATACCATTATTTTTCAATTGCTGGGATTTGTGCCCTTTGTTGACTTTGACGATGTAGAAACATTCCGCAAGGACGTAAACTTTCCCATTACCTATGGAAATTTGCTCGAAAATCTCTATCAATTGCTCAATACGCGCACCAAAAACGGCAATCTCTTGATTGATAAGTTGGTAAGCGAAGGCTTGATCCCTGAAGACAATACCTACCACTATTTCAATGGTAAAAGTCTTGCGACCTTTACTAGCCATAATGCTATCCGCGAAGTGGTCTATGTGGAATCGCGCGTGGATACCGACGAAGATGGGCTGCCTGATTTGATTAAGGTCAGCATCATTCGTCCTCATTTTGATGGACAAATTCCTGCTGTCATGACTGCTAGCCCTTATCACCAAGGAACCAACGACAAAGCCAGCGACAAAGCACTTTATAACATGAATGTGAATTTGGTTAAAAAAGAGGCCGGAAAAATCACCGTCCATGACTCTGAAGTTTGCTTGGTTGAACCACAAGGTCAAGCTGTATTAGCGGAGCAAGCAGAAGAAACACTCGGTCATATCGAAACTTATACACTCAATGACTACCTTCTTACTCGTGGTTTTGCTAATTTATATGTATCAGGTGTGGGAACAAAGGACTCTGACGGTCTCATGACGAGCGGAGATTATTATCAAATCGAGGCTTATAAAAATGTTATTGATTGGTTAAATGGTCGCTGTCGTGCTTTCACAGACCATACCAGACAACGAGAAATCAAAGCCACTTGGTCCAATGGAAAGGTTGCTACAACAGGAATCTCTTACCTCGGAACTCTGTCAAATGGGCTAGCTACAACTGGCGTAGATGGTCTTGAGGTCATTATTGCTGAAGCTGGAATTTCTTCTTGGTACAATTACTATCGTGAAAATGGCTTAGTGACAAGCCCCGGCGGCTATCCTGGTGAAGATTTTGACTCTTTGACAGAATTAACTTACTCACGCAATCTTCTAGCGGGCGAACGTCTTCGTCACAATGCCGAGTATCAAAAGAGCCTCAAAACATTAAAAGCAAATTTGGAGCGCGAAACGGGTGATTATAATCAATTTTGGCATGACCGCAACTATCTGATTCACGCACACAAGGTCAAAGCCGAAGTCGTCTTCACTCATGGCTCCCAAGACTGGAATGTCAAACCACTGAATGTTTACAATATGTTCCACGCACTACCACAAAACATCAAAAAGCATTTGTTTTTCCACAATGGCGCTCACGTTTACATGAATAATTGGCAATCCATTGACTTTCGTGAGTCCATGAATGTACTTCTCAGCAAGAAACTGCTGGGATACAATTCCCACTTTGAATTGCCAACGGTAATCTGGCAAGACAATAGTCAAGCACAGAGCTGGCTGTCACTAAAGAATTTTGGTAATCAAAAGCACCACACTCATTTCAATCTAGGTAGTACTACCCAAGATATTCAAAATGCTTACTCTGAGACGGACTACAAGCGTTTCAGCAAGACCTATCAAACCTTCAAAAATGAACTCTTTGATGGAAAAGTCAATCAAGTGACCGTTGACTTCACCTTAGAAAAAGACCTTTTCCTTAATGGTCCCGTCAAGCTCAATCTGCGCCTTAAATCCAGTACCGATAAAGGTCTGATTTCCGCACAGCTATTAGATGTTGGACAAGCTAAACGCCTCACTCCAATTCCTGGCATCCTTGCACCAAAAGTCATGGACAATGGTCGCTTTTACATGCTGGATCATTTAATGGAATTGCCTTTCAAAGAGACACCTCACCGCGTTGTGACAAAAGGATTTCTCAACTTACAAAACCGCACCGATTTGCTAACAGTTGAAGAAGTCATGCCAGACCAATGGTTAGAATTTTCTTTTGAATTACAGCCAACCATTTACAAAATGCAATCAGGCAATACACTCCGCCTTGTCCTCTACACAACCGACTTTGAACATACCGTCCGCGATAATACCGACTATCATTTAACCATTGACCTAGCAAACTCTAGCTTAGATGTGCCAGATATGATAAAATAAGATATTAATGTTTGAAAATTAAGGAGAACCAAAACAATGATGAACATGCAATCAATGATGAAACAAGCACAAAAATTGCAAAAACAAATGGAAAAAGGGCAAGCTGAGCTTGCTGCGACAGAATTTGTTGGCAAATCCGCCCAAGACCTCGTGGTCGCAACTCTTACAGGTGACAAAAAAGTCGTCAAAATCGACTTCCAAGAAGCTGTTGTCGACCCAGAAGACTTAGAAACTTTATCTGACATGACAACCCAAGCAATCAATGCTGCCCTTGCTGAGATTGATGATGCAACCAAGAAAAAATTAGGTGCATTCGCAGGGAAAATGCCGTTTTAAAATAAATTTAAAAAACCAGCCCCTCCTAGTTCATTACTAAGAGGGGCTTTGTTTTATGTGAAATTAAAAAAGTCAAAAGCTTGATTTAGCAGCAAGTTAGCATATTTAGGATTATTTTGTAATTCTTTGATGGCTGTTTGTACTAACTGCACATCGTCTGTGATAATCCCGTCTACACCCAGACGCAGTGATTTTGAAATGCTGTCTTCGTCGTTAACTGTCCAATCATACAGCTTTTTATCTGTTTCCCACAGTTTGTAAACGAAGTTGTCATCAAGCGTGGAATACTCCATGGTATAGCCACTTGCCTTGGTTCGTGGGAAAATTGTATTGTAAGGAAGGATGAAAAAGGTTGGAATGCTGGCATCGTATTTGACCACTTTATTGATGACTTTATAATCCAGCGAATGCATTTGATGACCGTACTGTTTGATGATTTTTCCATATTTTTTCAAGAAGCGATCTATCATATCAGGCGAGTCTTTCTTGCTGGTTTTTATTTCAATCAGCAGGCGTTGCCCCAATTCATTAGCACGTTTTAAATACGCATCAAAACTTGAAATCGTCGTTCGATAACCATTTTCTGAAACATCCAAAGCCGCTAATTCAGCCAAGGTCAAATCTTGTGGTTTGGCATTGACTCCAGCCAAGGCCGATAAATTCGCATCATGCATCATAACAAACTGACCGTCCTTTGTTTCCTGAACGTCCATTTCAACATAATCTGGTTTTAATAAAGCTGTCTTTTCTAACGATTGAATCGTATTTTGCACACCATTTGCTTGCGAAACACCGCGATGTGAAATGACGACAGGATTGCTACTTAAAGGAACTTGAAGATAACTATAGCCTTCAGCTGCAAATGCTAAAAAAGCAATAGACATAACCACCCAACGATAGAGTCGATCCAGCTTTCTACGTGCACTATAAGAAAGACTTTGCTCTGTCAAAAAGGCTACAAATTTAACTAAAAAATAGGTCAACATCAAATAATGAGCCGTTTTCATCAACACAAAATTGACAACTCCTGCTGTAATCGCAGCTTGATTGGACTGACCGTCTGCATAACTTTGCAGAAATAATAATGGAATAGTGATGGCAAAAAAGAGCAAAAAACTCTTGGTAACAATCCAAAATAAGTGCCAAGAATAGAATACCAAACGCTTACGCGTTTTTCCCAAACTAAATTGAACCGCTTCTCTGACGGAAACATTCTCAATCAGAATCTTGGGCAAAGCAAACATCAAACGGACAGCAACCAATAACATCAATAGCACTAACAAAGCAAGCCCAATTCCAGCTAAAAAATAGGTGTCTTGTAAGTAAGTCACGATGAAATTCGGAATTAAAATTTTGTTCAAATAATAAATTTTCAAGATTTTCCGAATGAAAGGAAAGAGCAAAGCAATGTACAATAAGACAAATGCAACCTTGCTGGGACGAGCTTGTTTTAAAAGAGACAAGCCATCTGCGACTGTTTTTTTAGTGAATGCAAAAAGCGTGCTTTCCTGCTGCGTCAGCAGATTGTGTGCGCCTAAAAAGAGCAAACCAACCTGAAAATAAGCGACTAGCAGGTTCACTAGAAATAATACAATAAAGGCTAGAGTCACTAAGGGATTGCTAGATAGTACACCTAAAACATTGTTATAAGATAAAAATTGATAGCCTGTCAGCCGTAGCAAAGAACCTGCAGCCCAAGAATTAAAGGGCAACCAAATATATTCCATTGCCATAAAAATGATAAAAAACAAAAATAAAATTTTATCAAGGTTGTAATATAGCTTGTGAAAGCCTAAACGTTGTTGTTTCATCGTTCTCCTTTAATGATAAGTTTATCAGTCGAAGCATAGAGAGGATTTGCTATGCGAATCAAATCTCCATAACTTTTCTTTAATGCTTCAAAAGCGGTCCGAACCTCTGCAGGAATTTCTACATGAGAAATATAGCCCATCCCTCTTGGACCGTATCCAGTAGAATTATCTGTTAAGCGCGGAATCTCTCCCATCAGCAAACTGAGATAACGCTCCATTTCCCACATTCCATGAATCGGCTGTTTAAAAACAAGCTGCTTTTCTTTTACCATCACTTCTGCATGATAAGCAGCGAAATTGATGATTTTCCTATCAGTTGAAATGTACTTTTTTAGACCCGCTTCCATGCGTGCTTGCATGGTTGCATCCTGACAAAGAATAATCGAGTGAAAGTCAATCCCTTCTCTCTTCAGCAAATCCAGCAAATAGGTGATGTTGTTGCCACAATTGGTCGAGCGACATTCCAGATAATCAGCCGTTACATTATACTTTTCCTTCAAATAAGCATTGAAAATTTCTGCCTCTGACAAAGTTTGGGTTTCTATTTTCGGATATTCCTCAGCGACCACTTGCCGCAAAGTATCAGTCGTATGCCCTGCTCCGCCGACAATAACATAAGTCTTTGCCACATCCTCTGACATAGCTTGCGCCAGAACATCTCCGCCCGCCAAAATACTTCCGCCAAACAGCACCATGACATCCGCTTGTTTAAAGTGGTATTTCTTTTCCAATTCTAGTTGTGTTAGTTCTGGCAAATCACGTTTCCCACAAAAAGTGCCAAGGATATTGATATTGTTTGCTAATTCTTCCTTCATCATACCTTTCATTCTATAAAAAAATCTCAGTTTCTTCAACCGAGATTCTCATTATCTTCCAAACAATCTTGCAAAGAAGCCTTTTTGCTCTTGTGCTTGCACTTTTTCCTTAGCTTCGTCCAATTCTAATAGCAAGGTTTCACGTTCATTCATGGCTTTAGCAGTCAGTTGTTGCTGTTGGTCTAATTGCTTGTCTTTTTCAGCAATTTGAACATCTTTCACGCGCAACTGCTCATCTTTTTTAGCTAATTGAGCATCTTTTGCTTTCAGCTGATCATACAAGCGAATAATTTCAGCATTTTTCTCGTCTACTAAAATTTCCATGAGTTCACGCTGTTTAACATCCTCGCTGACCGGCTCATCTTCAAAAATCGTCTTTTTGTAGATTTCTTCCAGCTTTATCAAGCCGCTGCGCGTTACAACAGTAACCCCTTTTTCATTCTTGTCTGTATCCTCAGGTGCAAGAGTTTTGACCCGATTATTCATTGCCTGACGGCTAATCCCTAAAATTTCGGCTAGCTCGCTGACTGTCTTTTCAATTGCCATAATTTCCTCTGAAACTTTTCTAGATATAGATACCTAAATCTTATCATATCAAGACTTAACTGTCAAATTTGCTCCGGATTTCAAGGAATTTTGCCACATTTATGATACAATAAAATTTGACATATCCATTTAAAGAAAGAAGTACAATGAACCATTTTGATACAATCGTGATAGGTGGAGGACCTGCTGGTATGATGACTGCTATTTCCAGTTCCTTTCATGGGCAAAAGACTCTCCTCTTAGAAAAAAATAAGCGCTTGGGCAAGAAGCTCGCTGGAACAGGTGGCGGACGTTGCAACGTGACGAATAATGGCACTTTAGAGGACCTATTGGCTGGCATTCCAGGCAATGGGCGCTTTCTTTATAGTGTCTTTTCCCAGTTTGACAATCATGATATTATCAATTTTTTCACCGAAAATGGTGTGAAACTTAAAATTGAAGACCACGGTCGCGTTTTCCCAGCATCAGACAAATCTCGGACGATTATTGAAGCCTTAGAACAGAAAATGAGAGAGCTGGGTGCCACAATCAAAACACAAACAGAAGTGGTTTCTGTAAAGAAAAATGAAGATGACTTCATCATCAAGTCGAGTGACCACATTTGGAGCTGCAACCGATTGATTGTCACAACAGGGGGGAAGTCTTATCCTTCAACTGGCTCTACTGGCTTTGGCTACGAGATTGCCCGTCATTTCAAACATACAATTACGGAGCTAGAAGCTGCTGAAAGTCCGCTTTTGACTGACTTTCCACACAAGGTTTTACAAGGAATTTCCCTGCAAGACGTCACCCTCAGCTACGATAAGCATATCATCACTCACGACCTACTCTTTACTCATTTTGGTTTATCTGGTCCAGCTGCTCTACGGATGTCCAGTTTCATCAAAGGCGGAGAAATGATTTATTTGGATACTTTGCCTCAGATGAGCAGAGATGATTTGGCAGCATTTTTAGAAGAAAATCGCGAAAAATCAATCAAGAATTGTCTCAAACAATTGCTTCCTGAGCGTCTGGCAGATTTTCTCGCACAGCCATTTCCCGAAAAGGTCAAACAACTCAATCCTAGACAAAAAGAAGAGTTTCTCAGCACTATCAAAGAGTTAGCCATTCCAGTTACAGGCAAGATGTCTCTGGCCAAATCTTTTGTGACTAAGGGCGGTGTCAGCCTCAAAGAAATCAATCCCAAGACTTTAGAAAGCAAACTGGTTTCTGGGCTTTATTTTGCTGGGGAAGTGCTGGATATCAATGCACATACCGGCGGCTTCAACATTACGACAGCTCTTTGTACTGGCTGGGTCGCTGGAAGTGTAGAATACTAAAAACAGGACAAGTGCTGTCATGCAGAACATGTTGGCACCTGCCCTATTTTTTATTTCGCTTGTGTAACGTAAATGTGGATAACATCTGCTGCATATTGAGCTGTTCCAACTCCAAATTGGTCAATATTTTTCTTAAATTCTGGATTTGCCACATAGCCTTTTCCGATAGAAGCAAAAACTTCTAGCGAGCAATCAAAGCCATAAGTTCGGATAGCCTGTAAAAGATTGGCTGCCTGCACTTGATTTTCTGCTGCATCCACTTTCAAACCTTGTTGCAGATTTTTTGCTAAATTTCGGAATACTTGATTAAAGGCTTCTGTTGCTTGCTCCTCTTGACCTGCTTGCCTACTTGCCGCTTCATCCATAACAGCTTGTCCATATTTTTCTACAGCTTGATGACGGTAGTTTTCATGATCTTCGTAAGTAAAGCCAACAAATTTTTCTTGCGTTGTCATTTTTCTTTCTCCTTTTTGAGCTTGAATTGTCTTTTGTAAGGTGGAAATCAAGGTATCCAAATGTTCCCTTTCCTGCTGTAAAAACTGCAGCTGTTTGTTCAAGTGAGGCAATAATTCCTGTTCTTCCTGACTTAGCAGCTCTGCTATTTTCTTTAAAGAAAAACCAAGATATTTGTAAAATAAAATAATTTGCAAGCGCTCCAAGTCTGCCTCGCTATAAAGGCGATACCCGTTTTCAGACTTCTGCGGAATCAACAGTCCAATCTTGTCATAGTGATGCAGCGTTTTAACAGAAACACCTGAAAGCTGCGCAGCTTCTTTAACTTGATACATCATTTCCTCCTTACAAATCTCATTATAAACCCTGACCTAACATCAAAGTCAACACATTTTTTAAAAATAGTTTATCAAAAAAGATAGCTTCTTTCAGCTATCTTTTCAGCAATTATATCATGATTTTTCTAGAAAAATACTTAGCACTTAAGAAATAGATGCAATTTATCTGCTATTTTCTAATAAAAATATTCAAAATTGTTAAAAGAGCATTCCAAGCAAAATGCACACCTATCGTATACCAGACAGAATTCGTCTTTCTATAGAGCCAAGAAAGAATGAACCCCATTACAAAATAATATATAAAATCTGTTATGACCCAACCATTTTGCAACGAATGAATATGAATACAGCTGAATAGGCTGGATGAAATCAGCATATCAAGGCGATAAGACTGGAATTTCTGAAATGAACTCATCACTAGACCTCGATAAACCAATTCCTCAGAAATGGGAGCCACCACAATAGGATAAAATACCATCTGAATAAAAAAGGCAAATCCAGTTAGTTCCTGAAATCCTTCACGAATAGCTTGAGCATTTTGAGTTATCGGAAAAATCAATGGCGTAAAAGACGCCCATAAGAATAGCAACACAAATGCAAGCATGCTATACATCAACGACAGCCAACTAAATGTTACCTTTCTAATCGCTAACAAATGTTGATGATACCAAAGCAGGTAGCCTGCCACTACACCATGGCAAGCTACTACTCCCGTAACAAATAGATAATACCAGACATCTGGCAATTGAGAAATGATAGTTAAAGAAAAAATGAATCGCATACCAAATTGATAGGACAACAAAAGTAAACTAATATAGGTATAATACCTAAAGCTGTTTGTTAATTTCATAAAATGCACCATTCTTTCTATAAAGCTCTACTTTTTAAGGTTTTTTCTTTGAAAAAGCAGATCCTAAACTACCAAGCCAGCTCCAGCCCTCCAGCCACCGCCAGAATTTCCCCAACCTAAATAATGCCAAGAGTTCCATAGGGCGTTTCAAGACGATTGACTTTGTAACCCCACACTGTCATTCTACTAAATTTAAAGTAAAACATTCGTGAAAATCCTGAATAGTCTATTTTAGGTCTTAAACGGTCATTTTTAACAAAAACTCCGCCTTAGTGATTTCCTATTATCACCTCATCAAAATCACTTTGTGAAAGCCAATCATATTCTACCTCTCATTGGTAATAACTTACGAAAATAGTAGAATTCTTCAAAATTTTATAGGAGATAACGTAGACAAAGACTAGCTTCCAAATCTTAAAGTAATATCATAAGAAGTTGCATCAATCCATTATAAGTTATATGCACACCGATAGACCAATAGATGGACTTAACATGCTTAAATAAAAGAGTAAAAAACAGACCGCCAACAAAGTAAAAAATGAAATCTGTCCCTGACCAGCCGTAGTTAGAAATATGCAACACAGCAAAAAATACAGCTGAAGCCAAAACATCCAGCCTCCAATAGGAACATTTCTCCAAAGCTGTCATAACCAGCCCACGATAGATGATTTCTTCAAAAACGGGTGCTAGAATGACAGGATAGAGAAAACGCATGAGAAAAATAGTCGCACCTGTAAATGTGGACACATGGGCATGGTACCTGCTTGCATTTTCAGGAGCAGGTAGTAAAATACTAGCCATCATATTCCAGATATAAAGGGCAAAGATGGTTAGGATAGCATAAGCTAGATAAGACCAACGGAAAGTTTTGCCATTCATCTTTTGCCAATTTCCTGTCTTGAAAAGAAGGATTACAGCTGGAGCAATCACCAGCAGACGCAGGCTCATATCTAAAATATAAAACAAAAAATCAGACACACCAGCAAAAATAGGAAGATATAAAACATTGTGGGGAATAATCTGGTAAAGCGTTGCTAAAATCAGAGCAATAAGAGGATAAACTTGTTGTAGTTTCTGTTTCATAAAAACCTTTCTAATTTAATCTAATATCAAAAACACCAATTGCTAAAAATCTATTCTACAGAAATTACCCGGCTATGAAACAGTAAATAGAACGAATATAGCGAAAAAGAATACACAAAACCACTCCAGATCTAACATACCGTCTTCTAACATACTAAAGAGACGGACAAAAATCAGCACATCTATCTAGTACTTTCTATAATTAGTTAAAAGTGGAATCAACAAGCTACGAAAAACCAGTTTTTCTAGCATCTATGATATAAGATAAGCATAATAAAAAAGGGAATTTTATACTTATTTACACAATCCCGAAATATAGTTGTCAAATTTACAAAAATCTTGTTTTAAAATACTACAGATTGTGATTGGTGTAAACTGCTATATAGTTCCCTAAAAAACGAACCAGAATATAACATCCCGTTAATATCGTTATATATCTATTATAGATCTAGTATTTCTATTCTTGGAAACTATCATACTGATTAGACTCGTTCACAAAAACATTAATAAAATTTGTAACCTTACACTGTCATTCTACTAAATTTAAAGTAAAACATTCGTGAAAATTCTGAATGGTCTGTTTTAGGTCTTAAACGGTTATTTTTAACTAAAACTCCGCCTTAGTGTTTCCTAAGACAGAGTTATTTCTATAAAGTTAAAAGATAAATCGCAGACCAGCCACCAATACCACACCAAAAACCACAGTTACCACTAAGTTACGATAGCGAAAAGCAATATAAATTGTTGGAAAGACAGCTATTAAATCCAGCCATTTGAAGGTTGGTAGCTTCCCTATCTTCCCATTTGTAAGGCTGGATAAAATCAATGCAAAAATAATAGAGACTGGTAAGTACTGTAAAAATCGTTCTACAATCTTAGGCAAGCCACGATATTTTACCAATATAAACGGAGTAATCCGTGATAACCATGTCACCAAAGCTGAGAAAAGAATGGCGACAAAAATATAATTATTTATCATCTAGCATTACCCCCACAGTACAGCCTAATAAGGTCGATATTAAAACAGCTAAAGACGAAGAGACCAGCATGCTTAGAACATAGAAGGATAAAGCTACCACAGCCAAAATCACTACTAGTTTTTGAAATTTTGTTTTATGTAGCATCACTAAAAATTGGGAAGAAAAAATACCAATAAACATGCCCACAAGCGCAAAGTCCAGTCCAAACACTTCTGGATTTGGCAATAGACTTCCTAACGTCGTTCCGACCACCGTTCCTATAATCCAAGCAAGGTAGCTCGTTATATTATTTCCATACATCCATTGAAGCGAAATATCTTTTGTATGAACGTGCTCACTTAGTAAAACGCCATATGTTTCATCTGTCAAGAGTATTCCGATACCAATATTTTGCAATAGACTGGCATTCCGAAAAAAAGTAGATGTATGAAGACCCATCAAAAATAGACGCAAATTGATCAAAAAGGCTGTCAGAGCAATAGCCGTCACTGGTGCATGGATAACAAGGAGCGCTAGCATAGCAAACTGAGCGCTTCCCGCATAAACAAGAATGCTCATCAATGTCATTTCAAGAGGACTGACATGATAAGAAGCACCAATAACGCCACAGGCCAGCCCAATACTAATATAACCCAGAGCTGTTGGCATGGCTGCCTTAGCTCCATCCTTAAAACTTTTTCCTATCATTTTTATTCTTCCATTGTATCAAAAGCCAGACTTGGCTTGGCATTTAGGCTTAATGTTGCAAGATTACCTTTGTTCCACTCGCTGACACTCGCATAAGCAATCATTCCTGCATTGTCCCCACAGAGACGTAAAGACGGTATGATAACCTTGATATCTGTCATTTCAGCTGCTAAACGTTCACGTAAACCTTGATTAGCTGCAACACCGCCTGCAACGACTAAGGTCTTAACAGGATATTTCTCCAAAGCCTTTTTTGTTTTTGCCATGAGAATATCTAAAACAGCAGCTTGAAAACTAGCTGCTAGATCTTCCTTGGAAAGAAGTTCACCTTTTTGCTGGGCATTATGGTGTAGATTGATAAAGGCAGATTTCAACCCAGAAAAGGAAAATTCCAAATTATCCTCTTTAATCATAGCCCTAGGAAAATCATAAATATCTTGTCCTTTATGGGCCAGTTCATCTATCTCACGCCCTGCTGGATAAGTCAAACCCATCACGCGACCAACTTTATCATAAGCTTCTCCGACCGCGTCATCACGTGTTTCCCCAACAATCTGATAATCACCAGCTTCGCTAACATAAACCAACTCCGTATGCCCTCCACTAACTAATAGTGCTAAAAGAGGATATTCTAATTTCTCGACACTCTGAGCCGCCATCAGATGACCTGTCATATGATTGACAGGAATAAGTGGTAAATGATGTGCCCACGCAAAAGACTTGGCAGCTGCCAATCCGACCAAAAGAGCACCAACTAGCCCCGGTCCATAAGTTACTGCTACTGCCGTCACTTCTTTTTCTGTAATACCAGCCTCCGCAAGAGCTTCCTCCACACAAGCTGTGATAACTTCCACATGGTGACGGCTAGCCACTTCTGGTACCACGCCACCAAAACGTTTATGGCTCTCAATCTGGCTAGCAATAACATTGGATAAGAGTTCATCGTCATTCTTTAAAACCGCCACGCTAGTCTCATCGCAGGAGGTCTCAAAAGCTAAAATATATCTGTCATTCATTGTTTTCTCTTTTCATTACAATCGCATCTTCCACAGGTTCATGATAGTAATTCTTGCGCCGAGCGATTTCTATAAATTTCTCTTTTTGGTAAAATAGCAGAGCTGCTTTATTGGATTCTCTCACTTCGAGAAAAATCTCTTTGTCAATCGGCAGATGTTCAAACAACGCTGTCGCAATTTTCTTGCCTTGACAGGCCTTCTTGACCGCAATTTGCAAAACTTCCGCTTCAAAATCCGACTCCTGAAAAGCCAGAAAACCGATTAAATCTTGACTCTCCAAAGCCAAAACATAAACCGACAAAGGATTTTGTAAGTCTTTCTCAATCTGCTCTATATTCCAAGGACTGGCTGCATAAACATCTTTTAATACTTGATAAATTTGCTCTGCTAAATTAGCAGCCTGCTTTTTTTCATCTTTTTTAATCTCAATCATAAGCGCTTGATGTAAGAATCTTTCGTTTCTTGATGATTTTTGAGCCAATTCTCTTCTGCTTCCACTCGCTTGAGGTAGTTTGGCACAAAATCATGAACAGAGCGGGCTGGTAATTGCAGACCGATTTTAGCAAGGAGCACAGCATTTGGCAGAGTTGCTTTGATAAGAGCTGCTGGCAAAGCGGACTGAATCTGCTCCGCAAAATTTTCCACTTCTCCTACAAAAGTTACCTGAGAAGCAGACTTGGCTTTTTCTAACACTTCTTCAAAAGGCAAATGAGCTTCTGGCTGAGCTGCTCTGCCATTTTCATAAAAACCAGCATAGACATTGTTGCGTCTGGCATCCATGAGAGGAATGACCAAGCCGTCAAGATCCTCTGGCACCAGAATCCGCAAGCTAGAAACTCCCACCAAATCTATTTTCAGCGTGTATGCCAACGTTTTGGCTGTTGCCACAGCAATCCGCAAACCTGTATAACTACCAGGACCTTCTGCGACCACAATGCGCTCTAAATCGCTTGGCTTTAAATCCAAATTTTCCATTAAAAAATCAATAGCCGGCATCAATGTAACGCTATGATTTTTCTTGATATTGACTGTCATCTCAGCAAGCAACTTATCATCTTCTAAAATCGCAATTGCTAGGGCTTTGCTAGAGGTGTCAAAAGCTAAAACTTTCATTTTTATCTTTCCTTCGTGATAATCTACCTCCTATTATACTACAAAAAAATACGGATTGCCTCAATATGATTTTCAAAAAAACAAGACCTTTTGAAAATCGTTTTCCTAGATTTTCTCACTTCTTTCTTTTACTAAATAACCTTTTTATGATATAATGATTATAATTGTAACGTATCGAAATCAATTTATTACTCGGAAAATTAAATAAATGAAGACCGCCCTTGAAAATAAGGTGGCTATTTTCTGATAGATTGTTCATGAATGAGAAAGGAATTGAAATGATTTACAAAATTTTTTATCAAGAAACAAAGGAACGCAATCCACGGCAGGAAAACACACACACGCTTTATTTGGATATTGATGCCAAAGACGAATTAGAAGGACGCATTAAAGCGCGGAAACTCGTCGAAGAAAAAACACCTTACAATGTTGAATTTATTACACGCTTGTCTGATAAACATTTAGAATACGAAAAAGAATCAGGCAACTTTACAATTACGGAGCTCTAAACCATGTCTTATACTTTAAAACCCGAAGAAGTCGGTGTATTTGCCATTGGTGGCTTAGGAGAAATCGGAAAAAATACCTACGGAATCGAATACCAAGATGAGATCATTATCGTTGACGCTGGTATTAAATTTCCTGAAGACGACCTCTTAGGGATTGATTATGTCATTCCCGATTATTCCTATATCGTAGAAAATATCGACCGTATCAAAGGAGTCTTAATCACTCACGGTCACGAAGACCATATCGGAGGGATTCCCTTCCTCCTCAAGCAAGCAAATGTCCCTATTTATGCTGGACCGCTTGCCCTTGCACTTATCCGCGGGAAACTAGAAGAACATGGGCTCTTACGTGATGCCAAGCTCTACGAAATCAATCAGAATACCGAACTACAATTTAAAAACCTAAAAGCAACCTTCTTCCGCACAACCCACTCCATTCCGGAACCTTTGGGGATTGTGATTCACACACCACAAGGGAAAGTTGTATGTACAGGCGACTTCAAGTTTGACTTTACACCTGTTGGCGAGCCAGCAGATTTACATCGAATGGCAGCACTTGGTGAAGATGGCGTTCTAGCGCTTCTTTCTGACTCAACCAATGCAGAAATTCCGACTTTCACAAACTCTGAAAAAGTCGTTGGTCAGTCTATCATGAAAATCATTGAAGGCATTCACGGGCGGATTATCTTCGCCTCCTTTGCCTCAAATATCTTTCGTCTCCAACAAGCTGCAGATGCTGCGGTTAAAACTGGCCGAAAAATTGCTGTTTTTGGACGTTCAATGGAAAAAGCCATTGCTAATGGAATCGAACTAGGCTACATCAAAACCCCTAAAGGGACATTCATTGAACCAAATGAAATCAAAGATTATCCCGCAGGTGAAGTGCTCATCATATGTACAGGAAGTCAAGGAGAGCCTATGGCAGCTCTTTCACGCATTGCGAATGGAACACATCGTCAAGTGCAGCTTCAACCAGGTGATACAGTGATTTTCTCTTCTAGTCCTATCCCTGGAAATACCACCAGTGTCAATAAGCTCATCAATACCATTTCAGAAGCTGGCGTTGATGTTATCCATGGAAAAATCAACAATATCCATACTTCTGGACACGGAGGACAACAAGAGCAGAAACTCATGCTTCGCTTGATAAAACCTAAGTATTTCATGCCAGTCCATGGTGAATACCGCATGCAAAAAGTCCATGCCGGACTTGCAATGGATACTGGGATTCCTAAAGACAATATCTTTATCATGAGCAACGGAGACGTTTTAGCCTTAACTGCTAATTCTGCTCGCATTGCAGGAAGTTTTAATGCACAAGATATTTATGTCGATGGCAATCGTATCGGAGAAATTGGCGCTGCAGTCCTCCGTGACAGACGGGATCTTTCCGAAGATGGCGTTGTTCTTGCAGTAGCTACCGTTGACTTTAAATCCAAGATGATTTTAGCTGGTCCTGACATTCTCAGCCGCGGTTTCATCTATATGCGGGAATCAGGTGAACTCATTCGCCACAGTCAACGCATTCTTTTCAATGCAATCCGTATCGCTTTAAAAAATAAAGATGCCAGCATCCAGTCTGTCAACGGAGCTATTGTAAATGCTCTTCGACCATTCTTATATGAAAATACCGAACGCGAGCCTATCATCATCCCAATGATTTTAACACCAGATGAAGATGATCTATAAATGCATCATATAATTAAGAACACCTTGATTTCCAAGTAAATCAAGGTGTTTTTTCAACAACAAAAAAAGAGAGGCGAACCTCTCTTCTCTATACTGATGAATTATTTAGCAATTTTTGCAAAGTATTCAAGAGTACGTACAAGTTGTGCAGTATATGACATTTCGTTATCGTACCAAGATACAACTTTCACCAATTGTTTTCCATCAACGTCAAGAACTTTAGTTTGAGTTGCGTCAAACAATGAACCGAATGACATACCTACGATATCTGAAGAAACGATTGGATCTTCAGTATAACCGTATGATTCGTTAGCAGCAGCTTTCATTGCAGCATTTACTTCATCAACAGTTACATTCTTTTCAAGAACAACAACCAATTCAGTAACTGATCCAGTTGGAGTTGGAACGCGTTGTGCAGCTCCATCCAATTTACCGTTCAATTCTGGGATAACCAAACCGATAGCTTTAGCAGCACCAGTTGAGTTAGGAACGATGTTTGCAGCACCAGCACGAGCACGGCGAAGGTCACCTTTACGATGTGGACCGTCAAGGATCATTTGGTCACCAGTGTAAGCGTGGATAGTAGTCATCAAACCTTCAACAACACCGAAGTTGTCTTGAAGTGCTTTAGCCATTGGAGCCAAGCAGTTTGTAGTACATGAAGCACCAGAAATAACTGTTTCAGTACCATCAAGAACATCGTGGTTCGTGTTGAATACAATTGTTTTAACGTCGCTTCCACCAGGAGCAGTGATAACAACTTTCTTAGCTCCACCTTTAAGGTGTTTTTCAGCTGCTGCTTTAGTAGCGAAGAAACCAGTTGCTTCAAGAACGATTTCTACACCATCTGTAGCCCAATCAATTTGTTCTGGGTCACGTTCAGCAGAAACTTTAACGAATTTACCGTTAACTTCGAATCCACCTTCTTTAACTTCCACAGTACCATCGAAACGACCTTGAGTTGTGTCATATTTCAACAAGTGTGCAAGCATAACTGGATCTGTAAGGTCGTTGATACGAGTAACTTCAACACCTTCTACGTTTTGGATACGACGGAATGCAAGACGACCGATACGACCGAAACCGTTAATACCAACTTTAACTACCATTCGTGATTTCCTCCTTATGAAAATCAAAAAATTTTTATGTGAAAAGAGTAACTTGAGTTGCTACAACTCACCTTTCAACATATCTATTATATACTTTATTCTTAAAAATTGCAACTGGTTTCAGCATAGTAAAAGAAACCTCTTCTATTTTTTCAAGCAATTTTCACTATGAATCTTAATGATTGCAGAAAGTTTTATTACTCAGAAAATGCAGATTTTAGGAATATTTCACTCGCTTACGATTTTTAATATTAAAACTTTGCTCATTTATCTATTTAACCCTGTATTTCACTGACAATTAAGAATAATCTGGAAAAATATACATTTTTTCGTGAAAGCGCTTTGCTTTTTTGTTTTTATAGTATATAATAATGATGTCTAGACATAAACTTTTATTTTTATTGTAAGGAGGATTAAATACAATGATAAAAAAAGTTAAGAATAATGCTCTACTAATTGCAATACTTGTAACTTTGTTTAGTTTGGGTGCAAAGAATATTGTCTCAGCTGCCTACATAGCTGAAGTTGTACATACTCGATACGATGTCCACCTTGTTATGGGAGGAACCACACGAACAACTTACTCATGGATGAATTTATATTACCATAGAGGGTTTAAGTTAAACAGAATTGAAACACTTCGTCGTGATTATGGTATTAATCCAGGATTCCTTCATATTTATCATTATAGTACTTATTAGCACAATTAACATAGAGGTTATCAGTATAGCCTCTATGTTCGGTTTTTTGAGGTGAGACTATGGCATTTTTTTACTTTGAACTAAAACGATTTCTAAAAAATCCCAAAAATAAGATTTGTTTAATCCTTCTCTCAGCTATCTTCTTAGGTCTATTTATCTTTAATCAAACAACACTAAATAAGCAAATCACTAAAATGAATTTGACTACAGCTAAATTCAATCTACAACAATCAAAACAAATAGTCGAAAATTTTCAAAAAGAGGTACAACAAAATCCAGACAATAGAGATATAGCTCAACAATTGAAGAATGCTCAAGTAGAACAAAAAATCCTCTCAGAACAACTATCTGCTCTGAAAAAGAAGGATATCGAAAAATTTGCTGAGCTAGAAAATCGTTTGAATCTATTACAGCTTAAATCAACTTCCAAAAAAGATACAGACGAATATAGAAATTTAACAACTAAAATTAACTATTACAATGCTATAAAAGCAGCTAAGGGCAACCCAAGCACTATGGTTAATGATACAAACGAGGCTGCTTTTACTATCGGTCGCTCTTTAACAGCCTGGCTGTCCTCTACGACTATCTTTGTCCTCATTACTGTTCTCATAACCGACTCTCTTAGTAGCGAGATTGAAAGTTCACAAATCCGATTTTATCAACTCCTAGGTGGCAGAAAATTTAGACACCTACTCACCAAACTGTTAGTCCCAATTCTTGTAACTTTTCTAACGACATTACTAATTTTTACTATTTTATATGTAGCAAAAGGAATACTTGACAGCTTTGGAACCTGGCAATACCCTTATTTAATGACTGATAGAACAATTCTCCCAATCTGGAAAATCAGTTTAAACACGATAATACTATTTCTAGTTGCCCTTCTTTTCATTGCTAGTTTAGGGCAGTTCTTTGCTCTTATTTTCAAAAAAAGTCTGGTAGTAATTGGTCTCATTCTTGTCTTCTTGACTAGTTTTCTCACTTTATCTCAAGAAGAATGGTTTCAACCTTTCAAAAAATTTTTACCTTTTGAGTATATGGGATATGGTCAGTTAATCAACGATAGTCAAATCCTCCCTAAGAATGCATTCCTGATTGGAATCGTGTATCTCTTAGGTCTCAGCTTGATTTTCCTGCTAGCTTCCTATTACTTGTATAAAAATTACTATTATAGAAAGGCGGAGAAAGCATGACAGGAATATCTATAAAAAATTTAACAACAGCTATCTTTCAAGATTTAAATTTTGAACTGACAAATCCAGGTCTCTATGGAATTATCGGACCTAACGGTGTCGGAAAAAGCACACTTTTCAGCCTATTAAATAATGAAATAAAGCTTCCCAGCGGAATGCTAAAAATAGGAAAAGTTTCTTACATCCCAAGCCTAGATATTTTTGACAAACACTTGACTGCTAGTGACTATCTCACATTATTATCCCCAGAGGAGCAAACAGTCTTCCAGAAAAATTTAGTTAGGATGGGCGGTGCAGATTATTTAAAGAAAAAGTTAGGAAAATACTCTCTAGGAATGAAGGAGCTGTTCGCTTTCTTATACGCCTTGTCTATTCAGAGCGATATTCTTATTTTAGATGAATTACTAGACGGTCTTGACGAACGGAGACGTTTCACTGCGTACGATTTATTAAGAGAATATAGCTCTGAAAAAATCATTTTGCTGACTTCTCATAATTTATCTGAAGTCTTTAAAGTATGTGACACCGTCTTTCTTTTGAGTCAAAACTCCTTAAAAGCTCTTGATAGTTGTGATGATGCAGTTAAGATTCTCTTTTCTCCGTAAAATTCAATAATTAATTGTTCAGATTCCACAAGAATCTGAACTTTTTTATAAAAAAACGCCCGCAACTGCGGACGCATGGACTTGACTTGATTAAGCCTCACCTTTGTTTTTCTTAATGATTTCTTCTTGTACTGACTTCGGTACATCTTCATAGTGGTCAAATACCATCATGAAAGTACCGCGTCCTTGTGATGCTGAACGAAGAACTGTTGCATAACCGAACATTTCAGCAAGTGGAACATAGGCACGAACGATTTGGCTGTTACCATGAGCTTCCATACCATCAACACGTCCACGACGAGCTGTTACGTGTCCCATAACGTCACCGAGGTTTTCTTCTGGTACAGTAATTGTAACAAGCATCATTGGTTCAAGGATGGTTGGTTGCGCAGTCTTAGCAGCTTCTTTAAGAGCAAGAGAGGCAGCAACTTTGAAGGCTGTTTCTGATGAGTCGACATCGTGGTATGAACCATCATACAGTTTTGCCTTCACGTCAACGATTGGGTAACCAGCAAGAACACCATTTGCCATTGACTCAATCAAACCTTTTTCTACAGCTGGGATGAATTCACGTGGAACCACACCACCAACGATAGCATTTTCAAACTCGAAGCCTTTTCCTTCTTCGTTTGGAGTAAATTCAATCCAAACATCACCAAATTGACCTTTACCACCTGATTGGCGTTTGAAGAATCCACGTGCTGATGTTTGTGCACGGAATGTTTCACGGTAAGATACTTGAGGAGCACCTACGTTTGCTTCCACTTTGAACTCACGACGCATACGGTCTACAAGGACATCCAAGTGAAGCTCACCCATACCAGAGATAACTGTTTCACCAGTTTCAACGTTTGTTTCAACGCGGAATGTTGGATCTTCTTCAGCCAATTTTTGAAGGGCAACACCCATCTTGTCTTGGTCAGCTTTAGATTTTGGTTCCACCATCAATTGGATAACTGGTTCTGGAACTTCGATAGATTCAAGAATAATTTTAGCCTTTTCATCTGTCAATGAATCACCAGTTGTTGTATCTTTCAAACCAACAGCTGCAGCGATGTCACCAGAGTAAACTGTTTCGATTTCATTACGGTGGTTTGCGTGCATTTGCAGGATACGTCCAATACGTTCACGTTTTCCTTTAGAAGTATTCAAAACGTATGAACCTGAGTTCAAGACACCTGAGTACACACGGAAGAAAGTCAAGCGACCAACAAATGGGTCTGTCATAATCTTGAAAGCAAGTGCTGCAAATGGTTCATCATCAGATGCAGGACGAGTTTCTTCTTCTTCAGTATCTGGATTTACACCTTTAATAGCTGGAATATCAAGTGGGCTTGGAAGGTAGTCAATAACTGCATCAAGCATCATTTGAACACCTTTGTTCTTGAAGGCAGATCCAGCAAGAACTGGGAAGAACTCAACATTGATAGTTGCTTTACGAATCGCAGATTTCAATTCTGCTTCAGTAATTTCTTCACCTTCAAGGTATTTCATCATCAAGTCTTCATCAGTTTCAGCAACTGCTTCTACTAATTTTTCACGCCATTCTTGAGCTTGTTCAAGGTAATCTGCTGGAATATCTTCTTCGAGAATATCTGTCCCAAGGTCGTTTGTATAGATTTCAGCTTTCATACGAACCAAGTCAATGATACCACGGAAGTCATCTTCTGCACCGATTGGCAATTGAATTGGGTGAGCATTTGCTTGAAGACGATCGTGAAGAGTGCTTACTGAATAAAGGAAGTCTGCACCGATTTTATCCATTTTGTTAGCAAATACGATACGCGGAACACCATATTCAGTTGCTTGACGCCAAACTGTTTCTGTTTGAGGTTCAACACCTGATTGTGAGTCAAGGACAGTTACTGCACCGTCCAATACACGAAGGGAACGTTGCACTTCAATTGTGAAGTCCACGTGTCCTGGTGTGTCGATAATGTTGACACGGTAATCTTTCCATTGTGCTGTTGTTGCAGCAGATGTAATAGTAATACCACGTTCTTGTTCTTGTTCCATCCAGTCCATTTGTGAAGCACCTTCGTGTGTTTCACCAATTTTATGGATTTTACCGGTATAGTAAAGAATACGTTCAGTCGTTGTTGTTTTACCAGCATCGACGTGAGCCATGATACCGATGTTACGAGTTTTTTCAAGTGAAAATTCGCGAGCCATTTGGTTGTTTCTCCTATTATTTTATTTACAGTTTATTATAACATATTTTAAGAAAAGCGAGTAGGCAAATCCTACCCGCTTGTTGATTACTCATGCTAATTAGTAAGAGTACTAAGCCTTTGAAAGAGCTCTTGCAATTCTCTAAAAAGAGAAGCAATCTTACCAGCGGAAGTGAGCAAAAGCACGGTTAGCTTCAGCCATACGGTGAGTATCTTCACGTTTTTTAACAGCTGCACCAGTATTGTTAGCTGCATCCATGATTTCTTTTGCAAGGCGATCTTGCATAGTGTGTTCTCCACGTGAACGTGAAATAGTCACTAACCAACGAAGTCCAAGAGTTGTACGACGTTCTGGACGAACTTCAACTGGGACTTGGTAGTTAGAACCACCAACACGGCGAGCACGTACTTCAAGTACAGGCATGATGTTTTCCATAGCTGTTTCAAATACTTCAAGTGCATCATTTCCAGTAGCTTCTTTGATTTGTTCAAAAGCACCATATACGATTGAAGCTGCTGTACCACGTTTACCATCAAGCATAACGCGGTTGATAAGACGTGTCACTAATTTTGAATTGTAGAGCGGATCTGGCAATACTTCGCGCTTAGGCGCACGGTTTTTACGACTCATTGATCTTTATCCCCTTTCCTTATGCTTTTGGTTTTTTCGTACCGTATTTAGAACGGCCTTGTTTACGATCAGTTACACCTGCAGTATCAAGTGCACCACGAACGATATGGTAACGTACCCCTGGAAGGTCTTTTACACGTCCACCACGAAGAAGCACAACGCTGTGTTCTTGCAAGTTATGTCCGATACCTGGGATATATGCAGTTACTTCGATCAGATTGCTCAAACGTACACGAGCAAATTTACGAAGAGCTGAGTTCGGTTTTTTAGGTGTCATAGTACCAACACGAGTTGCTACACCACGTTTTTGCGGTGAGTTTTCACGAGTAGGTACACGTTTAAGACTATTATAACCAACGTTTAAAGCTGGTGATTTAGATTTTTCTACTTTTGATTTACGCGGTTTGCGAACCAATTGGTTAATTGTAGGCATCTACATTTCTCCTGTATTTTTTTAATTTTGGTGATGATACACTTGGTGACAGCTATCATCTGCGTGTACTTTTGCAACATTTGTCAGCACGTCTCTGTACACTTTTGAGAGACCAAAAGTAAAAAGTACCGTCTATTAGTATAACACGACGGCACTTTCTTTGTCAATATATTTTTTATAGTTTTCCTATTGAAATCCCAGCTACTGCCCAGTAGTATTTGTGGCTGGAGTTTGAACTGAATTGGTCTCAGCCTGTCCTGTGGTAGCTGAAGTTGCTGGAGCTTGATAGGTTTGAGGATAAGTTTGTTGATAAGTCTGTTGGTACGTTTGTTGGTACGTTTGCCCTGCATCTGTTTGAGGCGTCACAGCATTTTGATTTGCTGTAGCAGCTGCTTCGCTGGCTTCACGCGCAGCAATCGCATCACTGACTGCCTTGATTCGTTGTTGAAATTGGGCTTTTTGAGCTTCGTCTTTCAACTTGTCCACTTTTTCTTGAGCAGCTGTTACATTAGCTGTTGTCTGCTCCGTTTCCAGTTTTTTAACAGTCTCTTCTGCTTCTTGCACAATTTTCGCTTGCTCTTTCCGCTCTTTTTCTGCTTTCGACTCTGAAGACTTCGATGTTGAAACTGTTCGTCTTACAGTCGGAGCGGCTGCACGAGCCGCGTCATCTTGCTTTTTAACGAAAAACAATCCCGCAGCAAGAACGAGCGCCAAAACTGTAACAATCGAAATTCTCAGCCACAAGGAGCTTTGATCCAATTTATCCAATATATTTTTCAAATTTTCACCTCATCTATTTGTCAAAAATATTCCCAACTTCTACGCTGATTTTGTTGGACTTCACATCGATATCTGTCACTTTCAACAATGATTTGTAATCTAAGTGTTCACGCTCAGTCTGTGCATTTTCCGCAAAGACTGCTACACCAGCCAATTCCGAATCAAATTCTCGTAAAAGACTAATCATGCCATTGACTGTTCCGCCACCTTTTAAGAAATCATCTACGATTAAAACACGGCTTCCAGCTTTCAGGCTGCGTTTCGACAAGAACATCTTTTCAATACGGTCACCACTTGAACCTGACACATAATTGACGCTAACCGTTGAGCCCTCTGTGATTTTCAAGTCGCGGCGCACGATGACAAATGGAACATTTAACACATTTGCCACTGCATTTGCCAAAGGCACCCCTTTTGTAGCAACGGTCATTACAGCATCAATTTTTTGATTTCTAAATGTCTTGGCAATAATGCGTCCAATGTTGTTTAAAATAGAAGGCGTACTCAGCAAATCTGACAAATAAATGTAGCCGCCAGGTAAAATCCGATTGCTTTCAGATAATTTCGTGCAAAGCTCTTCCACCATTGCCTTAGCTTCTTTCTCCGAGATAGAGGGAGTAAAAATAACGCCTCCTCCTGCTCCTGTAATGGTTTCGATATGTCCGATTTCCATTTCTTCAAAAGCACGTTTAATGATGACAATATCTTCGGAAATGGAAGATTTTGCGGACTCATACTTTTCAGCAAATTTATTGAGACTAGTTAGTTCATAAGGATGATTGATTAGGTAGTTAGAAATGACTACCATACGTTCACTTCTTCTTAATTTCATTTTTTCACCAATTTATTTTATTTTCTTCATTATATCATAATAAGCCCAAAAAACGAACATTATTTTTGCAATAACATTCGTTTTTCGCTTTTTACTTATCAAAATTAGGCTTGTAGAAAGAGCGGTTGTCCATAGCAAAGATTCGATTGGTCATTTCACCCTTACCAACCAAGGCTAGAGCCGAAGTCATCATCATCATTTCCGCATCTAAATTGTCAATCATGTGGATAATTTCAGCTTCCATGATTTTCGGACGGACAGGACTTCCGTATTCCAACAAGCCATGATGGCTTAGCAGAACATGACGGAGAACAATGACATCTTCTTTTGTATCGTCAATTTTTAATTCTGCCAACACCTTTGTTATTTCTTCATCAATCAAAGCAATGTGTCCGATGAGATTGCCTCGAATCGTGTATTCTGTCTGTTCAGGCCCTGTCAATTCCAGTACTTTTGCCAAATCATGCAACATAATTCCTGCATAAAGCAAACTCTTATTTAATTGCGGGTAAATCTCAGCAATAGCATTTGCTAACCGCACCATTGTAGCCGTGTGAAAAGCAAGTCCTGCTTCAAAAGCGTGGTGATTGGTTTTCGCTGCTGGATAGGAGTAAAATTCTTTATCGTATTTAGCATACAAAGCCCTCACTACACGCTGCCAAACTGGATTTTCAATTTTGAAGATCATTTGTGACAAATATTCACGTAGTTCTTGGACATCAACTGGTGGTTTTTCCTTAAAATCAGCCGGATTGTTTGGCTCGCCAACTTTCGGGAGCCGCAAAGTAATTTGATTCACTTGCGGCGTGTTATTGTACACCTCTCTGCGGCCTTGCATATGAACGACTTTCCCAGCAGTAAATTCTTCTACATTATGCGGTTGTGCATCCCACAATTTCCCTTCAATCGTCCCCGTGTCATCTTGAAAGGTGAACGCCAAATAATTTTTCCCAGCTCTTGTCTGACGCAGTTCAGCGGATTTGATGAGATAAAATCCCTCAAACAGCTCGTCTTTTTTCATTTGGTTAATCTTCATATTCTTCCTCTTCATCTTGGAAATCTAGCAGACCATTTAAGTCCGACTTGTCCGAAATTTCAATATGGCGCAAAGTTCGCTCGATAGCATTGGTTCTGCGCGTCAGCAATTCATCAATATTGCCAGAAGCGTGTTGCAAATGTTTTTGTGCCTTGAGCAAAATGCCACCAAATTTATTAAATTCTGATTTGACATTGCCCAAAATCTTGCTGATGTCATCTGCACTTCTTTGAATGTTGAGCGTTTTAAAACCGACCGAAAGCGAATTGAGTAGGGCAGATAACGTAGATGGCCCTGCGACCACAATCTGCTCGTCCCGGCGCAAACTATCAAAGAATTCCGGATTGCGAACGACTTCTGAATAAAGCCCTTCCGTTGGTAAAAACATCACGCCAAAATTCGTTGTTGCAGGAGGCGCTAAATATTTTTTATTGATATCCTTGGCAAAACGTTTGACACTCGCTAGCAAAGACTTGCGGTACAAATCAATCTCTTCTTTGTTTCCTGACTCATAAGCATCCTCTAAGCGATAGTAGTCAGCAAGCGGAAATTTAGAATCAATTGGCAAATAAATGTATTCTTTTTCTACTTGCCCCGGTAATTTAATCGCATACTCTACGCGCTCACTAGATCCTGCAACTGTCGCAAATTCACGTTCGTACTGGCTCGGTGTCATAATATCTTCAATAATCTGACCAAGCTGCAATTCACCTAAAATCCCACGTGTTTTGGTATTAGAGAGCACTTTGTTTAGAGTACCTACATCACGCGCTACATTTTGCATCTCTCCTAGGCCACGATTGACTGACTCCAACTGTTTAGAGACCGTTTCAAAGGAGGTTTGTAATCTCGCCTGCAAGGTTTTTTCCAGTTTTTCTTCCACCGTTTGGCGCATTTGTTCTAAACGACGGTCATTTGACTCCTGAATCTGGCGCATTCGTTCGTCTGTCTTATCACGATTTTTGGTTAGATTCTCACTTATCTCTAACCGCATTTCCGTTAAATTTCGATGTAAATCCGTGCGCACCTCTCCCAAACGATCTCCTAGAGCCAATTCCAGCTGTTGCTGTGCTAGAAGACTCTGCTGCCGCTCCTGTTCAAAACGGTAATCCAACTGATCAGATAACTGATCGGCTTGATCTTCAAAAATCTTTTTCTGTTGGTCTGTTTGTTGCTGATTCTTTTGCCACAAAAGAAAGGTCACAATAAGATTTCCCAGCAATAAGAGGATGATTACAAACTCCATACTAACTCCTGTCTTTGCTATAAATGACAATAACATAACCTGATTGGCACCCTAAAAAAACGGGCTCATCTATAAATTCGTTAGAAGCATACACTTTTTTGAAAAAATAATTGGATTCGTTTAAAGGATATTTGGCTCCTTCAATGGTCAACCGGCTATTGTCCGCAGGCATAAAAGCTAAATAGTTCATACCAGCTACTGGCTTTACCTCGTGCCGCCCTTGAGGGTAATAGCAGAGCTGATTTTGTGCATTGCACAGTCGAATTTGCTGCATATAAGGGGCGATTTCTGGATTACTTGGCAAGAAAATATTTGCCAAAGTATGATCCAAGCGCCCGCCAAAAGCACCAAAAATCGTCACTTGCGCCTGTGGATAACGTGCAAAAACAGCTTTGACAGCCAACTCTAAATCCGTATCATCTTTTTCAGGTTGTGCTTGAAGTACCTCTTTCGATTGAGAACAAATCAAAGCCAACTCTTCTTCCGAAACAGAATCAAAATCACCGACCGCTAAGTCTGGACGAATACCTTGTTCAATGAGAAACAGGCTTCCTCTATCTACCCCGATAAAAAGGTCAAAATCCACTTGGAAATTATCTATCGTTCCGCCAGCAAAGAGAGCAATTTTAGTCATGCAATGCTTCTTTCAAGGTTTGAACCTGATGAGCTACATCACCTTTGAAAACGTAACTACCTGCCACAAAGACATTAGCACCAGCTTCTTTGGCAATGCCAATGGTTTCATCATCAATACCACCGTCTACTTCAATATCAAAGTCTAGTTGGTTCACTTCTCTCAAAACGACTAATTCACGTACTTTATCCATTGTTTCTGGCAGAAAGGCTTGTCCACCGAAGCCCGGATTAACAGTCATAACCAAGACTTGATCAACCAAATTCAAAACATTTTTCACCGCTTCAACAGGCGTTCCTGGATTGATAACAACACTTGCCTTGACACCAGCAGCCCGAATCTTTTGCAAAGCTCCGTGAATATGAGGCGTTGCTTCAGCGTGGATACTGATAATATCTGCACCCGCACGGGCAAATTCTTCAATATGGTGTTCTGGATTGGACACCATGAGATGACAATCAAATACCAATCTACTGTGTGGTCGCATACTCGCTACCACACCCGCACCAAAGCTGATATTGGGAACAAAATGCCCGTCCATAATATCAATATGAACGTACTCTGCCCCTGTGGCTTCTAATTTTTTCAGTTCTGATTCAAAATTAGCATAATCTGCACTTAAAATAGACGGTGCAATTTTATAAGTTTTCATTTGGCTTCCTCCTCACTTCGGTTGCTTCTTAGCTACTTTTTTATAGGTTTCACGACGATGTTCAATTTCACTCAAAAATTGCAAGTAATTCTCAAAACGAAAGGCTGCAATCGTTCCATTTTCAACAGCAGGTTTCACCGCACAACTCGGTTCATGCGTATGAGTACAAGTTCGGAATTTGCAGTCGCGACTGACTTCAGCAATTTCAGGAAATGCTCGGTTTAAATCCTCCGCGTTATCCACTTCATAATCCAAAGAAGAAAAACCCGGAGTGTCCGCAATCTTTCCTCCATTGAGATTGTAAAAACTGACAGCTCGTGTCGTATGACGACCACGACCTAGACTCTCTGAAATCTCACCTGTTTCTAATTGCAAATCTGGTGCGATTTTATTGAGCAAAGTGGACTTGCCAACTCCTGTTTGCCCCATGAAAACTGTCTTTTTGTTTGCCAAAAACGGCAACAGTTCTGCTACTGTTTTAGCAGTATCATAACCAATCGCTTGGTAAACCTCAAGAAAAACATCTAGCTCCTTGTCATCTGCCAACAAATCCAATTTGCTGATATAGATAATCGGGTGAATGGCTTTCTGCTCCAAAAGAACTAAGAACCGATCCAAAAGATTGGGATTGAAATCTGGCTCTTTGGCACTCATTATCACAACAGCTTGATCTATATTGACAATAGGCGGGCGCACCAGGCTGTTTTTTCGCTCTGCTATTTTTAAAATGTATCCTTCAGAAGCTTTCTCAGCAGAAAATTCGACCTCATCCCCCACATAAGGAGTTTGACCTTTTTTGCGAAAATTTCCTCTGGCTCTAGTCTGATAAACCTTACCTTCTGACTCTACATAATAGAAGCCAGCTAAGGCTTTCACGATTGTTCCTTTCAAATGGACTCCTTTAACGCTTAATAAGTTCATTATAACAAAAAAACCAGTATTTTGCTTTTCAGTGCAAAAAAATGATGAAAAACGTTTCTAATATGGTATAATAGATACCGAGCGGAAATGGCGGAACGGCAGACGCGCATGCTTCAGGCGCATGTGTCCATTCGGACGTGAGGGTTCAAATCCCTTTTTCCGCATTTTTATTTCGTTTGATAGTTGTCAACTGTAGCGCACTTCACTTCACGTTATGTGCGCTTTACCTTCTCGCCTAAAACGAAATAACATATTTTGAATTCTGGAAAGGTGGCCCAGCTTGGTACGGCACCGGACTCGAAATCCGGCAAATGGATTTTATTCATGCGCGGGTTCAAATCCCGTCCTTTCCTTATAAAGAAACTCACTAAGACGAACTTAGTGAGGCTTTTTGTTTATAATATTATTCAACTTATCTGAACCCTTCGTCATATAAGCTGTCTGCTAAACGTGCAAATGCTTGCAAACCAAGCGCTTCTCCTCGCACGCTTGGAGACAGTTCAGCATTACTCAAAGCGGTTTCCAGTTTTGTTTTGGTTTCATCAGATTTGCCAAAATAACTGGTCAGATTATTCCAGAGGGTTTTCCGACGGTGAGTAAAACTAGCTTTTGAGACTTTGAAGAATAATGGCTCATCTTTGACCTCAACTGCCGGCTTGTCTCTACGAGTCATTTTCAGAATAGCCGAGTCTACATTCGGGGCAGGAACAAAGACTGTTCGCGGTACGATAAAAGCAACCTTGGCCGTCATGTAATATTGCACTGCTATTGACAAACTGCCATAAGATTTGCTATTGGGCTGCGCCGAGATGCGATCAGCCACTTCACGCTGCATCATCACGACAAATTCACTAAAGGGAACGCCACTTTCAATCAAATGCATCAAAATAGGAGTTGTGATGTAATAAGGAAGATTGGCCACTACTTTGATAGGAAGATTTGGATTGGCAAATTCCTTGATTCGAGCTTGTAAATCTGACTTAAGAATATCTTCATTGATAACCTTGACATTGTCAAAATCCCGCAAGGTGTCTGCCAAAATCGGCACCAAGCGCTCATCAATCTCAAAAGCCATAACTTCTGCTGCATTTTTCGCCAAAAACTCAGTCAGAGCTCCAATGCCTGGTCCTATTTCGATGACGTTAACATTCTTATCAATCTCAGCCGTGTCCACAATTTTTTGTAAAATATTGGTATCCGTCAAAAAGTTCTGACCGAACGATTTTTTAAAAGTAAAGCCATGACGCTCAAGTACAGCTCGCGTCACGCTATAATCCGCAATTCTCATATTTCTCTTTTCTATCTGTTAGCTAAATAAAATATATAAAATCCGCATAATGCCCAGCACAAGCAAAATCCAAAACGCTGGATGAATACGGCGTTTGTTGTCTTTTGAATCGGATTCAGTCACATCAGACAATTGCTTGCTTTTTTGATTTTCCCGTTTCTTTAGCTCATCTTGGTAAGCAACCGAATTTAGAATATTGTCTTCTGATAGCATGTCCAAAGCATAATAATCTGGGAAACCCATAGCTAGCCCAAGCAAATCTTTATCTGTTAAAGAAAAATCCAAATCTTTCGGTTGATTTTGCTGAATAGCGCGGACATTTTTTAAAAGTTTGTCAGAAGCAATAGGCAACTCGTCCATAGAAATAACTTCTAAAACGTCAAACCCTAGCATATCGCCCTCTTTGATATTTGCAGTAATGTAGCGAACAAAGTCATCGTACAATTGCAAAGCCTGTGGAGCATGCTGCTCTAAAAAGGAGCGATTACGGCGAACATTCTGGTCAAAGTTTTCAATAGAAAGGGCAATCCCCATCTCCTGTGTCCGATAAAATTCTTCTGCCTTCTCTTTATCTTCTTTTTCAAGCTCTTCTGCTTTTTGCCACAAATCAATAGCTGCTTGCAGTTCTTCTTCACCCCAAAATAGTTGCCAGAAATAAGGGATCGTATAAATTCCCTCCGCTAAAACACGCGCTTCATCTCCGTTTTTTAAATAAATATAGCTTCTATTTGCCATGTCGCTTCCTTTCGTATTTTACCAAACAAATTCAAAGAGATAATTTATCTGATATTAAGGTACACTACCAATGATTACTAGTACTTCTGACTAAGCTTCAAGCTACTCAGTCAAGTCATCTTCTGTTACCACCTGTGATGATACACTTCTCTTGATAGTTCTTCCAATAGATTCAGTTTCTCTTTTTCATAAATAATGTTACTTATAATCTAGAATATTGTCTCTTATCCCATCTAGCAAGGGAATATATTCCATAAAATCAAACTGCTTATAATTTTTTAATACATATTTTGAAAATATTTCTTTCCCATAATGATTTGACCCTCCACCTTTCGAAAAGGTCTTCCCATTTAAAACAGGTGGTTGATTGCAAGCAAGTAGCAAATCCTCAATATCAGATGACTTTCCGTTATTCATATTAGGTATTAAAGGTGTTGCCATTACGTACAAACTATTTCTTTTACTAATTCTATAAAAATTACTTCCTCTAATTTGGTTTAAAGTATTTGTATCAATTTGTAATTCACTCGCATGATTTGCAAACTCATAAAGCGGACTTCCTACAGGTTCGTTATCAAATAAAAATATAGTTGGATGATTCGGTTTTCTGGATGTTAGACTCTGAAAATACTCAATGTAATTTGGGTATATCTTATGATATATATCCTGCCCTAAATCTTTTATAGGAAATTTTTGTTTAAAAATATTACTAGGTATTTTACTTGAAAAATAATTATACCAATATTTGAAGCCTTCTCCCCCCTCTGGTACATAAAAAAGGTATTCTGCTGTGTTACTATGTTTTAAAAAATCAATTTTAAATATAAATTTACCATTAACTTTCTCAATTAATTCAGGATATCGTTTATAAAGTTTTTTTAACGCAGCCTTTATATACTTTGGATCAGTTTTTCCTTCAGTTACTATCATCGGTTTATCATTCCCAAAAAAATATTTGTAAAATAGAAACTTTTTATATTCCTTCTCTCTGGAATCAAATAAAGACATATAAATTTCTTTTTCAGCTTCATTAATACTATAAAACTCTTGAGGAAGACTATATTTCTTATGCTGCTTATTATAAAATAATTCTTTTCTCAAATCTCTATTGTAAAAAATATATTTCCAATAATATTTAGATGCAGATTTTTTTGACGAATTTCTCCCCAAAAGATTCTTTTGATATTCGAAGTTGTTTTCAACTAAAGATTTTTTATGATAAATTGCAAGAATAAGTGCAACATTTACTCTAACTCATCCACTAGAGCTTCATAAGCAGTTCTGTAAGCTAAACATTTTCGTGG
>NZ_CABHMZ010000002.1 GCF_902167705.1 Streptococcus constellatus | reverse complement strand
ATGGGAGTAGCTCATAGTTTTTCCTCGGGTTCTGTTTGTGTGGTTACTTACAGTTTACACCAATGAAACGCTATGAGTTTTTTTGTTGAACTATATTTTACAATTTATCAAATGAAATAAAAATGATTGAAATCTCTGTGAAAAAACAGAGATTTTTTGTGTACGACGGGCATGTCATACATCTGAGGTGCAAGTCATCTGGGGCATTCGCTACCGGTGAACCCAATAGTGACTCCCAAGCCTGACTATCGTGAGGTAGCAAGGAGAGGAAGGGATAGCGAAATCGTGACTGTACGAATAGAAACGTGATATGAAGGCGCATATAGCGGATGAGGGGGCTTATAACCCTAAAATCCAAATAGGCAGTCGTAACCTATATGCGTAAATCACGAGAGTAAACGAGGAAAGATGTATGACTTATCCCGTGAGGTCTTGTCGAGGGTAAAACCTAGTAACAGAGAACGACAAGAAGTCAGTCGAATCCATAGTAGTGAAGAAGTTTCTGTAATGGAGATGGAGTGAAGGGGTGAATAACTAATCGAAGTAATCCTAGACACTTGTGTCTGTAAAACGAACAGTCTGATAGAGCTGAAAGTTAGTACGTATTGATAGTGGACAGCTTACCAATATAAGATAGCCTACAGGCAACAAAACAGAAAGGGAATCCACACATGTCAGAATTGCTAAGTATGATATTATCTCGTAACAATATGCTTGAAGCTTATAAACAGGTGAAAACTAATAAAGGATCTGCTGGTATCGATGGAATTACTATCGAACAGATGGACGGCTATCTCCGTCAAAACTGGCGAGAAACAAAACAGCTTATCAGGGAGAGGAAGGATAAACCTCAGCCCGTACTCAGAGTTGAAATTCCGAAACCCAATGGAGACATCCGCAACCTAGGAATCCCAACTGTCACGGACAGAATGATACAATAGGCTATCGTTCAAGTCTTGAGTCCAGTCTGTGAAGTTCGTTTCTCAGAATACAGCTATGGTTTCAGACCAAATCGTTCTTGTGAGACAGCCATTGTCAAGTTATTTGAGTGCCTTAATGATGGTTATGAGTGGATTGTGGATATTGACCTAGAGAAATTCTCCGACACAGTACCGCAAGATAGACTCATGTCTCTAGTGCAGAATATTATTCATGATGGAGATACAGAATTACTGATTCAGAAATACCTTCATTGGGGGTAATTATCAATGATCAACGTCACAAGACTCTTGTAGGGATACCTCAAGGGGGTAACTTATCTCCGCTGTTATCAAATATCATGCTTAATGAGTTGGATAAGGAACTAGAGAAACGAGGTCTTTATTGCATTCGGTACGCAGATGATTGCGGAATCACGGTTAGGAGCGAAGCAGTTGCCAAGTGAGTTATGTACTCAGTCAGTCGCTTTATTGAGAAGTGATTGGAGCTGAAAGTGAACATGACAAAAACTAAAATCGTGAAACCTAGCCAACTCAAGTACCTAGGTTTTGGTTTTTGGAAGTCTCCGCAAGGTTGGAAGAGTCGTCCTCATCAGGATAGTGTTCAGAGTTTTAAACGAAAGTTGAAACGACTGATGACTAGAAAGTGGAGTATGGACCTAACAATACATATTGAGCGATTAAACTGGGTTATACGAGGGTGGATAAACTATTTTTCTCTTGGCGACATGAAAAAGGTAGTAACTCAAATAGATGAGCGTTTGAGAACTCGTATCCAAATGATTATCTGGAAACAATAGAAGAAATCGAGACGACTATGGGGATTACTAAAATTAGGCGTTCCTAAATGGATAGCGGATAAATTCTCAGGTTGGGGTGAGCACTATCAATTGGTTGCGACCAAGTCGGTATTCAAGCAAGCTATATCAAAACCAGCCCTCGCAAAACGAGGACTGGTTAGCTGTTTAGATTATTATCTTGAACGACATGCGTTAAAAGTTAGTTGAACCGCCGTATGCCGAACGGCACGTACGGGTAGTGTGAGAGTAACTAGAAATTAGCTCCTAGTCGATTTTTTGATGGATTTATTGGACATTTTTCTGCCAATCTGTTTTTCGTCTGTATAATTGGTCAGATAACTTGAAATGTTTTTATGAAAACGCTATAATTTTGATAGATTAATATTAGGAGGAATTGGTTTTATGAAATCATCTAAAGCCACAATCACAATTTTTTCAGCTCTTGCTTCAGTTATTTTATTGACTAGTTGTGGGACAAAAGCAACTGATAATAAGGCTACGCAAAGCAACACATCTGACAATAAAGTTACGATGACTTATGATCAATTGCGCTCAAGAGAAAATACCATGGGCACACTTTGGTATCAAAAGTCTGATGAAGCGAAGGCTCTGTATCTACAAGGTTATAATGTCGCCACGAACCGATTGAAAGAATTACTGCAAAAGCCGACAGATAAGCCCTATTCAATCGTTCTTGACTTGGATGAAACGGTCTTAGACAATAGCCCTTACCAAGTACAGAATGTCAAAGACGGCACAGCTTTTAATCCTAAAAATTGGGATGCTTGGGTACAGAAAGCTTCAGCTAAAGCCGTTCCTGGTGCGAAAGAATTTCTTCAATATGCTCATCAAAATGGTGTTCAAATCTACTATATTTCTGACCGTGCGGCAAATCAAGTAGATGCAACGATTAAGAACTTAGAAAAAGAAGGTATTCCTGTACAAGGGAAAGATCATTTGATGTTTTTAGAAAAAGGCGTGAAATCAAAAGAAGGTCGCCGTCAAAAAGTTCAGGAAAAAACGAATCTAGTTATGTTGCTAGGAGATAATCTGGTTGACTTTGCAGATTTCTCAAAGACATCAGCTGATGAACGTGGCAAGAAATTGGAAGAATTAAAGAAAGAATTTGGCGAAAAATTCATTATCTTCCCAAATCCAATGTATGGTTCATGGGAAAGCACAGTTTACAAAGGCAAAAAATTAGATGCGAAAGGCCAAACTGAAGAACGCCAAAAAGCGTTACAAGGTTATAAATAATAGGAAGGAAAAACAGAACGCCCTTATTTTGAGGGATTCTGTTTTTTCTTTGTCTTTTAGCTTGTGCTTTGTGAATGTGTGAAAAAGTGGACTAAGATTTTCCTATTTTATTATAGTAAAGGTGCTTATATTTTCCAGATACTTACTCTTAAGCTAGCTAGCAAGATGTGACTTAAAATAAAAATGGTTTATACTAATGGCAAGATAAAGGGGATTCTTTATTTTTTAATCGAAAAATCCTTTGTTTTATGGTAGAATAGTGTCATTACAAGGCGAGGGAAAAAGATGTCATCAACGTTTGAAATTTTAATGAATCAGATCAATATGCCACTTGATATGAGACAATCAAGTGCCTTTTTACATGCAGAAATTGAGCAAGTTCTGGTGCATAAAGTCAGCCATATCTGGGAATTTCATTTTGCTTTTACAGAAATTTTGCCGATTGACATATTTCAAGAATTGAAAAAGTGCTTGAAGGAAGAATTTTCTAAAACGGGGAATCAAGCAGTTTTTGAGATAAGGACAATAAACAAAGATTTCACAGATGAGTTATTGCAGGCTTATTATCAAGAAGCTTTTACAGAAGGTCCTTGTACTAGTCAGGGATTTCGCAGTATATATCACCGGTTGAAGGTGCATGCTGAAGGAAATCAACTAGTGATTGAAGGTCCTTCAAGCATTGATACGGATCATTTTCAGAAGATTCATTTGCCAAATTTGGCAAAACAGTTGGTCAAGTTTGGTTTTCCACAGTTTCAATGTCAGGTTAAGGCAAGCGATGCTTTAACACAGCAGCAAGTCGAAACTTTCCAAGCTGAGAAAGAAAAGATTGTACAAGCAGCGAATGATGAAGCTCTAAAAGCCATAGAAGCGCTGCAGAAAATGGCAGCTCCACCTGTTGAAGAAAAGACAAGTTACTCTGGTTTTCAAGCGAAAAAAGCTACTGCACGACCAAAATTGGATAAAGCTGAAATCACGCAGATGAATGCCATTCAGACTGAGGAAAATCGGATTGTCTTTGAAGGAATGGTTTTCGATCTTGAAAAAAAGGTTACTCGCACAGGGCGCGTACTCATTAATTTTAAGATGACCGATTATACTTCTAGCTTTGCGCTTCAGAAATGGTTTAAAAATGAAGAAGAAGCTAAGAAATATGACATGATTAAGAAAAATTCATGGTTGCGTGTACGTGGAAATATTGAAATGAATAACTTCACGCATGATTTGACTATGAATGTACAAGATGTACAGGAAGTGGTGCATTATGACCGTAAAGATCTCATGCCTGAAGGTGAGAAACGAATTGAATTTCACGCGCATACCAATATGTCAACTATGGATGCCCTACCAGAAGTTGAAGACTTGATTGCGACAGCTGCGAAGTGGGGGCATAAAGCAGTTGCGATTACTGACCACGGCAATGTGCAGAGCTTTCCTCATGGTTATAAAGTTGCTAAAAAAGCCGGGATTCAGTTGATTTATGGTATGGAAGCCAATATTGTTGAAGATCGTGTGCCCATTACTTACAATGAAATAGATATGGAGTTGAGAGAAGCCACTTATGTTGTCTTTGACGTAGAAACGACTGGTTTGTCTGCTATTTATAATGATTTGATTCAGGTGGCAGCCAGCAAGATGTACAAGGGCAATGTCATCGCGGAATTTGACGAATTTATTAATCCAGGACACCCTTTGAGTGCGTTTACAACAGATTTGACGGGAATTACAGATGAACATGTTAAAAATGCGAAACCACTTGAGCAAGTTTTACAGGAATTTCAGGAATTTTGCAAAGATGCGGTACTTGTCGCCCATAATGCTACCTTTGATGTGGGCTTTATGAATGTCAACTATGAGCGTCATGGCTTGCCGAAAATTACCCAACCAGTCATTGACACGCTGGAATTTGCCCGCAACCTCTATCCAGAATACAAGCGGCATGGTTTGGGGCCTCTAACCAAGCGTTTTCAAGTATCGCTTGACCATCACCACATGGCCAATTACGATGCGGAAGCGACAGGACGACTGCTATTTATCTTCATCAGAGATGTAGCAGAAAAGCGTGGAATTACCAATCTTAATAAGTTGAATACGGATTTGGTGGATGAAAATTCCTATAAAAAAGCACGAGTGAAACACGCTACGATTTATGTGAAAAATCAAACAGGGTTGAAGAATATTTTCAAATTGGTCAGTCTGTCCAATACTAAATATTTTGAAGGTGTACCACGGATTCCGCGAACGGTTTTGGATGCGCATCGAGAAGGCTTGGTTCTAGGAACTGCTTGTTCAGAAGGAGAAGTGTTTGATGCGGTTGTTTCACAGGGTCTGGATGCGGCTGTCGAAGTAGCGAAATATTATGACTTTATCGAAATCATGCCTCCAGCGATTTATGCTCCATTGATTGCCAAAGAGCAGGTTAAGGATATGGAGGAGCTGCACACAATCATCAAGAATTTGATTGAAGTTGGAAAACGACTAGACAAACCAGTTCTGGCTACGGGAGATGTGCATTATATTGAGCCTGAGGAAGAAATTTATCGGGAGATTATCGTTAGGAGTTTGGGACAAGGTGCCATGATTAACCGGACCATAGGTCACGGTGAAAATGCTCAACCAGCTCCGCTTCCCAAAGCACATTTCCGTACAACCAATGAAATGCTGGATGAATTCGCTTTTTTAGGTGATGAACTAGCTCGACAAGTAGTCATTGAGAATCCCAATCAGTTGGCGTTAACCTTTGAGCCAATTGAAGTGGTAAAAGGGGACCTCTATACACCATTTATTGATAAATCTGAAGAAAAAGTCGCTGAGTTGACTTACGCAAAGGCTTTTGAAATCTATGGTAATCCATTACCAGATATTGTAGATCATCGAATTGAACGGGAATTATCCTCTATTTTGGGGAATGGTTTTGCCGTGATTTATTTGGCTTCACAAATGCTTGTACAGCGTTCTAATAAACGAGGCTATTTAGTTGGTTCGCGTGGTTCGGTTGGCTCCAGTTTTGTGGCGACCATGATTGGGATTACTGAGGTCAATCCTTTGTCACCCCACTATGTCTGTGGTAAATGTCAATACAGTGAGTTCATCACGGATGGCTCCTATGGTTCTGGCTTTGATATGCCGGATAAGGACTGTCCAAAATGCGGCCACAAGCTGAGCAAGAATGGCCAGGATATTCCTTTCGAGACCTTCCTTGGATTTGACGGAGACAAGGTCCCTGATATTGACTTGAACTTCTCTGGAGAGGATCAGCCTAGTGCCCACTTAGATGTTCGAGACATTTTTGGGGAGGAATATGCCTTTCGGGCTGGTACTGTTGGTACGGTTGCAGCTAAGACAGCCTATGGTTTCGTGAAAGGTTATGAGCGAGATTACAATAAATTTTATCGCGATGCAGAAGTCGAGCGATTGGCGCAAGGTGCATCAGGTGTTAAACGAACGACCGGACAGCACCCTGGTGGGATTGTTGTTATTCCAAACTACATGGACGTTTACGATTTCACGCCGGTTCAATATCCAGCAGATGACCTGACTGCCGAATGGCAAACGACCCATTTTAATTTTCATGATATTGATGAAAATGTCCTGAAACTCGATGTGCTCGGTCATGATGATCCGACTATGATTCGGAAATTGCAGGATTTATCAGGTATTGACCCTAATGATATTCCTATGGATGATAAGGAAGTTATGGCACTCTTTTCAGGAACAGATGTTCTGGGAGTGACACAAGAGCAAATAGGTACGGCAACTGGTATGCTGGGGATTCCTGAGTTTGGAACCAACTTTGTACGGGGCATGGTGGATGAAACTCACCCAACAACTTTCGCAGAATTACTTCAATTATCAGGTCTGTCACATGGTACGGACGTATGGCTTGGAAATGCACAAGATTTAATTAAGCAGGGAATTGCGGACTTATCTACCGTTATCGGTTGTCGGGACGACATCATGGTCTATCTCATGCACAAGGGCTTAGAACCAAAAATGGCCTTTACCATTATGGAGCGTGTGCGGAAAGGTGCATGGTTGAAAATTTCTGACGAAGAGCGTAATGGTTATATTGCCGCTATGAAAGAAAACAATGTCCCTGAATGGTATATTGAATCTTGCGGAAAAATCAAGTACATGTTTCCTAAAGCCCATGCAGCTGCCTACGTAATGATGGCTCTACGGGTAGCTTATTTCAAAGTACATCATCCGATTTATTACTATTGTGCTTACTTTTCTATCCGTGCCAAAGCCTTTGATATTAAAGTCATGAGTAGCGGATTAGATTCAGTTAAGCGCAAAATGAATGAAATCTCTGAAAAACGTAAAAATAATGAAGCGTCCAATGTAGAAATTGACCTGTATACAACCTTGGAAATCGTCAATGAAATGTTGGAGAGAGGGTTTAAATTTGGGAAACTCGATCTTTATAAGAGTGACGCGACAGAATTTCTGATTGACGGAGATATGTTGATTCCTCCATTTTCTGCCATGGACGGTCTGGGTGACAACGTTGCAAATCAATTGGTTAAAGCGCGGGCAGAGGGAGAATTCCTCTCCAAGACTGAGTTGCGAAAACGTGGTGGGTTATCAGCTACTTTAGTCGAAAAAATGGACGATATGGGCATCCTGGGCAATATGCCAGAAGACAATCAGCTAAGTTTGTTTGATGATTTGTTTTAAGACGTCTTCTTTTGATGAATGCGGGATTTTCAACTGATACGGCTGTTTCCAACCGAGAATTCCCGCTGGTTTATTCGCGAAATAGTATTAATTTTCCACGAACAGCTAGGTATTTTTCCAAAGACTAGACTAAAATATACATGTTTAAGTGAAAATTTTTACTGCTTGTAAAGCTTTTTACAAAATTTATAGATTACGGTTGTTCTTTGTATGACATTTGCCAATAAAAAGGTTTTGTTATGCAATTAACTATTTCAGCAGAAGCTAAAAAAACTCAAAGAAATTTTTATCATGCACGTGAATTTTTCCTAAAGACAATGCTTGCATCGATAGTACTTTTAAGTTTGGTTGTCTTTCAAAAAAGTAACTCCCCTTGTTATTTGAAGAGATGTTTGACGTTGCAGAATATCAGGAAGGAGAAATAAATGATTGGAAGTATGTTTGTTGGCTTTATTATTGGTCTGATTGCAGCAGCAATCACTAATCGTGGAGAGAAAATGGGCTGCATTGGAAAGATCTTATTAGGCTGGTTTGGGGCATGGCTTGGTCAAGCTCTATTTGGAAATTGGGGACCTCATTTATCAGAAACAGCCATTATTCCATCTGTATTAGGAGCCATTATTCTCCTTGCTATTTTCTGGAAGAGAGGGAGTTAATATAGAAAAAGTAGGGTGAGAATTATTCTCACCCTACTTTTTCTATTCGATCACTAACATTCCTTCTTTGATAGCGAAAGGATCTTTTTCATTGATACGGTCATAAAACATAATACCGTTTGTATGATCGATTTCGTGTTGCACAACGATAGCATTATACCCTTTTAGTTTGATGCGGTGTTTTTCGCCTTCTTTGTCAAAATAGTCAACAGTGACACGTGCATGGCGAACAACATAACCAGAAACTTCGCGGTCAACTGATAAGCATCCTTCTCCTTCAGCAAGTGCCGCATCTTGGACAGAATGTGCCACTACTTTAGCATTATACATAACTGTTTGTAAAGCATAGGTCTCCTTAGGGGGATTGCCATCTTTGTTTGGCATGTTTGGAACTAAGACGGCAATAATTCGCTTAGAAATATCTAGTTGTGGAGCTGCTAGACCAACCCCGCCGCGAAGCCCCATTTTTTCAGCTATTACAGGATCTTGTGAATTTTTCAAAAATTGAAGCATCTTTTCACCCAAGATAATTTCTTGATCTGTAAGTGGAAAAGTAACGTCTTCTGCTACTGCTCGAAGCGTTGGATTCCCTTCACGAATGATGTCATTCATATCAATTGAATGAGCCGGTTTTGTTAATTTTTCAATAACAGACATCTTTTCTCCTTTGTTTTCAAATTGGATTTTTATTCCAAGTTAAATTGTTTTGATATACGTTAAATATAACATAAAATAGAGGAGAAAGAAAGGAGAAAGAAATACAAGCAAATAGCAATGTAAAGAATGTGTGTACAAATAAATTAGTAAAAAATTAGTTTATTTTGCTTAAAGTTTCTAGCAAAAATATGTATGACATGTAGTTGGGCACCTAAAATATTACTAGTGATAAATTGTAAAATATAGTTCAACAAAAAATCTCATAGCGTTTCATTGGTGTAAACTGTAAGTAACCACACAAACAGAACCCGAGGAAAAACTATGAGCTACTCCCATCTTACCATAACCGACCGAATAAAGATAGAAACCTACTTGGAATTAGGTTTAAAACCTTGCCAAATTGCAAGTAAACTTGGCGTCCATAAGTCTACCATTTCAAGAGAGTTAAGACGATGTCAAAATGGTTATTCCGCAGTCTTAGCACAGGAACAGTACGACCACAGGGCTAAGCAAAAAGGTCGGAAGTCTTGTTTAACACCAAAGTTGAAAAAGGAAATTGAGAACGGTTTAAAATCCTCCTGGTCGCCTGAACAGATTTGTGGGCGCTATCAGCTTGAACAAAAGCCAATGGTAGCTTTTAAAACCATCTATAACTGGCTCTATGCTGGTTTGATTGATCTGGATTTAAGCGTCCTCCGTCGTAAAGGAAGAACTCGACAACCCAAAGAAACACGTGGGACATTTAGGATTGGCACGCCGATTGCCAAACGTCCTAAAGAGGTTCGGAATCGTGAAACTTTTGGCCACTGGGAGCTTGATACTGTAGTGTCTTCCAGAGGCAAAAGCAAGGGGTGTTTAGCGACTTTTCTAGAGCGAAAAACTCGTTTTTACTTAGCCTTCAAGATACCAGATAGAACAGCCAAAGCCATGTTTTCAGCCATCGAACAACTTT
>NZ_CABHMZ010000001.1 GCF_902167705.1 Streptococcus constellatus | reverse complement strand
GTATTGGCTCCCTTCTGACCCTCTTGGAAGACTCCCTGTCGTTTCAGAGTGAAAACAAGCAAAATGAGAGAGCTACTATAAAAAACGCCTGCTTACGAAATTGCTTTTTATAAAAAGCAATTTCGTAAACAAGCGTCTACGTTTATTATCATAAGATGAGTGTTCCCGCTAGGAAAATCCTAGCGGTAGACCAGAGCTAGACTAAGAGTAATATTACTCCATCATCATAACACTCAACAAAATTGATAAAAATTATACTAATTCAATGATTGCCATTGGCGCTGCATCACCACGACGTGGTTCGGTTTTAAGGATACGAGTATATCCTCCATTACGCTCTGCATAACGAGGAGCTAAATCAGAGAATAATTTTTGAAGAGCAGTAGTTGAAGTATACTTTTCTGTTTCTTCATCATAGTTTTCTGATGCAATTTCATTACGTACAAAAGCAGCTGCTTGACGACGAGCGTGCAAATCACCACGTTTACCCAAAGTAATCATTTTTTCAACTGTTTTACGGATTTCTTTCGCACGAGCTTCTGTTGTCACAATTGATTCATTGATAATCAAATCAGTGGTCAAATCGCGAAGCATTGCTTTACGTTGTGAGCTAGTGCGTCCTAGTTTACGGTAAGTCATGTTTTCCTCCTTTATTTATCGTTTTTTAATCCAAGACCGAGATCAGCAAGTTTTACTTTTACTTCTTCAAGACTCTTACGTCCTAGATTTCTTACTTTCATCATTTCAGGTTCGGTTTTTTCTGTCAAATCAAATACAGTATTGATACCAGCTCGTTTCAAGCAGTTGTATGAACGAACTGACAAATCCAATTCCTCAATTGTACGATCTAATACACGATCATCTGAAACTTTTTCTGTTTCTTTCATTACATCGGCAGATTTTGCCACATCAGTTAAATTAGTGAACAAATCTAGATGCTCTGTTAAAATACGTGCAGAAAGCCCTAAGGCATCTTCTGGAATAATCGTTCCGTCTGTCATGATTTCAAGAGTTAATTTATCAAAAGCATCATTGCTACCAACGCGAGCTGGTTCAACTTGGTAATTAACTTTTTTCACTGGCGTATAGATTGAATCTACCGCAAGCGTTCCTACTGGTGCATTATCTTTTTTATTCTCATCAGCCGGCACATAACCACGACCTGTATTTACAGTCATAATAGCTTTTAAGCTAGCACCTTCACCGATTGTAAAAAGATAATGATCAGGGTTTACAATTTCAATGTCACTATCTGTCAAAATATCTCCAGCAGTAATTTCTGCAGGGCCTTCAACATCTAGTTCAATTGTCTTTTCGTCTTCGACGTAAGATTTTACAGCAATTCCTTTGATGTTCAGAATGATTTGCATCACGTCTTCACGGACACCTGGAACTGTATCGAATTCGTGCAATACACCTTCAATATTGATAGATGTTACAGCAGCACCTGGTAGAGATGCAAGAAGTACACGACGAAGTGAGTTCCCAAGCGTTGTACCATAACCACGTTCTAATGGTTCTACTACAAATATGCCGTAGTTTTTATTTTCATCAATTTTTGTTATATTTGGTTTTTCAAACTCAATCATTTAGTTACTCCCTCTTAAACGAAAAGCAGTGTAATGGTTTATGATTATACACGGCGACGTTTTGGAGGACGAGCACCATTGTGTGGCACAGGAGTCACATCACGAATAGCTGTTACTTCAAGACCAGCGGCAGCAAGCGCACGAATAGCTGACTCACGACCAGAACCTGGACCTTTAACAGTAACTTCAACTGATTTAAGACCGTGTTCTTGTGCAGATTTTGCGGCAGCTTCAGATGCCATTTGGGCAGCAAATGGTGTAGATTTACGTGAACCTTTAAATCCAAGAGCTCCAGCAGATGACCAAGCAATTGCGTTACCATGCACATCAGTAATCATAACAATAGTGTTGTTAAATGTAGCGTGAATATGAGCAATACCAGATTCGATATTTTTCTTCACACGACGTTTACGTGTTGGTTTAGCCAAGACTTTTTACCTCCTTATATTATTTTTTCTTACCAGCAATCGCAACAGCTTTCCCTTTACGAGTGCGAGCATTGTTCTTAGTGTTTTGTCCACGTACAGGAAGTCCACGACGATGACGGATTCCACGATATGAACCAATTTCCATCAAACGTTTGATGTTTAAGTTTACTTCACGACGAAGGTCACCTTCAACTTTGATTGCATCCACTTCGCGACGGATAGCGTCTTCTTGGTCAGATGTTAAATCTTTTACACGAATATCTTCTGAAACTCCAGCAGCAGCTAAAATTTTCTTAGATGTTGGAAGACCAATACCGTATACATAAGTGAGTGAAACAACTACACGTTTGTCATTTGGAATATCAACTCCAGCAATACGAGCCATTTTTTCTCCTTTCTATTATCCTTGACGTTGTTTGTGTTTTGGATTTGCTGGGCAAATCACCATAACACGACCATTACGACGAATAACTTTACAGTATTCGCAAATTGGTTTGACCGATGGTCTTACTTTCATTTCTTATCCCTCCAAGTATTTCGATTATTTAAAGCGGTAGGTGATCCGTCCACGTGTCAAATCATAAGGACTCATCTCGACAGTAACACGGTCTCCCGCTAAAATACGAATATAGTTTTTACGAATTTTACCAGAAACTGTTGCTAAAATCTGATGTCCATTTTCAAGTTCAACCGTAAACATTGCATTCGGCATTGTATCAACTACTTTGCCTTCAACTTCAATCACATCGTCTTTTGCCACGCAAAAGCACCCCCCTAAATTTCGATTTGCCCCTCTGAACACAGAGGTAACAATTATAAGTCAGACTATTTTATTGTATCACTACTTGTCAAATATTGCAAGCTTGAAAAACGCTTTTATTTCAAATTCATCAAGACTTTTTCAATGTCCTTAAACACATCACCAATCTCTTGATTCCCTTGAATATCATAAACCAAGTTTTGAGAACGATAGTGTTCAATAATTGGTGCTCCTTGAGCGATATTGACATCTAAACGGCGTTTCACGGTTTCTGGTTTATCATCCTCACGTTGGTAATAATCCTCTTCATTATAATCTGCTGGTGGATTGAAGACTTTATGGAAAGTTTCTCCCGTTTTTTTGTGAATAATTCGTCCGCTCAAGCGCTCTAGCAAGCTGTTAGGATCCACTTCGATATTAACAACCCCGTCTAAAGTAAGCCCAAGTTCAGCAAGTGTCTGATCCAGTGCATGAGCTTGCTCAATGGTACGTGGGTAACCATCTAACAAAAAGCCTTTTTCTTTAATATCATCTTGTGATAGTCGTTCTTTGACAATTCCATTGGTCACTTCATCAGGTACCAATTCGCCTTTGTCAATGTATGTTTTAGCAAGCACACCCATTTCAGTCTGATTTGCCATAGCTGTACGGAACATATCCCCTGTTGAGATATGCGCAACACCAAATTCCTCAACGATTTTAGCGGCTTGAGTTCCCTTGCCTGCCCCCGGCAAGCCCATAATCAAAAGATTCATGATCCTTCTCCTTTTTTGTTTTTAAATAAACCTATTAACAGTATTTCATAAACTTGTTTAAAAACAAAATAGAAAGAGTGGGACAGACTTCAGAAAATCTATGATTTTCGATTTGCTCTCCCACCCCGCAACATAGTTGATTCAGGATAAAAACAAAAACTCATTTTCATCATCAACCATTGCGTTCGTTATGTAACGCAAATTGCTTTTCAAGTATAAAATATCTTTCTTTACTTTATTTCTATTCTGTTATATTCATAAAGCCAGTATATTTTCTCTTTAGAAGATAACCTTCAAGTTGTTTCATTCCTTCAATACCAGTTGCAATAATAATCAACAAACTAGTACCACCCAAAGCAACGGCATCTGTCAATCCAAACAAATCCTTTGCTAAAATCGGTAAAATCGAAATAAATCCTAAGAAAAGTGAACCAACTGTCGCCAAGCGACGAAGCAGCTTGGACATGTATTCTTCTGTTCCTTTACCCGGACGGACACCATGAATGTAAGCACCACTCTTTTGCAAATTTTCTGCTGTTTTCTCTGGATTGATTTGTACAAATGTATAGAAAAATGTAAACAAAATAATCAAGAGTGCATACATCGCAATACCGCTGACTGTTGTCGTCGCAAACAACGACTGTGCCACTCGAACCCACTGTGTGTTGTGACCTGTAGCTGTCAAAAATTGGAAAATAGCTGCAGGTGCGGCAGTAATCGAACTTGCAAAGATAACAGGAATAACACCTGCTGGGTTGACCTTCAAAGGAAGGTAAGAGCTAGAAGGCGCCCCTTGAGCAATCTTCGTATACTGGATTGGAATTTTATATTCTGCTTGTTGAACGAATGTTGTAAAGTAAATAATAAGCAAAACAGCTATAATCAGAATAGTAACAAAAATGATAGATGAAGTAATACGGCTGCTTGGTACATTGACAAAGTAGTCCACATATATACTCTTAATCATTCCTGGAATTGCTGCTACGATACCTGCAAAGATAATCATAGAAACACCATTACCATAGCCTTTATCCGTTATTTGTTCCCCTAACCAAGTCACAATCATAGAACCCGTCGTTAAAAGAAAACCAATTAACAAATAGGTCTGCCAATTAGGTGTTGCCACCAATTTAGCGCTAGATAAGGTATGGAAACCTGCTGTAATACCGACAGATTGAACAAATGCCAAGACTAAGGCAATATAGCGCGTCGCTTGATTTAACTTTCTTCGCCCAACTTCACCTTGTTTACCCCATTCTACAAACTTAGGTAAAATATCCATTTGGAGTAATTGTACAACAATGGAAGCGGTAATGTATGGACTGACTCCCAATGCAAAAACTGAGAAATTTCGCAATGCATTACCTGAAACAAGGCTGAGCATGTTTAGAAAGGAAAGCCCATTCAGAGCTTCCAAGCTTTTTGCATTAACACCTGGAACAGTAATGGTCGTACCAATTCGAAATACTAATACAATAAAAATTGTAAAGAGAATTTTTGAACGAACCTGTTTGATTTTTAATGCATCTTTTAATAGTTTAAAAAACATAGGTCACCTCGCTTAGATGACTTCCACTGAACCACCTTTAGCAGTGATAGCTTCTTCAGCTGATTTAGAGAATTTAGCTGCTTTCACAGTCAATTTCTTCGTCAATTCGCCGTTACCAAGAATCTTAACACCAGATTTTTCAGCTTTTACAATCCCTGCTTCGATAAGTACAACTGGAGTTACTTCTGTGCCATCTTCAAAAACATTCAATTGGTCAAGATTTACGATTGCATATTCTTTACGATTGATGTTCAAGAAACCACGTTTTGGCATACGACGGAACAATGGTGTTTGTCCACCTTCAAAACCAAGACGAACTTTTCCACCACTACGAGCTTTTTGACCTTTTTGACCGCGACCAGAAGTTTTACCATTGCCTGATGAAGTACCACGACCAACACGGTTGCGGACTTTACGAGAACCTGTAGCAGGTTGTAATTCATGAAGTTTCATTATATTTTTCTCCTCTTTTGTAAAATGCTAGCGCTTATACTGAAGAAAAGGTGTCCCCAGTATAAACTCGCCTATACATATATTTAGTTTTAGGGGCTGAGAAAATCCTCTCATCCCCTAGTTTATCTCAATTCAAAGTTTTGCTAGCAAAATGATTGCTTACTTAACTTCTTCAACAGTTACCAAATGAGAAACAGCTGTAATCATACCACGAACGGCAGCATTATCTTCTTTAATAACTGAGCTATTTAATTTGCCAAGTCCAAGTGCTACAACAGTTTTACGTTGTGACGGAATGCGTCCGATTGGAGACTTTGTCAAAGTAATTTTAATTTGAGCCATGTGAATCTCCTTTCTTATGCTAAGTCAGAAACTGAAATACCACGAAGGGCAGCAACTTCTTCAGCGCGTTTTAATTGTTTCAAACCTTCAACAGTTGCACGAACGATGTTGATTGGAGTATTAGAACCAAGTGATTTAGATGTTACATCTGCTACACCTGCTAATTCGATGACGGCACGAACAGCACCACCAGCAGCTACTCCAGCACCTTCTACAGCTGGTTTCAACAATACACGAGCTCCACCAAATTCTGATGTTACTTCGTGAGGAATTGTTGTTCCAACCATTGGTACTTCAATTAGGTTTTTCTTTGCATCTTCAACGGCTTTGCGAATTGCTTCTGGTACTTCTTGAGCTTTACCAGTACCAAAACCAACACGACCATTACGGTCACCAACAACTACAAGAGCTGCAAAACGAAGACGACGTCCACCCTTAACAACTTTTGTAACACGGTTAATCGCAACTACGCGTTCTTCAAGTTCAACTGCATTGTCTTTAAATGCCATTTTCTAGTGTCCTCCCTTTTAGAATTTCAATCCGTTTTCACGAGCTGCATCAGCCAAAGCTTTAACACGTCCGTGATATAGATATCCACCGCGGTCGAACACCACTTCAGTAATACCTTTAGCAACTGCACGTTCAGCAACAAGTTTGCCAACAACAACGGCTTGTTCAGTTTTAGTTCCTTTTGAAACTTCTTTGTCAAGAGTTGAAGCGCTTGCGAGCGTTACACCCGCTACGTCATCAATTACTTGAGCGTAGATGCCTGTATTAGAACGGAAAACGTTCAAACGTGGGCGATCAGCAGTTCCAGAGAGTTTTCCGCGAACGCGACGATGGCGTTTTTGGCGGACTTTGTTTTTATCTGGTTTCGAAATCACAATTTTCACCTCTTAATTTTATTGTGTGCCTAAGCACAAAGTTGGAAATAATTATTTCGGTTGAAGAACAACCGTATAACATTATTTACCTGTTTTACCTTCTTTACGGCGAACAAATTCACCAACGTAGCGAATTCCTTTTCCTTTATATGGTTCAGGAGCACGAAGGCTACGGATGTAAGCAGCAGTTTGCCCTACCACTTCTTTTGAGATTCCACTCACAACAATAGTTGTTGGATTTGGAAGTTCAAAAGTAATGCCTTCAGGAGCTTCTACTTCATCTGGATGAGATTTACCAACTGAAAGCACAAGCTTTTTCCCTTGAAGTTGGGCACGGTAACCAACCCCACGCATTTCAAGTTCTTTTTTGAAGCCTTCTGAGACACCATGAACCATGTTGTTCAAAAGGGCACGAGTTGTACCGTGGATCGTTTTCATTTCTTTTGAATCGTTTGGACGGTGAAGTGTTAATTCTGTTCCTTCCACACGGATTTCAATATCTTTTGAGAACGTACGAGTGAGTTCTCCCTTAGGTCCTTTTACAGTTACCACATTGTCCTTGTTGGTCAATTCAACACCAGCAGGCAATACGATAACTTTATTACCAATACGTGACATGTTATTTTTTCTCCTGTTAGATTATCAAGCCACAGAGCGACTAGTTTTCACGGGACTGCTATTAAAATAGCAGAAAGTGCAGTTATAGGTTTCATTTTCTAAGTAAGTCTAAGCATTCGCTCGCAGGCATAACTTGAGTTAGGCAAGAGCGAATAACAACGACTCACAACGAAAATGGAAGCTATAATTTTACCAAACGTAGGCGATTACTTCCCCACCAACATTTTTTTGGCGTGCTTCCTTGTCAGTCAACAAGCCTTCAGATGTTGAAATGATCGCAATTCCAAGTCCATTTAAAACTTTTGGAAGATCTTCACGTTTTTTATAAACACGAAGTCCTGGAGTTGAAACACGTTTCAAACCAGTGATTACTTTTTCACCGTTTTGACCGTATTTAAGGAATACACGAATAACACCTTGTTTGTCGTCTTCAATGTACTCAACGTTTTTCACAAAACCTTCGCGTTTAAGAATTTCAGCAATTCCTTTTTTGATATTTGATGCAGGTACTTCAAGCACTTCGTGTTTTGCTTGATTCGCATTACGAATACGTGTTAAAAAGTCTGCAATTGGGTCAGTCATAACCATTTTTATTTTCTCCTCTTACTAGTAGTTTGAAGCTTTCACTTGCTAGTTAATGATTGAGCTAGGCTCAAAATATTATTTTATTTATAGGTTTCATTTTCTAAGTGAGTCTAGGCATTCGCTCGCAGGCATAACTTGAGTTAGGCAAGAGCGAATAACGGCGACTCACGATGAAAATGGAAGCTATAATTACCAAGAAGCTTTGGTAACGCCTGGAATTTGTCCTTTGTATGCCAATTCACGGAAGCAAACACGGCAAAGTTTAAACTTGCGGTAAACTGAATGTGGACGACCACAACGTTCGCAACGAGTGTAAGCTTGCGTAGAGAACTTCGCTGGGCGTTTGTTCTTAGCAATCATTGATTTTTTAGCCAATTTATTTACCTCCTAGATTATTTTGCAAAAGGCATTCCAAGGCCTGTAAGCAATTCACGTGATTCTTCATCAGTGTTAGCAGTTGTTACGATAACGATGTCTAGACCGCGCGTCTTATCAACATCATCAAAGCTAATTTCTGGGAAAATCAACTGTTCTTTCACACCAAGTGTATAGTTTCCGCGTCCATCAAATGATTTTGTTGGAACTCCATGGAAGTCACGAACACGTGGAAGTGATACAGTAACCAATTTATCCAAAAATTCATACATGCGTTCACCACGAAGAGTTACCTTAGCACCGATCGCTACACCTTCACGAAGACGGAAGCCGGCGATTGATTTTTTAGCTTTAGTAATAAGTGGTTTTTGACCTGAGATAAGAGCAAGCTCTTCAGCAGCTTTTTCAAGGTTTTTAGCATTTGAAACAGCGTCACCAACACCCATGTTCAAAACGATTTTATCCACTTTTGGCACAGCCATAACAGATGAGTAGTTGAACTTTTCAGTCAAAGCAGGAACTACTTCATTAAGATATTTTTCTTTTAAACGATTAGCCATTATACTTCTCCTTTCCTTCGTGATTAGTCAAGCACTTCGCCTGATTTTTTATTGTAACGAACTTTTTTGCCGTCTACAAACTTGTAGCCAACACGTCCTGCAACACCATTTTTGTCCAACACTTGAACATTAGACACATGGATTGGTGCTTCTTTTTCCACGATAGCACCTTGAGGGTTTTCGTTATTCGGTTTTTGGTGTTTTTTGATGATATTTACACCTTCAACAACAACTTTATTTACTTTTGGAAGTGCAGCAACGACTTTGGCTTCAACACCTTTGTCTTTACCAGCAATCACGCGAACTTTGTCGCCAGTTTTTACAAACATTGGTTTCTCCTTTGATTTCTTACGCCCTGATGGGCACCCTATCTAATCAAAGATAGGGGACTTAGTTTGTTTGAGATTAAAGTACTTCTGGGGCAAGTGACACAATCTTCATGAATCCACCTTCACGCAACTCACGTGCAACTGGACCAAAGATACGAGTTCCGCGAGGAGTTTTATCATCACGGATAATCACTGCAGCGTTTTCGTCAAATTTGATGTATGAACCATCTTTACGACGAGCACCTGATTTAGTACGAACGATAACCGCTTTTACAACGTCACCTTTTTTAACCGTACCACCAGGAGTAGCTTGTTTTACAGATGCAACGATGACATCACCAATGCTAGCGAATTTGCGTTTTGAACCACCAAGAACTTTGATTGTCAAGATTTCGCGTGCACCGCTGTTGTCAGCAACTTTCAAACGAGTTTCTGTTTGAATCATTTAAGTTTTCTCCTTTCAGGTAAGATTAGATAACGACAGCTTCTTCTACAACTTCTACAAGACGGAAGCGTTTTGTAGCTGAAAGCGGACGAGTTTCCATGATACGAACGATATCGCCTTCTTTAGCGATGTTGTTTTCATCATGTGCTTTGTATTTTTTAGAGTAGTTAATACGTTTACCATAGACTGGGTGGTTACGTTTAGTTTCAACTACAACTGTGATTGTTTTATCCATCTTGTCAGAAACGACGCGTCCAACAAGGGTTTTACGTTGATTACGTTCCATTTTAGAATTTCTCCTTTCCCAAGTCTATTATTTAACTTCTGATTGAACAGTTTTGATACGAGCGATTTGTTTTTTCACTTCTTTCAAGCGTGCAGTTTGTTCTAATTGACCTGCTGCTGCTTGGAAACGAAGTTCAAACAATTCCTTCTTTAATTCATTTTCACGCTTCGCGAGTTCTTCTTGAGAAAGACCACGAAGTTCTTTAACAAATTCTTTTACTTCATTAAGTTTCATGCCTTCTCCTTATTCTGCTTCACGTTTTACGAATTTTGTTTTAACTGGTAATTTGTGGCTTGCAAGACGAAGAGCTTCACGAGCAACTTCTTCAGATACACCAGCGATTTCAAACATCACTTTACCACGTTTAACTGGTGCAACCCAACCTTCTGGAGCACCTTTCCCAGATCCCATACGCACACCGATAGCTTTGGCAGTGTATGATTTGTGTGGGAAGATTTTAATCCAAACTTTACCACCACGTTTCATGTAACGCGTCATAGCGATACGGGCAGCTTCGATTTGGCGGTTGGTAATCCAGTGGCTGGTAGTCGCTTGAAGACCATATTCTCCAAATGCTACTTCTTTACCACCTTTAGCTTCACCGCGCATTTTACCACGAAATTCGCGACGGTGTTTAACACGTTTAGGTACTAACATTGGTTATTTACCTCCTTTAGTGTTTTTACGAGCTGGAAGAACTTCTCCGCGGTAAATCCATACTTTAACACCAAGTTTACCGTAAGTAGTATCTGCTTCTTCCCAAGCGTAGTCAATATCTGCGCGAAGCGTATGAAGTGGAACAGTTCCTTCAGAATAACCTTCTGCACGAGCGATATCAGCACCGTTCAAACGACCAGATACTTGAGTTTTGATTCCTTTAGCGCCGGCACGCATTGTACGTTGGATAGCTTGCTTTTGAGCACGACGGAAAGCCACACGTTGCTCTAATTGACGAGCAATGCCTTCACCAACAAGATGAGCATCTAAATCTGGTGATTTGATTTCAATGATGTTGATGTGAACTTGTTTGCCAGTCAATTTATTAAGTTTTGCACGAAGTGCATCAACGTTTGCGCCCCCTTTACCGATAACCATACCTGGTTTAGCAGTATGAAGAGAAACGTTTACTTTGTTTACTGCGCGTTCGATTTCAATAGTTGAAACAGCTGCGTCAGCTAATTCTTTTTGAACGAATTTACGGATTGCAAGATCTTCATGAAGGTAATCCGCGTATTCTTTTTCAGCATACCATTTGGCATCCCAGTCACGGATGATACCGACACGCATACCTATTGGATGTACTTTTTGACCCACGATTTTACCTCCTTATTTTTCTGCAACAACCACTGTGATGTGGCTAGTGCGTTTGTTGATTGGTGAAGCTGAACCTTTCGCACGTGGACGGAAACGTTTCATTGTTGGTCCTTCGTTTGCGTAAGCTTCAGATACTACCAAGTTTGCTTTTTCCAAACCAAAGTTGTTTTCTGCATTAGCGATTGCTGAGTTCAACACCTTTTCGATGATGCCAGCAGCTTTGTTTGGAGTGAATTTCAAGATTGCGATTGCGTCAGCGACGTCTTTCCCACGGATATTGTCCAAAACCAGACGAGATTTGCGAGGGGAAACGCGCACTGTACGAGCCATTGCTTTAGCTGAAGTAATTTCTGCCATGTTTTTCTCCTCTCTTATCTACGTGTCTTCTTGTCGTCAGCTGCGTGACCTTTGTAAGTACGAGTCGGTGCAAATTCACCGAGCTTGTGACCTACCATGTCTTCTTGGATGTATACAGGCACATGCTTGCGGCCGTCATAGACTGCGATTGTGTATCCGATGAAACTTGGGAAGATCGTAGAGCGACGTGACCAAGTTTTGATGACTTTCTTCTTTTCGTCGTTGGCTTGAGCTTCAACTTTCTTCATCAAATGCTCATCGACGAAAGGTCCTTTTTTAAGACTGCGTCCCATTTTATTGTTTTCTCCTTTAAATGTTATACCACAGCGGCTTGCACTGCTAAGCAGTGCTACCGAGCTGGCGGAATTTTACGAGTTAGCTCGCTAATTATAAGTATGTAACATCTCACGAGGGGCAGTGGTTGATTGCTAGTTAGCTACGGCTACCAGCCTTGCTACCCAGCTAATCAACTGTGCCGGGGTTTTGCACTGAAGTTTGGTCGCTAGGCTACCAAACTTCTGCTCAGCCGCCTATTTCTCGTTGCGGCGACGAACGATAAGTTTGTCAGATTTCGCTTTTTTGTTACGAGTTTTAAGTCCAAGAGCAGGTTTGCCCCATGGAGTAGATGGTGCTTTACGACCAACTGGTGCTTTACCTTCACCACCACCGTGCGGGTGGTCATTCGGGTTCATTACAGAACCGCGAACTGTTGGACGAATACCTTTCCAACGGCTACGTCCAGCCTTACCAAGGTTAACCAATCCATGTTGTTCATTTCCAACAACACCGACAGTTGCACGGCAAGTTCCAAGAATCATGCGAACTTCGCCTGATTGCAAACGAACAAGAACATATTTACCTTCTTGTCCCAATACTTGGGCAGAAGCTCCAGCAGCACGTACCAATTCACCACCATGACCAGGTTTCAATTCAATATTATGAATCAATGTACCAACCGGGATATTAGCAAGTGGAAGAGCATTTCCGACTTTGATATCCGCTTCTGGTCCAGAAACGATGCGTTGACCGACTTCAAGACCTTTAGGAGCGATGATATAAGCTTTCACACCGTCAGTGTAATGTACAAGAGCGATGTTTGCTGAACGATTTGGATCGTATTCAATTGTTTTAACAACTGCTTCAACACCATCTTTATTGCGCTTGAAGTCAATCAAACGGTAGTGGCGTTTGTGCCCGCCACCTTGGTGACGAACAGTGATACGACCGTTGTTGTTACGACCAGCTTTGTTGTTCAAAGAAACAAGCAAAGTTTTTTCTGGAGTGCTCGTTGTGATTTCGGCAAAATCCAAAGAAGTCATATTACGGCGACCATTTGTAGTTGGTTTATAAACTCTGATTCCCACGATATTTCCTCCTTAGATTATTCTGCTTCAGCACCAAACAACTCGATTGCTTTAGAATCAGCTGTAAGAGTGATGATAGCTTTTTTAGTTTTGTTTGTAAAACCAGTATAACGTCCAACGCGTTTTGCTTTTGGTTTTACATTGATGGTGTTCACATTTGCAACCTTTACTCCGTCAAAAGCAGCTTCAACTGCTTGTTTGATCAAAAGTTTATGAGCGCGAGTGTCCACTTCAAATACGTATTTACCTTCTTCAAGAAGAGCCATTGTGCTTTCTGTGATGATAGGTTTTTTGATTACGTCATACAAATTCATTATGCAAGAACCTCCTCGATTGTAGAGATAGCTTCTTTAGTAACAAGAAGTTTGTCGCTATTTACGATGTCAAGAACACTTGCAGTTGTTGCAGTTGCAACTTTTACATTTGGAAGGTTACGAGCTGAAAGTGCAGCAAATTCATTTCCTTCTTCAAGAATTACAAGTACTTTTGAATCAATGCTAAGTGCAGCAAGTACTTTCGCAAACTCAGCAGTTTTTGGAGCTGTAAATGAAAGGCTGTCTACAGCTACGAATTTGTCCTCAGCAACTTTTTCAGAATAAACTGATTTAAGTGCCAATCTACGAACTTTTTGTGGAAGTTTGTAGGCGTATGAACGAGGAGTTGGACCAAATACGGTACCACCACCACGCCATTGTGGAGAGCGAATAGAACCTTGACGTGCACGTCCAGTTCCTTTTTGACGCCATGGTTTGCGTCCGCCACCTGATACTGCAGAGCGGTTTTTAACAGCGTGAGTTCCTTGACGAAGACTTGCACGTTGACTGATAACAACATCAAATACAACTGATTCATTTGGTTCGATACCAAATACTGCATCGTTAAGAACTACTTCACCAGCTTCTTTACCAGTTTGGTCAAATAATTTTACGTTTGCCATTGTGACTGATTTCCCCTTTCTTTATTATTTACCAGCTTTAACTGCTGATTTGATAGTGATAAGAGATTTCTTAGCACCAGGCACGTTACCTTTGATGAGGATAACGTTTTTCTCTGGAACAACTTGTGCAATTTCAAGGTTTTGAATCGTTACACGGTTGCCACCCATGCGGCCTGCCAAGTGTTTGTTTTTGAAAACACGGTTAGGCGCAACTGGTCCCATTGAACCAGGACGACGGTGATAACGAGAACCGTGAGCCATTGGACCGCGTGATTGGCCATGGCGTTTGATAACACCTTGAAAACCTTTACCTTTTGAAGTCCCTGTTACATCAACAACATCGCCAGCTTCGAATGTATCCACTGTGATTTCTGCACCGACTTCCAAGCCTTCAATGTTTTTGAATTCACGAATGAAGCGCTTAGGAGCCGTGTTAGCTTTCGCTACATGTCCTTTAGCAGGTTTGTTGCTCAATACATCACGAAGGTCATCAAAACCAACTTGAACAGCGTTGTAACCATCTGTTTCAACTGTTTTTACTTGAAGAACCACGTTTGGAGCTGCTTCAACAACAGTTACAGGGATCAATTCGCCAGCTTCAGTGAAGATTTGAGTCATTCCCACTTTTTTCCCTAAGATTCCTTTTGTCATGAGAAAATGTTTCCTTTTCTATATTTTTTCAAAAAGTTTTTAACGAGCGTTTTTTATGCTCAAGTCAAGATACAAAGGGCGTCAAACTCAAAGTGAAAATAGGAAAATTGGTGACGGCTCGACGAGCCTAGACAATTTTACACCTAAAGGTAGCCGCACCCGTAATTTAGCTAAAACTGAAACGGTTGCGTCTCTTTTTCACACAGAGTTTAGCCCGTGTTCAATTTCATCGAACACCAGCTTCTCAGCTTTTTGTTTGCTTGTGATTAAAGTTTGATCTCTACGTTCACACCACTTGGCAGATCCAATTTCATCAAAGCATCAACTGTTTTTTGAGTTGGGTTGATGATATCAATCAAACGTTTGTGTGTACGCATTTCAAATTGTTCGCGAGAATCTTTGTATTTGTGAGTCGCACGAATGATTGTGTAGAGGCTACGTTCAGTTGGAAGCGGGATTGGTCCTGCAACTTCTGCACCTGTACGAGTAGCAGTTTCTACAATTTTTGCAGCCGCTGTATCAAGTGTACGATGTTCGTATGCTTTCAAACGGATACGGATTTTTTTGTTTGCCATCTTTTTCTCCTTTTCGTCTATTTAAGATAATAGGCTAGCTCCGCAAGAAAACCGATACGCGTTGCGTGGCAATGTAACCGAGCGTGTCGCAACCTCTTGCATCAAAGCTACAGACTGTTTTTCACAGCACCATAATAGAATAACACAAAGCCTTACTGATTGCAAGGGATTTGAGAATTTTTTTGAGATTTTTTTGACAAAAAGAGACTTTGCAAGGCAAAAAAACGAATTTAGCTCAGCGAAGAATAAAAAAGCAAGAGAAAACTTGCTAATTTCTCTTGTTCATGTTTTCTAAATAATGAGTATTGAATATTCTTGTTTCGCTTTCTAGATTCAGTTCCAACCCCAGTGGTTATAAATTAGTAAGTAGAGGGCTTTTAGAATGGCTCTCACTTCAACAATTAAAATATACTTCTTTGGATCTCAATAGAATCCCTGCTTTGATAAATCAATAGGTCAGCCTGTTCTTGATAAGGTCTATAATAACGCTCATATTGCTCACGACATGCTTGGTGCGTTCTCTCAATCCACTCAGACTGCCGATTACGCACTGCTACATCACGAGATAAGCGACGCTCTAATTCCGTTGCTGCATCGGTGTAAAAACAAATAGACAAATCAAACAGCTCTTTCGGCAGAAAAGCAACTGACATGCCTTCAACAACTAGAATTGGTTTTTCCGCTGAAAGTCGCTGACTCGGTGCCCAAGGTTGGTCAATCGTCACGATATCGCAGCCAGATTGCAAGGCTCTTATATCACGTTCCAAACTCTTCAATTCATGAGCTGCTGGAAGACAGGCTGTCACTTTTTGCTCTGGAAACTCTTTAACCGTCAGCAAGTCACGATATTCCCCATCTATTATATAAGGATCAGCCACCAGCAGATTAACTCGCTCTCGCCCAGACTTTCTACTAAACGTTTGGCAAAAGTAGATTTTCCAGAAGCACCGTGACCGTAAATCGCAACCGTTCCCTTTTTACCCATCGACAGATATGCTTCTATATTTTGCAGCAAACTTCTTTCATCAAGCACCAACACCTACTTCCTTTTACGATGGCTTTAAAAATTTCTCTTAGAATAGTTGTAGCCGTACTTCTCAACAAAATCTTCACGAAATTCTAATAGGTTGTCGTCTACAATGGCTTTGCGAACCTTCTTCATTAAATTGACTAAGAAATAAAGATTATGATAGCTGGTTAGACGCAAACCAAATGTTTCATCGGCTTTCAGAAGATGACGGATATAGGCACGTGTATAATTTTTACAAGTGTAGCAATCACAGTCATGATCGAGTGGTGTAAAATCCTCTGCATATTGAGCATTTTTGATGACTAAACGCCCTTCGCTGGTCATACAAGTGCCATTTCGAGCGATTCTGGTCGGCAAAACACAGTCAAACATATCTACTCCGCGAATGACACCGTCTATCAAACTGTCGGGTGCACCCACTCCCATGAGGTAGCGGGGCTTGTTTTCGGGTAGCATCGGTGTCGTAAAGTCTAATACTGCATTCATCTCTTCGTGAGATTCGCCCACAGCTAAACCACCAATGGAATAGCCTGGAAAATCCATGCTGACCAAATCCTGAGCCGACTGACGACGGAGATCTTCAAAACCAGCCCCCTGCACAATCCCAAAGAGCCCTTGGTCATGTGGACGACGATGAGCTTTGAGTCCACGCTCTGCCCAACGACTTGTCCGCTCAATGGATTTCTTAACATAATCATACGGTTGGTAGAACTGCGGACATTCATCAAAGGACATCATGATGTCACTGCCTAGATTGTTCTGAATAGAAATCGCTTTTTCTGGCGACAAGAACATCTTGGAACCATTGAGGTGATTTTTGAAGGTCACACCCTCTTCTGTAATATTGCGGCTGTCCGCTAGAGAATACACCTGGAAGCCACCGCTGTCTGTCAGAATAGCTTGGTCCCAATTCATAAATTTATGAAGACCTCCAGCACGCGCAATCAGTTCATCACCCGGCCGCAACCAAAGATGATAGGTATTAGAGAGAATAATCCCTGAACCCATTTCTTTGAGCTCTTCTGGGGACTGCGTTTTAACAGTTGCCTGAGTTCCCACTGGCATAAACATGGGGGTTGGAAAAGTCCCGTGGGGCGTGATAATTTCCCCCAAACGGGCTCCTGTGTGCTTTTCTTTTTTGATTAAACGATATTGAATCGGTGAATCTGACATTTTTACCTCCGATACTGGGAAAAACAGTCCCAGACCTTAATTTTACAGTGCATGAGTTCATTTGACTCACAACATCCTGTATGATTTTATCAAAAAAAAGAAGAAAGATAAAGTGGATAAAAACTTTTCTTTCTCTTAGAAGAATGTGGTATAATGTTGTTTTATATAGGAGGCAACTATGAACTTAAGCAAATTGCGGGCAGAGGCTCGCCACATCCAACGTCAAACCAAGGGAATCTATGCACTCTTTTTAGTGCCAATTGTGACTGCGATTGTTTCCATTGTTTACAATTATTCTTCAGATACTTTGTCCAATAATATCTTGCAATATGGCATCCAAAATACGGTTATCCACGGAATCAATCGTTCTCTTTTTCCAATCGCAATTAGTTTTATCGTATCTTTCTTTTTAACAGCCGCTTTTTGGACCTTACTGGAAGTCATTCGTGGAAAACGACAAGAGGTACATTTTTCGGATTCCATTCGGACTTTTGACAGTAAAATAATCGGTCCTGTTTTCATGACGCTTTTGCTCAAACGCGTATTGCTATTTCTGTGGAATATTTTCGTCTGGATTGGGAGCGGTATGACGATTTTTGCTAGTTTTAGTATTATTAAACTCCTCCCCAATTCTCAAGTTCTTTCACAAAATGTTGCGCTTCAGACAACTATTGGAACATTGTTGCTTTACATTCTCATCGGTTTTATCTTGATGATTATCGGCATTATTATTGCACTTCCTCAATACTATGCTTATTCGCAAGTAGAGTTCATTCTTTGTGACAGATTAGAAAACAATACCTACGATGGCGCCTTTAAAATCATCCGTGCGAGTCGCCAGATGATGAAAGGTTATAAAGGCAAGCGATTTGTTCTTGATTTAACCTTTATCGGTTGGTACTTACTAAGTGCCATTACTTTTGGAATTGCTTCTATTTATGTTTATCCCTATGTTTATACAGCTCAAGCACTTTTCTATGAAGCTGTGAAAAAGGAAAAAGAGCCGACTTCGATTTTTGCTTAGTTTCTTGTATAAAAATCTTAACAACCTAACAAAGGGAGTGGGACAGAACTTATCTTAAAAAATTCAAGTTCGTAGTCCCACCCCCCACAAGGGTGCTTAAACAGCTATCAAGCTGTTTAAGGTTGCAGATGAAGAAAACGAAGTTTTCGACAAAGGAGCTATTCCGAGCTTGAAAAGCGAATAAAGAGTCCAACAACGGTGGCTTGCTTCGCAAGTCTGATTTCCAACCTTCAACAATCTAGTGAATTGTTGAGGCTGCGTCATTTGCTTATCACTAAATGAGATAGAGGTTGAGACATTTTGTCCCAACCTCTTTTTAAACTATCATTTGTAAAAAGCGTAACATCACGAACTCTACACAAAAAAGCCACCAATTGGGTGACTTTATTAGGGAGATTATTATGAAAAAGTTTAGGATTTCTATCAAACAAAGTTAGGAGGTCTTCATTTGATAAATATAGTATAACCAAGTTAACTTAAACCAAACTTAATTTTTTAGAAATTTCTTGAAAGGCATCTTCCAGCGAATCTTGATCTGTAAAAGTTGCTACTTCCCAACCTAAGAAATCACGTTCTTTCCACCAACGTTGCCATTTACTCTCCTAAAATCAGACGGGTATGCTCCCGCTTGATACAGCGGTTCATGACAATATCATCGTGCCCAGCTGCACGAAGGATTTGCTCGGCTTCTTCATTTTCCAAGCCTAATTGTGCCCAGAAAATCCCAGCATCCGCTTCTAGAAAATCACGCGCCACATCTGGCAAAAACTCGCTGCGACGGTAAACATCGACGATATCCACCGAGAAAGGAATGCCTTTTAAATTGGCATACGTGGTTTCACCTAGAATTTCCCCACCAGCTGCTCGCGGATTGACCGGAACAATCCGATAGCCCCGTTCTTGCATTTCCTTGGATACACGGTGGCTGGTTGCCTCTTCTCGATCTGACAAACCAACAACCGCAATCACCTTGCTATTTTCTAAATAATGCTTGACAATCCCGTCGCTGGGATTTTTGAAATGATAGGTCATAAAATTTTCTCCGTAATCTTTTATGTATCGCGAGCCATGCCGCTCCTTTTTGAACCAGAAACACAAATACTTTATAAAGTTGAATGTACTTGCTTTGAAAATTTCTTATCTGAACTGAGCACAGCTAAAAAATCAGAATGATATCCCTCTTTTGGGTACTTTTGATTCTACTTTGCTTCATACCATGTCTTGCCTGCACTTTCGTCCGCTTTCAAGGGGACAGAAAGTTCAATGGCAGATTCCATGATGTCTTTGACCAGCGTTTTAATAACGGTCAATTCATTTTCAGGCACTTCCAGCACAATTTCGTCATGAACTTGCAGCAACATTCTGGTTTTAAAATTCCTATCTGTCAGAGCTTGGTCCAGTCGAATCATTGCAATTTTAAGAATGTCTGCGGCTGAGCCTTGAATTGGCGAATTGATAGCCGTCCGTTCCGCAAATCCTCGAACATTGAAGTTACGAGAATTGATATCCGGAATCTCCCGACGACGGTGAAAGAGAGTTTCTACATAGCCCTTGTCTCGTGCTTCTCGCACCACATTCTCCATATAATTCTTGATACCCGGATAGCGTTCAAAATAAGTATCAATATAAGACTTCGCTTCCTTACGACTAATGCCCAGATTGTTGGCAAGGCCAAAGTCAGAGATCCCGTAAACAACACCAAAGTTGACAGCTTTAGCATTGCGGCGGTCATTTGGTGTCACATCTTCTGGTTTTTCAATGCCAAAAACCCGCATGGCTGTTGAAGTGTGAATATCTGCCCCATGTCTGAAAGCCTCAATCAAATGCTCATCACCTGAAATATGCGCCAAAACCCGCAGCTCAATTTGCGAGTAATCAGAGCTAAGTAAAACACTGTCCTCCCACTCTGGCACAAAAGCCTTCCGAATCAAGCGCCCTTGCTCTAGGCGAATTGGAATATTTTGCAAATTAGGGTCAACACTTGATAGCCGTCCTGTTTGAGTCAAATCTTGAAGATAGCGAGTATGAATCTTTCCATCCGCCAAAATCCAGTCCTGTAGCCCCATGACATAGGTTGATTGAATCTTAGCAATTTGCCGATAGTCCAGAATTTTTTCCACAATTGGCGCGATTGGTGCCAAACGTTCCAATACATCTACCGCCGTAGAGTAGCCCGTTTTGGTTTTCTTCGTGAAAGATGTTGGCAGACCTAATTTTTCAAAGAGAATGCCCCCCAACTGTTTAGGCGAATTGATGTTAAACTCTTCCCCTGCTAAGTCATAGATTTCCTGAGTTAGTCGAGTTAGGACTCTCTCGTTTTCAATCTGCATGGTTTGCAATGTTTCGCGCTCTACCTTGATACCAGCAATCTCCATTTTAGCTAGTACAAAGGCCAAAGGTTGCTCCATTTCGTACAGCAGATTTAGCTGGTCATGCTGACGCAGCAAGTCTATCATAGGCTTTTCCGTTTCAATGAGAACTGTGACTTTTCTAGCTAAATGGCTCAGTAAAACAGCTTTTTCAGGCAATGCCCGCTTAGCTCCTTTTCCATAAACCGCCTCATCCTCGGCGAGTTTGGTCTTGCCATAAAGACCAGCAATTGTTGCAATTTCATGGTTATCAACGGTTGAAAGAAGGTACTTAGCTAAACGGCTGTCAAATGCAGGTTGTGAAAGCTCAATACCTAAGCGACTGAGTAAGACCTTGGAGCGTTTAAAATCATAAACCTTGAGGGCTGTGTTTTCCAGAAATTCTTTGAAAACTGGTTGCTGCAAGAGGCCGATGTCTTGACTAACATAAATCTGCTGTGCATTTCCCCAGGCAAAGCCCATCATCTCGTCTATGTGATAATTATCCCCTAACATTTCAAAGTAGAAAAAATCGTCTGCATTGAGCATTTCTGGACGAATTTCCATCACTTCTTCAAAAGCAATGTCAACCGCCTCTTCTGGCTCTATTTCTGCTTCTAGCGCTTGCTTGAATTGCTTAAAGCCCATTTCATCGTAAAATCTGCCTAGTTGTTTGATATCTGGACCTTGATAGAGGATATCTTCCAAACCAATTTCGATAGGAGCTTGAGTATCAATGGTAGCAAGTGTTTTAGACAAGAAAGCTATTTCTTTGTCATTGATGAGATTTTCCTTCATCTTAGACTGCTTCATCTGGTCAATGTTGTCATAAATGCCTTCCAGAGAGCCATATTCCAAGAGGAGCTTGAGTCCTGTTTTCTCACCGATTTTCGTCACACCAGGGATATTGTCCGAAGAATCACCCATAAGAGCCTTAAGGTCAATAAATTGTGTGGGCGTAATTCCCATTTTTTCCATGAGATAAGCTGGTGTAAATTCCTCGAACTCAGCCACACCTTTTTTGGAAATTTCCACAACGGTATTATCATCGGTCAACTGGATCAGATCCTTGTCTCCGCTCACGATTGTCACATCGTAGGGAATAGCTGTATTTTCAGCCATTTTATCCAGAGTTCCGATAATGTCATCCGCTTCATACTGATCTAAATCGTAATAGCGAATGCCCAGCTTATCCAACATTTCGCGAATAAAAGGCAGTTGCTCACGAAATTCCTCCGGCGTTTTAGCCCGACCGCCCTTGTAATCGGCATACATCTCTGTCCGAAAGGTGGTCTTCCCCGCATCAAATGCCACCAAAATATGAGTCGGCTGTACACGTTCGATCAAGTGATTCAGCATAAGATGAAAACCGTAAATGGCATTGGTATGAAGTCCAGATGGACTCTTAAAGCGGTCGATTTGATTGTATAGTGCAAAAAAAGCACGAAAAGCAACAGACGAGCCGTCAATCAACAGTAATTTATTCTTATTTTCCATAGATTTATTATACCATGAAACCAAAGAAATTTTCTGATTAAGGATCATGACCGTGCGCAAAAGACTTAAGAAAAATTTCTTAAGCCTTTATACTATTTTGATACAATAATTTCTCCAAATGTTTCACCGCATCCGCAAAGTGCTCCGCTACATACGTAGCCACTTTTTGGACATTCTTCGGAGCATGTGCCATGCAGTATATCGGATTTTTCAAAAACTGCAAACTAACTAATAAAAACAAAGAGTGAGATCGTCCGGAAATGTTCTTGTTTCTCGTCTATCTCACTCTCATTTTATAAATCTAATACAAGCGAAAAACTGCTGCCTTGCCCATATTCACTTTGCACGAAAATATCACCACCCAATTGGTGTGCCAATTCACGCGCGATATAAAGCCCTAGACCGTGCCCGCCAGTTTTCATATTGCGCGATCTTTCCACTCGATAAAGACGCCTGAAAATCTTGTCCAAATCTTCTGATTTGATGCCCTGTCCTTCATCCGTAACGCTGATAGTCAAACGCTGACCTTCTACAGCGGCATCAATGCTCAGTTTGGTTCCAGCTTCTGCATACTTAAAAGCATTGCTGACCAGATTGAGAATAATCCGTGACAGCTTATCATAATGACTCACGATTTTGGCTGACTCTGGCTGAACAGAAATTTGAATGTCTCGCTCTTCTTTATCAATCACCAGCTGAAATTCAGACATAATGTCAATCAACAGCTTATCCAGAAAAATTTCTTCTTTTTCAAGAGGCACATCTGGCTGATTCATCGTATTCAAAGTGATAAAACTTAGCTCCTCAACCAACTTATTCAACCGATCGGTCTGGCGACTAATAGTTTTAAGATAATATTGCTGCTCATTTGCTGCAATCACACCGTCTAACATTCCTTCGACAGTTGCTTGAATAGACGTCAGAGGTGTTTTAATATCATGTGAGAGCTGAGCAATCATCAAGCCCTTTTCTTTCTCGCTTTCTTCTAAAGAAGCAAAAGTATCTTGTAAATCCGTTGACATTTCATTAAAAGCATCTGCCAACTCTTTAAATTCCGTTGGATTTTTAATGTCATTCACCGTTTCAAATTTCTTGTCAGAAATCCCTTTTATGAGCTGCTTTAATTTATCCAAAGAGAGAAAGACACGACTCAACAGCAAAAGACTGACTAATGCCCCTGTAATACTAGCTAGAATGCTAATACCAATAATAAAATAAATATCACTTTTTGAAATTAGCATGGTGTTGACAGACCAGATAATTGCAACAACCGTGATAGTTGTGGAAATGAGGTATCCCACAATAATAAAGTGCTTTAATTTCATCTCATACCTCTATCTTATACCCTAAGCCCCAGACGGTCTTAATCGTGGGCGTCTTTTCTGTACTATACTTCGCCAAATCCTGCCGCAAGGCATGAATGTGTACGTTTAGTGTATTAGTATCATCCACAAAATCTTCTTGCCAGACCTTTTCATAAAGCTCCGTTTTAGAAAAGACCCGCTGAGGATTGCTGGCTAAAATCCACAATAATTCAAAAGATTTAATGGTCATCATCAACGATTGTCCGTGCACTGTCACTTCGCGCGTTGCATGATTTATCTCTAAATCCCCTAGTTGGAGTTTTTCATCTACTCCCACACTGCGGTGAATGCGCCGCAAAATATTATGAACCCGTAACACTAATTCCCGCGGACTAAAAGGCTTGGTGATGAAATCATCCGCACCCATACTAAGAGAATAAATCTTATCCGGCTCAGATGTTTTAGCAGTGATAAAAAGGAACGGTTGCTCTGGAGCAAGATACTGTACTTCTCCAATCAAATCATAGCCATCCATATTAGGCATCATAATATCTGTAATAATCAAATCAATCGAATATTTCTGAAACAGCTCTAAGGCTTCCTGTCCATCATGCGCCACATTGACCTCATAACCTGCCTGTGTTAAATAACGCTTGTTAATCTCAGTAATCTCTACCTCATCATCTACTAACAAAATTCTCTTTGTCATATTCTTACCTCTACTGTGAAAAATAGTGTTATACCATGAAAAAGTATAACACTATTTCTATACTTGATTCAAGCATCATCGCTCACAAAGTACAAGAATTATTTCTTTTCTCTGCGTTTCATTCCGACAAGTGCTAAGATAGCTGCTACGCTTAATCCAAGAAGTCCTAAAACTGTCAAGCCAAGAGAGGATTTTTGACCTGTATTAGGAAGCGATTTTTTACTTGCCTTAGCTTGTCCACCTTTTGAAGTTGTTGCAGAAGGTGTCCCACCTTTATTTGAATGCTTGCTTCCGTCATGTTCTGCTTTTTTGCCCTGATCTTGTGTTTGACCTTTTTGACCCGGTTGTGATTTCTCTGGCTTAGCTTCTGCTTTCTTTTCACCTTTTAGGTTAATCGTTACTGCTTTTGTTGCAATGACACTGTTTACATCAGCTTTGCCATCTTTTGCACCATAAACTGTAACCGTCGCTTTATAAGAATGTGTGCCATTGGCTTTCAATCGATCTAACAAAGCTTTATCTTGCTTACCTGCTGCATTACCATCTAGTGAAACTTGATAGAAATATTGGCCTTTGCCTAAACCTGCAAGTGGTAGGAGTCCTGCATGTTTTGCTGTGCCGTTATCTGACCATGGCGCACCATTTGATGATTTGAGCAGAAGTCGAGTCAGCATACCATCCCCACCAAAAAGCTCATACGGAATCACTTGGTTGACACCCGCTGTAAATGGACCAGGGAAGTCTGCATTTTTCAAGTAGCTTGCTGGAACATCAATCTTATCTTTAATATTTTCTGAAACAGATTTTTTGATTTGATCTGCTGTTGTGGTACCATTTAGGTTCAATTTCACTTGACGCGTTGCGATGACATTATTCAAATCAGCTTTGCCGTCTTTAGTTGCCCCGTAAACTGTAACCGTTGCTGTATAGGTATGAGTACCATTAGCTTTCAGTTGGTCTAAGAGGGCTTTGCCTTGCTTGCCTGCTGCATTACCGTCAAGTGAAACTTGATAGAAATATTGTCCTTTACCTAGACCTGCAAGTGGTAGGAGACCTGGATGGTTAGCTGTACCATTATCTGACCATGGTGCACCCTCTGATGATTTAAGGAGAAGACGTGTTAACATACCGTCGCCACCGAAAGCTTCATACGGAATTACTTCATTCACACCTGCTGTAAATGGACCGGGGTGGTTAGCGTTTTGTAAGAAGGAAGCCGGAACATCTGTACTTTCTTTAATATTTTCAGAGACAGATCTCCTTGTTTGTTCCAATGAAGGGTCAGCTTTCGCTTTTAAGCTATTAAGATTAATAGTAACTTGACGTGTTGCAACAACATTCGTTAAATCAGCCTTACCATTCTTAGAACCATAAACAGTCACAGTAGCCGTATAACTTTGTGTACCATTAGCTTTCAATTGATCTAAAAGTTCTTTATTTTGCTTTCCAGCTGCATTACCGCCAAGGGAAACTTGATAGAAATACTTACCATTCGCTAAACCTGCAAATGGAAGCAGACCTGCATTTCCTGCAGCTCCATTATCTGACCATGGTGCACCGTCTGATGATTTGAGGAGAAGGCGTGTTAACATGCCATCGCCACCAAACAGTTCGTACGGGATGACTTGATTGACACCTGCCGTGAATGGACCTGGGTAAATGGCGTTGTCAAGGTAAGATGCAGGAACATTTATTTGACTTTTAAGATTGTCTGAAACGGATTTCTTCACTTGATCCAATGAAGAATCTTTCTCTTCCTTTGGAGAGGCTTCCTTTTCAGCTGCTTTTTGAATTCCTTTAGCAGCTTCTGCAATGGTTTTTCCTACTTTGTTTTCTTTTATAACTTCTTGTTTTTCTTGAACTTTCTTATCTGTTGCTTGACCTGTTTTTCCAACTACGTCTTGTGATGGCTTAGTTGTATCTGGTATTTCTTTCTTTTCAGCCGTTGGGTTTTCAGTTTGTCCCACTTTCGAATCTGTTATTGACTTGCTGGATTCCGTTGGACTATTTGAAGGGGCTGTTGTCACCACTTTATTTTGTGTGCCTACCTGCGCATTTACAGGATTGCTAACGAGAATAAAGAATCCGCTTGCCACAACAACTGAGGCCACACCTACACTCAAACGACGGATAGACCATCTTGTATATCTTTGATTATTTGGACGATGATTTTTGTCAACCATATTATTTACTCCTTTGATTTATTTTTAATGGTTGACTAAAGTTTACCAAGCTCATATTAACTATCCGTAAGACAATGTTAAAGTTTTTCTTAAATAAGCATTATTTCTTGCTTATGTATAAGATTTTTCCATTTTTTGATATACTAAATAAGAAAAAAGGAGTTTTTATGAACAACATTTATTATTTTGTCCGTCACGCACACTCAACTTATACGCCTAACGAATGGACACGTCCTCTATCCCCAAAAGGGCGCGCCTCCCTTTCACAGCTAAATGTATTGAAAAAGGAACCCATTTCTGCTATTTATTCTAGTCCTTACCAGCGAGCCATTGAAACCGTAGAACCTTTAGCCCTAGCATTAGGACTCCCTGTTCATCTGGACAAGCGACTGATTGAAAGAAAACTAAGCAATCAAAACATTTCCGACCAAGCATTTGAAGCTACACTTAAACAACTTTGGGAAAATCCTGATATGTCTCTATCAGGCGGCGAATCCAATCTCACAGCTCAAAAACGAGCTCTAGCATTTCTGCAAGAATTAGAAGAAAAACACCAAAATGAACACATCATCATTAGCTCTCACGGAAATCTGATTTGTATCTTGCTCAATTATTTTGATGATGCTATCCAGTACAGCTTTTGGAAGCAGCTGCCCATGCCCGCTATTTTAATAGATAAATTGCAAGAATAAGTGCAACATTTACTCTAACTCATCCACTAGAGCTTCATAAGCAGTTCTGTAAGCTAAACATTTTCGTGG